>JAYGGE010000070.1:0-2020 GCA_046581505.1 Verrucomicrobiales bacterium | reverse complement strand
CCTCCTCAATAAGCAATTCAGTAATTTCCTTGTGCCCCCTTTCAATTGCAAAAAATATAAGAGACCTCCCCGCATCATCCGTAGTATTCACATCTCCACCGGCGTCCAATTGAGTTTTAATTGTTTGGACATTTCCATCTCGCCAAACAGCCATCATTAAGGAATATGTTTGATTGCTTAATAACTGGGGACGAAGGATCGCGAACCAGAAAATACTCGCACCCACCAGCAGAAAAACTGTAACGGTAATTGCAATGCGCTGTTTCACCCCCCAACCCTAACCACACACCCCCACACCGCACAAGCACCCCATGCACTGCACGGGGGATCTTGGTGGTGGTTACAGAAATCAGGCTACGCGATTCACGATCCTGTCCTGACTGCCCTTACTCGTACCACGTGCACCTTGTTGAGGTCATTCTTGCGTTTGCCGAGCCGGAGAAGCCCCTCCCCGCAGGTGATCCAGCTCTCGTGGTCACTGATGCGGCAAATCCCAGAATTTCCAAGCGTTGCCCCTTCCTCTGGCAATAGGGTTTGTTCTGTGCGGCGAATCACGCAAAGACGACCCGGATCGACCTGCCCGATGAAGAGCGGGGCACGGTGCCGGAAGACATGATCATTCCCCGCTCCACGACGCGTATAAATCAGAAAGAGACCTTCTCCAATCCTCGTCCAGTGCTGCTGTGTGTTGTAACTTCCCAGGGGTTCTCCATCATCAAAGGTCCACTCACGAACCTGCTCAAAAGCCAAGCCATCCCGACTGCGCGTCACATAACCACTGTGATCCGCCCGTAAAGTGAGATAAAACCACTCACCGTGCTTTACAAGTGAGGGTTCATAGAGCCCGCGTCCCTTTGGAATGTTGAGCTCCGTTCCATGCTCCACGTAGGACATCTGCTCGCCGTCGAACCTGCACCGTACCACCACGCTTGTGTAATTGAATTTCTTCACGTCCGCCATGTAGCGGACCGGCAACAGGATCTCACCGTTGGACAGGTCCACCCGTTGCGTGTTTCCCGCGTTGGCTGCCGTGATGGTATTTCCACGATGATCCTGTGCAGGCATTCCGAGAAAACGCAGGGAACTCCAAGAACCATCTGCGGGATTCATCACGGCATAAGACACCCTCTCCCTCCGCCGGTTCTCCTTTGTTCCTCCCTCGAAATTGAATGTCTTGCCTGTGGCAATCACCTTCCCCGAACCGGCATGATAGGTGGGCCAGAAATCACCTGCACAAACCTCGTATCCATCCTTTTGCCTTGCTCGCTTCAGGATCGGGATGACCTTCGGGACACTCCAGCTCTTTCCTTCATCCCGGCTCACTGACTGGTAGATGTCATGAAAATTGTGTACCCCTTCTCGCCCCGTCTCCGACATGGTGGTAATCCACATCGGCTTGCTGCCTGTCCCCGCTCCGGATGATGGCACAAAAGTCGTCCGCGCCTGCCACCAGTCCCATTGCCTGTCCCGCCCGGCAATCGTGGCCAGTGCCTCGATCTTCAGCTCAACTGTCTTTACCTCCCCGCCTTGAACCGTCCCCGCTGCTACTGAGAGAAGCAATAAGGCAGCAGGAAGAATAAATGTCCTCCTCATCCCGCAACCCTAACACCACCACCCCACAGCGCACAAGTGCCCGTGGCTCATGGTTGGGGGTGGTTGCGATCGAATCGTTAAGGCTTCTCGCTGATCAACTTGACCGGCCGGCCTCCCGAAGGAGGCCACCGAACCTGTTGGATTGCCTGCGAAAGGAGGCCGGTCAGCTCTAGTTGCGGACCCGGAAATAATCGGCGCCGTCCGCGTTGGGATCGACATCGCCGGCGGCAATCGTCAGCGTGTTGGTCCCGGGGGTGGAGGCCACATCGGAGAAGCTGCTCGCGGTGAGGTCGTCTGACTGCTGCGCGGTCAGTCCTGACTCCGACCCGTCCAGGGTGAGCAAGACGTCGCCGTTGCCGAGCACCGTGACATCGATGATGTCCGGGACACCGGCGACGGCTTGGGAAACCGAGAGCGTCACGTTGTC
>JAYGGE010000064.1:0-2169 GCA_046581505.1 Verrucomicrobiales bacterium | reverse complement strand
CTGTGTCGCCAAGGCCAACCCGGCCAAAGCCGGGACCGGAGATACTGACGTCACCCCAGTCGCCGCCGCCTTCCTCAACCATGAGGTTGGCAAACGGACACCAGGCCTTAACGGGGACGTTGAAGGAAAACTGGTGGTCATTCGGGCAACAGTTGTGCGCGGTCTGGCCTGCTCCGGCCGGGGTGTCGATCACGAAGTAGTTCGTGTCATCAGCCCCGAGGTGGATGGTGTAGGCACCGGGCTCAAGAAGAACGTAGCCCTCAATAAGGACACAGAAGTGGTCTCCTCCGCCGTCAGTCCATGGGCGGTTTCCTCCGCCCGGGGTGTTGAATCCGCCATTGCCGTGGTCAAACCATGGCTGAATGGCGGTCACGGAGCGCAGTGGCGGCCAGTTGGCCGGGTCAAGGATGATCCTGTTCCAGTTCTGCTGGGAGTTGTTGTGCGCCAACACGCCACCGGGATGGTGATCTTCCCTGTATGTCAGGCCAGCGACTTGCTCGTTCGGGGCGACATCAGCGCCGGCCGGAACATCAAGCAGGGTGACCGGGAAACTCGGCTGGACAAGCAATGTCGGAGGCACGCTGGCATCGTCAAGCGGGTCAGTTCCCACTTGAATCTCGATACCATCAGATGCTCCGTCACCGTCAGTGTCTGCCACTGCCGGGTCAGTGCCGTGGGTAGCCACCTCGGCACCATCAGCAAGTCCGTCACCGTCACTGTCAGCATTGTTCGGGTCAACTCCGGCGGTGATTTCATCACCGTCGTTGAGACCGTCATCATCACTGTCAGCGTCAAGCGGATCAGTACCGTGTGTGTTCAGCTCATCAGGACTGTTCAGGCCGTCACCGTCGTCATCGCCGGCGCTGAGATCATCCAGGTTGCCGGCAAGGGCATTTTCAATGACATCGCCAATGCCGTCATTGTCACTGTCGGTAAGTTCCGGAGAATCCGGGTCCTCAAGGCGGATGTAGATCTCGGCGTAGGGGATGGCGTGGTCCTCATTAGCTCTCTCATACCAGAAGTTTGTGGCACTGTTCGAGCCGAGACGGACATTTTGCCCCATGCTGAAGCCCATGGTCTGGTGCTGGTCCCAGTTCCAGGTGAAGACGCGGTCAGAATCGTTACCGGCAAGCTCGCCGTCACGGGTGTTGCGGTCCGATTGTCCAAGCTGTCCGCCCGGGGCGCCGTTGGTTTCCACCACCTCATACTGGACCTCCATGCCGGTATCAAAGTTCCAGCGCCAGGCTGTCTCAGTTTTCGGACGCCAGCGGCCCTCCTCGTAGGCGGAGCCTTCCGGGTTACTTGCCCGCTTGAGGCGGATCTCCACCCCGGTCAGGTCAGCGCCGGATGCACCGAGCAAAGCGTTGATCAATGCGGTGCTGTATGTCGCGGGAGCGAATGCTGATGGTTTGCCAAGTGTGGCGAGATCAGAAACATCAGCGATTGCACCTTGACCATTTGCGTCCCAAGTCCATCCCTCACGGCCACGGCCGACCAAAAGCCAGCTGTGTGTGCCGTCGTTTTCGACGTAGGCATTAATGAAATCCGCACCGGCAATCATGTCGTATGTGCCTGTCGGCAACACACTGATTGTGTTCAGCTCGGTAATGCTGTTTGCAGTGTTGGGATCAGTCCCCTTGGTCACTTCAACTCCATCAGCGCTACCGTCATTGTCGCTGTCGGTATTCAGCGGGTCGGTTCCGGTGTCTTCAGCGTCGATAAAGATACCGGTATTTGTCTCGGCGCCGTCCTTGAGCCCGTCGCCGTCGGTGTCCTCCTCGACCGGGTTGGTGCCGTTCTCATACTCGTCGTAGTCGCTCGCGCCATCATTATCGGCATCCCCGCTGCCGTCAGTGGCACTGAGGTTGTTAAAATACGCAATCTCCCAGTTGTCCCGGATGCCATCACCGTCGGAGTCGATGGTGGAGAGAATATTGATCTCAAAGGCATAGGTCCTCCTCAGGTTGGCGTTGCTGAACCCGTTCACCGGATCGCCCGTTGTCGCCGGCGGGGCCGGGGAAAGGTCATGGTCGGTCCGGCTGTTGCCGGTGCCGGAATTATTCGCGTCCATGCCAATGATTGCGGAACCGCCGCCGGCGGTGAAGAAACCGGCCCGCACCTCGGTCTCCTCCTCCAGGGTGAATTCCCCGGTTTCCGGAACCGTGTGGA
>JAYGGE010000021.1:0-3325 GCA_046581505.1 Verrucomicrobiales bacterium | reverse complement strand
GGAACCCGGACGACCCCAGCGGCTTCGAGATGTATCCCCTCGCGCTGGACTGGATCCGCTCCTCACTCGCCGCGCTCGACAAGAAGAAGATCCCCTACCGGGTCGAGGGCTTCATGTGGCACCAGGGTGAGAACGACATGTTCAATGAGGAATACATGGGCAATTACGGCAAGAACCTGAAGAATTTCCTGGCCAGCTGGCGCCGTGACCTCAAGCTCCCGGGGCTTAAGTTCTATATCGGGGAGCTGTGCACCAAGACCATCTGGGGCATGGACCTGCGCCCGCGCATGTATGCCATCAGCCTTGGCCAGCGCGCGGTGACGGATGCTGATTCCCGGGCCGAGTACGTCCGCACTTCCCACGTGGGTGCGGAGATCGGCCGGCCGGTTGGGCTGCACTACCATTACGGCACCCTTGGTCAGCTGCAGCATGGCGAAAACTATGCCTCCGCCTACCTGCGCACGATTGGCATTAAACTCGAACAACCGCGCCCACTGGGAAAATGGCCTTACAGGAAAGGCAGCAAGGTGAAACTCTTTGTCCTTGCCGGTCACCGCAACATGGAGGGGGAACGGGCCTTTGTGCAGGAACTAAAGGAAATGAAGGGCAAGTCGGATCTGCTCAAGGACAATCCGGCAATCGCCTACAAGTACAGCCTTGGAGGCGGATACAGGGTTTCTGATGGCTGGGAGCCGCTCGGCCTTACCGGCTACTATGACACCTTCGGTCCTGAGTTGAGCTTTACACACACACTGGCCGGTAAGGTGAAGGGAAATATCGCCATTGCCAAGTTCACCCACAGCGGATCGCAAATCATCGACTGGACCCCCGGGGGCAGCATGGCCAAGAGCCGCCACCTCTACCCGAGGTTCATTGAATTCATCAGGGAAGCAGTCGAGGAACTTGAAGCCAAGGGGAATGAGGTGGAAATTACCGGCATCTTTTATCATGTGGGTGAAAACGACATGTCCTTTCATCCCTACCGCAAACAGGCGGCTGAGCGCCTGCGGGCCATTATTGCCCAGAGCCGCAAGGATCTGGCCAGTTCCAAATTAAAATGGTACGTGAGCCAGCAGCCCCCCACCGATGTGGAGCGCCTTAACGACCTTGATGTCGTCAGCGACATGGTCAAGGCCGCTGCAGCAGATCCCGGGTTCATTCATCTCAAGGCCTTCAACCTGCCCCCGCAGGAAAAGATGCTGGTCATCACCACTGAAGGGATCGTGCAACTCGGGGAATTGATCGCCAGGGCTTACCTTGCGCGGCAGTGAGGTGTCGTTGCCTTGCCTTGTTGAGGAAAAAGAAAATCATGAGGGGTAGTGCGACCGGGATTCTTTCTATTGCGCTCTTTGCCGGCATGATTTTCTCCTCATGCACGCGTTATGACCTTGATCGTGCTGACACGGAGGCCAACCGCCGGGGCTTTGAACAACACTTCGGCTTCGTGCCGCCCGGCAGCGTGACCGGTGTTTATTATTACGCTGATGAGCTTGGCATTGATGTGTCCTATCAGTTGTCCTTCAAGTGTCAACGGGCCACGGTGGAGCGGATCATCAGGGATCTCTCATTGCGGCCCGTCCCGCCCGGGCGTGTCGAGCGCCTGCTGGACCCGCGCGATGATCTTCCCTGGTGGCAGCCCGGTGCCATTGACGGCCGGGATCTCTGGATCAGGGAAGAGGAGCAGCACTATCATCGTCAGCTCTGGTATTCCGAGCGGGATCAAATGGCCTTTTACCTGGAGTATTCTGTCTAGGTCCCGGGGGGTAGCGTCCCGGGAGATTACCTGCCGATGCAGATGAGTTCACCGATGGTATGGGCGAATGCGCGGCCGTTGGCAAAGGAAACACTCGCGCGGGTCCATGATTTACCGGCAGGGCGGCGCGGGTGAGGCTATATGATCCCAGCCATTGCCGTGCGAGCGCTTATCACCCACCACCTTGAAGCCGCGCGACTTCTTCAGGTCACCGGTGTGATCCCATCGCCCCCAGGTATTCGCGATCAAAGGCCGCCGGCATGCTTTCCAGGCTTGAATAAGGCCCGGGAGTGTAGGCACTGCCGGCAACACCCTTCTGGGTCAGTTCACTCACGCGCCAGTCCTGGCGGTTGACTTCATCCCACAGGTCAATGGTGGGCTGCGGATCAAAGCTATCCTCACTGACGGCCTGCGGGTGATAGAGCCACTGGCAGATGATGCGCGTGTGGCCGGCACTCACCCGCTGCAGGTGGTGCATCAGCACAAAGTCGGGCTGCAGGCTCACCAGGAGTGTGGGAAAGAGCAGGTAATAATAGGCGTGCTGCAGGTCCTCTCCCTGCAGCCCGGGGAGGGGAGGAGCAGTGCGCCTGCCGCCACGGCTCAGCCCGCCTCCCTCACTGGTGATGCGCATCGGTCCGCCGAGGAAAGCTCCCTCCTCAAGGTCATTTCCGGTGTCACGGTAATGGCTGAGTTTTTCCAGCTCCGGGTGAACGAGGGGACAGTGGTAGCATTCCGAATAATTCTGCACGATCAGCTTCCAGTTGGCTGCCACCTCATATACTTCACGGTGCACCGGCTTGAGTTCACCGATGTGCCATGGCGCAAACTTGGTCAATACCGGTGCATAGGCTTGCTCAAAGGGCTCCGGGTTATCCCCAAGGTGGACAAAAACACTGCCTTCCCAGGTGGTGTGGGCCGGGGAGAGCAGCGGATAATCCTCCTTGCTGAAACCTTCTGTTTTCTCCATGTGCGGTGCGCCGACCAGTGACCCGTCCAGGGCATAACTCCAGGCATGGTAGGGGCAGCTGATCACCTTGCCGCAGTTGCCGGAGGGTTCATTACAGAGGCGCGTTCCGCGGTGGCGGCACATGTTGTAATAAACCCTGGCCTCATTTTCCTGATCGCGCAGCAGGATCACTCCTTCTCCTTCAAGGTCGACGGAAAGGTAGTCGCCGGAATTTTCGATTGCCGAGGAGCGCTCCAGGTATAGCCAGCGGGCGCGGAATATCTTTTCTGTCTCCTCCTCAAAAACAGCGGCATCGGTAAAGTAGCGCGACTCCAGGGATTTATTCAGTGATGCGTTAGCACTTTGCATTCTTCGGGATGAAACTGACCGGATTGAAGGTGAAGGTCAAACGTGATTCTCCATGCCTGCCGTGTTTTCTTATTCAGGAATCATCCCAGTCCCTAATCCGGGTGACATTCCTCATGATCCGGACAAGAATGAAGATTGCATTGGAACTGGAATGGTTTGTCATTCAGGGATCTTGAAAGTAATATTCAGCTGCCAACACAAACAAAGACGGCAAATTGTCCTGGCCTGAATACAAGGCTTACCGAGCCAAATCTGAT
>JAYGGE010000166.1:0-6311 GCA_046581505.1 Verrucomicrobiales bacterium | reverse complement strand
ACAGGCCAAGGCGTCGGGATCGATGTGTTGCGCAACTTCCTGCTGGGACAAAAGCTGCTCGATGGCGTGCAGGAGCGGGTCTCAAGGACTTTGCAGAAAGCGTCCATCGTCGAGGGCGAACCGCAGGGCAACCAGGCGGGGGAAATCAAGGACCACAAGATCCTCAAGGACTCGCTGGCGGACCTCGACGCGCTGGTGGAAGAGTGTGACAGGAAATCCTCAGAGGGCCACCTCGTGACCCTGGAGGCGACAAGGAAACGGCTCCGGGACTCCCGCGCGAAAATGCTTGAGGCCAAGCGCCACAAGGCTTTTTTACTGTCATCATCGGTAGCCGAAGAGCAGGACTCGCTGGACAACCTCGCGACCGATAAAGATATCGGCATCCTCACTGAAAAAATCCAGAACTGTAAGAAAAAGCAGCGTGATGCCGGGAAAGAGTCCGGGGAACTGCCCCAACTGCAAGGTCAGGTTGACGATCACGAATACCTGACCCAGGCCGTGAGGAACTACGAGAGCTACCAACGCATCACCGAGGGCAGCCCGCGGGATAGCAACGCGCGATGGCAGCTCCCTGCGGCCCTCTTGTTCCTGTCAGCTGCGATCATCACCGGGCTGCTGGGCGGGAAAATCCTTGCCGCAGCCCTGGGCATTGGCACCGCCGCCCTGGTGGCCTGGCACATATTTTCATCCCGCGGGAACGTTGATTCCAGTCAGGGCGCTGATATCGAGCTGGAGAAACTCGATCAGGAATACCAACAGCGGTTCGGCGATCCCATTGCCGACCTCTCGAGCCTGCAGGCCATGGCCGAAAAATTTAACCGCCTATCTGTGATCGCCACGGAAAGGATTGAGAAATATCAACAAACACAGGTCGAGGTCAGCGAAGAGGAAGACGCAATATCAAGTGCCCTGGCCGAGTTGACCGGGCAGCAAGTTGACCGGGACGGGTGGGACACCTCCATTGACTCGTTGACCATGTCCCGCAGGGACAAGGAGCGGGAAATAAAACAGGTCGAGAACTCGCTGATGGCCTTGGCAATCCCCGAAGATCAATACCTGGGCGAGGACCCGGGCCACGCCTGGGACGCACCAGGGCTGGCAGGGATTGAGCAGGAACTTGCCGACATCAATGCCGAGATCGAGGCCGACGAGGACCAGGCAAGGGAGTTGAGGCGCAGCGTCATGAGCGCGAGCGGCATTGAAGATGACAGCAACTGGGAGACCCTGCTGGAAGGGTTGCGCCAAAAACGCGATGAGGTGGCCAAAGAATACCACGCATTAACAGCACAGGTATTGGCAAAGATCCTGGTCCACAAGGTCATCTCGGAGTTGCGCGAGGACGAGAACAACCGGATCCGTCGCTCTCTCGCCGACAACTCGATTGCTCAATGCCTGCAGTATTTCAGTCGACGGTATGTCGGGTTCAACTTAACCGACGATGAGCACCTGGAGGTTGAGGATTCCGGCGGCAACGCGTTCCCTGTCTCGAGCTTAAGCAGCGGCGCCAGGGAACAGGTGTTCCTCTCGCTGCGGGTCGGTTTCGCCTCCCTCGCCCTGAACGATCGGGCCGGGTTTCTGTTGCTTGACGACGCGTTCCAGCACTCGGACTGGGAACAGCGCCGGCACATGGTCACCCAGTGCCTGTCACTGGTGAAGATGGGCTGGCAGATCTTCTATTTTACCATGGACGATCACCTGCGCGACCTGTTCCAAGCGGAAGGGAAAGGCCTCGGGGAGCGTTTCAGGATGAAAGAACTGGCCAGGCGCGACGCGGGTTAAACGCGCCTCACTTCCGGTAAAGCTTCGCGGCCTTGGTTATTTCGCCCGAAACACGCGTGCGCAGTGCCTTCGGGGCGATCACCTCGGCCTGCGCCCCCCAGCTCAAGATCCAGCTGGTGATCTCCTCAAGGTTGGCCAGCTCAAAGCTCAACTCCATCCGCTCGCCCTTGCCACGCAACTCCTTGACCTGCTGGCTGGGGTGCCAGCGCCGCTCGGAGGCCACCCTCGCCGCCCAGCCCTCAAGCCGAACCCTGATCCGGTGCGGCTTGCCGCTTGCCTCCGCTGTGCGCCAGACCCCGAAACTCTCGCCCAGGTAGTCCTCGGCCCTGAAATCATCAGGGCGCACGAACCCCTTCTTCTCCGAGACCCGCAGCCCCTTGATGCGCTGCAGGGCAAAGGTCCGCATCGCATCGCGAACGTTGTCATGGCCGATCAGATACCACCCGCCGCTGACATCAACCAGGCTGTAGGGGCGCAGGGACCGCCTTTCCCTCTCCTTGGCCGAGAGCTTCCGGTAGTCAAAGCTGACCACCTTGCTCTGCAGGACCGCCCTCGAGAGCTTCTCAAATACGGCAATCTCGGCCTTTGCGACCCCGATCTCGCGGACACTGAAGGCCTGGTCGATGTCTGACCAGTTAAAGCAGACCTTCCCGCCCAGGGAGCGCGCCAGCCTGCGGAAGCTCTCGCGCAGGGTTGCCTCAAGCGGGCTGTTCTGCAACGGGGCCAAGGCCTTGCGGGCGAGGAACAGTGCCACCGCGTCCTCAACGTTCATCTCCAGGAGCGGGAACTCCCCGACCGGGCGCGAGTAATAATAGCCGTGGCGGACCCGGTCATACTCGATCGGAAGGCCCAGCTCATCGCGCATGAAGTTAATGTCACGCTGGACCGTCTTCTGGGTCACCTTGACCTTCCCCGCGAGCTGGCGGCAGTTGGGGAAGCGTCCGCGCTGGACCTGCTCATGAATCCTGAAGATGCGCTCAATGGGTCGCCGTGTCTCGCCCGCGTGGGGCGTGCTGGATGTGCTTGTCATGAATATACTGTAACATAAAACCATGGTAACCCCCAACACTTGTCCTACCCCCAAAAAAAAATGCCCCCGGGAGCAAAATTAACACCTGTCACCCTATTCATGTCCTACCCCCTGTGCTATAGGAGGCGTCATGAATAATTCCAAACTAACCGAACTTGTCTTTGTCCTCGACAGGTCAGGCTCCATGCAAGGGATGGAGGAGCCTGCCGTCGATTCCTATAACCGTTTCCTCAATGACCAGAAGTCCGTCGAGGGGGACGCCAACCTTACCCTGATGCTCTTTGACACCGAGTTCGACAAGCCCGTTAACTGCCAGTCTATCAACGAGGTGCCTGAGATGGTCGCCGGGGACTTCCGGCCCCGCGGCATGACCGCGCTGCTCGACGCGATCGGCCTATCCATCAGGGAAACCCGTCGCCGTATCAAGGCCATGCCCGAGGAGGAGCGACCCGGGAAGGTGATCTTTGCCATCTTCACCGACGGCTACGAGAACTCCTCCAGGCGCTACAACTGGGAGCAAATCGCCCGTAAAATCAGCAAGCGCACCATCAAGGACGGCTGGGAGTTCCTGTTCCTGGCCGCCAACCAGGACGCGGTCGCCACCGCTGCGAAAATGAACATCGACGAGAAGAACGCGTCCATGGTCATGTATTGCAAGGAAGGCATGAGCAGCTGGGGCGGCGGGGTTTCCCGCAAGGCCAGGGCAATACGCGAGCAAGCCATGGACATGGCCTACTGCAAGTTGGACATGGAGGCCCCGCTGGAATCGATCGTTAAGGAGGAAATGGCCAAGGAGAAGGAGAAACCCAAGGAACCCTCCCCCTCATAAATTTGTTAGCAGCCGACCCCTTGCCTTGAAACGGCAAGGGGCGGACTCGGGTTGGAGGCTTCCTCGCGCCCGGGCACCCGTGAGCTCTGTCCCGTGCCGCCAGTGGCGGTCGCGGGAACGGGGCGGACTCGGGTGCCGCGGGGAGGCCCTTCCCTGTGTCCCGGTGAAAGAAGATTGCGCACACGAGCGTAGTCCTCTTTCTCCCCACGCGCCTTGTGCGCTGGATCGCCGCTTTGGCGGTATCCGGCGGACATTGCGCGGGGGGCCGGGCAGGACATTGGGCGGGAAATTCGCTTTCATGACAACATTTTAACCAACAGCACACACCACACAGAAACCACACCAAGGACCATGAAAAAAGAAACCACATCAAGGACCATGAACAAGTCGCTCAGTAAAAGGATATCGAAGGCCGCCGTCGGGTCGGCGCAGCGATTCCGCAACCTGACCCTCTTCCCCCTACTCGCCAAGGACATCAAGGAGCCCGAATACATCGTCATGATCGACGCCATCGTCGACAAGCGTTGTGTCACGATCACCGAAGTGAGCTCAGGCGGATCCGTGCCCAACCTCATGGTCACCAACGAATCCGACAAGAAGATACTTATCCTTGACGGAGAGGAACTTATAGGCGCAAAGCAGAACCGCGTGGCGAACACGACGATCCTCCTGGACGCCAATTCAAAGACCGTGATCCCGGTCAGTTGCACCGAGCAGGGCCGGTGGCGCTCGATGAGCCACGAGTTCAGCCACTCAAAGACCGTCATGGCCCCCAAGGTCCGCAAGAAGAAGCTCATGTCCGTGTCCCACTCGCTGAAGAGTTCACCGGGGACCTCCTACGCATCGGACCAGGGCGAGGTGTGGAGTGAGATCGCGGAACTCCACTCCAAGGTAGGGACCCACTCGCCGACGGGGGCGATGCATGACGCCCACGAGTCAAGGCGCGATGACCTCAGCGAATACAAGCGTCACTTCAAGCCGGTCGACAAGCAGTTCGGGGTGCTCGCCTTCATTGACGGCAAGCCGGCCGGTGCCGACATGCTGTCCCTCGGCAAGGCGTTCAAGAGAAACTTCGGCATCCTCATCGAGAGCTACGCGATGGAAGCGCTGTCCTCAAGCGACCCTGACCGGGAAACCCTCGCCGAAAGGGAACAGGCGGAACAGTTCCTGGAGGGCCTTCCGGCCCTTGAGGAGTCCGACTTTGAGTCCGTCGGACTCGGGCGCGACTGCCGATACGACGGGCCGGAAGCGGTAGGAGCAGCGCTCATGGTCGATGACACCCCGGTCCACGCCGCGTTCTTTACCCGTGACGGCAGCAGTGACAGGAGGAAAAGCCGCAGGACCGGGCAACAGGCCAGCCAGGTGCCACCCGGATTCTTCGAGAGCGTCCAGGGAGACGGGGGCAGCCAGAGTCCTCCACAGAATCCTCCAGCACCCTGGATCTACGGGGGCGGCCACATGGACAACCTCCGCCAACAAATACTCCGTGACCTGGAGAGGGAAATGCAACAGCCGGGCAAGAGCGCCGCCGCGCGCGACAGCCTCCGGGCAATCCATCGCAGGATGCTCGAGAACCGCAGCAACAGCAGGGGCGAGAGCCCCCGGGACAAAGATCGCAGCGAAACCTCCTGAAAGTAAAGGACATCCATTAACCAAACACCAATCCCGGGCCCCGTTCCCGAAAACCCATCCAAGAAAAAAATTGAACTCAGATACACTCTTCACCAAGACAGACAGGATCCGCGGCTTCCAGTGCAACGTCATCGACAGCGACTGGTTTGAGAAGAACCCCGGCACCCCGCCGGCCAGTGAAACCCTCTACGTGACACTGCGTGACGGGCGCACCGCCGAGTTCCCCGCTGCCGGGCAGGAACTTGAGTCAGGGCACCTGTGCAGCGAGGGCTGCGTGCTGACCCTGCCGGGCGGTTGCCTGGTGCTCGCCGAGTGGCACGCCAAGGCCAGGTGCTCGCGGCGGGTTAACCCGGGAGCGTTCATTGACAAGGAAGGCGACCCCTACTCGCCGGACATACAGCTCGCCGCCATGCAATACGACGAGCGCGGCATGGGCAGGCGATACGTGTTCCCGAACGGGTCCACCGTCCAGCCCAGGGCAACCGCGACCATGTTCTTCCACATCATCAACGAACTCACTGACGGGGCATTCACCGAGCACAACAGCCAGGAGCAACCCTGAACGAATCCATGCGCATGAAGAAGACCAACGCGCTTGAAAAGATCATCACGCCGATGCTGGCGCTGGTGGCGGCAGCCCTTGCCTCCCCCGCCCCGGCGCAGATTGACCCTGCGACCGGGACCGGGGTGGTGAACGGTTACAGGATCGGGCCCAAGGCCGACCTCAGCGGGGTCAGGTTCAGCGGGGTCAACCTCAGCCGGGCCAATCTCACCGGCGCCGAGCTCACGCAGGCGACTTTCCACCGCTGCAACTTCACCGGCTCCGACCTGAGCGGGGCCGACCTGAGCGGGGCCGTTTTCAGGCAATGCCAGTTTGAAAACGCCAACCTGGGCCGGGCAGTGACCGGAAGGCTCTACATGTTGGCGCAGGAAAGGTGGACCTACACCCTGTTCGAGGGTTGCCGGTTCCGGTCCACCGACTTCAGTGGCGCGGACCTGTGGCGTGCCGATTTCTCGGGCATCAGCAGGAAGGTCAGGGAC
>JAYGGE010000123.1:0-6014 GCA_046581505.1 Verrucomicrobiales bacterium | reverse complement strand
GGGTGCAGGCTGAGGTCATAGGCGGAGCCGTTGCTGATCGAGTGCAGGGGCTCGGGTTGGGAGGTTTTCCAGAAGGTAAGCTCGGAGGCGGCGTGCAGAATTTCCGTGTGTCCGGCCAGCGTGCCATCCTCAAGGAAGCGCAGCGCGTTGAAGGGGCCGTCACTCTTGCCCGTGATCTTGAGCTCAGTTTTAACCTTACCGCTTGCCACCTCAAAGATCAGCACCGTGGGCTTGCCCGGGCAGAAGGCGTTGCTCTTTGCCTCCTTCATGCCGCCGGCGGCAAGCAGCTTGCCGTCCGGGCTGAAGGCAAGGCTGCGTACTCCGCCCACGTCAGCGATGAAATTTTCTTTCCTTGTATGCAGGAGGGAAGCGTCCAGTTCGCCTAACGGTTTCCAGGTTTTCAGGCTCCACTGGCGAATGGTGCCGAGCAGGTCGCCGCTGACGAGGTGTTTGCCCTCAGGTGAAATGGCCAGGCTGAAGATGCATTCCCCGTGACCTTCCAGCGTGGCAACAGCCTTACCGCTGGCAGCATTCCACGCCTTGATCACGCCATCATCCCCGGCACTGATGAGGTGTTTGCCATCGGGCGTGACGATGAGCGCACGGACATTGTCGCGGTCAGCCTCGGCAATGGTCCAGAGCGGCCTGGTGGCGTTCTCGTAATCCCAGCAGTGGATGACCCCCAGGTAGTCGGCGGTAAAGAGTTTCCCGCCCTTGGGGTGAAAAACGAGCGAGGACAGCCAGGTCTTGTGGGCTGCCAGCACTTTCTTTTTTTCCCCCTCAAGTTCCCAGATGTGCACCAGCTTGTCCTGTCCTCCGGCAGCAATGAAACGCCCGTCCGGGCTGAACTGCGCCCTGAAGAGCTGCCGGTCATGCTTGATTGCCCGCGACTCCCAGGCCTTCTTGACATCAAGGGCCGGCACGCTCACAGCATCACCTCCCTGATCGGCTCGCAGTCACCGTGTGCGATGTCGAGTTTCTGGCCCTTGTAGCGATAGTGTGTCTTGCGCGGGTTGATTCCCAGCAGCGTGTAGATGGTGTGGAAAAGGTGCCCGATATCATAGCCTTCGCCGTTGACGAAGGCCCCGTCGGCGGTGGTCTCGCCAATGATTGCGCCGCGCTTGACGCCGCACCCGGCAAGGACAACGCTCCAGCAGTCCGGCCAGTGGTCGCGGCCCAGGCGCGAGTTGATGACCGGGGTGCGGCCGAACTCGCTCATCACGATGAGCAGGGTGTGGTCGAGCATGCCGCGATCCTCCAGGTCATTGACCAGTGCAGCGAAGGGCCGGTCAACCTGCGGGATCAGCCGCTGTGACATGTTGAAATTATCACCGTGCGTGTCCCAGTGGTAGCTGTTAACCTTAACGAAGCGCACTCCGGCCTCAAGCAGCCTGCGTGCCTGGAGGATGTGCCGGCCAAGGGGATGGGTGCCATAACGTCCCCGGTCCTTCTCGTCCAGTTCACTGTCGTCGAAGATGTCCTTGCGTGCCATCAGCTGCTGGGCCATGTCGTAGCTGGTCTCGTAGGCGTCAATTTCAGAGGCGTTGCGGTATGCGCTGAAGCGCTCGTTGGCCTTCCTGCGCAGGGCATTGCGCGCGGCGTCAACCCCGGCGGAAATGGAACCGGGGCGGTGAATGTGGATTGGCGGCTTACCGTCACCGAGAGCCAGCGTCCCGTATTGCGCACCCAGAAAACCCGCTTCACGGGCAATGAAGCCGCCGTTTCCGGGCTTGATCCAGATGTAGGGGGGAAGTTCCGGGTTGGCCGGCCCGAGCAGCTTGGCAACCGCCGACCCGAGGTGGGGATATTCCACCCCGCGGTCAACAGGGTCCCCTCGCTGGATGCGCGGCACGCCGGTGGAATGGTTCGGGTCCTTCGTCGCCATCGTGCGAATCACTGAAATCTTGTTGGCGATCCTCGCGGTGTGCGGGACCAGCTCGCTGAAGTGCACCCCCGGTATGCTTGTCTTGATGCTGCGAAACGGCCCCGCGAATTTGCTTTGCGGCAGCGGATGCCAGCTCTCAAACTGGCTGATTCCCCCATCAAGCCAGATCAGGCACACCTGCTTCTTCTGCTTGGCGATCTCCCCGGCAATGCCCGGTTGTAACAGGCTGCCGAAACCGGCCGCTCCACCCAGCGTGCCGAGCACCTGCCGTCGCGAAATGCCGTGCTCAAGGCTGCCGCAGGCATGGCTGTGTGGGGTGGTTTTCATCAGTGGTTCAAGCGGAACTCCGTCGAGGTCAACAGTGCCCAGGCCAGTTCCCCGAGTGCCGCATCGCGGCGGGTTTCATTTTTTTCCAGGTAATCCGTGAGTGTCGGCAGTTCCTCTCCTTCAGGGAAACGTGCCAGCACGGACAGGTACATTTCATCCGCGATTTTGCCGTGATCCTGCATTTTTGCCAGCCTCTGTACCAGGTTATCATCGTGCGGCTCCAGCCAATGCAGGACTAAGCGGTCGTTCATCAGGAACAGTGACCTGTTCAGGCCGGGCAGGAAATCATCCTCCGCCTCACCCGCCGGCTGGGCGAAGGTTTCCATGAAGATGGCGCGGATCTCCTCAAAGGACTTTGGCATTTCACCGTGTGTCCCGCTGAAGTAGCCGCGCCGGTCAAATTTCTCCGCGTCAGGTGCCGTTTTCATGGCCGTCACTTTTTCCAGGTTCCCGGTAGCTTTCAGGATTGCATTAAGGAGTTGCTCGGGTGTCATGGCCTTTGGGTGTGCTGTGCGGTAGCTGGAGGCTGCCACCGTTTTCACTCCTTCAGGCAGCAGGCTGCTGCGCTGGTAGCTTTCGCTCAGCGCAATTTCACGCAGCAGCCATTTCAGATCGAATTGGTGCGCCACAAATTCCCTGGCCAGGATGGCCGTCAACTTGGGATGTGAAGACGGGTTTTTACCGTGCATTTCATCCAGCGGATGCACCAGTCCGCGCCCCATCATCAGGAACCAGACACGGTTTACGGCGTTGTGAACGAAGTGGACATTTTCCTTCGATGGCAAGTCACGTGCCAGCAACTCACGCGGGCGGAACCTTGGTACTGCCGGCAGGCCGTCCGTTGCCGGCTTGTCAAATTCCTTACCCTTCTCGTAAGCCGGGATTGATACCTCGATCCCGCCGGGCAGCCTGGGCCCGGTCTCCTCCTCATTGTCCTCAAAGACTGATTGGAACTTGATTTTTCCGGTGGCCAGGGATTCCACGAAATAGACCTGCTTGTCCTTCGAGTTGGTGGCCTGCTTTGTCTGGTTCAGGTAGGCATAAAGGCCCCAGTAGTGAGCCTGTTTCCATTCCTTTACCGAGGGGTGGTCGTGGCACTTTGCGCACTTGAGGTCCATCCCGAGAAACAGGCGCGCCACATCCTCGGTCAACCGGTGGTGGGAACCGTTACCGAGGAATTTCATTGCCGCGCGGGATTCGCCCTTGCCGGCGGCGGTCAGCATCTCGCGTGCCATCACGTCCCAGCGCGGGGTTCCCTGCATTGATCTTTTCAGGTAGGCGCGCCATTGCCCATCGGTCACCTTGCCGAGAGCTTGCCGTTCAAGAAGCATCGTTGACAGCCGGTCTGTCCAGTGGACTGCAAAGGACTCACTGGCCAGCAGGCTATCAATCAGCTGGGCGCGCTTCTGCGTGGACTTGTCATTGAGGAAATCGCGCACTTGCCCGGCATCCGGGATGGTTCCCGCGATGTCCAGCTGCACTCTCCGGAAGAATTCAGCGTCACTGCTGGTTGTTGCACTCGGGCCACCTGCCTGGGCGTTAATGACCCTGTCTATTTCCCTGTGCAATGGCAGGGCTCCCTGCGCCGTCGTTGCGATGCCTGTCAGGATGAAGCAGAAGGCGCGAAACATATCCTTTATATGCAACTTTCCCCTTTTTTCCGCAACCCGCTTGGCAACAAATGTTTCAGGGCTTTGGTAAAAAAGCCATATTCCGCAGTTTTGCGGCATGGGGCACCCTGGCGCATGTGCATGCTGTGTGACTTTTCGTCCCCGGGTTCTTCATCTTGGTTTTCCTTGTATAAGGCGTCCAATTGCCCGAGGAATCATTCATGAGCCCAGCGGCGATGCGCAAAATCATGGGAAAGGTCCTCCTGCCGGTGTCCCTCTGTGTCCTTGGCGCGGGACTTGCGGCGGCGGCTAAAAGGCCCAATGTCCTGTTCGCCATTGCCGATGACATGAGCCATGCCGGCGCCTACGGCTATAAGTTCCTTGATACCCCTCACTTTGACCGGGTCGCCAAGGAGGGGATCCTCTTTAACCGGGCCTATACCCCGAGCAGCAAGTGCGCCCCCTCGCGCTCGGTTATCATCACCGGACGCAACCCCTGGCAGCTGGAGGCGGCCGCCAATCACCAGCCGTTTTTCCCCGGGAAATTCAAGAGCGTGGTCGAGGCGCTCGGGGAGAACGGCTATTTCACCGGGTTCACCGGCAAGGGCTGGGGCCCGGGAGAGAGTGGCGGACGCAACCTCACGGGTAAAGATTTCAGCAGCCTCAAGGTCAAGAAAACACCTGCCGGAGGCATCAACAAGATCGACTATGCGGGCAACTTTGAGCGCTTCCTCAAGGACAAGCCGAAGGACAAGCCGTTCTTTTTCTGGTATGGCTGCAAGGAGCCGCACCGCGGATACGAGTTCAAGTCGGGAGTGAAGAGCGGCAAGAAACTCGCGGACCTGGATTTCCTGCCCTCCTTCTGGGGCGGGGATACGGCAGTCAGGCACGACATTCTCGATTACGCCGTTGAGGTGGAATATTTCGACACGCACCTGGGGCGCATCCTCAAGTCCATTGAGGCCGCCGGCGAACTCGACAGCACCCTGGTCATCGCCACCTCGGACAACGGCATGCCTTTCCCGCGTTTCAAGGGCCATCCCTACGAGCATTCCACGCACATGCCGCTGGCGGCCATGTGGAAGAACGGCATCCTCAAGCCGGGACGCCAATGCAACGGCTTCGTCAGTTTCATCGACTATGCGCCCACCTTCCTGGAGCTTGCCCGGGTAACTGAAAAGAAAAGCGGGCTGGCGGCAATCCAGGGCAAGAGTCTCTTTGACATCTTCGCCAACAAATCAGCCGGCCGCGACATCCTGTTGACGGGACGTGAGCGCAACGATATCGGCCGACCGCATGACCGGGGTTACCCGGTGCGCAGCCTGCACCGGGACCAATATGTCTACATGCATAACTTCGAGCCGGATCGCTGGCCCTGCGGCAACCCGGAGACAGGTTACCGGGATACCGATGCGAGTCCCACCAAGAAGGCCACCCTTCTGCACAAGCCGGGCACTTTGGAATACGACAAGTCCTACGGCAAACGGCCGCAGGAGGAACTCTATGACCTGGAGAAGGACCCGGAATGTATCAACAACCTGGCTGCGACGGCGGAGCATATTACCCTGATAAGAGGCATGAAGATTACTCTCTTCACCGAGCTGAAAAAACAGGGTGACCCGCGGATGCACGGCGGGAGAGAGGTTTTCGACGCGTATCCGCACAGCAAGAGGCCCGGTTACTATGAGAAGGTCATGGCTGCCGGGAAGGAAAAGGGCAAGGTCCGGCCGTAATGGCTCCTTCCAGGGTTCTTGCCGCAACCGTATTTTCGGTAGACCATTAATACCCCATAAAGATACAGGAAATGACATACCAAAACATTGCCATCCTCATACTGACGTTTCTTTTTTCATGGACATCAGGCACTCCCCTTAAGGCTCAGCACGATAATGACGGGAAGACCCTGCGGGTGTTTATCTTTGCCGGCCAGTCCAACATGGTGGGCTCGGATTCCAAGGTGAAGGACATCAGGCGCTTTCCGCCCTTTGCCGGCCTGGAAAGTCCCCAGGAAAAGGTGATGTTCTCCTATTCCATTGGACGCGAGAACAAGATGGAGAGCAAGGGTTGGGTGGATTTGCAGGCGGTGAACAATGTGGTCGGGCCCGAGTTGAGCTTCGCGCGCAGGGTAACCGGTTCAATCAAGGCGCCCATTGCCATTATCAAGGTTGCCGCCGGCGGCACGCATCTGGGTG
>JAYGGE010000114.1:0-21995 GCA_046581505.1 Verrucomicrobiales bacterium | reverse complement strand
CGCTTTGCGCTGGATAAGAGCAGGATTCCCGGCCAGGGGTAATGGGGACAGGCATATCGCGGGTCTACGCCCTGCAAAACACCATGTTCCGATTTTGAATCCGTTTCGCGAATTGGCACGTGAATTGGCACGTGAATTGCTAATATTAGCGTAAACTGCTGATTTTTAGAATATTGTAGCCTCTGCTGTGCATTCTGGTGGGTTTTCCGCTTGGTTTGTGGCGGACGGCGGATAAAGTGAGCGCCCTTTTCGTGTCGATGCCTCAGGAACCCTGCGGGTTTCCGATTAAGCGCGCTAATGTGCCCTGAGAGACTCAGGATAGCGGGAGAACCTGATCAATTAGACGATAACAGACACCATCTTGAACATCGAGTTTCCGAAAGCGTAGCACCTTGCAGCGCTGCATCATTATCAGCCATGACTTTTAAAGGATTGCCAACAAAACGCGGCCTCTATGATCCTGCCAATGAGAAGGACAGTTGCGGTGTCGGTTTTGTAGCGAACATGAAGGGCGAGCCGAGTCACAAGATTGTGCTCGATTCCCTGCAGATGCTCGTCAACATGGAGCACCGTGGCGGATGTGGCTGTGAGCCCAACACGGGTGATGGTGCCGGTATTCTTGTTGGCTTACCCGAGGATTTCCTGCGCAAGGTTGCAAAGGAGGATCTCGGCGTGGAATTGCCTGAGAAGGGCCGGTTCGGCGCCGGCCTGGTGTTCCTGCCAAGGATTGAGGACGAGCGGAAGCAGTGCATTGAGGCAGTGGAGGCCATCATTGCCGAACAGGGGCAGCAGTGCCTGGGCTGGCGCGATGTCCCGGTGCAGACGGAAGCGGCCAATGTGGGTCCGGCGGCACGGGCGGCTGAACCGCAAATCATGCAGCTCTTCATCGGCGCTGCCGATGGCCTTGAGGGAGATGATTTTGAACGCCAGTTATACATTATCCGCAAACGGTCGAGTCACCAGTTGCGTTTTGATGAGAGCCTTGATGAGCGCCTGCTCTTTTATATCTGCAGCCTGTCAACCAAGGTGATGATCTATAAGGGGATGCTTAACACTGCCCAGTTGATTGAGTATTTCAGCGACCTGGCTAATCCCGATTTCGCCACACATCTGGCGATGATTCACTCACGTTTCTCCACCAACACCTTCCCGAGTTGGGATCGTGCCCAGCCTTTCCGTTTCATGAGCCACAACGGCGAGATTAATACGCTGCGTGGTAACGTCAACGCAATGAGCTCCCGTCAGGGCACCTTGCAAAGCGATTTGCTCGGCAATGATTTGCAGAAGCTCTATCCGGTCATGGAACCGGAGTGCTCCGATTCAGGCAATTTCGACAACGCGCTGGAATTTCTCCTCATGACCGGGCGCACGCTGCAGGAAGCGGTATTGCTGATGGTGCCTGAAGCGTGGCAGAAGCATAAGCAAATGCCGCAGGCCAAGCGTGATTTCTACGAGTATAACTCCTGTATCATGGAGCCGTGGGACGGCCCGGCCTCGATCGTGTTTACTGATGGCAAACACATTGGGGCAGTGCTTGATCGCAATGGTCTTCGCCCCAGCCGTTATTACCTGACCCATGATGATCACGTGATCATGGCCAGTGAGGTGGGTGTGCTTCCCGTGGATCCTGCCAATGTGAAGTCCAAGGGCCGCCTGCAGCCGGGACGATTGTTTCTGGTGGATTTTGACAAGGGCAAGATGGTGCCGGATGAGGAGATTAAAGCTGAGTTTGCCGCGCAGCGCCCATATGGGCAATGGCTGGAGAACCAGCGCATTGACCTGGATGACATCGCGGCTGCCGGTCAAGCAGCTGGACTGGATGAGGACACGCTGCTGCAGCGGATGCAGGCCTTTGGGTTCACCACCGAGACGATGCAGTTCATGCTGCTGCCGCTTGTCAATGAGAAGCGTGATCCGCTGGGTTCCATGGGCAATGACGCCGCCCTCGCCTGCCTCAGTGACAAGCCGCGAATGCTCTATGACTATTTTCGTCAGCTGTTCGCCCAGGTGACCAACCCGGCAATCGATTCGATTCGCGAGGAAGTGATCATGTCACTGGAGTGCTATATCGGACCGGAGAGGAATCTGCTCGAGACTACCGAGGAGCACGCTCAGCGTCTGCGTTTGCCGCATCCGATCCTCAGCAATGAGCAGTTGCATGCACTTAAGGGGATGGACTACCGGGGATGGCGCTCAAAAGAAATCGACATCACTTTCCCTAAATCTGAAGGCATTGCGGGTGTCAGCAGGACGCTGGAGCGCATTTGTCAGGAAGCAGGGCAGGCGATCAAGGATGGTTACAGCCTTGCCATCCTAAGTGATCGCGCGGTGTCCAGGGATCGCGTTGCGGTGAGCACTTTAATGGCAACGGGCACGGTGCACCACTATCTGGTGAAGAACGCGCTGCGCACCCAGATCGGTCTCGTGCTTGAGACCGGTGAGGCACGTGAGGTTCATCATCACTGTTTGCTTGTCGGTTACGGTGCCGACGCCATCAATCCCTACCTTGCGTTTGAGGCGCTGTGGATGGCGCGTCGTGAAGGCCTGACCAATGCCGAGGAGTTTGGCGACGATCAATCACTGGTGGGTGCTTACCGCAAGGGAGTGGCCAAGGGCATGCTCAAGGTGATGGCCAAGATGGGCATCTCGACGTTGCATTCCTATAAAGGGGCGCAAATCTTTGAGGCAATCGGTCTGCGGGATGAAGTCATTGACCTTTGTTTTGTCGGCACTGCAAGCCGTGTGCAGGGAGTGAACCTTGAGGGACTTGCGGAGGAAATGCTGCGTCGGCATGCTCTGGGTTTTCCGCCGCGCGAGGAGGACAGGATGGAATCTTTGCCCAACCCGGGCGAATTTCACTGGCGTGCGGAGGGCGAGAAGCACATGTGGAACCCGGACTCAATTGCTGCGCTTCAAACCGCCGCGCGCACGAACAATTTCGATTCCTACCGGCAGTTCTCAGAGCATATCAACGGCGATACCAAGGCACGCTGTGCATTGCGCGGATTGATGAAGTTCAAGGAAGGCGTTAATGGCGGCCCGATTGCCGTTGAGGATGTGCAGCCTGCCAGCGAGATTGTGAAACGTTTCTGCACCGGGGCAATGAGTTTCGGCTCGATATCAGCTGAGGCACACGAAGGACTGGCAATTGCCATGAACCGTTTGGGAGGCAAGAGCAACACCGGCGAGGGGGGCGAGGATCCCGAGCGTTTTAATCCTTTGCCCAATGGTGATTCCAAGCGCTCGGCAATCAAGCAAATCGCCTCGGGGCGTTTTGGTGTCACCATCTGGTATCTTACCAACGCTGATGAGTTGCAGATCAAGATCTCCCAGGGTGCCAAGCCGGGCGAGGGGGGAGAACTTCCCGGCAGCAAAGTGGATGATAACATTGCCCGTATCAGGCATTCCACACCGGGAGTGGGATTGATCAGCCCGCCGCCGCATCACGACATTTACTCGATTGAGGACCTGGCACAGTTGATTCATGACCTGAAGAATGCCAATCGTGCTTCACGTGTCAGCGTGAAGCTGGTTTCCGAAATGGGTGTCGGCACGATCGCATCAGGCGTGACCAAGGCCAAAGCGGATCATATTTTAATCTCCGGCGACACGGGTGGAACCGGAGCTTCCCCGCTCACCAGCATCAAGCACGCAGGGTTGCCGTGGGAGCTGGGCATTGCCGAGACACACCAGACGCTGGTGCTCAATGACCTCCGCAGCCGTGTGGTATTGCAGACTGACGGTGGACTCAAGACCGGGCGTGACGTGGTCATTGCCGCGTTGCTCGGTGCCGAGGAGATGGGTTTCTCCACCGCGCCACTCATCACGATGGGATGCATCATGATGCGCAAGTGCCACCTGAACACCTGCCCGGTGGGTATCGCGACGCAGAATCCGCAACTGCGCAAGAAATTCAATGGTTCACCAGAGCATGTGGTGAATTACCTCTTCATGGTTGCCGAGGAAGCGCGGCAGATCATGGCCCGGCTTGGTTTCCGCACCATTGACGAGATGGTTGGCCGGGTGGACGCGCTCGAGATGGAGGAGGCCATCGACCACTGGAAGGCCGATGGCATCGACCTGAGTGCCATTCTCACGCAGGTTGAAAAACCGCATGCCGACGTGGGAACCTACTGCACGCAGGCACAGGATCACGGTCTTGATGACGTGCTTGACATGAAGCTGCTCGACCTGGCGAAGCCGGCACTGGAAAAAGGTGATGCTGTCGAGATTGAATTGCCGATCTTTAACACGGACCGCACGGTGGGCACGATCCTTAGCAATGAAATAGCCAAGGCGCACGGAGCGGATTTACTTCCCGACGACACGGTGAAGATTAAGTTCACGGGTTCAGCCGGGCAGAGCCTGGGCGCGTTTCTGGCGAAGGGGGTGAGCATTGAGTTGGAAGGGGACGGCAATGATTACGTGGGCAAGGGCCTCTCCGGCGGCAAGCTCACGATTTATCCTCCGAAAGTTTCGAGTTTTGCTCCTGAAGAAAATATTATCGTGGGTAACGTCTGCCTTTATGGTGCCACCGGGGGCAAGGCATTCTTTCGCGGCCATGCGGCGGAGCGGTTCTGCGTTCGCAACAGCGGGGCTCATGCTGTCATTGAGGGTGTGGGTGATCACGGATGTGAATACATGACCGGCGGACGTACCGTGATTCTCGGTCCGACGGGGCGCAACTTTGCCGCCGGAATGTCAGGTGGTGTGGCTTATATCTGGGACCCGGACAATGAGTTCGAGCCCAACTGCAATATGGAGATGGTGGAACTCGAGAAGGTCGAGGAGGTTGAGGATATCGCCGAGTTACAGGGTCTCATTGAGGAGCATGCCGAACAGACCGGCTCGACGGTTGCCAGGGAGGTGCTTGATCACTGGAGCACCACGCTTGGCCAGTTCGTGAAGGTGATGCCGACGGATTACAAGCGCGTCCTGCTGGAAGGCAAACAAGCAGAGAAGGAGCTGGTCGCCTGATTGGAGCCAAGTAAAAGATTTTTTCAAGATGGGTAAAGCAACTGGATTCATGGAGTTTGAGCGCGAGGCGGTGCCTTACCGCGATGCGCTGGAGCGCTTGAACGACTACGACGAAATCAACACCAATCCGGACGAGGCTCACCTGCAGACCCAGGGCGCGCGATGTATGGACTGCGGGGTGCCGTTTTGTCAATCCGGTAACGGCTGCCCGATTGACAACCTCATTCCCGAGTGGAACCACCTGGTGTATCAGAAACGCTGGAAGGAAGCGATTGATCGCCTGCACAAGACCAATAACTTCCCGGAATTTACCGGTCGCGTGTGTCCGGCACCCTGTGAGGGCTCGTGTGTGCTGGGGATCACCAACCCGCCGGTTACCATCAAGAATATCGAGAACACGATCATTGACCGCGCTTTTGCCGAGGGCTGGGTAACGCCTGCTGAACCGGGTGAGCGCACCGGCAGGAAGGTTGCCATCGTGGGTTCCGGGCCAGCCGGCCTGGCGGCAGCTGCTCAACTCAACAAGGCGGGGCACGAGGTCACCGTCTACGAGCGCGCCGACCGTATTGGCGGCCTGCTGATGTACGGCATCCCGAACATGAAACTGGATAAGGGTGTCGTGGAGCGCCGTGTCAACCTGATGCGTGAAGAGGGCGTAAAGTTCGTGACCTGTGCCCACGTGGGAAGGAAAGAGGATTTTGTTTCCGGCCACATGACGCAGATCATGGAGGAGCGTGGTTGTGAGATACGGTATGTTGATCCCAAGGATTTGTTGAAGGAGGGTGACGCGCTGCTGATGGCCACCGGCGCGACCAGACCCTTTGACCCCACCGGCCGCAATCCCGGCCGTGACCTCAAGGGCATCCAGTTTGCGATGGATTTCCTGACACGCAATACCAAGAGCCTGCTGGACTCGAACCTTGATGACGGCTGCTACACATCCGCGGCAGGCAAGGACGTGATTGTCATTGGCGGCGGTGACACCGGGGCTGACTGCATTGGCACTTCATTGCGCCACGGATGCAAATCCGTGGTCAATTTCGAGCTTCTTGATAAGCCGCCCCTTGAGCGTGCCGGGAACAATCCCTGGCCGGAATGGCCGCGCACCTACCGCCTTGATTATTCGCATGCCGAGAACAAGGCCAAATACGGCAATGACCCGCGCAGCTACCATATCCTTGCCAAGGAATTTGTGGGTGACGGCAACGGGCACATCAAGGGCGTGACAACCGTCGAGGTCGACTGGTCCAGCCCGGTTGAAGGCGGTGCGCCGTTCAGTGAAGTGGCGGGTTCCGAAAAGCAATGGCCGGCCGATCTGGTGTTGCTGGCTACCGGCTTTGTCGGCCCGGAACTTGAGGTGGGCGAAATGCTCGGGCTGGAAACCCAGAACCCACGCGGTAACTGGCAGACCTTCACCGGCGATCACGGAGAATTCACCACCAATGTGGAAGGTATCTTCGTTGCCGGTGACTGTCGTCGCGGTCAATCACTCGTCGTGTGGGCCATTAACGAGGGTCGGGGTGCTGCCCGGTCCATCGATGAATATCTCATGGGATCGACCCTTCTGCCGGCTCCGGGTGTTACGCAGGGCGGTATATCAGTGGGTGGTTAGCGGGTTCTTGTGATGAACGGGCAAGTGCTGATTATGGATTGGAGCGGATCCCGGGCCGGTGACATTTGAAATGATTTCCCCCCCGGTGCCAGAGTCATTACAGAACGAGCCCTGTCCGCTGTTGCCGGGGATCCGCCATCCGGTTACCGCTGCTGATTCCCGTGCACTGGGAGAAGAGCGGGGCGAGGCTTTCTACAAACTTTGCCTTGAATACGCGCAAACAAAGTGGATCGCAGGCCTTCCGGCCCAGTCCCTGCTGCAGTTAAACCGCGCAATGTCTGCGGACCTCCGGGGTGACGAGGAGTTCTTGGTCACTTATCCCATGCCTTATGCACAAGTTGCCTGGATCCTGAAGGCTCGTCCTGACCGGAAGGGACAATTCCTGGCCAATCCCCGCCGCCACTGGCAGCACTATGCCACGCGCATGTCCGGGGCGCGCTCTGAAATCAGGACCTGGCGTGCCTGGGCCTGTTACGCGATCGCTTCCCGGTTTCTGCCGCACCCGGGGTTTCCCCATGACATTGAGCAGGTGAAATCGGAAAACCTGGTGATTCCTGATGAGCATACAATCGGCCGGATGCTTGGTGAGCTTGGTCTCTGCGGGGAGTCTGAAGTGTGGCAATTGGTCCTCAAATAACGAAGGGTTCAAGCTGTTTTCGTTGCCCTCTCAGCTCAAGTTTAGTGGGCTTTTCCCTGTTCATCCTTGACGGTTAATCCTGCGCGGGGAATGATCACCAACCCATGGCATCCGAAGCATTTCCAGATATCCAGAAAATTCAATACCAGGGGGCGGACTCGAAGGACCCCCTTGCATTCAAGCATTACAACGCGGAGGAGATCGTTGGCGGCAAGCCGATGAAGGATCACCTGCGTTTCTCGATTGCCTACTGGCACACCATGCGCAATCCGCTGGCCGACCCCTTCGGCGGCGGCACCGCACAACGGCCCTGGGATGACGGCAGCGATTCGGTCGCCAACGCGCAGAACCGGGCCCGGGTTGCCTTTGAGTTCATGGAGAAACTCGGCGTGGAGTTTTATTGCTTCCATGACCGTGACGTGGCGCCCGAGTTGGCCACGCTGCAGGAGTCCAACGAGGCACTCGATGCCGTTGCTGACGTGTTGCTTGAGGAACAGCAGCGCACCGGCATCAGGCTGCTGTGGGGAACTGCCTGCCTGTTCGCGCACTTTCGCTACAACCAGGGAGCTGCAACCAGCCCGAACGCGGACGTGTTCGCCTATGCCGCCGCCCAGGTGAAGAAGGCGCTTGAGGTGACTCACCGCCTGGGCGGTACCGGCTATACCTTCTGGGGAGGGCGCGAGGGTTATTCAACTCTCTGGAACACTGACCTGAAGCGTGAGCTTGATCACCTCGCCCGCTTCCTGCACATGGCTGTTGCGCACAAGAAGAAGATCGGTTTCGAGGGGCAATTCTACATTGAACCCAAGCCGAGGGAGCCCTCGACCCACCAGTATGACTCGGATGCCGCGGCATGCCTTAATTTCCTGCGTGAGCATGACCTGCTCGATCATCTCAAGCTGAACCTTGAGACCAACCACGCCACCCTTGCCGGGCACAGTATGATGCACGAGATGCGCGTGGCCGCAGCTGCCGGTGCGCTTGGCTCGGTGGACGCCAACACTGGGGACGAGCTGATTGGCTGGGACACTGACCAGTTTCCAACCGACATTTACCTGACCACCCAGATTATGCTGGAAGTTCTGGGAATGGGCGGCTTCACCACCGGCGGGCTCAATTTTGATGCCAAGTGCCGCCGTGAGAGCTTCCAGCCGGTTGACCTTTTCCACGCCCATATCGGCGGCATGGATGCCTTTGCCCGGGGATTGAAGATTGCCCATGCAATTGGTGAGGATGGACGGTTGGCTGATTTTGTTGATGAGCGCTATTCCGGCTTTGGCACGGGTATCGGGGCAAAAATTGAGGCAGGTGAGGTTGGTTTTGAGGAACTTGAGGCCCACACCCATGCCAACGGGGAGCCCAACCTCAACAGCGGGCGCCAGGAGATGCTCGAGAACCTGATTAACGAGTTTGTCTGAGAAGTCTCCGGGCTTGGTTAATCCAGCTGCAGTGAAGCTCAATCCAAGGGGAGTTATCATATAAAGACAATGTTTGCCTCCAATCCGGCGCAAGGCGGTTACCTGCGCTTCAGTCTGTTCGGGTTCCCGGTGGCGATCCACTGGTTTTTCTGGATCCTGGCGTTACTGATCGGGCCAATTAATATTGCCAGCTCACCCACGGGGTTCAGGATTCTTCTGATCTGGATCGGGGTGGTGTTTGTCTCGATTCTCGTTCACGAGTTGGGGCACGCCTTTGCCTATCGGAAATACGGCGGAAGGCCGCAGATTGTATTGCACGGCATGGGCGGGCTGGCGATGGCTCACGGGCACTTCAACCGCAAACAGAGCATCGTAATCACTCTCGGCGGGCCGTTCTTCGGCCTGGTCCTGGGTTCAGTCTTATGGATTCTGGCGAATTGGAATGAGCTGCCGCAGAATTTGTATATCCGGGCACTTTTTGTATTCATGATGCAGGTGAACATTTTCTGGTCCCTGCTGAATCTCCTGCCGATCCTGCCGCTTGATGGCGGCCAGTTACTTGGGCACATCATGCACGGCCGCAGGCCGGTGTTGAGGGGGCAAATTGGTGCCGGGTGTGCCGTGGTGGTGGCAGTGGCGTTGTTTAAGTATTCTGGGAGTTTATTCCCATTGCTCCTGTTCGGTTACCTGGCCTACCAGAATTACCAGGTGGCGCAGGGCGCCAGGCGTGGTTTTTAAGCAGTTATAAAAAGTGAATAGTCGTTGCACTGCGGCGTTCCGGCGACACATTCGGGCATCATGGATGAGGCGCAGCTTGATGATCTTATTGCCTACCTGAAGTTTCCCAGTGTCTCCACCGACAGCAGGCATGCCGGGGATGTCATGGAGTGCGCCGAGTGGTTGCGGGAGAAGATGACTTCCCAGGGGCTGGAGGCCGCCATTCATGCCACTGCCGGGCATCCCGTGGTGGTCGGCAGGAACAATCATATCGAGGGTCGCCCGACGGTGATGATCTATGGCCACTATGACGTGCAGCCGGCGGATCCGCTGGAGTTGTGGGATTCTCCGCCCTTTGAGCCGCGCATCGAGGGCGGGAAGATCTATGCCCGGGGCTCCACAGACAACAAGGGGCAGAACCTTGCCCACATTCTCGGTATCGGGGAGACCATAGCCGCTGAGGGTGACCTGCCGGTCAATGTAATCGTCCTGGTTGAGGGAGAGGAGGAGATTGGCAGCCCCAACCTTGAGCTTTTCCTGGAGCAGAACAAAGAGGACCTGGCCTGTGATATCGTGGCGGTGTCGGATACCGGGATGCTGGCAGCCGGGCTTGGAACCTTCACCTACGGCCTGCGGGGGATCACCTGCATGGAATTGAAGGTCAGGGGGCCGGCGATGGATCTTCATTCCGGGGTTTTCGGCGGAGCGGTGGCAAATCCCGCGATGGCTGCCGCGCAAATCGCGGCAAGCCTGCATGGGGAGGATGGCAGGGTTGCTGTTGAGGGGTTCTACGATCGAGTGGAGCAACTGCAGGATTGGGAGCGTGAAAACTGGGCCAAACTTCCGGTGCCCGCTGATGAGACGCTCAGCCTGACCGGCGCTCCCGGGCTTTTTGGTGAGGCGGGATTCACTGATACCGAGCGGCGCTGGGCGCGTCCAACCGCCGAGATCAACGGCATTGGCGGTGGTTACCAGGGGGAGGGATCAAAGACGGTGATCCCGGCACAGGCATTTGTGAAATTCTCCTTTCGCCTGGTGCCTGACCAGGACCCGGATGAAATCCTCGGGCTGGTGCGGGCGCATTGCGAAAAGAACACTCCGCCTGGGGTAAGTGTTGATTATGAGTTTGGTCACAGCGGCAAGGCTTATGTCATGGATCCCCAGTCAGGATTCGGTAAGGCTGCGCAGGAGGCGTTGAAAAAAACCTTCGATGGACAGCCGGCATTGATTCGTGAAGGCGGAAGCATTCCCATTGTACAGACTTTCAGGGACGTGCTCGGTGTGGATACGCTTTTGCTGGGATTGGCCCTTCCTGATTGCCGGATACATTCCCCCAACGAAAACTTCCTGATCCGGAATTTTTTCGACGGCATCCGGCTTAACCGTCACCTCCTGCAGGTCCTGGCGCAATGACCCGGGGAGGATCATCCCCCGGCGGTTTTTCTAAAAGTCTCCAGACAACAGCTGGATGTATCGGCGTCCGCTGGCGTTCAGTGTCGCGGAACTCTTGTTGCCGTTGAGTCGCGACCGGGTGTTCCATGCATGCGGGGTGGCTGAGTAGCTTACCCAGCTTACGGTTGGGGTCCGAACCGCCTTTGCCGATGGAGCCACCGCCAGCGGGACACCTGAACTGCTCAGGGAGATTTCCCAGGAGGGATTGCCCTTGGCAGCGGCCATGTCCCGGGCCAGCCATGGATAAAGCTTGAGCAATGCAGGAGTGCCCTTGTTGGCAATGAGAACTTTCCAATAGACACGCATACCGGACATGAACTGCGGGATGGTGATCGATGGGTTGCGCTGATGAGCCAGATACAGGCCGGCGATATCCAGTCCAACAAGGTTAATGCCGTTGTAGATGCCATGGCGGTTTGGTGAGGTGAAGTATTTACCATACCATTTCTGGAACCGCCGACTTAGCATCAGGTTGAGCTCAAGATGCAGGTGGGCACGTGTCCGGTCGATGCCTGTCCCGGAGTAGCCAAGTTTACCGATGGCAGTACCCGGCCTTACAGGCTGTCCTGTCCTGCAGGTCACTGCCGCGAGGTGCGCGTAGAGGCTGTGGAACTTGCCGTATCCCCAATCGTGTTCGATGACGATGTAGCGGCCGTAATTGCTTGCGCCGGCAATATTGCTGACGTGTATCACTTTTCCGGATGCTATCGCCCTTACCAGGTCCAGTGGTTTATTGTTGCGGTCCAGGGCAGATGGACGGACGTCGATGCCTTCGTGGAACTGTGTGTAGAGTATACCGGATGAAGTGCGTTTTGGAGTCCGGACGTAACCATATTTTCCCCCCTGCCAGGGTTTACTTTGCCGCCCCTCGAAGGAACGGTTGGTATACATGTAAAATTGTGAGGAGTCCGGCCCGAAGATTGCACGATTTGGTGTTGGCAGGATCAATTCCAGGCGGCGGATCTGCGCCTGTGATCCAACAGCAAAAATGTGCCCGGCAATAATGACGCACAGGGCAATGCAGGGCAGGCGGAATCGGCGTAGCATTGAAGGCAGGGAGCAGCCGTTCAACTACCGCGGCAGTCCCGATGTGACAGGCTGAGTTGCGTCCTTTGCAGCCGGCACAGTGGATTGTGCCTCGAGTTGCTTGAATCCCGCTTTCTTGAATTGTTCAACGTGCTGTCGTTGCAGTCCCTTCCAGCATGTGAGGTAACCGTGTGCAATGGGACCATCGATTATCACGAAATCTACAGGCTTGTTGTTAATGACGGTAAACAGCCTGCGTCCCAGCGCAATGGTGGAGAGTATCTGCAGCCTTTGCCTTGCGGTTTTAGTGAGTTGGAACGAGATGCCGAAAGTAGAGCCGTCCTCGGAGAGGAATGGATAAAACCCGTCGATGTCGCGTTGACTGAATTCCGGGGTGGTGCGCACCTGGTAACCGGTGGTTCCCAGCATCAGCTTTGTGGTATTCTTGCCGGGATCAGACTTTCCGGATTGCAGATGGAATCCGATCAGTGTCGATTCCCTGCGTTTTCCCGCGGTAAGAAGCGGTAAGAGGAGAAATAAGCTCAGGAACGGGACAATTTTTGCCATCAGGACATATTAACCACAGATTTCCGGTGTCAACCAACTGACATTATTTGCGATCCCCCCGGCAGGGCTGCAATCTGTCTGGACGTTGAAGGAACCCTTCGGTAGTTTAAGGGATCCTACGATGCAGTTTCTGAAGGTTTTCCTGTGGTTATGCCTGATTGTCATTATCACTTTTTTTTGGGTTGTGGTCTTTGAGCATGGGATCTCCGAATTCCCGGAAGGCGTGAGGGTTGAATTACGGGGCTTGCGCAGTCTATTGGGGCGTGGATAAATTCAGACCCAGCTATTGGCAAATCTGACGATTTCCTCTATATTCACAGAATCCCTCACTTTCCAATTAATTATGGACGCAACACCGGAACTTGTTACCGAAGAAGATCTCGATCCTAAACATCATGTGCTTTTCCTCAAGGCGCAGAGTGCCATTGAGTTACTCAATTTCGATTATGCAATAAGCCTGCTTCATGGCATCCTGAGGGAGGAGGTGGGATTTTTGCAAGGGCGTAAGATTTTGCGCTTGGCCCAGGGTGCACGTGTCCGGGCCTCAGGAAAGAAGAGCAAGAGTTTGCTCTCCGGCGGCATGCTCAAGATCAAAGGCAAGATCAGGAAGGATCCTCTCGTGGCTTTGCAGGAAATTGAAAAGAAACTCGACAACGATCCGGGTAATGTTGAGGTCAATACGTTGCTTTTTGAGTCCGGCATGGCTCTTGGGATGACTGAATTGGCAGTTTTTGGACTGGAAACAGTGCGTGATTTCCATCCCAATAACGTCAAGAATCTCCACAAGCTGGGGGATCATTATTTAACCCAGGGCGACAGTGCTGAGGCAGCGAAGATCTATGACCTGATTGTCGTGCAGGATCCTTCTGATGGCGAGGCCCGCAAGAAGGCCAAGGATGCCTCGGCTCAGGCGACGATGTCGAAAGGTGGCTGGGGAGCAACTGACAAGTCGTTTAGGGATCTCCTCAGAGATAAGGAAGAAGCCGAGAATATTGAGTCGGCCTCGCGTATTGGCGTGACAAGGGAGCAGATGGAGGCGCAACTTTCTGAGTTGGGGGCCAAGTATACAGAAGACCCGCAGAATCTTGATACCGTCAAGAAGATTGCTGATTTGTATGAGCACCTTGAGGATTGGAATAACTGTGCATCTTATTATGATTATGCGTTTTCCCTCAGTGAGGCTGACGGAACCCTGCAACGCAAGGCGGAAGACGCCCGTGATAAGCTGAGGGCGGAGAAAATCACTGTACTGCAGAATGAGATTGATAGTGGTGGAGATGATGTAGAGGACAAGAAGGCACAGCTTGAGGAATTGCGGATTGCTTCAGTTGACAAGCACATTGCAAAGGCTAAAGAGCGGGTTGAACACAATCCAACAGATCCGCAGTTGCGCTTCGACCTTGGCACTCACCTGTTCACTGCGGGTGAATACCGGGAGGCAATTCCTCATCTCCAGAAGGCTAAGAATAATCCGCATATCCGTATTCGTTCGATGTTGATGCTTGGTCGTTGTTACGATCAAATGCAGATGTGTGACCTTGCCGTAGGGACGCTGACTGAAGCCAATGGTGAGTTATTTGCAATGGATAACACCAAGAAGGAGATGCTCTATAACCTTGGGTTGATTCATGAAAAAATGGAGGATATGGAGCGCTCTCTGGAGTGTTTCAAGGAAATCTACAACGCTGATTATGGCTACCGGGACGTGGCAAAGCGCGTTGAGGAGTCTTACGCCCAGAAATAGCAGGAGAAACCTGCGGGCATCATGGCAACGCGGATATGGTGTGCTCGTTATTGACGATAATGCAACGTCGATGGGTTGCGCCATTGAGGCAATACCAGCTGCTGTTGTTTTATATAGAGTTGTCTGGCTTGACTTAGTTCGTTCATTTGCGATTTTTCACGAATGAATAAGAAAACCGAGATTCCTCGGAAATCCATCTTTCGGCTTTCGATTTATCAGCGTTGCCTTGAGCGTTTGAAAATCAACGAAGTGGAGACGGTTTCATCAAGTGCACTGGCCAAGGCTGCCGGGGTGAAATCGACTCAGTTACGCAAGGATCTTGCCCATTTTGGACAGTTTGGGATTCGGGGTTTGGGATATAATGTCAACGTGTTGACGGATGTGATCACCGGGGTGCTCGGCACCAACAGCCTGCAAGCGGTCATTTTGGTGGGGATGGGAAACCTTGGCGCGGCCCTCTCCCGCTATAGCGGATTCGGCAAAGAGGGTTTCGAGATATCGGCCGCGTTTGAGTCGGATTCTGAACGGGCCAAGACTGTCCGTGCCGGGGTTCAGGTTCTTCCTGCCTCCGAGATGTCGACTTATATTGTTGAGAAGGAGGTGAAAATGGCGATTTTAGCTGTCCCTGCGGAAGTGGCTCAATCAGTGGTAAATGAGCTTGTGAGCTCCGGGGTGCAGGCGATTCTTAATTTTTCTCCCACTGTCCTCAAGGTTCCCGATAACGTCATCGTTAACTCAGTCGATTTGGCGCTTGAACTTGAACATCTCAGTTATTTCGTGAAGTAGAATGATCCTTAAGGATTAGCTCGCAATCATTGAAAAGCCGACCAAATCAGGGCAGGGTATCCACTGGCGGAACTGCATATGCCTGCTGAGGGCTGTTGTTTTACCGCAATTCTCACCCATGAAACACAAACGACAAGTCAGCTTCGCCCTTGGCGGTTCAGTGCTGATGCACCTGCTTCTTGTTGGCGGGGTGACTACGCTTCTTGCTTTCAGCCGGGTATCTCCTCCGGTAAACGACAATTTCAGGAGTGCTGTCGAATTGCCGACTAAGGGGGAGAGTGCAGATTTTGGTGACAACCTGTATGCTACCCGGGAGATCTTTGAACCTGCTCATGCGGCAACAGTTGCTGGTGGTTCTGTCTGGTGGCGCTGGAAGGCCCGGAATGCCTGTGAAGTGGAGGTTAATGTAACCGCGCGGGATTTCGAGGAGGTGGTCGGCGTCTACCGGGGGGCTGCGCTGGAAACTCTGGTCGAAATCGTGTCCCGGGATGCCGGCGATCAATGGCCGATTCGATTTTCTGCAGAGGGGCAGATGGCATACTATATTGCTGTCGCAGGGTCGAGTGAGCAGCAGGCCGGCAGGATAGCATTGAATATTGCCATTCGCGGTGATGATAAGGATGAGCGGGAAGATGGGGAACTTGTGGTGCTGTTACCTGACATGTTTGTGATTGATGAAGTCGAAAAGAAAGAAGAAACCGGTGATTTGCAATATGTGCGCACGGATGCCCGGGATTCTTCCGAGAAGGTGCCGGATGATTCCCGTTTTGAATCTGATCGCAATACCCTCGCGGCAAGTGATATTGTGCCGGGTGAACAGGGGGAAGAGGACACTCCAAATCTGGATGGAGAGGATTTGCCTTTCGGTGAGTTGGTGAGAAGTGACTATATTGACGGGAAACTTGACGATGGGAACGCGCTTCCCGTGGCAGCACTTCGGCTGCCGCAGGTTGGACTGGATTCCAAACAACCGGGTGAGCCCGGGAAATCTTTCCCGGCACAGGTTGCCGAAGCCGGTTCAGAGGCTCTCCTTGCGGAAGATGCCCGGCAACCGGGTGTCGGGACGCCGGGGGATCTTGACCTAGATGAGCGGGGGGCAATTGTCGATGAAGTTGCCAATGAGCCGGTTAAGGAGGAGATTCAAGCGGTTGAGAACGGTGCCAGGGAGATTGTTCCCGAGCCCGGGAATAAGGAGATCGTGGGTCAACTGGAGGAGAGCCAGGCGAAATTCCAGACTCATGCCCCAAAGAAGCGGCTTGCAGGCAAGTTAAGCAACATTGGCGCTCCTGCGCTTGATGTTTCCGAGACAGCCCTCGGTCATTACAAGAAAAAGGTGGATCAGGCCGTGCAGAAAAGTTGGCACCGGGCGCGTATTGCAAGAGGAGATTTTGCCAAATACGGCTCCCTCAAAGTGCGGTTTTGGGTTGAGCGGTCAGGCAGGATCGTGGAATTAAAGGTGCTTCGCAACGATGCTGATCCAGTGATGTTGGACTTCTCGATAAGTGGCATACGTGATGCGTCCCTGCCGCCGGTTCCCGGAGAATTAATCGACAAGACCCAGGATGGGCGCATGGAATTCGATTACGAGATCATTATTTATTAGTATGCCTATATCCATGCCTGTTGCCGATCTAGCCATGGAGTTTTCTGCTTCCCTTGAGACCGTGTGGACATTTCTCCGGGATGGTGGGGTGTTTATGGTCTGCCTGGTCGCACTGTCACTGCTTTCAGTGGCGGTGATGCTTTATAAGGCCATTGTATTGCGTGCGGAGAACATTATTCCGTTGCTGGCTCAAGAGGCGCTGGCTGACGCCGACCAGTATATTGCCAGTGGCAATAGTTCTCAGTTGATTGATGTATTGCGCAAAAATCAGTCACCGCTTTCCCGCATTGGGCTGACCGCAATTACCGGCGGCCATTCAGACCGGGTAGAGGCTGCAGCTGCAGTTGAGGCCAAGGCCCGTGAGGAGGTTGTTGGGCTTGAACGGGGCATTGCCCTGTTGGAGGTGGTGATCACGATTGCCCCCCTGCTGGGGCTTTTGGGCACCGTTTCGGGTCTTGTCGCCGTGTTCAGTAACCTTGACGTGGGAGGGTTTGTTGGCAGTCGTGCCGAGGTTGCCCGAGGGATTGCCGAGGCTTTGAATACAACGATTGCAGGACTGGCTATCGCGGTGCCCACCGTAGTGGCCCATAGTTATTTCACCAAGAAACTGGAAGGTATGGGAGTTCGTATGGAATTGCTGACCAGCGGCCTGCTTTCCGCACTTTGTAAACCGCCGGATGCCGGGGGCCTGAAGCCTGCATTTTCACAGGCATCGCTGTCATCCCCTCCGGGCGCCCCGTCAACTGCCAGCCATACCACCCCGTGAATTTTGTTCGAAAGCGCGCCAGCAGGCCGGCGGTTCCGATCATCTCACTGATCGATATCCTTGCCATCCTGTTGATCTATTTTATTCTCACTTCGGCCCCGCTCGAGGAGAAGCATTTCGCAAACATTACATTGCCGGAGGCTTCCGCATTGCCGACAAAAACTTCAAGCGAGTCGCGCCTTGAGTTGACAGTGAGTGCTGATTCCAGAGTTTTTCTGGGAGCTGATGAAGTGCCCATCGGCAGCCTGGCAAGCAGCCTGCGTCAACTAAAGGCGGAACGACCCGGGGTTAAACTTGAACTCAAGGCAGATGAGGACGCGCCTCTCAAGATCCTGGTTGCCATCTGGGATGCATTGACCCGGTCAGGCTTCCGGGTTAAGGACGTTCCGGCCCGCATCCTTCTGCGAAAACCTGATCCAGTTAAAAAGCCGTGACCCGGGACATTGTAATATTCGGTGATCCTGTTTTACGCAAGAAGTGCGCAGTTGTGGGGGAAGTTACCGATGACATTCGAACGCTTGCTGATGACATGCTGGAAACGATGAGAGAGGCTCATGGCATTGGCCTGGCAGCACCTCAGGTGGGTGTTGCCATACAGCTTGCGGTGATGGACGTATCACATGATCCCGAGTGCTTCAGTTATCTCCGTGTTGACGGCAAGGATGTTGAGATGGAGAAAATCATGCCGTTGATTTTCATGAATCCCGAGCTTGAGCATGGCGGAGAGGAGGATGTGATGTCTGAGGGCTGCCTGAGTTTTCCTGATATTCGCGGGGATGTTATTCGTCCTCATGAAGTGAAAGTCAAAGTGGATTGTCTTGATGGTCAATCTGTAGTGATTGAAACCGATGGCCTCCTGGCACGTGTCCTCCAGCACGAAAGCGATCATCTCAACGGGATACTGTTCATTGAGCGGATGTCGACTGCGACGAAACTCTCCCTCAGAGGAAGGATCAGGCACATGCAGCAGGATTACGGAGCGGGTTAATCTGGATTTTTTAGGCAGTACGGCACTTTGCCGCGATGCCATGCTTTTCTCAAACATGGGCAGGGATATTGATATCGGTTGATAAATATTTTCACCCGGGTAAAAATACGACAGGTTCCTGTAGGGATGTGCCAGCGTATATTCTCAAGTATTGTTATTCACGTTTTTTGTCTGCTCGTGGCATTACCGCCGGTTGCTGATGCCAAACCGGGTTTGCATTCCCGTGTGAAGAAACGCAAGATCTCCTCCCGGAAAGCGGCTGCAAGATCCGCACTGAAAATTTCACCGAAGCCCGGGGCGGATAGGATACTCTACCTGGGGGATTCAATGAGCATGGGGGCGTTTGGGCGCACTTTTGACAGTAGGCTCAGGGAAGCGGGTTTTGCGGTTTATACTTACGTTGCTGGTGGGGCGACTCCTTACTATTGGCTGAGCCGTTATGAAGGGATTCCATCGGATATTGGATTCTGGCACAAGAGTCCGCATGAGGATAAGCGCCTGAAGGCGATTAATGAGGTCCCTAAAGTTGAGAATCTGATAAAGAGTTGTAACCCGGATATTGTTGTGGTCCAGACCGGCACCAATCTCTACGCCAGCCTGGTTTCAAAGCGCCGGACGAGAGCCGGTAATGTCGAGGAGGTTGAGGAGCTTTGCAGGAATATGGCGAAGGCGGCCACCAAGGACGGCATTAGATGCTACTGGATCGCTCCGCCTTCCTCCCACCCGGAGCGTTACCCTGTCGGCCTGCAGCAGGAGATGGCGGACCTGATGAAGAGGGTGGTGGGGGAATACGGCCGCGTTTTCGACAGTCGTCGGGTAACTGAATATATTGATCCTTATCCGAAGACTGACGGGATACATTATGGGCCAACCGAGGCACGGCAATGGGCAAAGGATGTTGCCAATGATTTTGTAAACTACGCCGGGCGAGATGGCATTGCGTATTTAACTCCTCATCAGGTTGGGTTACCTAATGTGTCTGTTAAGAGGGAAACTGCCCCATCCGTGGATCGAGGGGACATTAATTGGGGCGAGATCGATGTCACGATTCGACTGAAGACAAAGACAAATCTGCCACCGAAGAGCATTGTTACATACAAGAGTTGCCTGATTTTATATGAATACGAGGTGATTGAAGTGCACTCGGGCTATTATCCTTACGCTACGATCCGGGTGGCTCATTACGGAGTGCTCAACCGCAAGGCCACGGCAAAGGCACGTTACAATATTGGAGTTGTGCGGCCGTGGCAGATGATTCCACTGGCTCGTTATCCCTCAATGGTGCGACTGCAGATGGTGGATGATCTCACGACGGACTTCAACAAGCCCATTTACGTGATTAAACAATCCTAGCGGCATGGCGGGTTTTCCCGGCGTGAGAAAGGGGAGAATGATCATCGCCAATGAGATAATCTCCGGGGTCATGCATGGCTGATCATTGACAAGTCGCGACTTGCACCGCAATATCCGTGCCCGGGCTGGAACCCGGCTGATTACCATGATTTATCTTGTTGGACAAATAGGATTGATTCTTGCTGTGGCTGCATTGCTGTTTTTTGGGCTTGGCTACTGGTATGGCCGCAATAAGGCAGTGATGCAGGAGCGGCCGATGGTGTTCGAGGAAGGCAGTGTCACCGCCGCCGCAGTGTCGGTCATGGAGGAAAAAATTCAGCAAAAAGACCGACAGATCAGCACGATTCAGGAACAAATGGCGGATCTTGAAGCCGGGTTGCCGAGGCCCCGCGATCAGCTTGCCAGTCAAGGGGATACAGTGCAATTGCCGGAACCGGTGCCTGATCCGCAATCCGGCGGGATTTCTGCTGTCACGCCGGGGCTGGAGGATGATCTCACCAGGATGCGCGGCATCGGCAAAGCCCTGCAGAAGCAGCTCAATGAGATCGGGATCAACACCTTCGAGCAGATTGCGCAATGGGATAAAGAGAGTATCGAGTCATTTTCGTCAAAGCTTGCGTTAAAGGATCGCATCCGGCGTGATGACTGGGTTGGGCAGGCAAGGAAACTGAAGGTGTAGGTGAGCTTTGGTCATCGTTTACAGCAATCCGGACAACAAACTTCTAAGAAACTTCCCGGGATTTGCGTTTTCACTTCAAATCAGATAAACCCATGACAATCCCTTTTCCCCCATCGTTTCAGTTTACTTCGTGTCTTTGCCGTGCGGTTCTTCCTTCTGCCCTGTTTGTTCTTGTCCTGAACTTTCACTCAAGGGCTGATGAGTTGCCCGGGGCAGCCGGGGACGAACTGCCGCCGGGACTGGAGTTGATCATCAGCAACCCGGCTATCCCGATTATTGTTGACGCCACCATTACAAATTTCACCAAGGAGGGGCATGCGGAGATCAAGGTGAACAAGATCTACAAGGCACCAAAGGCTTCAGCCGGCAAAAAGATTGCTGTGCCGGAGAAAGTGCGGGGTTATCTGATGGACGGAGTAAATCCGCGGGTCGTGCCCATCAAGATCATTACCGACAAGGGCAAGAAACGGTTTTTGTTTTTCCTGAAGGGTGACCTGCTCTACTCGACCTACAACAACCGCTTTGAGATCAAGGAGGACAAGACCGGCAAGCTTATCGTGCACACCGGCAGGAAGTGGCAACCCCTTGCGGACACAGTCAAGCTGATCCCGGGCAAAGTCCATGCGCATCGTTCCTGCGGCACGCGTGACCCCTCAGCTCTCAATGGTTATTAGTGACTTCTCAATCGTGTTGCGTCCGGACTTTCGGAACGGGCGCGGCATTGGCTGGGCGTTGCCCCTGTTGTCGATGGTGCGGCAGTAGATGCTGTATTTTCCGGGAGCCATGCCCTTGAGCAGTGTCGCCCAGTGGGCGATGGTGTAGCGCATCGGCCAGTGCTCCGGTTTGCCCTCCGCGGTGAAGAAGCGCACATTCGGGGGCAACTTGCCGCAGGGCAGCCCACCGCCCCAATTTTCCGGCGACGGCAGGATGGTGGCATCCTGCCACGGCGCCTTGGTAAAGTAAGGATCATCCTTGGGCCATTCCTTGTTTTGCTCGGGCCTGATCCAGACCTGCACCTTGCCCAGTCCGCCGACGCCGACCTGCGCCAGTCCGGTCAGCGGGATTGGTGCGCCGGACTTTGCCTTGGTCGGCTTGTGGATGAACCGACACATGGTTTTCATCCAGCTGTCGATGTCGTTGTTGCCACCGGCGTAGGTGTCATTGGCAGCGGGCGCGTTGGTGAGCACCACGCTCTTGAGCCACTTGACTGATTTAAACCCGTAGGCGTCTGGCACGATCATCCTGACCGGCCCGCCGCGTTCACCGCTGAGCCATTCGCCGTTGAGCTTGTAGCAGAGGATCACCGGGTGGTTGCCGGGCGGGTCCTCCAGCACACGGCCAATGGCGAGGGAACTGCGGAACATCTGTTTGGGATCCTCATTGTGGTGGCCGTAATAGAAGACCCGGCGGATGTTGGCGGCAGGCCTGGCGGCCCAGATCGCATCACGCAGGGGAACCCCCTCCCACAGGCCCATACCGAGGGGAGTTCCAATGTTGTTGCAGGTCATCACCTTGAGGAAGCGCGTCGGGCGTTTGCCGGCGAGTTTCAGGAGCCCCTCAAAATTAAGCGCGGTGCCTTTTTCCCTGGAGAGCGGGTTGTCCACCCGGGCGTTGGTTTCGCTGTCTGCGATCACGTCAAGCTTCCAGCTCTCCCGCTCCATGCCGATGGC
>JAYGGE010000057.1:0-16743 GCA_046581505.1 Verrucomicrobiales bacterium | reverse complement strand
CCCCGATTTTAAATTACATGCAATCGGAGTCAATTTGAATAGTCTTTGAGAAGGCAGAAGAAATCAGTTGGAAACCTTAATGCCCCACGACCACATGATCCCCCGTGCATGGCGGGGGGTGCTTGTGCGCTGTGGGGGGTGTGGTTCTAACCTTGTCAGCTAGAATTGATAGGAGGCATGGCGATGTGTGCAATGTTACTTGTCGCATCCGAAAGCCCCGAACCTGGGGAATGAACATGAAACAGTTTGTGAACAAAAGGTTCCAGGCGACGCTTGACAGCGCGCCTGAACGCGGACGTTCGGCAAGAAGAGACACCGTCAGTGTCGGGGTTATTGGGATCGGTACCGGCATCATTCTCATCGGCATCGGTCAGCCCGTCACCGTCGGCGTCATCGCTTGGGGGGCGTCGCCAATGTTTACGGTGATGGCAGCCCTATCGTTACACTCGCCGTCACTTGCCTGAGTCTGGGGCGCTTGACTCTAATGACTTGTGAAATTCGTGGCACAGCAAGCTGTTCAGTTATTTTTCGGGATGCGGAATCTTCTCCGATAGTGGAATTTCCTTGCGCAGCATTTTCGCCCCCAGCCCGCAGAGCCGCAGGTAATAATCGGATGGGAGCCCTTCGAAGGTCGAAAATATCGCACCTTCGCCGGCCGGTGGATCGTTAGTGCATTTAAAAATTGCCGTGCCCTCGTCAACCTCATCGAACATCGCAACGTAAACCATCCTGGCGGCAACCCGACGAACGGCTGCGAATTGTGACCAGAGAAACTCACCTTTGCGGCGTGGAATTTCGTTCAGTTTTCCACCGTGCAGGTTGTGCCAACTGAACCCGGGATAGACCGTTGGCAAATAGTCGACGTTGTGTTTCCGGCACCATGCGAGGTCAGGCAGCCAGATCGTTTTGACGTGTCCTTCCAGTTCTTCCCTGCTTTGGTAGCGACCCACGTTCCATGGGCTGAGGACGTCGATTTTTCGCAGGATATCGTGCAGTTCAGGGTCCGGAGCAGCATCTCGATCCAGTTTTCGCCAACCGCTAGGCACACCGGCCATCACGCTGCATCCACTGGACTTCAGGAACTCGACCAGCTTCGCGCATTCTGCGAGTTTGTAATTGCGGTTGTCTCCAAAACCTATTCCCCACACTGCGACCAGCGGCTTGCCCCGGTGTTTCAGGTAAGCGTGGTCTTCCCCGAATTTCATCTTCCCCTGCAGCGTGCGCCAATCTTCCCCTACACGGCTCACCTGGCCTGCGCGCAGCCCGCTCAAGTCATACATTACGGCGTAGGCGCGACCGTTGAGGTGAGCACCCTCGCGGCAATGCGTCAGGACCACGTCCCTGTGATAGCGCAGTCTCTCGGAGGGCAGTTCGTTGGCAAAGCGCTGCACAAAGGCCCCGTCAATCCCGTAATCGCTCATCCAGCGAAAGTGTCGCAGGACCGTTTTGCGGTTATGGGAGCTGAAAAGTTCCGCTTTACGACCATCAGCGTGGCGGAAGCTGGTAACGTAGCGCTCGTCGGGATCAAGCTCCGTAAGATCCGGCCAGAGGTCGACTGTCACGTTGCCCGGTCCCGGAACGGTGTTCCTTGCCTTTCCCCAATGAACCCATCCCAGTTTTGCACCATCGCCCTCGCAGTTGAACCATCCCTGGTAGCCGCACATCAACTTTCCCGTGAGGGTGCTCGTGTCAACGGGCTTGGCAGAGGCATCGGATTTAACGAATTTCTGATCGGCCTCGCTGAGTAACCCGATGTTGAAGGTTAGCTTCTTCCCGTCGTTACGCTGGACTGTGACCTGGCCGTCTTTGAAACCAATCAACTCTGCCTGAAAAGTTTTTGATCCATCGGCGTTGGTCCATGTCCGGGCAGCAATCATGCCGGTTCCGAGTGTCGTAGCCATGGCGATCGCGAGGAGATATGTCAGTTTCATGAGATAATGGGGACACCGCTTGTAACACATTGTCATTTTCAAGGCGGAGCACAAGGCAAAGAAACACACCATGCATCCTCGCTCCCTTGTCCGTGGCGGGGTGGTGGTGTTAGGGTTGCGGCATGAAGACGCTCAATGCCCCTGCCCTGCTTTTTGTTTTAACCGCTCTGCCTGTTACGGCTGAACTGGCAACCGATTTTGAAACGGGTTTCAGGACGGGAACGATCACTGTGAATGGTGAGACGTATGAGATTGGGCCAGGCGTCGACCTCCAAGAGGCCAACCTACAAGGCGCCGCCCTCTGGGGGGCCAATCTCGAGGGCGCCAACCTCTGGCGCGTCGACCTCAGTGGAGCCGACCTCACAGACGCCCACCTCACAGACGCCCACCCGACTTTAGCTCAAGTGCAGGACGCACGGGTTGACTCCATCGTCGTGGCCAGGGACCCGCAGAGTGGCGTGGTCACCCTGTGCTTTGATCTGCAGAAGAGCGATGACTTCATCAGCTGGGTCGCCTATGAGGGCGGCACGTGGAGTGACGCGCCCGACGGTGAGTTCAAGGTGAGCCTGCCGCTGGGGCCGGGCAAGGAGTGGTTGCGCATGGGGATGAAGAAGTAAGTGGCAAAGCTCACACAGTATCTGTATCGCACTCCCCCACCATCTACCGCAACTCCGAAGCCAAGGGCTGGGGTGAGACTTGGGGCGGTCGGTCGGTCAGGCTGATCAGTGAGAAGCCCCGATCCCCTTAATCACGCGACCTGCATCGTGGGGAGTGAGTCCACTGCGCGCTTGAGGGAGGATCATAATCCCCCTTCCTGACGGAAAGACATTCTACCGCTTTGCCTTGGATAAGTAGATTTTTGTAATCTGAAATAAGCCAAACAAAATGGGGGGGCATGAACCATGGTGGTTAGCTTTGATTAAGACTTAGCCTTTATAGGTAATCTTCAAGGTTACTTAAGTACTTAGATGGATCTTTATAAAATTTCTTAACGCAAGGTTTACAACAAAACTTAATCTCGCGCCCTTTGTATCCTATAGAGATTGGATCACCCATAGAACCCAATTCATTGCCAGTTACAATACAATAATCTGATGGGTATGGATTAACCATAGAGCTTTGTAAGCCCGTTGATGTTGTTAAGCATGAGCTCAAGGAGATCATAACAAACAGCGCAAAGGCTATAGTCATTTTGTTTATTTTTTTCATTTTTTTCATATTGTTAGTATTATTAGAAGCGAAATTGAATACCTCCACCCCAACCGTGATTTGAGTCATATCCACCGATTAGAGAAAAATCCCCATTAACAAAATATTTGAGTCCGCCATCCCACTCAAAGTTAGTGTCCAATTCCGAATTAGTATCGTATTGGCTTTTTATTTCTAAGCCAATACGGCTCGTCAGTTGAAACTCTTTTTCTAGAGTGACGCGTAAATTAGCTTCACTATCCAATGAGAATGTACTGCTGATGAGATACGGTAAACGATATTGAACCCCTGCAAACAACCGGTCTTTTTCTCCATCTTCATTTGTAACCCGATAGCCCGCTACGCCAGAAAGGTTTGGATTAAAGTAGTGCCTCCAACCAAGATCACTTTCATATTCCTGATGCTCATGGAAACCGTAGTCCCATGAATAATAATAATCATCACGCTCTTTTCTAAGCATCAAGGTCCCCATCGTCATGTGAGATTGCAGACTACCCTCTATCATCCACATCTTCATGTCTTTCAGCTTGGGATCGATATTAGGTTCATGATCTTCACCTTGCTCCGCGTAACTCACAACCCGTGCCATACCTGCATCCATGTGGTAAAGGAGGTGACAGTGAAAGAACCAGTCCTTCTCTTCATTCGCCTCGAACTCAATCGTGTGTCTACCCATTGGAGGAACATCCACTGTGTGTTTGAGAGGAGAATATGCTCCTTGCCCATTGAGCAGTCTGAAGAAATGTCCATGTAAATGGAGCGGATGGTGCATCATAGTGTCGTTGATGAGCTCAAAACGCACTCGCTCGCCCTTCTTGACCGTGATAATACTGTCCTCATTTAGAGTCTTTCCATTGAACGACCAAATATAACGGGTCATATCACCCGTGAGGCGAAGTTTGACCTCTCTTAAAGGCAGGCCCGTGGGCAGTTCGGTCTTTCCGGGAGATTTCAAAAGAGCATATGGGGCAGGAGGGCGAGGCATTTTCAGAGAAGCTTCATTTTCTTCCGGTGAAAGCCTTTCCACACTGGCCATCGCGCCATCAAGCATCTCATCCATCGTATACAGATTAGGTTTAGGTGGGTCTGAAGCGGGGTAAAGTTCGCCCTTTCCAAGGAATATGGAGGCATGACCTGACCCATCTTGAGCCGTTGCTCGTACTTCGTATTTTCCCGATTTTGGAACGGTGATTAACAAATCATACGTTTCTCCCATTCCAACGAGCAATCGAGGAACATTCACTGGAACAACATCTACACCATCTGCGGAGATAATTTTTATGTCCCCTGTAGATGAGGTAATATAAAAGTACGTGGACGCTCCCGCGTTGATCAACCGGAGCCTTACGATTTCTCCATTGTCTGCCTTTGGTTGAATTGCAAGCTGCCCATTCGCCCAAAATTGGTCGTAGTATACGTCAGAGATGTCCATTGGAGCCATTCGTGACTTCTCACGACTGAAATACTCTTTGAGTTTACCAACTTTGGCTGCTCCATAGATGGATTGAGCATTTCCTTTCTTGATAGCGTAAACCTCAGAACCACGCATGAGGTTTTTCATAACCTTCAATGGGTTTTCGTTTGTCCAATCTGAAAGTACGACAACATGATCTCGATCGACTTCTACCTTTTCTCCACCTTTGGGTGTAATGACAATAGCTCCGTAAACACCTCGTTGCTCTTGTAAACCGGTGTGAGAGTGATACCAATAAGTGCCTGGATGTTTGAGAACGAACTCAAAAGTGTGACTACTACCAGCCTTGATTGGTTTGGTCGTCAAGTAAGGGACGCCATCGTATTGATTAGGCAACAGCACCCCATGCCAATGTGTTGACGTCTCTTCTTTTTCCAACTGATTGTGGACAGTGATTTTCGCGGTATCTCCCTCACGAAATCGTAAAATTGGTGCTGGGATAGTCCCGTTAACGGCCAAAGCATTAACTGCTTTTCCTGCCGGGCTGATTGTTTGCTCGGCAATGTAGAGATCGTAACTAACGACCTTTGAGTATGCATTTGTGAAAAATACAAATAGGCATATTAAATAGTGAAATATTAGTTTTTGCATGTTTTTGCATGTTTTTGATTAATAAGATGAATGAATGCAGGCAGAAGGAAGCTTGCGATTCGTGGTCCCCAAAAAGCCCAAGAAGGGCTCTGAATCAAAAACTGCTACTAAAGAAAGTATACCGAATACAACACTCTGAGAGGGGGTGCTGCGGAGGAAAATTCCAGTTTCTTGAAGTATAAACCTTTTCGAATTATAACCTCATTGACGGAAACAGATGAAGAGGCAACTCCATCGGAATTCTGTTTTTGTAACTGAAATATAGAAATTTCTGGTCTACTGGAATAATCAGCTGCGAAATACTCATGGCATAAACAGCTGCTATTCGTGCAACTGTTGTCATCAGAGAGAGTTGTGTTGCTAGATGATTCTGAGCAACAAGATGATTTATTTAAATTTGAAAGAGTCTCATCGTTGATACTTACGGAACAACAACAACTCAGTGGATTGACTAATAAAACAGCCAAAAAAAATTTGAGTAGGTTTTTGAAGAGACTCTCCATTTAGAGTAATAGCGCCAAGGTTATATGCTTTTGGTTAAGTATTTATTTTTTTACCGTACCCACCCAGAACAAGGAGCAGTAGCAATGGCAGTATGTGGTATGGCACGATCATTTTCAGGCAGAATCCGGCATTCCGCCGAGATGCCTAGGATGGGCTATGTGGAGCGACCTGCTGGTAAAATTGGGCATGTTCTTAAGGGAAGGTGAGAGCGTGCCTATTGACAGTCCGCGTTTGAGCGGGTAACAACACTCCCCTGAGGAGAACTCACCGAAAGAGGTCGCCGTTGTCCACCTGCAGCCAGATTGCGTCAAGGGCGGCAACCTGCCCGATTAACAATTAACAGATATTGACGATACCGCCCAACTTTGCCCCCAAGCCCAATCGTCCTCCCCCTAGCGCAATCCGAAATGCGGTCATCCTTGCTGCTGGCATGGGGGTTCGTCTGGCAGAGCGGGGCAGGCTGAGGCCCAAGGGCTGTATTTGCCTGGGGGAGAGGTCGATTGTCGAGGAGTCCATATTACGGCTGTTGGCGGAGGGCATTGAGCGGATTGTGATCGTCACGGGGCACCTCGCGGAACAGTTCGAACCTTTGCAGGACCGTTACCCTCAGATAGTCCAATTGGTCCACAACCCGGAGTTTGGGGACTCGGGAAGCATGTATTCGCTATACTGTGCCCGGCACTATATCGACGAAGAATTCTTGCTGCTGGAGGCTGACCTCGTCTACGAACGCCGCGCCCTTACCACCTGCTTGGAATCTCCCGGCGATAACGCGGTATTGCTGGCAGGCTTTTCGGACACGCATGACGAGTGTTTTGTGGAGCAGCGAAATGGCCGTCTGGTGGCGATTTCCAAGAACCGCGAAAGCCTGGGATCTGAGGTGGCGGGCGAGATGGTCGGGATCTGCAAGATATCCCGCTCGCTCTTCTCTGTGATGCTCGCCACGGCTGATCAACGCTTCCGTGAGACTCGCCACCTGGACTACGAGATGGATTGGTTGGCCTTGGCGGCTCGGCACGTGTCCATTTCATGCCCGCTGGTCGAGGATCTAATATGGTGCGAGATCGACGATGGAACGCACTTCACCCGCGCACAGAGCGAAGTTTACCCGCTGGTCCGGCAGCGGGATCTGGATACAGGTGTGTGCGACGACCAGCGTTTCCAAAACAACCTCAGCAAGTTCAAGACCGTCGGATTCTTCGACGAGCGGGACATTATCATTCGCCACATCCATGATCTCTTCGCGACTGTGAATGTGCATCGGATCCGTGCCTGCATCATGTTCGGCACGCTGCTGGGCAAGCTGCGCCACAACGACTTCATTCCCTGGGATGACGACGTGGACATCGTGATCTTCGATTTCGACGCTTTCCTGGAGCACTGCGCGCCAACACTTGAGCGACAGGGATACACCGTTGAGCTTAACGTTCGAGACGGCAAGAGAATGGGATGCCGCATCTTCCGTGAAGACAGCGCGAGTGTTCCCGGCAAACCTCGCTTGCGGTTTCCCTGGATCGGGATTTGGGAACACGAGGTCGGGGAGGACGGATTCATTGTGCTCCCGCCCGAAAGTTTTCGATACAGGGCTGAGGATTTTCTGCCGATCGGGCAATCGGAATTTTTGGGCACATCTGTTGGTATTCCGCGCAATCCGACCGCAATCCTGAATACGTACTTCGAGTCTGAGGATTGGATGGAAGTTTGTCAGCTGCCCTACCGGGATCACCGGAACGGGGGTGAGCTCACCGGGTTTCCCGACGACAATTTCAAGGTAGAGACCGTGCTGGACTACCTCGCCTCCAAACAGGTTCCCGCCCTTAGCAAGAGGGCTTCAAAATGATGCCGGAGGATGCTGACCGCTGGAGGTTTCCCGCGCTCGCCAAGCCGGAGTCGGACGGCGTTTTCTGCTACCACATCCAGAGGCGCATTTCCGTCTGGTTTTCGATCCGGCTCGCCCGCCACATCGGCCCCAATGCGGCCACCTGCCTCGACTTGATCTTCGGTGTCGCTGCCGCCGTGGCGGTGCTGCTAAACTACTGGTTGTGGGGCGTGGTGCTGATTCAGGTTTTCGGCATCTTCTCGTGCGTCGACGGAGAGATCGCGAGAATCCAGGGCCGCGCATCCAGGATCGGCGACTTCCTGGATACGCTGACGGATCGGGTCACCGAGATGCTGCTGATGGCCGCGATTGCGATCTCTCTGGGCGATCGAGTCGATCCCGTGAGCGCACTCGCTGCGGGATTGGCGCTTCTCGGTGCCGTCTTCATGCTGACGACCAGCTCCGAGAAATTCCGCTCGGCCTGGCAGATGGCGTATCCCAAGCGTCGGCTCGAGCGGTGGTTTTCCCTCCTCTGTGCGGGAAGCGAAGGCCGCCTGTTGATGTTGTCGATCGGGCTGGTGGTGGGCGAATTCGCCGGGGACGGTTCGTTCGTGCTGTGGCTGCTGTGGGGGTTGGCCGCAGCGGTTTACCTCAATCTTCTAGTGCGTATCGGCTTGATCTGCCGACACTTCAGAGATGGGGAGCGTCCCGGATCATGAGTGCCGCCCCCCAGCATGTGAACGATGAGACAGAACTTGCCGACTTCGTTCGTGCTCGAGGTTCCCACTGTCTGATCATCGCCCGACATGGGGAAACCGGATGGAATGCCGAGGGGAGACTGCAGGGTCAGCAGGATACTCTGCTCAACAGCCGAGGCCACAGCCAGGCTCAGACAGCTGCGCGATTTCTGAGAAGTATTTCGCTCGCTCGAGTTTATTCCAGCACTCTGCGGCGCTGCCGGGAAACGGCGGATTTCATCGCCGGGGCCAACATCAGTCGCCCCGAACTTGTCTCAAGCGACATGCTAAAGGAGACCGCGCTGGGCGTTCTCGAGGGCGAGTCTAAGGATCAGCAGTCCACTGCCGAGTTGACTCGGCACTACCAGGATTTCTGCAAAGACGAGATCCATTACCGCGTACCGGATGGCGAGAACCTGCACGATGTTGCCGCCAGAGTGCAACGATTTTTCGAAAACCATGACGAGCTCATGGATGGTTCGGGGATCCATCTGATCGTGGGACACAGGAACGTGAACAAGATGATCCTGAAGCACCTCCTTGAGCTGTCGTTCGAGCAGGGATTTCGGGTGGAGCAGGAGCACCAGCGGCTCTATTTCTATTTCGGCTCCACGAAGGAGCTATGGTCCTTCTGGGTGGAGGCGGAGGGCGCTCGCCTGACACGGGGCTATGCCACCACGGAGGACCATGGCTATGCGTAATCGAGAGACACCAAAGAAAACTATATGAAAACAGTCTATATCTCGATGAGTGCCGACCTGATCACTCCAGGTCACATGAAAATAATTAAGGAAGCCAGGGAACTGGGTGAGGTGGTGATCGGTCTGTTGACCGACAGCGCCATTGCCGGCTACCAGAGGCTGCCGTACATGCCCTACGATGAACGCAAGGTCGTCATCGAGAACGTCAAGGGCGTCAGAGAAGTGGTGGTCCAAGAAGAACTGGACTACGTGCCGAACCTGCGGAAGATCAAGCCCGACTACGTGCTCCACCGCGACGACTGGAACACCGGCCTGCAGCGCGAAACCCGCCAGCGTGTCATCGACACGCTCAAGCAATGGGGCGGGGAGCTTGTCGAACTGCAGCATAGCCCCGGCATCACGTCTACCTCGCTCAACCGGGCCATCCGGGAGGTGGGTACTACCCCGCAGATCCGCTTGGGGATGCTGAAGCGGCTGCTGGACGCCAGACCGCTGGTGCGCATTATCGAAGCGCATAGCGGCCTGGCGGGGCTGATCGCCGAGACCGTTAGCGTCGAAAGCGACAGCAAGGTCAGGGAGTTCGACGGCATCTGGATGAGCAGCCTCACCGACTCGGCCATCAAGGCCAAGCCCGACATCGAGTACGTGGACATCACCTCGAGGATGACCACCGTCAACGATATCCTCGAGACCACCACCAAGCCCATCATCTATGATGGAGATACCGGTGGGATCGCCGAACATTTCGTGTTCATGGTCCGCACGCTCGAGCGTCTCGGCGTCTCGGCCGTGATCATCGAAGACAAGAAAGGTCTGAAGAAGAACTCGCTGTTCGGTACCGAGGCCGCACAGATTCAGGATAGCATCGAGGACTTCACCCACAAGATCTCCTCCGGCAAGCGCACCCAAGTGACCGCAGGCTTCATGATCATCGCCCGCATCGAGAGCCTGATTCTCAAGGCGGGCATGGACGACGCGCTGGCTCGCGCCCAGGCCTACATCGACGCCGGTGCGGACGGGATCATGATCCACAGCAAGGAGCCTACCCCCGATGAGGTGCTGACCTTCTGCGGGGAGTACGCGAAGTTCGACAATCGCGTGCCGCTGGTGGCGGTGCCAACGACGTATTCGCAGACGACCGAGGATGAACTGGCCGAGGCGGGCGTCCGCATCGTGATCTACGCCAACCAACTCCTGCGCAGCGCCTATCCAGCCATGGTCGAGGTCGCCAGGAGTATTCTGCGGCACGGCCGCGCTGCTGAGGTTGAGGAAAACTGCATGCCCATCAAGGAGATCATCAATCTCATCCCCGAAAGGACCTAAGCGAAACATGATTCAACCTCAGGAATTTTTCGATTGGCTCGGGGCGTCTGGTGTAGATTTCTACGCAGGCGTGCCGGATTCGCTGCTCAAGCCGCTCTGCTTTTACCTGGACGACCATGGCGGTGACAAGCACGTCGTGGCGGCCAATGAGGGTGGAGCCGTGGCCCTCGCGTGCGGATATCATCTGGCCACTGGGAAAGTGCCGATGGTTTACTTGCAGAACTCCGGTCAGGGAAACACGATTAACCCGCTGCTCTCACTCGCCGACCCCGACGTCTATAGCATTCCACTGCTTTTGCTGATCGGCTGGCGCGGAGAGCCCGGCACGAAAGACGAACCGCAGCACGTCAAGCAGGGCGATGTCACCTTGAGCTTGCTGGAAGCGATGGATATATCCTACCGCATCCTGGCACCAGAGCCCGATGCGGCCCGGCGATGTGTGGATGAACTGCTGGCTATTGCTACTTCTGAGAACCGGCCGGTCGCGTTGATGGTCCGCAAGGATACGTTTGAATCTTACAAACCGACAGACCATACCACAGGCGACTTCGAGATGACTCGTGAGGAGGCCATCGGGGTAGTCGTCGGGACCCTGAGCGAGACCGATGTGATCGTTTCCACGACAGGGAAGATATCGCGCGAGCTTTACGAATACCGCAGTCATACCGGGCAGGATCAACGGGACTTCCTGACGGTTGGCTCGATGGGACACGCCTCACAGATCGCCCTGGGCATCGCCCTGGGCAAACCCGATCGACAGGTGTTTTGCCTGGACGGCGACGGTGCCATGCTCATGCACATGGGCGGCGCGGCTATTGTCGGCACGGCTGGTGTGGTGAACTTCAAGCATGTCATCTTGAACAACGGAGTCCACGATTCCGTTGGTGGCATGGCCACCGCGGGCCTGCAGGTCTCATTCACGGAAATCGTGAAGGCATGCGGTTATACTGAAGGGTGGCGCGTCGAGCGGCGCGGTGACTTAGCCGGGAAAGTAGCCCAGCTTCGTTCCGTGCGAGGGCCGGCCATGCTGGAGATAATGGTCCAGAAGGGCGCACGTGCCGACCTAGGCCGACCACAAACCTCACCGATCGAAAACAAGACGGCCTTCACAGAGTTTCTCTCCCAGTGACGCCGAGTTTACGAGGCGATCAGTTGCACGGAAGCTCGATGTGCAACTCGCTCAGCGTAGATCGGATCGCTGCGAGCAGGGCGTGGATGTCGCACTCGAAGAGACGCCCAATGCTACCTATGCGGAAGCAATCGGCACTCAACACCTTGCCGGGGTAGATCACGAATCCTTTGTCGTTCAACCGCGTGTAGAACTCATCGAACTCGAAACGCGGGTGATTCGAGTGGCGGAAAGCGGTGATTATCGTGCCTTGCAACTCGGGCCGCAGATACTCGGGAACCCCCATTTCGCGCATTCCGGCAACGAGCACCTCGTAATTTTCGCGATAGCGGCTGACGCGGCCCTCAACGCCGCCTTCGGCCTGCAACTCGCAGAGCGCCTGCGCGAACGCCAGTAACGCGTGCGTAGGTGGCGTGAAGCGAAACTGTCCGTTCGCTTCCAAGCCTTGCCATTGCGCCAGCAGGTCGAGGCTCACCGAGCGGGCCCAGCCTTCGGTGGCGAGGAGCGAATCGCGACGGCAGATCGCAAACGAAAAGCCCGGCACGCCCTCGATGCACTTGTTGGCCACTGACACCGTCGCCGTCCGTGTCAGGGTTCAACGGGTCAATGATTTTTCCAAGGATGTGACCATCACGCAGCGCTTCTCCTGGAGTGTCGAACCAGAAACCTCATGCAGCGCCGAATTTTCCGCTGACCTCCGCGTGGTCGGCTCCTCCAAGGTTATCGGGCTGCCCATCTGCCCAGTTATCAAACTCAAAGGTCTCGCCGGTAATCCATTGCCAGGTGCCTTCCTCCACTAAGTCTGTCGCGCCAATCCACAGCCCTGAGAAATTGTCCAGTGCTCCTGCTCCTAGTGAATCGAGTGCACGCATCCATTTCTGCTCAGTGGCAAACGTTGCCAGCATGCCGTTCCTGGCAACAGCATCTGTCCTCGCTTCTTCCCACTTGAAGAAGCCGTTAACGATTGAGAATCGGTCGATGCCCTCGACCTCAACAATACACAGGCGGCAGGCACCAAAGGATTCAAGACGCGGATTGTAGCATCGGGTGGGCACTTCACGCCGGCAGCGCTCTGTTATTTCATAAATTGTCTCGCCGTTACTGAACTCAACGGGCTCGCCGTCAATCGAAATGCTGCCGATTACGGTGCTGGAGGAAGCATCTTTGATCGCGATCATCGTGAATTGCTAATAAACCACACACCTCTCCGGGTTGACGCGAGTTTTTTCTCGTCATTTGTGCTATAGCAATGAGGCATCTGCCAATTATAAGAAAGTTGGGCAATCGGAATGCGTTGGTCGCTCGTGAAGAGTAAGATGCGAGGACTGCCCCAGATGCTGGTTTGTCGAGGACGTTAGGGGGATCTACTTGAGAACCTGTATCCCGTTGAGGAGTGGCATGTGGGCCTTATCCGGTTTATCGGAACTGGCGACCAGCTCAACGGTTAAATTTTCCCCAATCGACATCTTGAACTCTTTCCATACGGCGCGATCCGCTTTGCCGGCTTCCTTCATGATGTCGAACTTCTTCAAGACCATCTTGCCATTGAGTTTGACGTCAAACACGCGCTGTCCGGGCTGGTCCCCGGGTAGGGCCGCGAAACCAAGTCGCACCGTGTAGTTTCCCGTTTGTCCCTCGATGTTGATGGGTAGTGACCAATGTTTCAATCCGCGGAAGGCGGACGCGAAAACGAACGGTTCCGTCGTATTCTCTACCGGCGTGTGGAGGGAGCTGCGAACGACCGCGGAACCACCCTCGTAGGTGGCCATGGTATCCCCGAGGCGAAGCAGTAGATGATGCTTACCCGGGGTCGGAGGGATCCACAAATTGCCACGCTCGTCGCGGCGGGACCCATTGGCGCCAACATCAACGTAAAGATGTTTGACCGGCACGATCGGTCCGGGCTGGGCATAGTCTTGCGGGCCGGGCGGCGGCGCGGACACTTGTCCCAGGGCGATGGTGAATGGCAGCGACCACGTGCATTTACAGGATACGGCATTGGGAGGCTTGATCATCATGCCGCCTCCGGTGAATGCATCGAACGAACAACTCATCCGGCTGTGCCAGAAGGTATAGAGTCCATTATCCGACAGGAGATCGTGGTACCCGACGCCCAACGAGCGTCCGAAAAGAAAATGTTTCGAAGCGGAAAACGAGCCGCACTGCTTGTCCGATCGGCACCATACCCAGTCCGCGTCTTGGCCCGTGACCGGGTGCTTTCTCTGTTTGCGTTTGCCGGTTCGCAAGTCGTACCCCCACGGTTCGGCGTAAATAGTTTCATCAATAATCACCGGGCGGGTGCGGTAGTTGCAGGGCCGATTCCACAGCAGCTTGCCGGTCGCGCCGTCGTGTACCGCCAAGCCACGCTGCTTGTAGCCGCCCGCCGGCCAGACCCGCCATCCCTTATCGGCGCCACTCATTGTGCCGAAGACGACCAAGCCCTTTCGGGCCATGGTCCAGGGCCCTACGCCCGGATTATAGTGCCGGGCGTATTTGCCGCCGCCGTACCCGACGCTAGGCAGAAACCGGCCCCCGCAGTTGGTAAGATCAACTCCGTGCTCGTATAGGATCTTTCCCGTCTTGGTGTCAATCGTGGTAAGGATACGAATATCCCGTTCATGCACTTCCTTTTCGAACTTGGCGAGGCGCTCCGCATCGGTCGTTTTGAGATGCGCACGCATTTCCGAGATCGCTTCGGCATGACGCGGGCCGTTGGTGGCACTGCCCGTGATCATGTACATGTACCCGTCCCCAATCGCGCTCCACCCGCTCCACTGTCTATCCTCGCCGGGCCCACCCAGCATCCAGTTTGGTTTACCGCTGACCACATCCACGGCCATCATGGACGACCATTTTTTGTCATCTTTGCTCTTGCCGCCCGCGACGAGATAGAGGGTTTCGCCGTTTTCGGCGGCGGCCATGACGTTCCACTTACCGCCTTCGAAAGGCGGTAGGTAGGCTTGGATCTCTTCGCCCGTCGCGGGATTTAACCGGACGATCACCTCGAGGTAACGGAGGAAAACACTCCCCGGCCCACAGACCGTATCGGTTCGACCCTGGCCGCGACTCCATAGCTCGCGCCCTGTATACTCGTCATAGGCATGAAGGTCGGTTCCCTTACACAGCAGAAAGACACCATCAATCATCAGCGCGCCTGGACTGCCCTGCTCCAACTGGGGTTCACCGTACCAATAGATCCCAAGCGGCGGCTTGAGCGCGCCGTCGTGGCTGGACCCGGTGTGCCCCGCATCCCCAAACGCGTGGGTCCAACCCCCGGATTCCGGTAGGGGCGGACGAACGTGCCGCGCCCATTTGTGCTTGCCATCGGTAATAATTTCCCAGCCCTGCTTCGCGGCGATCCATTCCTTGAGATCGTTTTCCTCTTGCTCGCCGCCGAAGAGCGCGATGCCGCGGATCGGCTTTAACACGCGATTGATTTTCGCGAAATCTTTGGGTAGGCGACCGCTGGTTCCGGCCGCTTCTGACACGATCAAGTCGGCCAGATAAGAGCTGAACGGAAGCTCCGATCCGGCCTTCCGGTGGTACGCCACAATGCGCGAAACGTGCATGCCTGCCTGGCTGTATGCTTTTCGCACCGCGGCGATACGATTGGCATCGTCGAACACGGCAATAACATACAGGTCAGAATGCCGGGCCAACTCGTAAGCAAGCGCTCCGTTTTCGCAGTCAACCACAACGGCATAGCCCGCCTTGATTCCGGACTGCTTGATGATCGACTGTGCCAGGGGAGCGGCTTTCGGGTTCTCCGCAAAGGGGTCCGTTTTGACGGCTTCGGCGATAACGCCGTGTTTCTTCGCACCTACGGGTGCGTAGCCATAGATGGTGCCCTGGCGGCTCGACAGGAAAACGCGTCCGTTGGCGACAATAATCTGGTTGGCCTGTTCGTCCACATCGGCCGACCACAGGAGCTTGCCGTCCGCGGCATTGCGCGCATAAATACCGGTTCCCATGCCTTTCTTGGCGTCGGTCTCGAACGCGGTGCTGTAGACGACGCCACCGGCGTAAACCACCGACAGAGAATCCGGGTCCCACCGGAAGTAAACCGGTCGCTTGCCGCGCGTGCCCATGGCCGAATCCAAATCCACCCATCGGCCCGGCACATTCTCCCGCCAGATCTCGGTTGCTTTATCCTTCCCGTCCTTGTCCTTCTCCGTCTTGGCGGCGTGGCTACCGAAGTACTGTATGTTATCCTTCTTGACGCCAATGATGGGAGGAGAACCGGCATAATGGCCGGCGGCTCCGGTGGCACGGTCGAACGTGATCAGCGTTCCCCATCGGGAGAAGTAACCCCAGAAATCGCGGGGCACGGTGATGGTCTTTTCCGTCACGTAGAGGTAACCCGCGGGTGCCATGCTGGCCCGCCAGCCCGACTCGGCGTGGGTGGCGTTGCGCCAGATTCGTTTACCGGTTTCCGCATCGACGGCATAGAGGAAAGTGCCGTCATGAGGAAAAACGCCGGCGGCGAAATAGGCGACAGCGTTACCCTGGTTGACGGTCGGGCTGGCAGCCACGGTGATGTCAGTACGAACCGGCCAGACAGAAACGGGTTTGTTGTAGGATAGGAACCAGCGTTCGTCAGGGGCGGCTTTGAAGGTCCATACTGGTTTCCCGGTTTTCGCATCGAGGCAATAGACATTCCCATCATGACTGCCGGCGTACACCTTTCCCTTCCAGAACGTCGGCGCCCGGTTCACGCCGCAACCCGCCAGGAACTCCCATCGCAACTTACCACTGGCCGCGTTCAGGCATCCGATACGGCCATCGGCGGCACTGGTGAAAAATACGGAGTCACCGGCTGCGCTGATCGGCAACGTATACATGGCAACCCACGGGTATTTTACCAGCGTGGGGTTAACCGCCTTTGGCGCATTTCCCGACTGCCGGGACCGAAAAGTCCACACCTGATCCAACGGTGGCTTCACATGCTCGGTGGTTACTGCCGTGCGAAGGGCGTCGAATCTCCACATCGGCCAATCTTCCGCTTGCGCGGCCACGGCACAGAACAAAATAGCAACGCTCAGGCAGGTCTTAAGATGCATGGTCCAGTTTAATACTTGTCACTTCTGCTGCAACAGCATCTTTCGCTTTTGGGCGATTGCCTTATAGTGCTCGATCGTCTTGTGATAATCATCGTCGAGCTTCTTGATTGCCGTCTCATTGAGCGGGCGGCGCACGGAGCGGTAGATGAACGCGTTCGATTTCCTGGCCGTTTCGACTGTTTTGATTCTGGGCTGGTGCTTGTGCGCTGTGGGATGCGGTTGGCTTTGTTCAAAAGATCGGTTTGGATGAACTTACAGCTCCTTG
>JAYGGE010000076.1:0-2343 GCA_046581505.1 Verrucomicrobiales bacterium | reverse complement strand
ATGCCAGACACGCTGATCGCCACCAACATCAGCAGCACCTGCTTACTCACCATCTGGACCGCCAACTCCCCCTGGCGTAGAAACACCGTCAGGGAATAGATCGCCGTGATCAGGACCAGATCGCAGCCGAACAGGACGTAGGGGTATATCCTGCGCAGCAGTCCAAACCTCCAATCCCACGCCACGCCGCCCGCCCCTCCAAGCTGCACCGAAGCAGTCGGGAACAGCTTCCCAACAAAATTGCCCGCCTTCACCGTAGTTTCCACTCCTGTATCCATCATTCCAGAACGCCGCCCGTCTCTAACCGATCTCGCACCATTCAGTTTGTTTTAAAATTCCGTCATCTGATCGCGACATCGACGCCAACGCCGATGCCAATTCACCGGCAACCGCCCTGCTTTCCTTGATCGGGCGCTATCTAAACAGTTATCCGCGCCAAAAAGCAAGAAAAATATTAAAATTCCAGCCGCCCAACGCCAAAAACTTTTCTCAAACCAATTCAATTATGCAAATTATCAGAGCGAGAAATTCTAGACACCCGGCACCTCCCCACAACTTGGGCTACAAGTCCAAGCTCCCAGCCCTAGAAATACCTAAAGAAATCCGAAATACTCAAATACCCAAATATCTAAGGACGGAGGGCTGCGGCGTTTGGCTTGGACTGCGTGGGGGGGCACGGGTGCAAGCCGGGAGATCCATCGCCTTGCTCTGGATGACATGGCTGCGTTGCCGGACTCCAAGTTTCCCGCGACGGCGCGACGTATGAGGGGTCAGGACGCGGCGCTGTAGCCGGCTTCGCATTGCTTCCCCAACTTGAACATGAAATCACTTCGCAGAGCGATCTGAAGGATCGATAAGAAGGCGGATCCGGTCGCCTTGGACCCCCAATCCGCGCCCCTTGTCATTCCTTCGCTACTTGGGTATTTCGTCATTCGTCATTCCCTGCCCACCGCCCACTAAAAACTCAACCCTTCCCCGAAACCCGGTAAACAACACTCCCGACCAATTCCTTCAACAGACGCGCCCATTTTGCAAATCCTCCACCATCGGGAAGCAGCCATTTCGCCGGTGACGCCGAGCCAAACGGGTGATCGCTCTGGCTCGTGCTGAAGGCCGTGGCCCGCACCCCCACCGTCTCGAAGCACCCCAGTGCGCGCCTCATGTGAAATCCATCGGTGAGCAGCAAGCAACGCGAGCCCGGAATCCCTTGTTCCCTCAGCAGTGCCGCTGTGAACACCGCGTTTTCATGCGTATTACGGCTGCGACTTTCGATCAACAGATCCTCGGCAGGAATCCCGATACGCCGTAATAACCGCTCCACCGCCTCACCCTCGTTCAGCTTCTCTCCAATGATCACCGCCGACCCACCGGTCACCAGAATCTTCCTCACAATCCCCTGGTGATAGAGCTCGAGCGCATGCGTCAGCCGGTTGGCAGAAGCATTGAAGTCAAATCGATCCTTCAGCTCTCGCTCGGCCGAACCGAAACCACCGAGTACAATTGCTACTTCAAAGCCATCCGCCTGTCCGCCCTCACCAAGCGAATCCATCGCCACCGGCGGCACCTCCCACAATCCGTAGGCAGCATTGATCAAGAGCGGCTGCGTCCCAGCCACCACGATCAGTAGCGCGATCGAGAGCAGCCACTGACGCCGTCGTTCGTTCCGCGTCAATCGCGCCCAGATCAAAACGAAAACCAACCAGACCAGCGGCTGGATGACAAAGCTCAGAATCTTCGAGAGAACAAAAAACATTGGGAACAATACTCAATCCCGCCGGATCCAAACACAGCAGAATGAATTGAAGAGTGTCGAACAGCGATCGCCGATTGTCGAAGTTTTCTCAATTCCCCGCAAAAAAGCATCCCACACATCGAAACTCAAAGATCGCCATCCAAGCTCACGAGAGTGGATATGTAATCCGCTCAAAGGGAGCCCCGTTCCCGCCTCCATGCTGGACTGCCAGTGAGTCCTTCCCCACTTCAAAAATCAAAAATCGTCATTCCTCCCCAATTCCTCATTCCTCTCTGCCGCGCCGCGGCTCCCTTGGTGCAGGTTCAAACCATAGGTAACACTCCAGGTTCAGAACATGGGTAACACATTGACAAAGCCCGACCACCAGGCCGACAACCGCCCCGGCAGCGCCCCGCAGCACATCGCCCCAGTTCGGGTTACGCTGGGGTAGGAAAAACTGTCCAGCCTCCGCAATAATGACTAAGATCAAGACTGCGCCGACACCGCTGACGAACCAATATTTCCAGCACATCAGCCGACCAATTAGGGTGAGCAGGAAGCTCGCTAGCGCGACGGGCACCGCCGTGCGCATCTTCTCAACCGGCCCACCG
>JAYGGE010000055.1:0-23150 GCA_046581505.1 Verrucomicrobiales bacterium | reverse complement strand
CCTGGCGTCTGTAATGTCAGCCCCGGGCCCGATCATGGATTGAGCCGCTGCGTTGTTAAGGATAAGGGCAAATGCCGCCAGCATGGCGGCCGCGAGGGTGAGTTTACTTACTGCCATGGTCGATTAATGGAGATGTGGTGTTGTCTGGTTTGGAGGGGATACGCAGGGAGGGGATACGCAGGGGGAAGTATTCCGGGTTAATTTTTATTTTGCATCAATAGCATTCCAAAAAACTGATTTTTTTATTCATTTTTACAATGCTGTTCAGCAAAGAGCCTGACAGGAACTGAGATCCCGGGTCAAGCCCTGTATTGTTTTTTTGCTTAGCTCCCGATGCAGCAAACGCAAGGCGGTGCGTTTTTTTTAGAATCAGGGCAGGTGCCGTGACACCGGTTTGTACCGGGGGAGCAAAGAAAAATTCCGGGGGATGTAATGTTCAGGTCATCTTGTGCAGGCAGAGTAGGGTTGGCACAGGGCGTGTATGACCTTACTGCAGCTTTTAAGGCCAATTGAGAATGGCAAACTAAACAGCTAAACAGAACCCCCGGACGAAAGATGAAAACCCCAAAGAGACTGCCCTGTGGCGGGGCGCTTGTAATGGTGGTCTCCTTGTTCTCTTTAGCCGGTGGTGAATCCATGGGTGGTGACGAGTTGTCTCTTTCCCATGTCGCGACGATGGAGATGGCGGTTGGAACTCATCGCCCTGAGATCCGGGTGCGGGCGGACGGCGGCCTGATTGTGGTGGTGGTCGAACCGGGCCCGGGAGCCAATGAGATCGGGCGGATCAAGCACCAGGCCTACCGTTTTGACGCGGATCTGCAGCAGGAAGGTGACCCGTTCCCGGTGGCGGCAATAGATGCCACTTATGGTGAACCGGCGGATCACCGGGCCATTCTGGTGGACGATGAACTTGTGGTGGTCTACCAGGCCCTGAACTACGGGGAGGATAAGCCCGTGGGCGGGGGCGGGCCCTCGGAGGATTTTGCCACCGACCAGTCCCTGATGATGGCCCGTTTTGACATGGATGGCAATGAGCTGATGCGCGGGGCAATCGTTGCCCAGGCCACCGACTTTACTGAGGATAATTTTCCTGATCACTGCATGCTGTGGACCGGGGATAACTTGTTGGTGAGTACCGGCACCCGGTCTGATTCACTTCATGTCCGGGAGGTAAATCTCGACGGCGGGATTTTGGCCACGCACACAATCCCAACCTCAAGCGATGGTATTGACACTAACATCGGCAACAGCATGCACATGCATGGTGACCAGGTTCGTTTCGTTGCCAGCTTGGGTCCCGTTGGGCCCGGGCGGATCACGGTCAACGTCCTGGATGATGCCTTTACCGTGAGCCGGCTTGCCAGCGTGGGGGATGACAGCCTTGAGCGGCATTTCCCCACTGACAGCCAGGTGGTGGATGACTACACGCTGGTGGCCTACATTGCCCGGGAGTTGGGGGGAGACCGCGACATGCGGCTCAACCCGTACGGGGCACGACTGGCGGTGCTCGACCCATCCCTTGAACTGGTGGATGACATTGCGGTGGGGGACGACGGGTTTGCTCATGTGCACCCCACCATGGCTTATCTTGGTGATCGCCTCTATTTTGCCTGGAGCAAGCGCAGCGAGCGCGGTGCCCCGCAGGTGCAGGTGGAGTGCTATGAGGTGAACCGGAGCTTCTGCGAATCCATTGAGATTCTCGATATGCGCCATGCGGCCGGTTCTGCCGGGTTCAGCCTGGATTTCACTTCAAGCCCGGGGGCAAGCTATCTGATTGAGGTTAGCGATGACCTTTCCGCCTGGAACCGGCTTGATGATGTTTTCCCCTCCGGCGGGGAGCAAACCACCTTCACCGAGCTGGTGTTGCCGGCGGATCATCGGCGTCGCTTCTACAGAATCTCGGAAAATGAGGGCTGAATGCAATTTGCGGGTCATCCCCGGTTTTCTTTAGTCCCGCCTTTTCCCCGGCTGCCTGAAATGTTGGAACGGCACTGAAAGATGGGTTTCGAGGCCTGATTCTGCAGTTCGTCACTACATTGGAGTCACTTCATTTACTAGAAAACGCCCTTCAGGCCAGTTCCTGAAAATTGATCGCTATATAGAATTTTCGCCCGGATTAGGCGCAAATTTGGAGTGAATTTTAGTTAAGATCATTAACAGTAATTAACAATTCACAGGTACAAAAAAAAACTCGTTTCGTAAGTCGTTGATGTCCAAAATCGAGGCCTAAAACACCGGGTCAGGGATAATTTTTGCTTTGACCAAAGCACAATATATTGTGCATAGTAACCCTCGCTTCACCAAGATGTAGTGGTTTGTGCAAAGCACTGCCACAGATCCCAGAGGAGCGATAACAGGGGGATTTCGAAAGCCTTGACTTGCCGTCCGTGGCGGAGCTTCGGCCGAAAAGATCCCTAAGATATCCTGAATTTAACAAGAATTTGATAGATTGCCGTTGCGCGAAACTTAAGGCTGATGGAAAAGACGTTCGAAATTGGAAGTAAATGCTTTGTGCTGGACAGCGATAAGGCGGAAGAGGCCTTTGCCTCCAAGTCGGTGATCAACGGCCGCCAGACAGAGGCTTTCAATCTTTTGCCCCTCAAATATCAGTGGGCTTACGATCTCTACCGTACCATGAAGGCTAACCACTGGGAGCCTGAGGATATTGCGATGGGCAAGGATATTGAGCAGTGGCAGTCGGAGAACCAGCTTAGCGATGCGGAACGATGGATTATCCGCATGGGGATCGGTTATTTTTCGGCTGCCGAGGGGATTGTTGGTGACAATATCCTGCACGTGATCAGGGAACTGGTCACCGCACCTGAATTAAAACTGGTCCTTGGGCGTCATGCGCATGAAGAGAACATCCATGCTGATTCACTGCTCTACATGATCAGTTCGCTGGGCATCAATCCGCATGAGTGCGAGGCGATGTTTGAGCAGATTCCAACGATCAAGCGCAAGAACGAGTTCGTTACCCGGGTTTCTCATTCCCTGCGGCGTGACATTGACCTGACTGTCCCGGAGAACAAGAAGTTGCTGGCCAAGAATATTTTTGTTTTTGGGCAATGCATGGAGGGCACACAGTTTTACGGACTCTTTGGCATGATCTTAAGCCTCTACCGGCAGAACAAGTTCACCGGTATCGGACAGATGTTCCGCTACACGTTGCGTGACGAGTCTAATCATATCGAGTTGTTGCGTAACTTATTCATGGATCTCATTGAGGAGAATAAGGAGATCTGGACTGACGACTTCCGCGAAGAACTGCGTGAGACGATGCGTGAGGCCGTGGCACTTGAGAAAGAATTCATAGCAGACTGCCTGCCTGTGAATTCGCTGGGTTTGAGCTACGAGGATTTCATCCTCTATATTGACTATATTGCCGATCGTCGCCTTGATGGGGTGGGATTATCGCCATTGAACCCGGGGGTTGAGAATCCTTTCCCCTGGCTGGCTGAGATGATGGATATCAGCAAGGAGCAGAATTTCTTTGAGGGCAGGGTTACCGAGTACCAGAAAACGTCGGCCCTGGAGGTGGTCAGTGACGACGAGCTTTAAGTAGCCGTTGCCGGGGGAGGACCTGCCGGCAGTTGACAAACTAAAAAGGGCAGGACTGCCCTATCACCAACTTTTGCGGAATAATTTCAGATGATCGTGAAAAATATACTAAAAGAGGATATTCAGCTTAAACAGTTTGCTGCGCAACCAGCTGAGCACAATCCCCCCCGCTTCGACTGGTCTGAATACGCCCGTAAACAAACACCCGCATTGCCGGGACAACTCCAGATTAAGATCGAGATAGGCGGGCAGACCCGCGATTATGATATCGCTGAAGTGGCGGATACTGTTGGCAGTGCGCTTACTGATCTTCTCCTCTCCCGCGAAGAGGAAGATATTTTCAATGATGAAAACCAGCGGCTTGTTGCCGGCATTGCGTGTTCGGTAACCGAGGAAATAGTTGAGCAGAGTGAACAGTCCCGGGCTTCCGAGATCACTTTTGATTCGACCGAGATGTCCAGGATCATAGAGCGTGCACTGGTGAAGAATAATGCGCATGACGTTGCCCGCTCCCTTATTATTCGCTCACAACGCAATGCCTCCGACTCCACCACCGAGGATGGATCTCAACAACGGCTTACAAGCGTCATCAGGCGCAATGGCATGGCTGTGAAGTGGAATCCGAACAAGGTTGAGATTGCGGTGCGCAAGGCGTTTCTCTCACTGCACCTTGACTCGGGTCCAGCGGAGGATGTTGCGCAGGCGGTTGGTGATCATATTGCCGAGGGGTCTACAGAGTTTATCCATATTGAGGATCTGCAGGATCGCGTTCAGGAGGAACTGATGCGGCAGGGATATTTCAAGGTTGCCGAGGCATACATCCTTTATCGTGCGCATCGTGCTGTCTTGCGCGAAACCGAGCAGCAGGAGTCCCTTGATGAGGTGAGTGCGGCGGGGGACGATCCGAATCAGGACTCCTTGATATTGGTTCGCAATATAGACGACTCGGCTTTCCTGTGGGATGGAGCGGACCTGCGCAAGCGTATTGAGTTCGCATCTCTCAGGCTTGAACTGTGCCTGGATTCCGAGGCAATCGAGCGTGAACTTCGCCGTTCGGTTTTTCCCGAGATGTCCAAGCCCGATCTCGACAAGACTATTATTCTCAATGCCAAAAGCCTGATCGAGAAAGATGCGGATTTTGCTCAGTTCGCTGCCCGGATTCTATTGACCTATATCTATGAGGAGGTTTTGGATTGGGATATTGTCAGGGATGGCATCGGGAAACTGCCTGCGGTTCATCGCAGAGGATTCAAGGCCGGGCTGCAACGGGGCATTGAAATTGGCCGTTTCGACAAGCGGCTGAGGGAACATGAGCTTGACAAGCTTGCAGATGCGATTGATCCCGCAGCTGATCTCGATTTTGATTATCTCGGTATTCAGACTCTCTATGACCGCTACCTGACGATTGACAAGACCGGTGAAGTGCATCGCCGGATTGAGACGCCGCAATTGTTCTGGATGCGTGTCGCGATGGGATTGTTCCGTGACGAGAAAGAAGATGCCGCCGACAAGATCATTGCGCTCTACAGGCTTTACAAGGCACGCCGTTTCTGTTCATCAACGCCGACACTTTTCAATTCCGGGACCAATCACTCGCAGCTCAGTTCGTGTTACCTCTACAAGGTGGATGACTCGATTGAGTCGATCATGCAGCGTGGAATTGCAGAGAATGCTTATCTTTCAAAGTGGGCCGGCGGGCTGGGAGGATCATGGACTGCTGTGCGCGGCACCGGCAGCCATATTCACGGCACCAACGGTGAAAGTCAGGGAGTAATTCCATTCCTGAAAATGCACAATGATCAACTGGTGGCGGTCAACCAGGGTGGCAAGCGGCGCGGTTCCGGCTGCGCATACCTGGAGAGCTGGCATGTCGATATAGGTGATTTCCTTGAGTTGCGCAAGAATACCGGCGATGACCGGCGTCGTGCCCATGACATGAACACCGCGAATTGGATTCCGGACCTGTTCATGAAGCGAATGGAGGCTCGTGAGAACTGGACTTTGTTCCGTTCAAATGAGACGCCTGATTTACATGATCTTTACGGAAGTGCCTTTGAGGATCGCTATATTGAGTATGAGGGCAAGGCTGCCGCGGGTGAGATTTACGGCAAGTCAGTTCCTGCCATCGAGATGTGGAAGAGCATGCTCAAGATGCTTTTTGAGACCGGGCACCCGTGGATTACCTTCAAGGATCCGTGCAACGTCCGCAGTCCGCAGGATCATTGCGGCGTGATCCATAGTTCAAACCTGTGCACTGAGATTACGCTCAATACCGGTGAGGATGAGACAGCTGTTTGCAACCTTGGTTCTGTGGTCATTGACAATCATCTCGATGATAAGGGTGAGATAGACCATGAAAAGTTGCGCGAGACTATTGGGATTGCGGTGCGTGCATTGGATAATGTCATTGATATCAATTTTTACCCGACCGATGCGGCACGCTGTGCCAACCAGAGGCATCGCCCGATTGGGCTCGGGGTAATGGGCCTGCAGAATGCGCTTTTTCAGCGGAATACGCCCTTTGCATCCCAGGAGGCAGTTGAGTTTAACGATGAGTTCATGGAGGCGATTGCCTATTACGCCTATGAGGCGTCGAGTGATTTGGCTGCCGAGAATGGGGTCTACTCGAGTTACAAGGGCTCCAAGTGGCATCGGGGGCTACTGCCGCCGGATACCGTTGATTTACTGGAACGTGAGCGCGGGCAGGAAATCAAGGTTTTACGCGGGGGCAAGCTCGATTGGGATGTGCTGCGGGTGAAGATTAAGAAGCAGGGGATGCGTAATTCCAATGTGCTTGCCATTGCTCCAACAGCGACAATATCCAACATCATGGGAAGTTCGCCCTGCATTGAACCGACCTACAAGAATCTTTTCGTCAAGAGTAACCTGTCCGGCGATTTTATTGTTCTTAACTCCTACCTTGTGCGTGACCTCAAGGAGCTTGGCCTTTGGGGCAGGGAGATGGTTGATCAGTTAAAGTATCACGATGGTGAGATCGGGGATATTGATGAGATTCCGGAGCTGATCAAAAAGAAATACGCCACGGCATTCTCCATCGAGCACTGCTGGTTCATTGATGCCGCCGCCCGTCGCCAGAAATGGATCGATCAATCCCAATCGCTGAATCTTTTTATAGCCAAGCCGGATCTTAAGGAGCTCTCGCACATGTATCGTGCCGCCTGGCATGCCGGACTGAAGACGACTTATTACCTGCGCAGCCTGGCAGCTTCAAATATTGAAAAATCGACCATTAACACTAAAAAGAAGGTGCGTATAGAATCACTGGAGAAAGAGGATAAGAAGGAGCACAGCGCTGAGGAGATCCAGGCGTGCAGCCTGGAGGCAATGATGAACGGCGGTGAGTGTGAGGCTTGCCAGTAGGATTTAATTTTTCCTGAGAAGCGTTGATTGCAATGAGTGAGCAAAATGACATCGATGGTGACAAGATTGTGATTGCCCCTCCCCGGAGTGGAACTGAGCAGTTTGTGACTGAACCCTCAGGGCATGATCAAATTGATGCCGGGCTCGAGGGTTGTGAACCGGTATTGGCTGACTGAGAATTTCTCCCCCAGGGCATCGCCTGACCCGGGACGGAGCCGTTTTTAACCAACCAGCCAACTTAACGGCATTCTTTCCTGGAAATCCCGGGAACGGATGCCGTTTTGTTGTCAATGGGAGTCGGGTGTTTCCGCATGTCCTTTGCGTGTTCCGGCGATATCCGGGTGTGTAGAGCGGGGCTTGCCTTTACTGTGTTACCCGGGCGCGGAAGTGAGGCGTTCGAGGTGCTTGGCGAGCATATCAAACTCCAGGTTGACGAACTGGCCGGGTTTGCGGCTATTAAGGGTGGTGACCGAGTGGGTGTGCGGCGTGACCCAGCAGGTGAAGCTGTGCCTGTCATCGTTGACTTCTGCGGCGGTCAGGCTGATCCCGTCGACTGCTATTGATCCCCTGTGAGCAAGGTAGCGTGAGAATCCATCGGGCAGGGTGACCTCAAGGCGATGGTCATTACCGGCCGGCTCAATGGCAATAATTTCAGCAGTGGTATCGATGTGTCCCTGTACGAAGTGGCCACTGATTCTGGAATCAGCGCGCAGTGCCCGCTCAAGATTGACTCCATCACCTTCACGGAGATTACCCAGGTTGGTCACCCGCAATGTCTGTGCCAGGATATCAAATGCCGCTGTCAAGTTGCCGTGAGTGGTGACGCTCAGGCAGCAACCGTTTACTGCCACGCTTTCCCCTGTATTGAGCCCGGATGCAAACCCGGGAAGTGCGATTTCCAGCCTGGCCCCTTGCCCGCTGCGCGTGATGGTTTCGATTGTGCCGATGTCCTCAATGATGCCGGTAAACATAACGGAAACTAGGCGGGCTTGCGGGCGATGGCCATAAGGGTTTGGAAATGCGGATATTCGGACTCTTTGTCGACGATCGCCGATTCGATTTCCTCAAAGCCCGCGGACTCAAGAAAACTGCGTATCTCGACTTCTGCAAATCCAGGCCAGAGGTCGGCATACAATTCACGTGCTTCCTCAAAATCATGCTTGAGAAGATCAAGCACCACGACGCGACCACCGGGTTTGGTGATACGGAACGCCTCATTGAGAGCTTGCTGCGGTTTTGTGGCATGATGCAGCGCCTGGCTGAAGAGGGATAAATCCACAGAGTTGCTGTCAATTGGCGGAGACTGGATGTCACCGAGTCGATATTCAAGGTTTGAATAGCCGTGTTTGCACGCAAGGTTCACACCAAAATCCACCATCTTCTCGGAGCTGTCGACAGCGATCACTTTCTCAGCCCGCTGGGCCAGAAGTTGGGCGAGAGTTCCTTCACCGGCTCCCAGGTCAGCGACCACTCCGGGAGCCATCAGTTTCAGGAGGGTCTCGGCAAGTCCTTTCCAGCTACGGCCGGGGACATAGTTGCGCCCGAACTTGCCCGCGAGTTCGTCAAAATAGGAGCGCGCCCGGTCGGAACGCTTTGCAATTGCCAGTGCCAGCGCGTCATTATCCTGTGCACATTCGGGAATTTCTGTGGCGGCGGTTTCCACCACGGCGAGGATTTTTTCAAGGGCCTCGTTTTCCTCCCCGGCGGGATGGGACAGCTGGTAGAAAATGTGTTTACCTGAGCGTTCATCTTCAACCAGTCCCCCGCTTTTAAGTTGTGCCAGCTGTGATGATATCCGCGATTGCCCCATTGCGAGAATTTCCTGCAACTCGGCGACTGAGAGTTTTTCGCGGTTTAAGATCCTTACAATTCTGACCCGGGTCGGGTCGGCAAGGAGTTTGAGCCATTTCAACGTTGACGACATCGTTATTAAGGTGGACATATCAACATATCACGATATTTAGATATATGGCAAATAGCTTCATTTTTTCTTCAGAATCCGTCACTGAAGGTCACCCGGACAAGGTTTGCGATACCATTTCTGATACAATCCTTGATGCCTGCCTGAAGGAGGATCCAGCCTCCCGTGTTGCCTGCGAAACGATGGTCAAGGATAACGCTGTTATTCTCGGCGGGGAAATCACCACCAAGGCAAAGTTTGATTATTGTGAGTTGGTCAAGGAGGTGCTGGTGGGCATGAATTACGATTCGTGCTATGCGCAGGGCACTGATTACAGCTATACCTGCAAGTTTGACGCACAGAGTTTCTTATTCCTCAATCTGCTTGGACAGCAGTCTCCGGATATCAAGCAGGGGGTTGATGAAGCGGCTGCCGCTGACAAGGAAACCTCGGAGCAGGGTGCGGGGGATCAGGGAATCATGTTTGGCTATGCCAGTAATGATACACCGGAGCTGATGCCTGCGGCGATTGCCTATGCGCACCGGCTTGGTGAAGAGATGACAAGGTTGCGCAAGGATCGTGTCCACACCTGGCTGCGTCCTGACTCAAAGACCCAGGTTTCCGTGGAATACGTTGACGGCAAGCCCAGCCGCATTACTGCGGTGGTGGTCTCTACCATGCACGCCCAGGAAATTGCAACCCCTGAAATCCGCGAAGCCCTCGCCAAGGACCTCATCGAGAAAGTGTTGCCCGCTAACCTGCTGACTGAGGATACCAAGTATCATATCAACCCGACCGGGCTGTTTGTTGTCGGCGGACCGGAGGGTGACTGCGGGCTCACGGGCAGGAAGATTATCGTCGATACATACGGCGGCATGGGACGGCACGGTGGTGGAGCCTTTTCTGGCAAGGATCCATCGAAGGTCGATCGCTCTGCTGCCTACATGTGTCGCTGGGTGGCCAAGAACATTGTTGCTGCAGGTTTTGCTGATCGCTGTGAGTTACAGACTGCATATGCAATTGGGTATCCTGATCCGGTATCCCTTACCGTTGAGACTTTCGAAACCAATGCCGTGGATGAGGCAAAGATCGAGCGGGCTGTCGGGGAGGTTTTCTCGTTCAAGCCGGCAGATATCATCTCGCAGTTGAATTTACTGCGTCCTGTTTATCGCCAGTCCACCAATTACGGTCACTTCGGCCGGGAAGACGACCTTGATTCCCTGACCTGGGAGAAGACCAACAAGGTTGAGGATTTGAAGTCCGCAGCCAATGCCTGAGAAGCCTTAAGGGAGCTACGTTAATGAGTACCGCCGCAGACACAAAAGAAGATTACAGGGTAGCTGACATCAGCCTTGCCGAGTGGGGCAGGCGTGAGATTGCCATTGCCGAGCATGAGATGCCGGGCCTGATGGCAACGCGCGTAAAGCATGCTGCTGACAGGCCGCTTGAGGGCGTAAGGGTGATGGGATCACTGCACATGACAATCCAGACCGCGGTGCTCATTGAGACACTCAGGGATCTTGGTGCCGACATACGCTGGTGTTCATGCAACATATTCTCGACGCAGGATCATGCCGCCGCCGCCATTGCCGTAACCGGGGTGCCGGTTTTTGCATGGAAGGGGGAGACGCTTGAGGAATACTGGCAGTGTACTCTCAATGCACTCACCTGGCCTGATGGCACGGGACCCGAGTTGATTGTTGATGATGGCGGGGATGCCACCCTGTTGATTCACAGGGGAGCCGATCTTGAGGAAGGATCAGGCTGGGTGGACAGTGAAAGCGCTTCACATGAGGAACAGGTGATCAAGGACCTGCTGAGGAAGGTTCACGGTGAGGATCCGATAAAATGGACAGAATTTCTAAAGAACTGGAAAGGAGTTTCCGAGGAGACCACCACCGGGGTGCATCGTCTCTATCAGATGGCGGAGCAGGACAAGCTCCGTGTCCCGGCAATTAACGTCAATGATTCGGTTACCAAGTCAAAATTCGACAACCTCTACGGTTGTCGCGAGTCGCTTGTCGATGGCATTAAGCGTGCCACCGACGTCATGATATCCGGCAAGGTGGCGGTAATCTGCGGCTACGGTGATGTCGGCAAAGGTTGTGCCCAGTCACTGCGCGGACAGGGGGCTCAGGTTGTCGTGACCGAGATTGACCCGATCTGTGCACTGCAGGCCGCAATGGAGGGATTTCGCGTGCTGACAGTGGAGGATACCCTTGGCTGGGCTGATATTTATGTCACCACGACCGGCAACAAGGATATCATTCGTCTTGATCATTTACTGGCGATGAAGGATCAGGCAATCGTTTGCAATATCGGGCATTTTGACAACGAGATTCAGGTTGAGGCCCTCAATGTCGAGGAAGGTGTAAGCAAGCAGAGCGTGAAACCCCAGGTTGACCAGTATACCATGGCCGATGGTCGCCAACTTTACATGCTTGCCGAGGGTCGCCTGGTAAACCTTGGCTGCGCAACCGGGCATCCGAGCTTTGTGATGTCCAACAGCTTTACCAACCAGACCCTGGCACAGATTGATCTCTGGAAGAGCAGGGAAACCTATGTGCCCGGGGTTTACGTGTTGCCGAAGAAACTTGATGAAGAGGTCGCCCGGCTTCACCTGGGGAAGATCGGGGTGAAATTGACGATGCTTACCGCGGAACAGGCTGATTATATCGGGGTGGCCCAGGAAGGGCCTTATAAGCCGGAACATTACCGGTATTGAGATTCTCTGCGGCGGGTGCCGACGGGGGATGGTGGGAATTGTTTCTTAATTCAGGAAGTTTCCAGGTTCCAGGGTTTGCGCATTTCTCGCGCACGCATGGAGTTGGCTTTTTCATTGCCGATGAACTCTTCTGTGCCGGGATTCCATTTCAACTCGCTTTCAAGTCGCATGGAGATATTGCCGAGGTGGCAGAGACTGGCACAGCGATGTCCGGTCTCAGCCGGGAAATAGGGTTCCTTACGCGACTTTACACAGTCAAGGAAGTTACGGTGTTCGCCTCCCTTGCAGGTGTAGAGGTGGAGGCCCTCAGCGGCGATTGGCTCCTTGACGATTTCCCTGCGGCTTGCTTCAAGGCCTGAGTCCCAGCTTTTGCTGCCGCACCAGCCGTCACTGCCGTGGAAGTGCAGGCTTGTACCGCCGCTCTTTACGCTCAACTCAACACCATTGGCGTAGCTGTAGTTGATCTCATAGTCGATGAAGGTGTTATACATACTGCCCTCGTTGACTGTTCCTTTGCCGGCTACCTTGACCGGGCCGGTGCGTTCCGTGTTGTTCGCCCACTGGGCGGTATCGAGCTGGTGCATGCCCCAGTCGGAGAATTTGCCTCCCGAATAGTCCCAGACATGGCGCCAGTGTTGCCGCTCGGTGCGATTTTTGGTGTAAGGCGCACGCGGAGCGGGACCCAGCCAGAGATTGTAGTCGAGGTCATCGGGAACGGGGATTTCATTTTCATTCGGGAAATGTTGGCCGACAGGAAGCGTTACTTTTATTCTCTCAAGTTTACCAATGCGCCCGTTGCGCACGACCTCGGCGAGCCGGTGGTAGATGAACAGGCTGCGATCCTCGGTTGAAGTCTGGAAAACCCGCCCGGTTTTCTTCACCAGGTCCGATATATAGCGGCCCTCGGCGATGGTGAGTGTGGGTTTTTCACAAATGACATCCTTGCCGCGGCGTATTGCCATTGCGCTCATCAGGGCATGCCAATGATCGGGCGCCGAGATCATCACGGCATCAATATCATCGCGCTCAAGGATTTCGCGGAAGTCAGCGTGTTGCGAGCACCCGTTTTTTCCATAGTGCCTGTCAGTCATCTGGCGGGCCTGATTCATGCGGCTCTTGAACACGTCACAAACGGCAACAATCCGGGCATCCGGTTGCCGCAGGAACATGTTCAGGTTGCGGTGAATGCCGTGATTGCCGGTGCCGATCATGCCAATGGTGATTTTCTTGCTTGGTGCCCCGGCTCCCAGGACATGAGAGGGAATCATTGCGGGCAAGGCAAGCGAGGCGGCTGAGGCGGTTGAACTGGTGAGGAATTTCCGGCGTTGCATGCTGTTTATTTTAAGCCCTGTCATCCTTTTCGGGCAAGGTTGCAATAATGGGCCGGCCCGGGTTTGGCTGCCATTAATTTGTTGAAATTGGCAGGGGGATTGACAGCAGCTATTTTGTGTTGTTTTCCTCTTCAGTGCAATCCGTGCTGTAGGGCTGCTTTGGTCCCTTGCCGGGGGAGGTGAGCAGCAGGGCGCTTAACAGGACACAAGCCAGCAGGGTTAGCGGCACTGCCGGGGGAACCCAGCACTGTGTGGCCTGAAAGAGCACCATGCTGCCGGTGAAATAGAGCAATATCAGCAGCAATGAGAAGCTGATTGCCCGACCTCGCCGTTGTCGCAGGATGATTGCCCCCACTATCAGGATAGCGACCCAGAATATCCAACAGGCACGTTCAGATACGGGGCCGAAGTAGCTGCGGCTCTGGATAGTGGCGATTGCGAGGGCGAACAGTTCGGCCTGCGAAATATTTTTACCCTCTTTGGTTGGAATTGTACGTGATTTCTTGTTGTCCAGCCCGAGCAGGATGACACGGTTTGCAAGGGCATCTCGTTCTTCCCTGCCCAGGCCTCCGCTTGTCCCTCCGGCATTCTCTGCCGGCTCGTGGGCAAGTATGTTGGCATTCTGAATGGCGGGTCTGGTACGCATCCCGGTGAAAACGTTAAGAGATCCGGAGTCATCGATTGGGATGGTGATCTGATTGCCGACATTGATCATTTTCCCCAGTTTCACCTCAATCTCATCAACGGTGACATCAAGCTCCAGCATTGTTGCCAGCAGCACGAACGAAGGTACTACCGTGTTGTCGATGCGGGCAAGCAGGGGGACGCTGAGGGCAGCCCCCTGCCCGGTGTCTTCACCGAGATCAATTGTCGTGAAGCCTGCAGGAAAGCCCAGTGAAGCAAGGCGCTGGTTCGGGAGGGAGATAATGTTGGTGAAAGAGGGGATTTTTTTGATGTCGCCATCAATGGGCGGCAGCGGCCAGAGAAGACTGAGCGTGGCCTCCTCCGGAGCCCGGGAAGCCTGGTTGAATTGTAAGACCGAGCTGAGGAGTATTTGTCCCTTGTTGTATTGCAGGCAGGCAGTGCGCAGCGCTTCGAGCAGGCCCGTGTCGGCATTTTGCCAGTGCAACAGCGGTTCGGTGGCGATCACCCTCGGGTTGTAGAATTTCAGGCGGTGCAGCATCTGGGCGTAATCGAGCGGGTTGGGCGGCCAGCTCCAGAACCCTTTATCGGAGTCGTCAATTCTCAGCAGGGTAACCGATGGCGGGTTGAGTTCTTCCCTGCTGGTGCCGCGCAGCCAGCCCTCATACAGGGCATTGAGCGAATCCATGCTGTTGCGCTCGTCTTCGCGGTTCACGAAGAATGCTGCGATCAGGCAGATCAGCAGGAAGATAATTGCCTTTTGATGATGTTTCACTGGTGCTGTTGCCGATATGGTTACTGGCTGCGTTGGATACGCAATGTCCTCGCCTGTTCGCCTGCCTTCAGTGAAACAAAGTTGGTTGTTCCCATCCAGTGGCATGACCTGCCGTCAGTCAGGTTGTGCAGATAGTAGCGCTCGCATTCTTTCAATTCGGGAGTTGCCCCGAAGAGATGGATGTGTCCGGCTTGCGCGGATGTGGGATTATCGTTGCTGATCCTCAGGAGGAATTCCCCATCGGCACTCTTTCGGATTGATGCAATCAGGTTCGGGTTGGAACTCGAGCAGGAGATTTCCCGGCCCGGTCTTGAAGCAGAGGGGGCAGGGATAACGTCCGTTGTTATACCGGGTGCATTGAATCCTGAGAAGCCAATGCCCAAAAGGTGAGGCGACAGGTCGGGGTTGGAATTTTCACGGGAGGTGAACACGATATCGGGAAAATCATCGCGTAATGACTTGATGGTGTGCTGCCAGAACGACAGTGGCAGTTTCCCGGGATCGGGGATTTCAAAGATTTCAATGCCCTGAACGATCCAGTAGCGGAATACCCCTTCCCATTCTTTTTGGTGTCGCTGCCAGTTTTTTCCAGTGAGGTCTGGAGTACCGTCTTCGGAGAATGCCATGGGTTCTCTGGCACGGAATGGATGTTCGGGAGAGCAGCGCATGGGCATTGTCAGGCCGAGTATTTTCCCCTGCCTGTGGATTTTTGCTGCCAGTTCCCCAAAGGAGGAGGGATTGCCAAGCCTTGGCGAGATGGTGTAATGGCCTGCGCCATTATTGCCTATCATGCGGTTGCTGAATTCCGGGAAAAGCGGCGGCAGGAGAAAAATCCCGGCATTATTTGATTCTGCCTGCGCAATCAGGCTTGAAAGAGGTTCGCGGGGTGCCCGGAACCATTGTGCGGAAAACAGTTCGCGTCGTTCGGCCCGCAGAAGATGGAGAGCGCTGCTGCCGGACTGGCCGATGTGTGCGGATTGGTTTTTCCCCGGCTGGAGTTTCACGATCCACTGGTAGTCGCCGGCAGTGGGCGGGATCCATTCCCCTTTCCACCGGAGGGTTCCATCAGTGCGCAGGCCGGTTTCCTGCCACCTGGAAGCCAGGGTTTTGCGCCAGCGAATGATACCGTTCATCCTGGCGGATGCCGACACGCCGAGTGCATGGACAGATACCTCCACGGGCTCTTCTGCAGGGACGATGTCAGGATATCGGCCGATAACAGGATCTGTTTTGATGACGATTTCAGCGGGTGAAATCCCGGCATCAGCAGCACTGGGCAATGCTCGTATCTTCAGCGTGGCCGGGGGTGCGTATTTGGCGGCACAGGACATTCGAGGTAATCAATTGTCAGGATCAAAGCGCAATTGCCTCATCGCTCAAGTAAGGCACCAGCCGGGGAAGGATAACCTCTTTTGCCAGGATTTCGCGCAGAGAGTCGAGAGCCAGTGGAATATATTGCAGGAAATGAACCTTGCCGGAGTGGTTGCCAAGCATCGCATAGGCCCCGAGAGCCTGCATGAGTCTCTGCACTGCACAACGGTTGAAGACCGACCGCCATTGCTCTGACTGGTCATCACGAAAAGCATATTTGATGAGTTGTTCACGATGATCCGCTTCAAGGTCAACATAGGGATCATAAAGGAGTGAGGCAATATCGTACTCGGGGCGTCCAAGCCGGAGTCCCTGGTAATCTATCAGGTATGGCCGGTTGTCCCGGATGAGAATGTTTTGTGATTGAAGATCACGGTGGACAAGCGATCTCGGCAGCGCGGAGAGTTCCGCGGAAAGCCGGGAAAATTCAGCTTCATGACGAAGTGAGTTTACGTAGGAGGGTGCACGTCGTGAATAATGCCCGAGAAAGTGCTCAAAGAAATAATCCTGCTCCCAGTTGTAGAGTGCCTCATCGAATGGGGGTTCAAGGCCGGCGTTTTCGGATTTACTGAGGGTTTCGGTGTTGAATACGTGCAATTTTGATATTTCATCAAGCGTTGCCTTGTATAAAGCGCATTGCTCGGGCCACTTGGTTTCACGGTAATCCCAAAGGTGCCTGTTTCCCAGATCTTCAAGCCATACCCGGTTGTTTTCAGCGTCGTGCTGCAGGATGTCCGGTATGGCACTGCCTATTTGTGCAAGGGTCCTGCTTGCCGTGACAAATTTGAGGTTATCAGGCCGCTGATCGGTGTATTCCATCAGGATCAAACTTTCGCCGTCAGAAAGATGAATGCGGTAGTAACTGCGATCTGAACCGCCGACGGCGGCGAGTTGTTCAACCTGTGCATTTGATATGCTGATGGCGGGAAGTGCGGTGGCAGTGGCCTTGAGAATTTCCTGAGACATTGGAAGGGGCTGGCAAGATGAGCGTTAGACGTCTGTATTTTCGAGGTTGTCATTAGCACTCTCACCGCTGCGAACGACACATCGCATGAGTTGCACGGTCTGCCCGACTTCGCCGTAGGGCCATATGACGCTGTTGTGAATGGTTGTCCCGGTACCGACAATGGCTCCGGTGCCGATATGCGAAGCGGCATCTATTTCTGCATCAGGCGCAATCAAAGCACCCCTTGTAACATTCTTTTTCCATTCCCCGGCACGTTCCCCGAGATAGGCGGGAAAGGCTGACTCTGCAATTTCCAGGTGGGCATCAAGATAGCTCTCACGCGTGCCCAGGTCCCACCAGTCGCCACTGTCAATGACCACCGCACCCAAAGTTCCGGCTTCTATGAGTTTGAGAAAAACAGGGATGACTGAGTGGGCTTTTCCACGTTGCAGGCAAGCAAGGAATTCCGGGGTACAGGTGTAGATTCCGGTAAACTGATAAGCACCATGATTACCGGTTTTCAACAGGTTACGTATATCGGTAACCTTTCCGCTTTTGGGCTCCAATGCGATATGACGGCTTGATCCCCGAGAGCGGAGCACAAGGGTTGCAACATAATCACTGCAGGCATGTGCTTCGAGTAATGGGGCGAGGGGAAGATCTGTCAGGATGTCGCCGTTGTAGACAATGAATGGATTCCCGGCCAACAGTTCGGAGACATTGTCAATGCCGCCACCTGTTCCCAGCAGGCGGGCTTCATGGCGGAAGGTGATTGGTGAATCGCGGTATCGGCTGTCTGGAAAATGGTCGCAATAGGCGTCAGCCTGATGGTGGGTATTAACGACAAATTCAGAAATGCCGGTGCTAAGCAGGTGATCAAAAGCAAACTCGATTACTGGTTTCCCGAATACCGGAATGAGCGGCTTCGGAAGACATTCTGTAAGTTTTCCCAGCCGGGTGCCGAGCCCGGCACCGAGGACAAAAGCCTTATTCACGGCATGGAATGTCGTTGAGCAGGAGATATTGTCTAATTTAATGGAGCGTGAAATGGGTTTTCACATATATTCCCATGGTGTATTGCTGCCGTAATTTTCTCATGGGCGTAGCCTCAATTATAGTATTAATGTCCCTGGTTTTCGGGGCAGTTAAAGCGAATGCCCAGGGGCTTTTTGATTTTGGAGGAGAAGCTCTTTCGCAATTCAACCGGGGCAAGGCAGAACAGGATGCGGGGAACCTGAAAGAGGCGGTTGCCTGGTATAAGAAGGCAATTGCGACAGATGACAGGTACTTTCGTGCCTATAATAACCTTGGCTATATCTATGGTGGCAAGGGGTATCACACGCAGGCAATTGAATGGTACAAGAAGGCACTGCTGGCAAACCCGCGTTTTGTCGAGGGATATTCGAACCTGGGTGCGACCTACATGGAACTCGGCAAGCCCGAGATGGCGGTGAAAATTCTGGAGCAGGCAGTGAAGCTTAATTCGAAATCGGCTATAGCGGTTGCCAACCTTGCCAATGCGCTGCAAAAGTCAGGGGATCATGCCCGGGCGGTGAGGATGATGGTAAAGGCGAAGGAGCTTGGCGCTGATGGCATCAAGGGTGATGTTGCAGAGGTCAACCGCGGCTGGTTGCTGGAGAAGCAGGGTGATATTAAAGGAGCTATCAGTGCTTACCGCTCAGCGATTCAAAACAATGCTTCAAATTCCGATGCCCATATGAACCTTGGGTTGCTTCTCACCAGGAACGGACAGCTAAACGAGGCACAGATCTTGCTGGAGAAGGCGATCAGACTTGATGCCGGCAATGCGATGGGGTATGTGAATCTGGGTTATCTTTATTTACAAAAAGAGCGCTGGTCAGACGCGGAGAAGGCGTGCCGGAAAGCGGTGCAACTTGATCCCGAGTCTGTCCTCGGATGGAGCAATCTTGGCCTTGCCTGTGCCAACCAGGGAAACAAGGGCGGGGCTCGCGATGCGTGGCAAAAAGCGGCGACGCTGGATCCGGAGGATGAGACCGTGCGAAGTAATCTCAAAAAGTTGCGCTAAACATGGTTTCCTGCAGGAATTTGTCCTGTTGGGCTTGACCATCGTGTAATCCAATTGGAGATTTCCTTGCCGGCAACGCCCAGCTATACCGGCGGTATCCAGACAATGTCCTTCTTCAATGATCCCACTTCAAATAGTGAATCGATGCTCCAGGTTGTGCGTGGATATTACGAACTCGGAATGAACGAGGATGCCTGGCAGGAGTTTCGACTGGTCGAGAAGAATTTTCCGGCAACCCCGTCAATCATCCAGATGAAACTCCTCCTCCTCCTCAAGGATGAGAAGTGGGGCGATGCCCTGGGCCTCAGTGAGGAATTGCGCCGGATGGAACCGCACAATGGTGCGGGATTTATCCACGGGGCATACTGCCTGCATGAACTCAACCGTACTGACGATGCCCTTGCCCTGCTCGAGAAGGCACCTGATTCAATTCGCGATGAGGCGGTCTATCATTACAACAAGGGTTGTTACCGGGCGGCAATAGGAGACGTTGAGACTGCGCGAAGCTGCCTGCGAAAATCCTTCGACCTGGATGAACGTCTGGTCGATGTGGCACGCAGGGATCCCGACCTGATTGCCCTGAAGGGTGCACTGTAAGGGATCTGCAGCCCTAATGCGTGATGAACAGTCCGGCATTTGAGCCGTCGCTTGACGGGGTGGTGCAGGTATTTGGCGACAACTTCACCAGCCGTGATGAACTTGGCGCCTCGGTTTCAGTGTGGCATCACGGGGTGGAGGTCCTTTCGCTGGCCGCCGGGTTCTGCGGGAAGGATGAAACTCGTCCCTGGTGCCCTGATAGCCTCGTGGCTTTCTGGTCGGCTACCAAGGGCCTTGCCGCGGCATCTCTTTTGCACCTTCTCGACGCTTCAAATATTGAATTTGGCGTTCCGGTGGCAAGCGTATGGCCGGAATTTGCCCGCGCGGGGAAAAGTGCCGTGAGTTTCGAACTGATCCTCTCGCACCAGGCGGGTTTGCCGGCATTGGACCGGGAGGTGTCCATTTTTGACCACGCCGCAGTGATCTCGGCCATTGAGGAGCAGCAACCCCTGTGGGAGCCGGGTTCGCGGCACGGTTACCACCCGCGCATTTTCGGCTTTCTGCTGGAGGAGATCGTGCGCCGCCTCACCGGGATTGGGCTCGGGAGCTACTTTCGCAGGGAATTCGGGGAACCGCTGGGCCTTGATGTCTGGATCGGCCTGCCGGAGGCTGAGCATGACAGGGTGGCAACACTCTATCCCGGAGGCATGTTCGATCCACAGGGGGAAGCTGATTTCTACCGTGCTTTTGGTGACCCGCAGTCACTGACCCGCCGGGCTTTTGCCTCACCTGCGGGACTGGCGGCTATTTCCGGGATGAACTCGCCTGCCGCGTGGAATGCCGGCTGGCCCGCACTGGGCGGGATCGGTACCGCCTGTGGCCTGGCAAAGTTTTATGCCATGCTGGCAGGGGGAGGGGCCTGGGAGGGAAAGCGTTATTTTCCCGCAGAGGTACTGCGGAGGATGTCAGCTGTCCTTGTCTCGGGCAGAGACGCGGTGTTCTGCATGGATACCGCCTTCAGTGCCGGCTTCATGAAGGATGCGCCCGGTTCCGGGCGGCGGCGGATGTTCGGCCGATCGGATTTGTCCTTTGGCCACCCGGGTGCCGGCGGCAGCCTGGCCTTTGCCGATCCCGGAAACAGCCTGGCCTTTGCCTACACCATGAACCGGATGAGCTACGGGATCCTGCCCGGGGCAAAGGCGCTGGACATGGTGGGTGCCCTCTATGGGCTAGGCCACTGACTCTCCCTCTTTATCCGCGTCATCCTCGGGGCTTTCTTGCTGCAGGTAAGTGCGTGGCTTGTAGAATTTTGCGACCAGGAGAAAACAACCCGCTGCACCAAGCATCAGCCAGGTAAAGAACCAAAAGTAGCCGGCACCCTCAAGTTTTGTCTGTCCCCCGGCGAAGAAGGCAATCCCAAAACGATCTGGTTTCGTTCCATCCGGGTTAGGTTTGATGCCCATGCCGAGTTTTTCTTCGCGGTTTTCCAGCCACGTCTTTTCGGGCATTGCAATGCCAACGGAGCCGGCAAATATATCGAACAGGCTGCGGTCTTTCTCATCGACTTTGAGATCAACTGTGGCACCGACATCCCACATGGTCTTCTCCTTCATGTCTGCCCCGTCACTGCTGACACGGAATTGAGTACTGCTGCGAAGCTTGTAACGCAGGGGCTGCCCCCACGGGTCACGCAACTCACTGATGAGCTTCTGTCCTTCCCCGGCATTCGGGAGAGTTCCTGCTGCAGCGGATTTAGTGAGTATCCCATTTGCTTCGGTGATCACGGTTAACGCCGCAAAGCCGACAACAGTAGATTTACTGTTTTTATCAAAACTGACAGTGATGTCATCAAGGGTGCCTGTTTTGCCATCGAATCCGGGGTGTATCACATCACCACCTCCGGCCGGAGCTTTTACCAGTGAAACAACGGAGGGAACTTGAATAAAATGATTGACTGCTGCGGTAATGAAGTTGCCCAGGGAGACTGACCCGAGGAAAAGCGCGAGGATCACCGATTTCATGGCCTTTGGGGCCTGGGTATAGGAGAACTCCAGCGCGACAATGGAAACCATTACCTCGGCAGCGGTCAGGACGACATAAGCCAGCACCTGCCACGCGATTGACGGTCTGCCCCCGGCATCAATGCGTTCCTGGGCGAGGGCGATGATCGCGAAACCGCCAACCATGACAAACAAGCCGATAGCGATTTTGCGCATGGGAGTGAGCTTAAAAACTTTATTGATCGCCGGGTAGACGATGAAGGTGAAGAGCGGGATGAAGATAAGAATAAAGATGGGGTTGATGGCCTGGATCTGTGAGGGGAGCCATTCAAAGCCGAGCCACTGGCGATCCATGTCCTTTGCCTGAAACACCCAGGACGTCGCAGTCTGATCGAAGAGGGTCCAGAAGAACGCGACAAAGAAAAAGATAATTGCCAGTTTTCCGAAGGCGACCAAACCCTCCCTGCTGCAGAGTTCACGAAAGAAAGGGCCGCCATGGGCCGGGATGTGGACGAATTTTTTACGCCCCATCCAGAATAGCAGCGTGGCCAGAGCCATGAGGACACCGGGAATCCCGAAAGCCCAGTGGGGACCATACCACTGCAGAAGCCAAGGAGTGAGCATGGTGGAAAGGAAGGCCCCGAAATTGATGGAGAAATAAAAGAAATTAAAAGCGCGCGTGAGCAAGGCACTGTTGGTTTTACCAAACTGGTCGCCTACATGGGCCGAGACGCAGGGTTTGATCCCGCCCGATCCGAGTGAGATCAAGAAGAGCCCCAGCGAAAGCCCGACCCGCGTGTCGTCCAGGGCCAGCGCCAGGTGGCCGAGGCAGTACACCACGGAAAAAGAGAGGATTGTGCGGTACTTGCCGACCAGGATGTCGGCCAGCAATGCGCCGAGCAGTGGAGTGAGATAGACCGCCGCCATGAAGAGATGGAACCAGGAGGTGGTCTCCGCCTCGTCCATGGGCGCAAGCCCGCCCTGGGCATCCATCAGGTAGCGCGTCATGAACACCACGAGGATGGCGCGCATGCCGTAGAAGCTGAAGCGCTCGGCGGCCTCGTTGCCGATGATGTAGGGGATGCCAGCGGGCATCCGGTCGGAATCCCGGGGTCGAGTCAGATAGGGCGTGCTGGCCATGCGTCGGAGCCGGGTTCAGGGGCCGGGTTCTTCGAACGGCCAGTTGGTGGATTCGGTGCCGCCATCCACTTCGAAGATCTTTCCGGTCACCCAACTCGAGGCGGGTGAGCCCAGGTAGAGGGCCGCCAGGGCGATGTCCTCCACCGTACCGAGCCGCGCCATGGGGGTCAGGGCTTCCATCCGCGCCCGGGTGGTATCGTCCAGGAAGGGCAGCAGCGCCGCGGTGCCGACGGATCCCACCGCGATGGCGTTGACCCGGACCCGGGGTGCGAATTCCTGACCCAGCAGGCGGGTCAGCGAGGAGAGGGCGGCCTTGGCGGTCCCGTAGGCGGCAAAGCCCGGCTGGGCCAGGCGTCCGGCCGCAGAAGAGATGTTGACCACGGCCCCTCCATCGCCTGCCAGCATGTGCGGCACGGCCATGCGTGTGAGACTGAAGGCCGTGGTGACGTTGAAGTCGAAGGCCCGTGTGAACATGGCATCGCTGGTCTGAAGAGCGGCCCTGGGCGGTGAGCCGCCGGCGTTGTTGACCAGTACGTCGAGACGCCCGAACCGCTCGAGGGTCCGATCCACCAGATTCTGCCGCTGTTCGGCGTCGCTCACGTCGCACGGCACAGCGAGGCTCTCGACCCCGAGCTCTCCAGCCAGAGCCACAGTTTCATCGATCTGCTCGACGGTGCGCGCCGCACAGACGACACTGGCCCCGGCCTCGGCAAACCCGAGCGCACAACCCCGGCCGATGCCGCGGCCCGCTCCGGTCACAACTGCCACCTTGCCATCGAGTCGAAAGCGCTCCA
>JAYGGE010000045.1:0-13694 GCA_046581505.1 Verrucomicrobiales bacterium | reverse complement strand
CCCTGTCACCACGATTCTCACGATCACCGCGCTCCGGGCCACCATGTTCCCTGTCACCACGATTCTCACGGTCACCGCGCTCCGGTCCACCATGTTCCCTGTCACCACGATTCTCACGATCACCGCGCTCCGGGCCACCACGATTTTCCAGCCCTCCGCGTTCCCTGTCACCACGATTTTCCGGCCCGCCACGCTCCCTGTCACCACGCTCCGGCCCGCCACGCTCCCGGTCGCCGCGATCCAGCCCGCCACGATTCTCCGGTCCACCGCGTTCCCTGTCGCCGCGTTCCCTGTCGCCGCGATTCTCACGATCACCGCGCTCCGGTCCACCACGATTTTCCGGCCCGCCGCGTTCCCTGTCGCCGCGATCCGGACGCTCATTCCTCGGATTATCGGGCTCCGCAGGCTTCGGCGCCTGTGCATTAACCGATACGGCTGTATATAAACTTAAACACACGGCAAACAGGAAGCCGGATGCTCGGCTAAAGCTGTTGATTTTATTTTTCTCGGGAATCATCATAATATTTTCTGGGAATTAAGTTTTGCAAGCCTGTGGGACAATGCAAATGAATTGAACTTTTCAGACCCGGGCGAACTGATATTATAACTCAAATTACAATATGTGTCCCTGTATTTCACTTAACTTAACAAACTCCCGTACTCCACCGTACTTCGCTTTTACAATAACCCGGCCTGTTGCCTGCCTTTGACAAGAACTTTGATCTTGCGGAAATTATTTATTGTAAGGCCCTGCCATCATTAACCAATTCCTGGACAATTATCCCAATGCGATACCTTGCTTTATCCTCCTTCCTGATTGCACTTCTAGCGACAAGTCACGCCAAACCGAACATTGTGTTCTTCCTGGTCGATGACCTCGGTTACATGGACATCGGGTCTTACAACCCTGACACCTTCTATGAAACACCCAATATCGACCGACTCGCTTCAAACGGCATACGCTTCACTGACGGTTATGCCGCCAATCCGGTCTGCAGTCCCACGCGCTACAGTATCCTGACAGGTAAATACCCGAGTCGAACCGGGGCCACCAACTGGTTCTCCGGCAGGCGTTCCGGCCGTTTCAATCCTGCACCCCTGCACAGTAATATGCCGCTGGCTGAGGTCACTCTCGCTGAAGCTCTAAAGGAGGCAGGTTATCAAACTGCCTTCCTCGGCAAATGGCACCTTGGTCCCACGGAGGAATTCTGGCCGGAAAAACAGGGCTTCGACATCAATATCGGCGGACATAACCGCGGCAGCCCGCCGGGAGGATACTTCTCCCCCTATAATAACCCCCGCCTTGAAAACGGGAAGCAAGGCGAGCACCTCACCGGACGACTGGCCCGTGAAGCCACTGACATCATGGAAGCTTTCCATGCAAAAGGTGACCCCTTCCTCATCTATCTTTCATTCTACAGTGTGCATACCCCGTTACAGGCACCAAAGAACCTGATCGCCAAATACCAAAAGAAAGCACAAGGCGTAGCCGGGGAAGAGTTCGGCCCGGAGGAACAGGTCTGGCCCGGGGGCAAGAAACGCCGTGTGCGCATCCTGCAGAAACACGCCACCTACGCCGCAATGATCGAGTCGATGGATGCCGCGCTTGGCCGGGTGCTGGATCAGGTCAGGAAACTCGGCATCGAGAAAGAAACGGTTATCTGTTTCACCTCTGACAACGGTGGACTCTCCACATCCGAGGGCTCACCCACCTCGAACCTGCCCCTGCGCGGGGGCAAAGGATGGGTCTACGAGGGAGGCATCCGGGAACCGTTCATTATCAGCTACCCCTCAGTCGTGAAACCGGGTGTCTGCGCCACTCCCGTGATCAGCACCGACTTCTACCCGACCCTTCTTGATCTCGCAGGCCTGCCACCCAGAAAAAAACAGCACCTCGACGGCATCAGCCTGGTGCCTGTATTGCGAAATCCAAAAGGTATTCTCAAGCGCGATGCCCTCTACTGGCATTACCCGCATTACTCAAACCAGGGAGGTTTCCCGGGCGGTGCTGTCCGCAGCGGTGATTTTAAGCTGGTGGAACGCTACGAGGACGGGAAGGTAAGCCTGTATAACCTGAAGGAGGATCCCGGTGAACGCCACGACCTGGCAGATAAAATTCCCGATCAAGTCAAGTTAATGCGCCCAAAATTACACCGGTGGTATCAAGATGTTGGCGCAAAGTTCCTCACGATTAAAGGCAACAGCGGTGAACCATGGCGCCCCCCGGAATCCTGAATCGGGAATCAATAAACAGCCAACAGGTCATGACTTGCTTAACAGTTCCCTTGTGATCAAGGGCTAAATTTCTTAAACTCAGGGGTCATCAAAATAGAGCCGCGGATCCACCTTGACCTTTGCCGGGGTAACAGGCTCTGACGCCTCACTCTTCTTGTCCTCGGCCGTTGGGCTTTTCTTGCCGGAAGCTTGCTCCTCCTCTGGTGCGGCAACCGGTTTCTTTGTTTCAGGATCAAGCACGACAATCCGGGCAGTTTCCTCCACAACAATCTGCGGCTTCTTCTTGTAAAATTCGACCTTGCCTGTGACTTCGACAAGCTTCCCCCTGAATATGTCCGCCGGTTCTCCTTCGGTAAAGTTCTTCAGGTTGCGGCCAAAAATAACAACCGTGAGTTCCCCGCCGGAAAAATTGAGGAAATTCATCCCGCTTCCCTTTGATCTTCCCGTCCTCTCAACCAGACCGCGCACCTTTATCTCTTTGCCTTCCGCCGCCCTTATCCCGGCAATCTGCTTCACCTCGAAAACCGGAACCTCGGGTTGGCCTGCAATCAAACCCGGCAGGGCTGCTGCACACAAGAGAAGTAACCACGCAAATTTCATTATCATTACCTCATGCTGACTAGTAACGCCCCCGTACCTGCGCATCGATTTTCGAATCATACAGTTCAAGCAATTCGGCATGTGCTTTGTCTGAAAGTGATGCCATCCCCGAAACTGCGGCATTCTCACGAGCCTGTAAAACATTCTTTGCCCCGGGAATCACCGTGGTTACAGGCTCATGATCAAGCACCCATCGCAAGGATTTCTGGGCAAGTGACGCCCCATGACATTCCCCCCCAAGGAGATCGGCAACCCGGCCTGCCAGTTCCACACCCTCACCAAAAGGCACGCCGGCAAAGGTTTCCCCCACGTTAAAGAGTTGACCGTCACAGTTGAAGCTCCTGTGGTCATCCTCCCCGAACTCATGGTCCCGGGAAAATTTGCCACTGAGCAACCCGCTGGCCAGGGGCACCCGGGCAATAATCCCGATTCTGTTTTCTTTGGCAACAGGAAGCAGTGCAGTAATGACCCGCTGGCGGAAAATATTAAAGATTACCTGCAAGGAGACTGCCTCCGAGTTGCCTATGCAGAAGAGGCCCTCCTCAATGGTCTCAACACTCACCCCGTAATGCCCGATAAGGCCGCGATCCTTGATCTTCTCAAGGTTCTCAAAAGCATGCCCCGCACGCAAGGTCTCCTCCGGGATGCAGTGCAACTGCACGAGATCAAGGCAATCAATCCCGAGGCGCCTGCACGAGGCCTCTGCCGCCCTGGCAACCTCGTCATAGCCGGCATCCCAGTTCTCCGTTGCCCGACCCATCTTGGTCGCCACATAGAGGTGCTCCTCACGCTCGTTAATGAATTCACCCACAATGCTCTCCGATCGTCCCCCGCCATAGACGTCTGCCGTATCGATAAAATTCACTCCCGCATCGGCCGCCGCGTGCAGAGCCTCTTTGGCCACCTCCCGGGAAACCTCATTTCCCCAGTCCGCGCCAATCTGCCAGGCACCGAAACCCACCTCGGAGACTTCATAACCGGATTTTCCAAGACTGCGTTTTACCATGCCTGTTTGTAGAATGTGTCTAAAGCCGCTATCTTTGCCCATTACCACGCTTTATGGAAGAGCAAAAACTACCCGACAATATTTCCCGTGTCCTGGTAACCGGTGCCACCGGGTTCATAGGAAGTCATACCTGTGACACGCTGCTCGAAACGGGAAAAACCGTAATGGGCATTGATGACCTCTCCACGGGAAAACTTGCCAACCTCGCGGGCGCAAGCAGGCAGGATACCTTCTCTTTCCACCAGGCTGATGTCTGCGAAGAGGATACTATCGCGAAAGTCTTTACTGATTTTCAGCCCGATGCAGTTATCCACCTTGCCGCTCTCGTGAGTGTTCCCATCGCTGAAAAAAATCCCGGTGAAAATTTCCGCATCAATGTTCTCGGAACGAAAACAGTGGCAAAAGCCGCGCTCCGTGCAGCGACAAAACGCATTGTCTTTGCCTCCTCGGCAGCGGTATACGGCAATTCTGATGATCTTCCCCTCTGCGAGGAGGGGCCGGTTAATCCCGTCAATCAATACGGAATGGCCAAGCTGGAAGCGGAAAACCTCCTGCTCGCATATGAGAAATCCCAAGGCCTGATTACCACTTGCCTGCGCTTCTTTAATGTTTACGGTCCACGCCAGGATCCCTCCTCACCGTATTCCGGGGTCATCAGCATCTTTGCCGAGCACTGCAAAACCGGTCAACCGGTGACCGTCTATGGTGACGGCCATCAAAGCCGCGACTTTATCTTCGTCAAGGATATTGCCCGGGCAGTGACCGCCTCGGCAACCAATACCGCGTTGCCGGGTGGTATTTATAATCTCTGCAGCGGCAAGGGAAAAACGCTGCTCGAGTTACTGGAAATCCTGGCAGAAATCCACCCGGATATTCCTGCGCCTTTCTTCAAGGAACATCGCGCGGGAGACATCAGGCATTCACTGGGTGACCCGGCAGCCGCACGCACAAAGCTTGGATTCTCGGCAACCACGAGCTTCGCGGAAGGCATCCGGGAGTTGCTGACCTCTATTCGAGGACAATAGCACCACCCCCAACCCGACGCCGTTGCCTTGTCTAAATCCGCAAAGGATTAATACCGGTCCCTGCCTCCACCACCACCACGGTCGTAACCACCACCGCGACCACCGCGACCACCGCCACCACCGCCACCGCCGCCACGACCACCACCGCCGCCGCCGCCGCCGCCGCCGGGGCCATCTCTTTTCTCAGCTTGATTGACCCTTGCCGGCCGACCAGCGATCTCAGCCCCGTCAAGAGCCTTGATAGCGGCCTGGGCCTCCTTCCAGTCATCCATGGTCACAAAGCCGAAGCCCTTTGGTTGTCCCGTCTCACGATCGGTGATCATCTTAATACGTGCTACGCTGCCGTAGGCAGCAAAAGCATCAATCAGCGTTTGCTCGTCAATGTCATAGGGGAGGTTCCCCACATAAATATCCATGCAGTTAACTAAGTGCGGGATGAAATCATTCAAGGTATTTTCATTAAAATTTATTCCCTCCTCTTTCCCTGACCGGATACGCCAATCCCAATAACATACCTAAAGTGCGGATTTTCATCCCTTTTGCCCTGCCACCGAAAGGAAACCAGGGGAAATCTCCTTGCCTGCTGCCTTTAACGCCCAAGACTCCCGTCACTTGGACCAGTTCAGCTCCCTGCGCATGTCTGCCAATTTACTCCGGGGGCTATTGTAAGCCCGCCTTATCAGATAACAGGGAAGAATACAAAAAAGGAACACCAAGGCAGAGGAATTCTCATCCCAGGCATCCATCTCCCCGCCCACCAGTTCAGGACGTTCACTGGAAGTTTGAATGGCAGTCAATTTGTAATAGCGCATGATGCCCTCTATGAACTAAACCCATGAAAGGCCTTATTAAACGTTATTCCTGTAAAGAAATCTCACCCACGACAGGAGGATCAGAAGAGGGTTTCGGGATTCAATCCTTCATCATCCTGAGCATCGCATCGCCAAAGGCCGCCCCCATGCGCACATGCCAAATCGCACTGCCCATGTAGTGGTAGGCAAAATCCGATCCCCTCTTCTGCCACTCCTCAATGTTGTCACGCCACTTGGGGTAAAGCTCCTCTGCCGACTTGTCCACCAGTTCATCAGTGCGCACGGCCTTCACGTTTTCCTTGAACTGCGGCGACTTCTCAATCGACAATTGCGCCTGCTGGATTGCCAGCATGGCTCCCTTCGCCGGCTTGGATCCGTTCTGTCCCATGACGCCAATGACAAACGGCATCTCCGGCGCCTGCAGGTCCTTGCGCACATCATTGATAAAGTGCTTCATGTTTGAGGCGTATTCCAGTTCCGCCCCGCCGTACATGTCATTCCATCCCTGAAACCAAACGAAACCGGCAATCTCAAGTTTCCTGCCCTTAAGCTGCGGGAACATTGTCTCATAGTTGGCAAAGGTATCCTCAATTTCTTTGAACATATTGCGGTAAGAGGAACCGTAGACCGTCTTGATGTCATCCATGGTCGGCAAAGGATCATTGCGCTTGTTCTTCTCGTTTTTCTTCGTGACATTCTTCCGCGCTTTCTCCAGCTCCTCCTGCATTTTCTCTGCCGATGGCATCCCGGCAGAGGGTGAACGGAACAGCTTGAAAAGGGAATGCCCACCCCAGGCCGCCTTGATCAGCAACACCGGCTCCTCAAAGTGATCGGCAACCTTCCAGCCGAACTCCAGCTCGACGCCGGTGCGATCACGTGACCCGTATCCCAGGGTCAGGCCACCGTGGCGGCCAAGAAACCTGATAAATGCGTCATCACGCGTGATCCAGGCATTGTCCTTGCGCAAATGGGAGAAAATCTCCCTGGTTTTGGCATCATTTGCCTGGTGCTCAAGCAGGGAATTCTTTGCCTTTCCCTCCATGTTGGATTGACCTGCCAGGATGAAAACCTTGACCGTTTCAGCCGCCGGGGAAAACGCCGTAATTGCCATGAAGGCAACACAGGTAACGATAGAGACACGAAGCGAATTGCATGTTGTGATATTCATGATGTTGAGCTGCATGTTAACCTTCCCGGAAGAGAAAAATCCACCGGTTTTTACATTAACCGGGCTGCAATGGAACACTGAACCTGCGCATGATCATGGGAACCGAGGAGAAAGATGCCTGCGGTTGGTGTGCTGGCTTTTGATGCAGTATTTGTTACCCTGCAAATCGATTCGGCAATATTCTCAGCCGTTGCGGATGAAAGCTGTAGTATCCAGCCTCTAAACTGCTAAATTCGCTGCAATGAATCCACCGCCTGCACACGTTGCCTTGATGTTAGGGCTTGCAGTTGCCGTCCCGGCAAATGCCGAGCCCACTTCTGAAAATGAAGGCAGGATTAAAGCCTACCTTGAGCGCTTCCCCGATGCGGACAGTGACAAGGACGGGGTGCTCACTTTTACCGAGCTCAAGAACCACTACGCAAAGAGCAGGAAACAACAGACAGCCGCTAAGCAGGACAAGCGAGGACTGCAGTCCGACATCCGCTACAGCAGTGACCACAAGCGCAATGTGCTCGACTTCTATCCTGCCCGGGTCACGAAAAAAAAATCAGCAGCACCGCTCTTCGTGTGGTTTCACGGCGGCGGATTCCGGCAGGGTGACAAGTCCAGCGTTGGCCGCGGTGGCGGAAAAATGCTCAAGGCATACCTGGCAGCCGGCTATGCAGTGGCCAGTTGCAATTACCCCTTCCTTGATAGCAAGAAAGGCATGGGTTACTTCGAGATCATGGAACACTGTGGACGGGCCATGCAGTTCATTCGCTCCAAGGCGGGTGAATGGAAGATTGATCCCGGGAAAATATGTACCGGGGGAGCCTCGGCAGGGGCATTGATCAGCGAATGGCTCGCCTACAGCGACGACCTTGCCGCACCCGGCTCCAAGGATCCAGTCAGGCGACTCAGCTCACGCCCTGCCGTTGCAATCAGCCACATGCAGCCACTGGGAACTGATATGGCCGCACCGTTAATGGACCGGGGAGAAGCGCCTTTATTCATTTACAGCAATGCCCCCTCCTCGGACAGACTTCATCATCCTAAATATGCGGCACTCATACGCGACAGGGCCAAGCAGCTGGAAATTCCATGTGTTGCTGTTGGCGGCGGTCGCAACAGCCTTCCCCGGCCAAAGGAAGGGAAAACCTGGCTTAACATGCAACTGGAATTCTGTGCCAAGCACCTTGGGCATTAGCAGTCGCATGGACATCACCTAGAACGCGAAAGATCACGATCCCGCACAAGCACAGGGTAGAATGAACAATTTTTATTGCCTGCCATGAATCAACTCGTGATCAGTTGTTCCCTTAATCCCGGAAGCCGCAGTCGGCTGCTTGCTCTAGAAATTAAGGAGAACCTCAGGGCATGCGGCTCCACAGTGGACTTTCTTGACCTGCGCAAGACACAAATGCCACTCTGTGACGGCTCAAAATCTTCATCTGCCGCAATTGACACAGGGCTCAATGCACGCATTGAAAAGTCCAATGGCATCGTCATGTGCGTGCCCATCTACAACTTCGACGTGAATGCTGCCGCCAAGAACCTCATCGAATTGACCGGGCAATCCTGGACAGGCAAGGTGGTCGGCTTCGCATGCGCAGCGGGAGGAAAAAGCAGCTATATGTCGGTGATGGGTATCGCCAACAGCCTGATGCTGGATTTTCGCTGTCACATCATGCCGCGCTTCATCTATGCCACCGGTGAATCCTTCGGCGAAGATGGAGTAAGCGACCAGGATCTTCAGCAGCGATTAAAGGAATTCTCTGATGAAATGGAACGTGTCACGCAGGCCCTGTACAGCTGAAAATCCCGGGCAATTTCCAACCCCCAGGCGGCAACTGTCCGCACCCATTTCAAAAGTGGGCGGTTGCCCCTTGCCCCGCTGCAGCTGCAATGAACTGCGCCACTTCCCCATATCCCCGGGAGGGGGCATCGAGTTTTGCCGGGGCCTTGAAGGCCGCCCTGTGGTACTTGAAGCTGAAGAAGCCATCGTGATCAGAGACAAATAACCCGTGTCCATCCCTCCCGGTACAAAGAATCCGCCCCGCCGGGATTACCGGCGGGGCGGAACAGCCTTTGCTTTCTTTGCGAAAGCCTTAATTCGTTTTGATTAACTTGAACTCGTATTAATCACCGAGATCCAAGTCAGAAGGAATCGCTACTGTTACCGAACCAGCAGCACCTCGCTTCTGGATTGCATAACCGGCAGTGAGTTCCTTGCCACCTTGATCGGCGGTTCCTCCAGTAGCAGTACCTCTCCAGCCTTCAGTCCGGAACGGGGGTTGCGCCGTAGCATAGTAAATACGGTCATAACCACCTGCTCCATCGGGCAGCCAAATCATATCAGCGGTTGCTGAATCACCAGCCTGCCAGCTAGGCGCAGTCTCGAGTCCACTGTCAGCAAGAGCAATGCCCACCGGGAGAACACGGTTAACGAAGTTGAACTTGCCAGCATTCAATGAATGCGTGACTGCTTTAGTGCGAACGTGGCCAACAAAGACGACATCAAGGTCAGTTGCCTGCCTGCTCTGGACGAAAATACCAACATTGAAAGGTATTACTGTACCACCCACATCAACGGTTCCTCCAGTGGCAGTGCCTCTCCAACCTGCTGTCCGGAACGGGGGCTGCGCCGTAGCTTGAAAGATACGCGTCCAGCTGCCGTCTGCATTGGGAATCCAAAGTATATCAGCAGTTGATGAATCACCGGCACCAAGACCTGCCGCATTATCCACCCCGAAGATGCTGTTAACAGTTGCATCCTCGCGAATCTCGTATCCATCATCAGTGGAGATGGCAATATCAGGATCCAGGGTAAGGGTAGTCGCGTCCCAGGCGGTCACTGAAGCGTGCTCGCCGGTTGCAGTGTTTTGCACGGTATAGGGAGTATCAGCAGTAAGCAGCGTGGTGTAATCAACATCGTTATCCGTTGCTGAATCAGCATCAAATACGCCGGCAGCTTGAACGCCGTTGCCGACATTGATGCCGAGCAAGGTAAACTTGTTGGCTAAAACCGTTTCAGTATGATAACCGACGGGCTTAGTGACTGCAGTGGTTTGGGCGCTGACAGTTGCGACGGCGCCCAGTGAGGCAATAATTCCCAAAAGGGAGAGTTTTGTTTTCATGGCTGTAAGTTGTGGGTATCTAATCAGGGTTTATTTTATATCCCTATTTTCTCCAGCAGAATAGCGGATGCACTATGTGCAAGCAACACTTTTTGGCGAAAATATGAGAAACATTCTTATTTCTGCCTCTAAGACGTTCAGAATACATATTTTATGCAGAAAAAAAACTGAATCCCACTTAGTTACAGGGTATTTGGCAGCAAATCATACGCAATACAGCCGAAATTCATCCAATTAAGGGCTCTGTAATATCACGATCCATTGTAGCTTCCCGGGGCCCTGCCTGCCGGCACCATCTCCCCGATTTCCCTCCAGTGGCATCCTCAGATCAACCCCAGAGCCCCTATGATTTGCCGTCACGGTTAAAGAGTTTCTTGAGAATCCCGAAACGGGCCGGTTTCTCTTTCTCTTTAGCCGGTGGCACGGGAGCATGTTCCGGGAGGGCCGGTTCTTCCACCGGCGGGGCTGGCGCTTCAAAGTTGGGATCATGTTCCTTCTTGCGGCGGCCGAACAATTTCTTCTCGTTCTTCATCGGAAAAAGAGAGGAATCAAGTTCAAGGTCGGGACGGGCGGCACTGAGGGCTTTATCACCCACAATGGTATTGCGGATTTCCATGATGTTCTTTTCCACCAGGTCATCGGTGGTTTCGATAATGTGGGGTTGCAGGAAGATGAGCAGCTCATTGCGGTTCTTCTGCTTTGATGTTGAGCCGAGCAGGCGCTTGATGCCGGGAATGCGGCTTAAGATAGGCAGCCCGTTTATCAGTTCGTTCTGGTCCTCCTGGATGATGCCCCCGAGGACAACGATGGCCTTGTTCGGCAAACGCACGGTGGTCTCAAACTTCTGGGTGGAGATATCCGGCACCTGATTGCCACCTATTGTTGTAAAGCCGGTAATGTTCTCATTCTGCTGGGAAATCGTGAGGGTCACCTCATCCTTGGAGTTAATCAGCGGCACGACATCAAGCTGCAGGAGCACCTCTTCAAAGCCGATGCTCGATGACACGTTGCCGCCGGTATCCAGGCTGGAGACGCTTTGCGTCGGGACTGCCACCCGCTGCCCGGAGGAGATGCTCGCCAGTTGATTGTTCGCGGTGAAAACGAACGGCCGCGAGATGACCTGGAACCGGTTGGTTTGCTCCAGTGCCTGTATATAGGCATTGAAAATACCTCCCACCTGTGCCCACACCCCCAACCCGTCAGGAGTGGGGATTCCCTCGATGCCAACAGGGTTGAGAAGGGGGTTAAGCGGCCCATTGGCGGGATCTGCCAGCAGCGGCGCAAGCCTGTGCACATTGAGAACCGAGGAACCCGCGGCGGTTGTCCGGAAACTGCCGGCAAGATTGATCACCTGACCCCCCACGGTAATCTGCTCAACCGTCCTCAAGAGATCCTTACCAAAACGGATATCATCCCCAAGGGTAACCTGGGCAATCACCGCGTTTATATAGACCTGGCGTGGCCGGATATCGATTTCATCAAGGAGCTGGTCAATGATCCTCAGGTGCTCAGGCGGGCCCGAAACAACGACGTTATTAAGCTGCGAATCCCCTATGATCAGTGTATTGCCAACCAACAGTGACTCCGGGCCGGAAATCCTGTCCGGATTGGACAGGTTACTGCCGCCAAGGCTGCTGCCGCCACGTGAACCGGAGAATCCGCCGGTGGTGCCGGTGCGCGAAGAGGTCGAGTTCCGGGTTGCCCCGGTCAGGCCACCACTGCTGCGCGAACTGGATGTGGGACTGCGTCCTCCCGAACGGGAGTTGCCCCCGTCCACGTAACGGGAAAGGGCATTCTCGGCCACCGGCAGGAAATCAGATACCGGTATATACTTGAGCTCCCGCTTGAGGAAATTCTCGACCTGGCTCGGCGCGTCGTAAATCTCAATGAGGCTTTTGACATAGGCGATATCAACCGGGCGGGCAATGACCAGGATACTGTTGGTGCGCGTGATGGCCTGAATCTGGATCGTGTTGCCATCCAGTGCCGCAGACGTGGTGGCTCCCGGTGCCGTAGTTCGCCCCTGGGGACTGATCACCACGTTGGTACGGGTGCTGCTGCTGCCACTGCGACTGGAGGACTGGGCCTGCAGAATCTCATTGAGATTTGCCGCCACCTCCTGCGCATCCGCACGCAACAGGGGAATGGACTCGGGAGTCACCCCGGTGCCGGGAATATCAATCTGTGCTTTGAGCTTAATCAGCGCGCGCACCAGAGGCACGTTATCCGTGATGACGATCGCGTTGACATTGGCAACCGGGGCAATGGTGTGGTAGGGAGCCGGCCTTGCAACCACCTGGAACACCCTGAGGGCATCCTCCGGGCTGATGTAGTCGAACTTCATCACGTAGGTCACCAGGCGGTCGCCGGGAGGCAGGTCAGCCTCGTCAACATAGACTCGCGGGTCGAGCCTGATGCCGATCGGGGACTTGCCGGCGGCATTGATCAGGACGTCGGTCTTTGCGTCTTTCTCGATAATCGCAAAACCGTTGAGAAGCAGGGAGCCCTTGATGAACTCGAGCGCCTCCTCCTTGGTCATCTCGAGATTGGATTTAATCGTGATTGTTGAGGCGGCAACCGTGTTGTCAACCATCAGGCGCTTGCCGCTGATCTCCTCGTAGCGCGGAATGACAACCTCGCCGATAGGCGCATTAGCCCATTGAATCAGTTCCTGCGCACTGCTGCCGGCAAAAGGAATCAATAAAATGGCAGATAACAAAGGCAGCCTTAAACGGAAAATGAAATTACTTGGAATTAACATGAGCGAGGTTCCGAGGGGACTCGGGGAAAAATCAGGATTATTGAAGAGAAAAGAGAGGCAATGCAACCAGTGTTTTATTTAGGGGGAAGCACCACCGACCGGCGTTTTGGCGGTTCAGGTCTTTTCCTGGCGTTATTTTGCATGTGTTCTTGAATTGTCTTGGCAGCAGCAGCCCTCTGCTTAAGCAGGGCCGCAGCCTGCTCCTTGGTCATCCCATGCGGGCGTGCCACGGTCCTGGACGGCGCTTTCCTGGGTGCGGCCTTCTTGGGCACAGGGGCACCCTTTGATGCGACACTCAGCCGCTTGCTGTCGAAGTCTAACGTTCCGGTTCGAGTGCCTGAAGCAAGATGTATCACGGTATCGCTGAGCCTGCCGTTGCTTTCAACCTTGGTAATCTTGATGCCGTCCTCATTTTCCTCATCCAGCTTCATCAGGTGAAACTTGTTCTTTTTATCAACAAGCCCCACCGTGTATTTGCCGCCAAACCTGTCGATCGTGGCAAGTTTCCAGTCCTTCCACGGGTCAGGACCCTGCTTCATCTCCGGCGGCGGCGGCGGCAGGACCTCACGCGAGAATGGTGAAGCCGACCAGGTCGGTTCATGACGATCAAGGCGATAGGCTTCAGGGAAAAAATCAGCAGTTTGTCCACCAGAGACCTCTGCAGGGGTCGCCGGCTTGGTATCCTGGGCATCGGCGCCGGCAGCAATAAGAATAAGAATAAGCGCAACGCAAACAAACATGGCAGGGATTCCCGGAATTGACGTAATTTTCATGAATCGGATGGTTAAAGTTCTGGATGAAGTAATCGTGATACTCAGTTCTGCTTGGCATCAGTGGCAAGCGGATCAATCGTCAGTGGATTGGCTGCCGGTGGATTGGCTGCCGGTGGATTGGCTGCCGGTGGATTGGCTGCCGGTGGATTGGCTGCCGGTGGATTGGCTGCCGGTGGATTGGCTGCCGGTGGATTGGCT
>JAYGGE010000192.1:0-27677 GCA_046581505.1 Verrucomicrobiales bacterium | reverse complement strand
TTTACCACTGCTGGCACTGGAAGTCCCACTCAGCGACTCCATTCCCGCCAATAACCTGGCCATATTCCGGTAATCAATCTTGGCCTGCTGCAAGGCACGCCCGGAACGAACCAGTTCCTCCTCGTATTGCTGCTGATTCGCGACGAAAAACTTCGATAATTCAGCAAAGCGCAAATCAAAGGACAGATCCTTCCCCTTCAACACTGCAACCTCTCCGGCACTGAGGGCATCAATGATACGGCGACAGAGTTCGCGCGATGAACTGACGATAAACCGGTGCTTCACCCTCGCCGAGGCCGGGATCATTTGAGGCTCCCCGGCAACCACCTTGCGACTGGCGAAAGCAACCTCAATGCCATTATGAACCTCGGAGCCATCCAGCCATGAGTCTCCGGGAAGATCGTTATTCTTCTCCAAATCAACAAGCGCTGACCTGAATAACCTGCGCAAGTCCCTGTCAGCATCATCAGGCTTTGCCAGATCGACCACAAACGCAAAACCCGGGAGTTTAATCCCGGAGGCATCAACACCCGCATCATCAGCATGAGCCGACAAAAACATGACATTGTTGCCCAGCAATCCCTCGTCACCCTCACCTTTGCCCATTAATAAATCACCAACATTCCCATCAAAGCTGTCCACCCCGGGGATCAGGGCAATGCGCACCGCCTCTTCCCTCCTGCGATACCAGTCACCAAATGAGCGATACAGCGAAACCCCGCCTATATAACCGGGCACCTGCGGCGGTAAACTGACCCCAACCCCGGATCCTCCTGAAAAGAAAAGCCGGTATTCCTCGCTGACATCCTCTGGCCCGGCATCAATGCCCGCCTTGAAACGCACTTCCTTCTCACTGTAATCCAGGGTGAACCCGGCAAAATCGCTGTGGCCGACAAGCTCGACAACGCCCCCAAGGAACAAGGCAAGAACCGGGTCACTGATCTCCTCTGGAAGCCCGAGATTGTCACCAGTAAGCTGAGTCAGTCGCCGCGTGTCAAGGAATGCGCGGGCAAGATGATCCTCCCCCATCCTGTCGGTCATCCCCTTGAATGCAGTTTCACTCCCAAGGGTTTTTGACAAAGCCCGGATGGCATCATTGGAAGACTGGAGGCCAATGGTATTCTTCAGCAGATCCCTCTCGGTTGCCACCACTATCCAGCCTTCATTGATGCCGAAGAAAGTCGCGTCATCCTTACCCCAGCGGGTGCGGTAAACATGTGTCAGGTTCCCGAATTCCAGCCGGGCTATACGCTTTAATCCCAACCTGATCAGCGGAGCAAAGCGCATCCTGTTCTTGAGCCAATCACTTGGCTTTGATGGCTTGATCAATAACAGCAGGTGTGGATCCTTGCTCTCATTGTCAGGGTAGGCAGCCACGCCAAACCGTCCGCCAAGAAGTCGTTCGCTGACCTCCCAGATACTCATGCGCAGTACAAACTCAATCATCCTGCTCGCAAAAGCAGCTTCCTTGAAGAATCCGGTGGCCTTTAAATCCTCAAAATCCTCACTGTCAATCAACGACTTAAAAACCTCTGAGGAACGGATGCTCTTGATGAGGTCCGCAAGCCTGTGCGTCTCAAAAAAAACCATCGCTCCTCCCGGCACCTTCCCTGCGAGGGATTCCCCGTGACTTGCCTCCTCAGCAAAAGCAACTGGCAACCAGAGGCATAGTGAACATATGATGGCTGCCAGAGATTTCGTCATTTCCCCCGTGAAATCTAGTTTCAGAGACCCCGATGGTCAAAGACCATTGACCATGCCGGATTTTGGCCCCAAAACGGTATTTTCAATGCCTTTCAAGAGGCCAATCTACTTTCACTGCCCGGCAGTTACGGGTGAAAGGATAAAGTCCTGCCACACTGCTTGCATCCCACCCCATGCCGATTTAATTAACGTCGTGAACAACCCAACCGAAAGTTTTGAGAAGAAACTTCAGGAGGCTGTCTCTAATCCCAAGAACATGGGCGAGACGCCGGATGCTGATACGATTGGAACAGTCGGAAGTGCCGACTGTGGTGACATGCTGCGAATGTTCCTGAAATTTACCGGGAAGGACGGCCAAAAGATCATCGATCGTGCTTCTTTTCAAAGCTTCGGTTGCCAGGCTGCCAGCGCCAGCATGGCAACCGAGATGCTGAAGGGGAAGACGGTGATCCCCAACCCGCTGAAATCGACAGCAATCCTTTAGCCGGCAGCATTGGCAACCCCAGATCCCTGCCCGGTAAAATCAAGCTAACCATAACTGAACCCGAAGAAACACCATGAGTGAAACTGCCCACCAACCCAGCGAGTTGGAACTCGCACGCGATGTCGAGGCCATCCAGATTCCCAGCGGGGATACCCTCACCTTGCCGGCCGGAACAAAAGTCATCATCACGCAGTCACTTGGCGGCACCTACACAGTCGCCACCGATCAGGGACTGGCCCGCATCTCCGAACAGGATTCGGATGCTCTGGGGATTCATGAGAATAAAGAGAATCAACCGGCAACTGATAAAGTAAACTCAGATGAGAAGCTCGGAAATGAAGCTTATCAAGCTGCAGTATGGGAGCAATTAAAGACCGTATTTGATCCCGAGATACCGATAAACATCGTCGATCTCGGCCTGGTGTACGACTGTCATGTCCTCGATGAGGACGGAAAGAAATCCGCCAAGGTGAAAATGACGCTCACTGCCCCGGGATGTGGCATGGGACCAACGATTGCCGCCGATGCAGAAAGTAAAATCATGACCATCAAAGGGGTCGAAGACGCTAAGGTGGAACTCGTCTGGGACCCGCCATGGAATCAGGACATGATTTCCGAGGAAGGGAAGATGAAAATGGGGATGATCTAACTGCGATTCAGGGGAGGAGAAACTCGGCAGCGGATAAAAAGGCTTGCGGGACAAGGCGAGCGATATAGATTTGCGCCCCCGCATTTCCTGTATAGTCAGCTATTTATCAATCGATAACGTCATGTCCCAGCACCGCAGTCTAAAAGGATCATCCTCCGTTGGCGCCAAGCGCAGCGTCCTCAAACGCTTTGAACGCGTAAAATTACTCAAGTCCCGCGGCCTGTGGAAAGAAGGGACAAACCCGATTGGTCTGCCCAAGACCAAACCTGACGAGTAACCCCACCGCATTTCCGGCGGGAGCACCGGCAAAATTATCCTTTGTCCACTAGCAACGATCCCCCGCCGCGAATCAACCGCTTCCTGGCGGATTGCGGCCTTGGTTCGCGACGATCCTGCGAGACGATCGTCACCGAAGGCCGCGTGCTGATTAACGGTCAACCCTGCCTGTCACTCTCCACCCGGGTCCGGGAGGAGGACCGGGTAAGGGTCGACGGACGCATTCTGAAGCGGGAAAATGAGGAGGAGGTTACCATCCTGCTCTACAAACCGGCCGGATACCTCTGCACGCGCAATGACCCGGAAGGACGCTCTACAATTTTCGAGTTGCTCCCGCCCCATCTGGGGCGCCAGCGCAGCATCCATTATGCCGGACGGCTTGATTTCGACAGTGAAGGCTTGATCATCCTCACCAATTGCGGAGAAACATCACAAAGGCTCTCCCATCCCAGTGAGAAAACTGAAAAAGAGTACGTGGTGAGCCTGTCAACACCCTTCCGGGAAGAACATGCGCAAGTCCTTATTCAGGGGGTTGATACTCCTTCAGGATTCGCACGTGCAGTCGCTGTTGAAAAAATCACCAAGCGCTCGATAGCTGTTATCCTGCATCAGGGGCTGAAACGCCAGATTCGCCACATGCTCGATGTCCTCGGATACCGGGTTACGCGACTTATCCGTGTGCGCATCGGCGGCCTTACCGACACTTCACTGAAACCCGGCGGCTGGCGTTTCCTGGGCCGCCGTGACCTTGCCGCCATATTCAACAAAACAAAGCATTGAGCGTTGCCACCTGACTCGCTATCCTGAGTCGCAAACCGACATCCCTTTTCCCGCAGGCACTAATGAGCAAAAACATCGAATCATACCTCACCGAGAATCGGATATTCAAACCCGCAAAGAAATTCTCCAGTTGCGCACGAATCGGCAGCCTTGCCGAATACAAGCGACTCTACAAGCAATCAATAGCCTCGCCGTCAAAGTTCTGGGGACGTGAAGCCGGTGAACTGACCTGGCAAAAGAAATGGAACAGGGTTCTCGACTGGAACGCACCTTTTGCGAAGTGGTTTACAGGAGGAAAAATCAATGCCGCCGAGAACTGCCTCGATCGGCATCTTGATGGCCCTCGCAGGAACAAGGCCGCCATCATATGGGAAGGTGAACCCGGTGAAATTCGCACACTCACTTACGCTCAGCTACACAACGAGGTGTGCAGGTTCGCCAACGTCCTCAAGGCACGGGGCATCAGGAAACGGGACCGGGTAATTATTTATATGCCGATGGTTCCCGAAGTAGCCATTGCCATGCTGGCCTGTGCCCGCATCGGTGCAGTCCACTCTGTGGTATTTGGAGGTTTTTCCGCAGCAAGCATTCTCGACCGCGTGCAGGACTCCGGAGCCTGTGCGGTAATCACTTCAGACGGAGGATGGCGACGTGGACAAATAATCCCTTTAAAGGACAATGTCGACGAGGCCCTGAGGAAGACAAAAGCCGTTAAGACAGTTATCGTTCTTGAGCGCTGCAAGAACGAAGTAAAAATGAAACGCGGCCGGGATGTATGGTGGCACAGGGAAATGGCAGTTTCCCCTGCAGACTGCCCCCCTGAAGCGCTCGACAGTGAACATCCGCTGTTTATTCTCTACACCAGCGGATCCACCGGCAAACCAAAGGGCATCCTGCATACCACCGGTGGTTACCTCACGGGCAGCTACTGCACCACAAAATATGTATTCGATATCCGTGACGAGGATATCTACTGGTGCACGGCGGATGTCGGCTGGGTCACCGGCCACAGTTATATAGTCTACGGACCGCTGCTGAACGGTGCCACCTGCCTGATGTATGAAGGAGCTCCCAATCAACCTGACTTTGGAAGATTCTGGGATATCATCGAGCGGCACGGCGTTACTATTTTTTATACTGCCCCCACTGCAATTCGTGCCTTCATCAAGGCCGGGAACAAGTTCCCTGAAGCACATGATTTGAGTTCCCTTCGCCTGCTTGGCACCGTCGGTGAACCGATTAATCCGGAAACGTGGATATGGTATCACGAAAAGATTGGCGGTAAACAATGTCCCATCGTTGATACCTGGTGGCAAACCGAGACCGGCGCCATCATGATCACCCCGCTTCCCGGTGCCACGCCAACCAAGCCCGGCACGGCAACACTGCCGTTCTTTGGGGTCGATGCCGCAATACTCGATGAGACCGGGCGTGAGTGTAAAGCTGATGAAGGCGGAAAACTTGTTATTCGCAAGCCATGGCCCTCAATGCTGCGCACCATCTATGGCGACAAGCGCCGTTATCGCAAAACCTATTGGGATGATTACGATGGCCTCTATACCGCCGGGGACGGCGCACGACGCGACAAGGACGGCTACTTCTGGATTGTCGGACGCCTCGATGATGTGCTGAACGTGTCCGGGCACAGGCTTGGCACCGCCGAAGTCGAAAGTGCGCTAGTCTCGCATATCTCAGTGGCCGAGGCGGCAGTGGTCGGAAAACCCCATGAAATCAAGGGACAGGGAATTGTCGCCTTCGTGACCCTGAAGGAGGGGGTAAAGCAAAGTGATAAGCTGGCCAAGGAACTCCGTGCCCACGTTGGCAAGGAGATCGGCCCCATTGCCAAACCCGACGACATTCGCTTCACCGCGGCACTTCCAAAGACCCGAAGTGGAAAAATTATGCGCCGATTGCTCAAGGAAATCTGTGCCGGCGGAAAAATCAGCGGCGACACCACAACACTTGAGGATTTTCAGGTGGTTGCCAACCTGCAGAAAAAACCCGGCTGAAAACGTCCCTGAAATGCTGAAGTAAGGGGTCTTAAGAAAAAAAACGTGCTTTAAAATCAACCATCAGTTATTACCTATGTTGAGAATTGGCAACAGCAGTCCATTATTCCCAGACAAAAGGCAATTCACATAAAAACATCCACAAACACTAAATCACCTCTACACCATGAAAATAAAACTTCTCACCATCCTGCTTCCTGCAGGTCTCCTTGCGGTAGCACTGACTGCATCCAATGCCCAGAAAGGGAACAAGGCCAAGCCCAAGAACGCAGACAAGATTACTGCATCCCTGCCCGCCAAGGCACCCGCCAAGCCAAAGGCGGCAAGAAAGGTTCTTGTTTTCTCAAAAACAGCCGGTTTCCGGCACGGCTCAATCCCGACGGGAGTCGAGGCAATGAAACAACTCGGCAAGTCCACGGGCGCCTTTGAGGTCACTGCCACCGAGGATGACTCTTTCTTCGAGCCTGAAAAACTCAAGGAATTTGGCGCGGTCATATTTCTCAACACCACCGGTGAGGTCTTTAAGTCAAAGGAAGCCGGTCGCGAAGACCGCCTCAAGAAAAGCCTCGTTGATTTCGTAAAGTCAGGGAAAGGCCTCATCGGCATCCATTCTGCCACGGACACCTACAAGAACTGGAAAGAATACAATGACATGATGGGCGGTGCCTTTGCCGGACACCCCTGGCACACGAAGATCAAGGTCAAGAACCTCGACCCGGGGCATCCGCTCACTGCCGCCTTCGCGGGCAAGGACTTTGAGATTGCTGATGAAATCTACCAGTTCCGCAACGACACTGCATTGCCTGAGGAGCGCCGCATGCTGCTCAGCCTCTCAGGGGAAATTGTCGACAAGGGAAAAGGCCGCTACGGCAAGGACGGTCTCTACCCGATTGCCTGGGTCGACAATTACGGCAAGGGAAAAATATTCTACTGCTCACTTGGCCATCGTGACGAGATCTACTGGAACCCCGTCATTCTCAAGCACTACCTTGCCGGAATCCAGTATGCCCTTGGCGACCTGGAAGCTGATGACGTGCCGAAAAAGGTTGCTCTCCGTGATATCCTGCCGACACCCGGGAACATTGCCGGCCGATGACTTGTCTTTTGTTTCACCATACCGTGAAACACTGCAGCCCGTCCCGGGTCCCGGGGCGGGCTTTTTTTATTCCCGATTCTCCAGCTATCTTCTCGACATCAAGCCACAAAAACCCGATAACCAGCAGTAATGGACCGGGAAGTTCCCCGCTCCTGTAACCATAGACCACCATGAAACATACTTTAGCTCTCATTATCTCACTCGCCCTGCTGACAGGATCCGCATTCACCGCTGACAAGAAAACCGAAATTGCTGCTGCAGCAGAACCCAAGACAGCTTCGCCGAAAGGTGCCAAGGTCTACATCATCTTTCCAAAGGACGGCAAGAGCGTTAAGAAGAAATTTGCCATCAAATTCGGGCTCAAGGGCATGGGAATCGCCCCGGCAGGCATCAAGTTTCCAAACACCGGACATCATCACCTGATCATTGACGGGGCAAAGTTTGACATGGATCTCCCCTTGCCGGCGTCCGATCAGATCAAGCACTTTGGCGGCGGGCAAACCGAGGCACCCCTAGAGCTGTCCCCCGGAAAACACACCCTGCAGCTTGCATTCGGTGACCACCTGCACCGCACGCACAGTCCACCGGTTCTCTCAAAGGTCATCACCATTACCGTTGAGGAGTAACTCTAAAATTACATTACTTCGGCCATCCGGCCTGCCCAAAGCGGTGTCCCGTTGCAACAGGGCACCGCTTTTTTCACGGCCACTGATTCTTTGATCACCCGTACACATAAACATGTCCATCCCTGTTAATTTCAACGAGTCCAGTCTCTCCGCCCTTGCCCTGGCAAAGGTTGGAAACCCGCTTCGCAACGAGCCCCTGCTGACCTCAAAAGCCCTCTGTCACTTCGATGAGGATGAAGCGAACCTGTTGACAGGCTGCTTCCTGAAATCATTCAAGTCCCTTGAACTGCATCATCTCAAAGGTAACCGGGGACCTGAAAGCAACCCGCTTTTTGAGTATGCAGGTGCCGTATTCAACAGTCCGGAACAATTACTCACTGCCTCCACTGAAATAGCAAAACACCTTTATGCCAAATCACATCACCCTAACATCAAGAACGGTGACCTCTGCATCTCGCTGATTGAAGGCATTATTATCGAGGGCACAGCAACACAGGGGCTGTGCATCATCAAGAGTGAGAACAAGGTGCCCTTTCTGCAGATTTCTGAACTAAACGGTGACCTCACGCTCACCACCCAGCACGGAATCTATCCTGACAAGATTGATAAAGGATGCCTGGTCGTGAACCACAGGAAAAACAACGGCTTTGTTGTCTACCTGTTCGACAAGTCCGGAAATACCCATTTTTGGAAGCGCGACTTCGCCGGTGCGGCCCCGGTGCGCGATGAAGATTACCTCACCAGACGATTTGGGGAATTATGTGTCGATTTTGCTCACAGGGGATTGCCTGAAGAGATCAATGAGGAACATCGAATGGCAGTTGCCGGCCGGGCACTCAACTACCTTAACGAGAGCAAGCAATTTGACCTGAGCGACTTCGAGCGCACCCTTGATGATCCCGAACTCATTGAACAATTCACCCTCTTCAGGAAAAACTACCAGGAGGAAACAGGCAACACCCTTGAAGATCGGTTCACCGTCTCCGGGCCTGAAGCGAGGAAAGCAAAAAAAAGGCTCACGGGAAGGCTTAGACTTGATACCGGGGCCGAGTTGCGCTTCTCCTCCGCATTTATTGACCAGGCGGAGAAGCTTCTGGAACGCGGTTATGATGAGCAAAAGGAAATGCACTATCTTAAGATCTATTTTGATCATCAACTGCAGTAATTCCCGGGGATACTCCAGGTTGCCTGTAAACTCATTGTTTATATTTTATGGCATCATCCCCATAAAAGTGTTAAGTTAACGGTTCACTCTGCGACGCCTTGAGACAACGTCGCGGCTATTTTTGACCCGAGACAAAACATGAAACACCGACACGTATTGTTCGTGACGGCGCTACTCGCGCTGTCCCCCACCGTAAACCACGCACAGGAGGCAAAACCGGAACCCAAGGCTCCGGGTGCAAAAAAGAAACCGGTTCCCCGAGAACATGTTGCCAAATCCGCCCCCTTTAAAATCCAGGTGGAACTGGATGCTCTGTTTACCTCCGGCAGGGAATATAAGCTAAGCATTACCCCGAAGGCCTGGAGCGACATGACCGTGTTATCTGCCGTGCCTCACGGAACACGCGTGAAGAAGGGGGACAAGCTCATTACCATTGATACCGAGAAACTCGAGAAAGCAATCAAGGCAATCGAACTCGGTGAACCTGCTGCAAAGCTGGCGCTGAAGATTGCTGAAGTTGAAGTTGCGTCACTTGAGAAAACAACCCCCCGGCAGCTGGCTGCTGCCCGGCGCAACAAGGGAATTGCAGAGGAGAACGGGGCCTATTACCAAAGCACCGGGCACGCCGAGGCAGTGCGCGCCGTGGAGAAAAGCATTCAATACGCGCAGCAGAGTTATGAATACTCCAAGGAGGAATACGACCAGTTGAAAAAAATGTATGAAGCTGACGACCTGACGGAGGAGACCGAAGAAATCATCCTCAAGCGGGCAAAGAACAGCTTCGAGCGTGCCACCGAGAACCTCCGGTTGGCAAAAATGCGCATTGCCCGCAACCTAAAAATCCTGCTGCCCAGGCAACGGGTTGCGAACAAGGCGGATACCGAGACAGCTGACATCAATTTCTTCTACGCCATGCAAAACCTGCCCCGGACCCTTGAACAGAAGCGTTACGCCCTCGAGAAGGCACGTCGCGACCGGGTGACGGCAGTAAAAAATCTCAAAAACCTGAAAGCTGACCTGGCCTCTTTTGACATCCACTCCCCGGCAGACGGCATTGTCTACTACGGGCTCAGCAGGCGCGGTAACTGGATCACTGCCGCCACCATCGCCAAGAAACTCATCCCCGGCGGAAAACTGGCCGCGCGCGAGGTGTTTATCACGGTAGCCGAGGCAGGATCCCTCAACCTCATCGCCGCCGTCCCCGAGGAAAAGCTTGCCAATCTCAAGCCGGGCCTGTCAGCAACCGCGGTTCCCCTCTCAAATCCCTTGCTGAACATCAAGATGACAACCGCCCATGTAAACTATATACCGGGTGCGTTCTCGGTGAAATTTTCCAGTGACATCAAGAATAACCGCCTGTTCCCCGGCATGAAAGCCAAGGTAAAAGTCACGGCGGCGGAATATGAGGACGTGATCACCATCCCCAACAACCTGATCGAGGGCAACAGTGTCTGGGTCATGGCAGGTAAAAAGAAACAGAAAAAAACGGTTAAAAAAGGGCCCACCAACGGCAAGATGACAGTCATCCTCAAAGGCCTGAAGGAAGGTGACAAAGTGATCAGCAAATAATTTTGTTCAGAGCACCTGATCAACCAATTGGCAGCAGCCTGAATGCCCGGTCAAGTTCCAGTCTTTAATTACACAACTGTCCGCAACAGCATGGCGGACCGGGCATTGCATTTTACAATCACGTTCATTTCCTGCATGCTTCTAACCGGATCAAAGGCAGAGGAAAAGCAGGTCGCCGTCCGCACACCGCCGGCACCCGAAGAAATAGAAGCCGCCATAAAGCGGGGTGTCGATTTTCTGGTCACCAACCAGAACAAGGACGGATCGTGGGGGTCGGCGCGCAATACCAAGGGCATGAACATCTTCGCGCCGGTGCCCGGAGCCCATCACGCATTCCGCGCCGCGGTCACCTCACTGTGCGTTACCGCACTGATCGAGACAAAGGCCACGGACACACGCGATGACGCAGGGGTTGCCCTTGATCGTGCCGAGGCATGGATGCTGAAGAACCTTGGGACCGTCAGGCGGGCGACCGGGAACGCCATCTACAATGTCTGGGCGCATGCATATGCTATAACCGCGCTTGCGTCGATGCACCGGCGAGCCGGGAAACCTGAACGCAGGGAACAATTTAAGGCCGCCATTATGCACCAGATCAGGATGCTGGAGAAATATGAAAGTGTCGACGGCGGCTGGGGGTATTATGATTTTCGCTACCAGACCAAGCAGCCATCATCCTCGTCAATCAGTTTCACCAGCGCAACGGGGCTGGTGGCGCTTAGGGATGCCGAGAACATCGGTATCAAAGTTCCCCCACGTCTGGTTAAAAGAGCTGCTGATGCCATCAGGCGCCAGCGCAAACCGGATTTCTCCTACGCCTACGGTGAATACCTGAAAATGAAACCGATGAGAGGTATCAATCGACCCGGTGGAAGCCTCGGCCGCTCACAGGCATGCAATATCGCCCTGCGCTACTGGGGGGATGCAAAAGTCACCGATGAAGTTCTCGACACCTGGCTCGACCGCCTCTGGGCTCGCAACGGCTGGCTCTCAATCGGCCGTAAGCGCCCGATCCCGCATGAAAGCTGGTTTTCTGTTGCGGGATACTTCTATTATTATGGCCACTACTACGCGGCCCTGTGCCTTGAAGATCTCAAGGACAAGAAGAACGCAGCCCACCACGGCGGCCAGCTTGCAGCGGTCATCCTGCCACTGCAGGAAAAGGACGGAAGCTGGTGGGACTACCCGCTCTATTCCTACCACCGCCCCTACGGGACAGCCTTTGCATTGATGACTTTACAGCGCTGTCGCTAGTTCCCTTCAGCACCTGGGCGATGCTAACTGATTAATCGTCAAACTGGGAAACCAGGCCACTGACCGTCGACTTGGCATCGCCATAGATCATGCGGCAGTTATCCATAAAAAACAGGGTATTGACCAGTCCGGAAAACCCGGTTCCCTGACCGCGCTTGAGGGCAAAGACGGTCTTCGCCTGGTGCACATTGATGATCGGCATGCCGTAAATCGGGCTGGATTCGTCATCGATCGCCGACGGGTTCACCACGTCGTTGGCGCCAATGACGATTGCCACGTCCACCGTGGACATGATGGCATTGACATCATCCATCTCACACAACTGCTCATAGGGAACGTCAGCTTCTGCCAGCAGCACGTTCATGTGACCGGGCATGCGCCCGGCAACAGGGTGAACCGCATGGCGCACCTCGGCCCCGTTGCGCTCAAGGATCTCGGCAAGTTCCTTGACTGCGTGCTGCGCCTGGGCAACGGCCATTCCATAGCCGGGAACAAACACAACGCTCTGTGCCGCCTCAAGGACGTAGTAGGCATCTTCAACACTGACGCCCTTCATCTCACCCTCGACCTGCTGCCCGCCCCCACCCGACGCGGCACCAAAGCCGCCGAACAGGACATTACCAAGTGTGCGGTTCATCGCCTTGCACATGATCATAGTGAGGATCAAGCCGCTCGCCCCGACAAGGCATCCAGCCACCACCAGCACCGTGTTGGTAATGACAAATCCCGCCGCCGCCGCCGCAAGCCCGGAAAATGAATTCAGCAGGGCGATCACCACCGGCATGTCGCCGCCACCGATCGGGATCACGGCCAGGACACCAATCAGGAGCGAGAGGCCGACGGCAACAAGGAACAGTGTCGGGGCATTCACGCCCTCAGCATCGATGGTGAACAGGACACCCACCGCTACCAGGCTGAGCATGACCAGCGCATTAATCGCCTTCTGGCCCGGGAACACGGTGGCCGTACCGCCGATTTTTCCGGAAAGCTTCAGGTAGGCAACAATTGACCCGGTAAAGGTGATCCCACCGATCAAGATCGCCAGGACAATCACCAGTACGGAAAACCAGGATCCCGGAACCGCACTGTTTTCCGGCAAGTTCAGGTATTTTTCCCAATTCGGCTTGGCTTTCTCGTATTCCGCCCAGCCGACAAGCAGGCTGGCCAGGCCGCCAAAGCCGTTGAAGAGTGCCACAAGCTCGGGCATGCCCGTCATCTGCACGCGCTTGGCGGCAATGAAACCGATGGTGGCTCCGGAAAGGACTCCGGCAGCTATCCATTCGTAGCCAAGGCCGCTACGTGTAAGGGTTACGACCACCGCAATCAGCATCCCAAGTGACGAGATGCGGTTGCCTTTCACCGCGGTCGCGGCCGAACCGAGCATCTTGATCCCGAAAATGAACAGGATAGCTGCTGCGATGTAGGAAATGTTGATGGCGAACTGCATGGCTTATTGACGGTCGGCGTAAAAAGGGCGCGCTTGCTTGAATCAGTCGGTTTTCTTGGTCTTGAACATCGACAGCATGCGGTCGGTGACCATGTAACCGCCAACCACGTTGATGGTGGCCAGCACCAGTGCCGCAAAACCGAGCCATGTTGAAAGATTCCCGTCTGCCTGGCCGGCGGCGATCAGGGCGCCTACAATGGTAATACCGGAGATGGCGTTTGATCCCGACATCAGCGGGGTGTGCAGTTGCGAGGGAATCTTGGAAACCAGCTCAAAACCAAGAAAGGCGGCCAGTATAAAAGTAAACAGGAGCAGGATAAGTTCCATCAGTCTAAAGGGTCAGGTTCAATATGTAGTTCAGGCGTCCTTGAAACGTTCGTGGACAATTGCTCCGCCGTGGGTCAGCACGCAGCCCTTGAGGATTTCATCCTCAAGGTCGAACTTGAAGCAATTCTCCTCCTTGTCCCAGAAATGCTCAAGGAAGTTGCCCAGGTTGGCGGAGAAAACCTGGCTGGAATGAGTCGGTGCACGCCCTTCAAAGTTGCTCAGGCCCACGATGCATGCGCCGCCCTTGGCAACAATCTCCTCGTCCAGGACAGTCCCTTCAACGTTGCCTCCTGACTCCGCAGCCAGGTCGATGATCAGGCTGCCGGTCTTCATCCGGTCGACGACATCCTGCTTGACGAGAATCGGCGACTTGCGCCCGAAAACCTTGGCGGTGGTGATCACGACGTCGGAATCAATACAAACCTTGCCCTGGGCCTGGCGCTGCTTCTCGAGCTGCTCAGGCGTGAGTTCCTTGGCATAGCCCTGGTCAGTGCCCCCGGTATCACCACCCAGGTCAATCCTCAAAGCCTTTGCCCCGAGCGACTCTGCCTGCTCGAGAGCTTCCGGACGAACGTCAAAAGCTGTCACGCGCGCACCGAGGCGCTTGGCAGTGGCAATCGCCTGCAACCCGGCGACCCCGATGCCGATAATGAAGAACTTTGCCGGCGAGACGGTGCCGGCCGGCGTCATCATCATAGGAAGGATCTTGTTAAGACGGTCAGCAGCATAGGTGACCGCCGTATAGCCGGCGATGTTGGCCTGTGAACTGAGCGCATCCATCTTTTGTGCCAGAGTCGAGCGCGGAATCATCTCAAGGCTCACCGCGGTAACGCCGGCAGAAGCCATGGCTTGAAGGATTTCAGGGTCGTTGAACGGATCCAGGAAGCTGGCATGAAGCGACCCGCTCTTGAGCTTACTGATTTCCTCCATGGCCGGTTTACCCACGCGAAAAACAAAATCAGCTTCCGCCAGGGCTGCATCACGACTGGAAGTCACCTTGCCGCCAGCAGCCTCATATTCGGAATCCGGATGATCGCACTTTGCCCCGATCCCCGTTTCCACCTGAACCTCAAGGCCCAGTTCAACAAGCCGCTGCACCGTCACCGGGGTGAGCGGAGCACGGGTTTCTCTCGGGTCGGTTTCTCGAGGAGCAAAAACAGTCATCGTGGGCGATTAGGCTAGTGATCCAACCCAATTTGTCCAGCGACAATGTCACCATTGAGAAAAGCTGTCGCCCGCGCCGGGCGTTTAGGCTTAGTTGACTGACAATGCAAAATAGAATGCCTGCCGGGAAAGTTCTCGTGCCGCTCGTTGTCATGGTTATCCTGACGACCTGCACTCCCGAAAGTCCACAAGCTGAGGGCCTCACGGGAAACCTCACCGGCAGCGGAAAAATCGCGATTTCCGGAACCGAAGCCAACCGGATCGGTATGCAGATCTGGAAAAACGAGTGTGGCGGTACAGTGGTTGGCCTCACAAGCTGGAATAAAGGGGAATATTTCACCTCTTTGGGGATAGGTCACTTTATCTGGTATCATCCCGACAAACGAGGCCCTTTTGAAGAGAGTTTTCCCCCGCTTGTAAGGTTCATTAAATCTCACGGCGTCCCCGTGCCGCCGATAGCGGAGAGAAAAAGTTGTCCCTGGGCTTCCCGAGAGGAATTTCAGCAGGCGATAAACTCGCCGGAAATGCTTGAGTTACGCAAATTCCTTCACCGGACAATCCCACTGCAGGCCGGATTTATCTTCGCACGCCTTGAAAAGTCCCTCCCGAAAATGTTATCGAGCATTGCCCCCGGGGAGCGGGAAGCAATCAGGTATCGGTTTTATGCCGTGGCGCAGGCAACCAAGGGGAAATACGCGCTGATGGATTATGTGAATTTCAAGGGGGAAGGTACAAAAACAAGTGAACGTTACAGGGGACAGGGCTGGGGAATGCTGCAGGTATTGCAGGAGATGCGTATGCCTCCCGGGAACGGAACCGGAACGAGCGAATTTGCGGCAGCCGCCGACCGTGTCCTCACCCGCCGTGTCACAAACGCGCCAGTGGATGAACGCCGCTGGTTGCGTGGTTGGCGCAATCGACTGAAAACCTACCTGCCCTGATGACTGCACCACTACAAGGCGGAAAAATCCTGACCTCAGGGAAATACATACCTTCCGGGCAACAGGAGTGTTGTCATACCATTCTTTGACACTTCACTGGACGTGGGGCATTTATTCCCCAATCCCCAAAAAAACAATCAGCATGGCTATCGAAACAACCCTGATTCTTTTCAAGACTGATTGTATAGAGAAGAGCCTTGTTGGCGAAGTTCTCAGGCGCTACGAGGCGGAAGGATTCAAGATCCGCGGCATCAAGATGATGCAGTTGAGCAGTGAATTACTCCAGGAACATTACGCACACATTGCCGATGAGCCTTTCTTTCCGGAAATCGCAAACTTCATGCAGGCCTCACCGATCATTGCGATGGCCCTCTCAGGAGAGAACGCCATTGCCCGCATCCGCGAACTTCTGGGCCCCACGGACTCGACAAAAGCCGAAAAAGGAACCATCCGCGGCGACTTCGGGGTCGATATGATGACCAACATCTGCCACGCCTCGGATTCCCCCGAGAATGCAGCAGCCGAGGTTAAGCGCTTCTTCAGCGAAACAGAGATCTTCGATTACTAGGGCGCAGGGACCTCTTTACCCGGCGTGGGGTTAAGGTTCCGCCAGTTACCCCGTCCAGTTCCAGTTCACCACTTTCTCAATGTCCGGATGCAGCGAATGATGCACGGGGCATGACATGGCTGCTGCTTCAAGGCCGGCACGCGCCGGATGATCAGATGGCAGGGGAATTTCCAGGTCAATGGAAATTTTTCCAATGCGCCTCGGCAAATCACTGCTCATCGCCTTCCCGACCCTGCCCTTCGCCCCGGTGATGTCGACCCCGCGCTTGTCGGCAGCAATGCCCAGGATTGTCAGCATGCAGACACCGAGAGAAGCCGCACACAGGTCAGTCGGGGAAAACGCCTCCCCGCGGCCATGGTTATCAACCGGTGCGTCAGTCTCGATTCCGGCACCTGATGGACCGTGCTTTGCGGTGCAATGTAGTCCACCCTCATAGAAAATCTCAAACTCAACCATAGGAATACTCTCTGCTTAATCTCACAGGGTCACTCCCTTAATGGCAAGCACAATCCTGAATCCTATGGTAGTGGCACGCGTGCCAGGTGGTTGTACGTTCCGGTAAGATGATAAAAACAAATCTTTGCCCGCGGCATCAAATCCCCCGCCCCGCGCAACCCCCCAATCCTTGAACCTGTTGCCCGTCCGACCGCCATACGGGTCAATCACCCATTCCCAAACGTTGCCTGCAAGATCAAAAAAAACCTTATTGGGTTTAAAACTTCCGACCGGAGCAGTGTAAGGATACTTGTCATTATAATCAGTGAGGACCCGCTCCTTGGGTATCCGTGCCGATGCATCGGCAATGTTCGCGGATCCGGGCGGCGGAGGCCATTGCTTACCCCAGGGAAAAACCCCTTTGACCGAGAGATCGCGTTGCCATGGTGCTGACCCCTTTTCTTTTTCCAGACCCGCGGCGATGCTCCACTCACGGTCAGTCGGCAGACGGTATTCATGGTTGGCATTAATCAGCTCCGCTGCTCTTTCCTTTTCGCTGAGCCATTTACAGAATGCCCCGGCATCCTTACGACTGACTTTCACCACCGGATGATTCGGCCCCTGTTTGAAAACAGGCCGCTGGGCAGGCTTTATTCCATTAGCCGCACAGAAGGCATCAAAATCCTTAACCCGTGTCTCCCACGCCGCCATCATCACCCCTTCCCCGAGCGGAAAAAGCTTCATCCCAATTCCGTTGCTCCACTCCCTGTTGAACACCACGCTGTTGTCCTCGCGGAGTTTAACGACCAGTTGATGGATCTCCCCGGGCTGCAATTCAACAATGCGCAGTTCCTGCCTGAAGCCGGCAAGCCGGATTGCCACCTCAAGCGATCCGGGATACCTGTGAGGAATTTCGATCCCGGTCCTTCCCAGGTATTCGTCATTGATGTAGACGCCCGCCTGCGGCGGGTTCGAGTTCACAACCAACGTGGCAAAATTCACCTTCTGTACCGAGGAAAACAGGGCGAAGCGCGCCTCAAGCCTGTCCTCTCCGTATGCCACATTACTTTTCTTGTGTGGTATGCCCTCATCAAGGACGTAATACTGGTCCTCGTTCAAGTAGCCACTTTCCTGTTCCGTCTTTGCCAACCAGTCGAAAAACTCGCGGGCCAGCTGACGGTTGACCAATACTGTCTGGTGCAGTTTGGGTGCTCCCTCAACGATGACGTCCGCACGGTGATAGTCGGCAAGTTTCGCCCGGTCCTCCAGAAATTCCTCGAACTCCTGCGGTGAAAAAGGGCGCGCGCCAACATGCCGCCCATCAATAAAATCGAAAGTGATACCCCTTGAATTCTCCCACGTCTTCCCCGTAACCGGCGGCTGGTAGAATTCCAGCCTGCCCCCTAGCAGGAGTGTCTCACCCACTCGCACAAGCCCCCGGTTCGACTTATTGCGATAACCATCAAGGACAAGTTCAAACTCCACCTCACCTGGGGGCACCTGCGCCTCAACGTAGTCGGGCGAAGTATATCCCCTGAAAACAGATTCCCCCCCGTCAATGATTCGGAAAACCTTGGCTCCAGGAGGAATTGATATAATCTTAATAGTGCCAAACTTTTCCGACGGCGGTTGGCTGATTGGCACTGGTATTTCAACCGGTGGCGACCCCGGGGCTTGCATGGGATCCAGCCCTCCCGGCAACGTCAATTGAACAACCTTATCAGCCGCAAAATACGCCGTTATAAGGTCATGATTGCGCCCGGCAACAAGCATAACGGCCAAAATCCCACTAAACAGGACAACCCGGAAAAACTTGGCGGTAAAGGACAATGGAGTGCGCACTCCACTGCCAAGCACCTGCAGTGCCTGCCGCATCTCACGCGCGTTCCCATAACGATGCCTGGCAATCGGCGCACAGGCCTTGCATACAATTGTATTAAGGGAGCGCCACTTCCTGCGCTCAGAGGCATCTCCCTGGACCGGGGTAAACGCCGGGAACTCCAAACGGTCCTCACCGCTGCTCATCTCATAAAGGACCATGCCAAGGCTGTAGATATCCGCCGCCGGTTCGCCCGGTCCTTCCGGGGGGACAAATCCCTCTGTCCCGACAAAAGTCCGCTGACCGCTGACTGCCACAAGTCCGATATCAGCAAGCTTGGGAACCCCATCAACAAAAATGATATTAGAGGGCTTAACGTCCCGGTGCGTGAGACCTGACTGGTGCATGTGATGCAGGGCATCAGCCATCACTGCACCCCAGCCTGCGCAAACGTCCATTGGCAGCCGGCCTGTTTCACTGATGTCTGATGAAAGGGTGTGCGGCACGTAAAGCTCAGGCACAATATCGCGCCCGCTGATACGATCATCAGCCAGCTCCATTACATAATAGTAAAAGCCTTGCTCCTTTTTACGCCCGATATGCAGGATATTAACAAGGCCGGGATGCTTGCGTGAGATAGGTTCAAAACTTTTAATCCCCTCAAACTCGCGTTCAAAGGTGCGCTCAAGCTCAAAGTCCGCGCGTCTCACCACCTTCACAGCCCGCAATGCACCGGTAACACTGCGCCCCAACCACACCTCCCCGTAGGAACCCTTGCCAATCTGGCGGATCATCTCATGATCCGGTATGTCGGGTGCTGCAGCAGTCAAATCAGAGGAGCTTTTTCTCAAGTTTCTTGATCTCTTTTCTCAGTATTCTACCAACACGGTTTTTAGCGAGATAGACCTGGGGGAAGGTGAGTCCTAATTCCGCCTTCACCTTGGAAGCCGGCCAGTCTTTAATCACATAACAGTCGAATATCTGGAACTGTTTTGGTGAAACGAGATTCTTGACGATTTCCAGGCCGCGGTCGATCAGGTTCTTATCCCACTCCGCATCCCACACTTTCTCGATATCCGGGCCATCAGGATCCTCATAGCGATCAAGGACAGCCGTGCGCCGGGCATCCTCAGGTGAGCCGAAATCGGCCATCGCGGTGTCTTTCTTGCGCTTACGGAACTGATCGGTGATCCGCCAGCGCGTCAGGTTCATCAACCAGGCCTTGAATGATCCCTTCTGGGGATCGTATTTGCCTTCTTTCTGCTGCCTGGCAATGCAAAAAATGGTTTCCTGAACAGTATCAGAGGCCTCGTCATCACGCAGGCCGGACTTGACCGCAACACTGAAAATAAGCCGCGAATAGGTCTTGTAGAATTCTTCCCAACTCTTCTGATCCTGCCAGTCGCCCAATCGCTCAATCAAGCTCTTGCGAGTATGCTGGTAGGCTTCGCTGAAATCGGGCTCTTTAGGCTCGGCCGACATCCATATCAACTATACCATGTCCCGGACGTAAACTCAACGCCCAAGGACAAGCTTGCACCCGACCTGCTCCACAGATGGCTGAACAGGCCGGGCATTGGCAATGCCTGAACCCTGATACGATTCTACCGAAAATGAAAGCCGCCCAGTTTAGTGATTTCGCCGCTCCGCTTGAAATTATTGATTTGCCCGAGCCTGAGCTCCCGCCCGGAGGCGTCATTATCAGGGTAAAAGCCGCAGGAATATGCCGCAGTGACTGGCATGCCTGGCAGGGACATGACCCCGATATCAAATCACTTCCGCACGTTCCCGGCCATGAATTCTCCGGCACAATCGAGGCCCTCGACGCCGGTATAAGGGACTGGCAGGCCGGCGACCGGGTCACTGTTCCCTTTGCCTGTGGCTGCGGACGATGCAGTCAATGTGCGGATGGCAATACCCAGGTCTGCCCGGACCAATTTCAGCCCGGATTCACCGCAAACGGCGCGTTCGCTGAATATATCGCCCTGCCATTTGCTGAAACCAACCTCATCAGGCTCCCTGAATCGGTTGACTTTGCCTCAGCGGCAACACTCGGCTGCCGGTTCGCCACCGCCTACCGTGCACTGGCGCACCCTGACCAGGCAGCCGTCAAGGCCGGTGAAAAGGTGGTGATCTTTGGCTGCGGCGGAGTCGGCCTGTCCGCGGTAATGATAGCACACTCTCTGGGTGCCGAGGTCATTGCCGTCGATATCCGTGACGAGGCACTCGCATTTGCTGCCCGGTTGGGAGCCGCGGCGACTTTCCATCCCGATGAGATCAGCGGACTGTCAGCACAGGTCACCGTTGATGCGATCGGCAACTCCAAGGTCTGTGCCGCCGCCATTGAATCCCTCACCCCCCACGGCCGCCACGTGCAAATCGGGCTTTTACTCGGCGAGGAGGGCAACCCCTCACTGCCAATGGCACAAGTGATTGCCAAGGAATTAAAGCTGATAGGCAGCCACGGCATGGGCGTTTCCGGTTATCAGGAATTGCTCGATCAGATAGCAGGCGGTAAACTCAATCCATCCAGGATCGTGACATCCAGGATCGCCATCGGGGATTTACCGGCAACGATGGCTGCCATGAGTACCTTTGACAATGCCTGCGGGGTGACAATTGTTGACCGGTTTGATTGACGACATGGAAGTTTCCGCTGATTCTCGCACAACCATGCCTGTTGCCCCTGCCATTCGCGTTGATCCTGCTGACGATCTACTCGTCGCATTGACAGACATCGCCCGGGGAACAGAAATCGCTGCCCCCCTCATCGCGACGGAGAAGATTCCGGCCAAGCAGAAACTTGCCGGCCGCGACTTCAATCCGGGCGAGGAAATGACAATGTATGGTGTGGTTGTGGGCACTGCCACCAGACCAATCGCCTCCGGAGACCTCATCCATACCGGGAACATCGCCCACAAATCCTCCGAATACTCGGGCAAGAGCATCGACCTGCCGTGGGAAAAACCTGACATATCCGCCTGGAAGAAGCGGACCTTTGACGGTTTTCAGCGCCATGATGGCCGGGTGGGAACAGCCAACCACTGGATTGTCGTGCCGCTGGTCTTCTGTGAATCACGAAACCTGGACATGCTTCGCACTTCGCTTGGCAAGGCATTGGGTTACTCCAAGGCAGATCCCTATAGCGCTCTTGCCAACGCCCTCACCGACGCCTATCGCAAAGGAACAGACATCAGGAATCTTGCTAAACTCCAGACAGATGCCCCCATACCCGCCCCGGAGCGCATCTTCCCGAATGTCGACGGCTTAAAGTTTCTCGACCACGGGCTTGGTTGTGGCGGCACGCGCGATGATGCCCGAACCCTTTGCGGCCTCATTGCCGGGTATATCAATCATCCAAACGTTGCCGGGGCCACCGTGCTCAGCCTGGGATGCCAGAACGCGCAGGTCCAATTACTGGAGGAGGAACTCTCCTCCCGTGCTCCCGATTTCAACAAGCCACTGCTGATATTTGAGCAGCAGCGCTATCCTTCCGAGCGCGAAATGCTCAACAGGGCGATCACTGAAACCTTCGCCGGCATGGCAAAAGCCAATGATATACAGCGCGTGCCATCCCCGTTATCAAAGCTCTGCATAGGGATGGAATGCGGAGGTTCCGACGGGTTCTCCGGCATTTCCGCCAATCCCGTCATCGGACATTGCGCCGATCTCATGGTGACACTCGGCGGCTCGGTGATCCTTTCCGAATTCCCGGAACTCTGCGGCGTTGAGCAAAATCTCTGCGACCGGTGCGAAACTGCCGAACTGGCGACTCGTTTTGCCGCGCTCATGAAAGCCTATAATGCACGTGCCGAGGCGCACGGCTCCGGGTTCAAGGATAATCCTTCACCCGGCAACATCCGCGACGGGCTGGTTACCGATGCCATCAAGTCAGCCGGTGCCGCCAGGAAAGGCGGGATCTCACCCGTCATTGATGTGCTTGATTATCCCGAGCCGGTCAGCAAGCCTGGCCTCTCCCTGCTCTGCACGCCCGGGGGTGATGTCGAGTCGACAACGGCCATGGCCGGCTCAGGCGCCAATATCCTGCTGTTCTCCACCGGCCTCGGGACACCCACCGGAAATCCCGTGGCGCCGACCCTTAAAATTTCCAGCAGCACCGAGCTTTGCACGCGCCTGCCTGACATGATCGACTTTGACGCAGGAGCCATTATTGGTGGTGATGCCGGCATTGATGAACTTGGAATTCAACTGCTTGACCTGGTCATTGATACCGCCAGCGGACGCTTTATTCCAAATGCCGTGCAGCTGGGCCAGGATGACTTCCTGCCCTGGAAGCGGGGCGTTTCCCTTTGATCATTAGCAGGCAGGACATCCAGTCAACCCGGCCATTTGTCACCATGAAAACCGGGGGAACCCAGTCCAATAAAGCAGGCTATTGGCATTAAATCCGATATCAATCCAACCGTTTCACCAGCGCTGAGGATCCCGCGCCACAACTGATGATTGAACGCATCATCTCATCAGCCGGGGCATCAATCTTGTGCACCAGCCGGGCCGGCAGGTGATAGATGTTGCCGGAGGTGGGGTTGGGGCCGGTGGGCACGAACACCGTGTAACTCCCGTCACTATGCTCGTCAGTGATGAAAGCGGACACCATGGTATCATTCCCGAAAATCTGCACCAGAGCGGAGGAGGAGAATGGTGACTTCTTGTTGCCTATGAACTGTGCCACCGTCTCCTTGATAATGCTGTAACCGGGAGCCTTCTTCAGCACCTTTTTCTCAAGCAGGGAGTAAACCCATTTCCCCAGCCGGGTCCTTAACACCACTCCCACCATGAAACACAGCAATATCAGTGCCACGACTACAATTGCGTCCGCCACAATGTCCGGTAATGCGGTCCTTTCCAGCAGCGCCTTGGTCAGTGGCGCAATCGCTGCGCGGATTATCCCGAAGACCCAGCTCATGATAAACAGGAACAGGGCAACCGGAAGGATGACCAGCAACCCGCCTATAATAGTGCTGATGAAAAATTGCTTTAGCCGATTCATGATAAACCCAACCTGATGACATCCGGCCTGCCGTCAAACTTCCACTGCAATTATTGTCTCTTGAATGGCTTCGTTAACAATCAGCCGTGGAGAAGTATCCCCATCCCCTGTAGAATCAGTCAATTGTCCCGTGAATGGCTCGCATTACGACTGCATCAAATTGAAATACTTTCTGTTTGGAATGTCTAGTGCCATATTCATGCAGCCACACTCAACCCAAGGACCCGTTAACCCCAGGAATGTTTATCCCCAGGAAATTAATCCCGGGAATCCTCACAGGATTCACAGTGCTCGCACATGCGGCGGCACAAGATGAATTTTCCCCTCCCTCCTCATACTACGCGCCAACCGGGGGCCTGTCAGGCGATGCCCTGCGCGCAGCCCTGCATGACATCATCGATGATCATAATGAGGTAAGCTATTCCTGGCTGCCTTTTCTTGATATTGACGAGTCAACAAGCAACGACTCCCACATCGAACTTATATACTCGGATGCCACCCGTCCAAAGGACAACAAAGGCGGTGCGGCGGGCAACTGGAACCGCGAGCACCTTTGGCCGCGCAACTTCGGTATCGGCAACAATGGCCCCGACAACGCGGACCTTTTCAATCTCCGCCCCAGCGACGTGCAGGTCAACTCCGAACGGGGCAGCCTGGTCTTTGCAGACACCAACCCGCTACATTCCCTGCCGCTGCAGTTTTCCGCCCCCGGTTGCAGCAGGGATAACAACTCGTGGGAACCCCGCAATGACGAGAAGGGGGATATTGCACGTTCCTGTTTCTACATGGCGACACGTTACGACGGCTCGGATGCGGCCACTTCCGATCTCAGGCTTGCAGACATTCCAAATGCATCCGCCTCGCGGTTTGGAAACCGCTTAACGCTGATTCAATGGCACCATCTCGACCCTGTCGATCAAGGGGAACGAAAACGCAATCATGCCATCTGCACCCGCTGGCAGGGCAACCGCAATCCGTTCATAGACCACCCGGAATTCGTCGGTCTCATTTTCCTGGCTGACTACCCGGCGCTTGACGAAGACGGGGATGGAATCAGTGACTGGTGGGAATACCTTCAATTCGGCAACCTTTCGATATCCGGTAATGATGACCCCGACCATGACTCGGCAAACACCCTGCTGGAATTTGCAGTCGGAAGCGATCCCGGGGATCCCGGACAGCGGCCGGAAATCAGGTTCTCGGCAGAAGGCAGTGCCATTCATGTATCCTACAGCTGGAACCGGCTGGCCAAAAAGAACGGTATAACGGCAACAATCCAGAGTTCCACCAGCCTGTCACCGGGTTCATGGCAGGATGTGGCCCCGGTAAATACCAGTTCAGTCCCAATTGATACAGAATCCGAACAGATCACCCTTACTCTCCCGGGCGAACAAAACCCGCTACGGGTATTTTACCGCCTGCACATTATCTCGTTGTCTCAGGATAACTCCCAACCGTAATCTTTCGGTCATCTTCCGGATGTAACTTCACTCAAACCCTTACCTGCCTAAACGTGCGTATCCTGCTCGTAGAAGATTCCAGCCGCCTCCGTGAAGCGGTCGCCAAAGCCCTCCGTGAATCCGGCTATGCCGTTGACGCCACCGGGGATGGCAGCGATGGGCTCTGGATGGCACGGGAAAACAGCTATGACGTCGTGCTCCTCGACATTATGCTTCCGGGAGTGGACGGCCTGAGCATTCTCGACAAGATCCGCGAGGACGGCAAGGAAACGCCGGTTCTCTTCCTCACGGCAAAAGACACGATATCCGACCGGGTGAAAGGCCTGAGGCGGGGAGCTGACGATTACCTGGTAAAGCCATTTGCCCTTGAGGAGTTGCTTGCCCGTATTGACGCCCTGTGCCGCAGGTCCTACCACAAGCCAACCCCGAGGGTTGCCGTCGCCGACCTTGAAATTGACACATCATCGAAGACCGCCTCCCGGGACGGCTCATGCCTTGATCTCACCGCACGTGAATACGCACTGCTGGAATACCTCATGATGCGCCATGGAGCGGTGGTCTCACGCACTGAGATAGAGGAGCATATTTACGATGAATTGGTTTCACCGATGAGTAATGTTGTTGATTCCGCCATTTGCAACCTGCGCAGGAAAATAGCAACTTCTGAGGACTCGGTGCCGCTCATACACACAAGACGAGGCCAGGGGTATGTCCTTGCAGTGAAAAAATAATGACCTCAATCCGCAAACGTCTGGTCATCTGGCTCCTGCTTGGCCTTTCCTTACTCTGGGTCACCGCAGGTGCCGGGATCTACTACTCGGTTCACCGTGGTGAACTTGCGCGGCTTGACGCAAAACTCTACAAACTTGATGGCCCCATACGTTTCATGACCAACATGATTCCCCGCCATATGCTCTCCGATGACATCAAGTCACCCTTGACCAATCCTGATCGCGGCGATATCCCCCCACGGGAACAGAGATCCCAGCGCGAAGACAGGGCACTTCGCGAGGAAACCCGCTCACGGGCTCTCACAGAGCGCTGGGAAAACTTCTCCCGGGAAAGCGGCTACCAGTTCCAGATCTGGAAATCCGACGGCACAACCCTCATCAAATCCCCGAACCTGGGAGACCATGACCTGAAAAAGCCGTCAAATGTCACGCCCGGAAAACCGCAATTCTTCGCACTCACGGGTGATGATGACACGCCGATGCGTGCCATGGCGATCATGTTCAGGCCAAAAGGATTTGGTGGCCTCCCGCGCCAGCGCGGCAGCGATCCCGGCAGGCGCGCAGGATTACCACCGCAAGATGCACCGGGCAGGCGCGCAGGAGTACCACCGCAAGATGCACCGGGCAGGCGCGCAGGAGTACCACCGCAAGATGCACTGGGCAGGCGCGCAGGAATACCGCCGCAGGATGCACCGGGCAGGCGCGCAGGAGTACCACAGGACGCGCCGGGCAGGCGCGCAGGAGCACCACAGGACGCGCCGGGCAGGCGTCCCGGAACACCACCGCAGGACACGCCGCGCTTTGCCTACCTGACTGCCATGGTTACGGCCGATGCCAGCCCAATGCAGCAAACCTTGAGTAATCTCCTGCTCGGCATCACCGGCATCGGCATACTTGCCGCTTTTGGTTCGGTTACGCTTATCCACTTTGCCCTGAAGAACGGGTTGAAACCCCTGGATAACCTCGGGAATAAAGTCGCATTAATTGATGCATCTTCCCTTGACGGCAGGTTCTCCAGTGATGATCTGCCACGCGAATTAACACCAATCTGCGACCACCTCAACGCACTGATGGAACGACTTGAGGACAGTTTTGAACGCGAGCGGAGGTTCAGCTCGGACCTTGCCCACGAACTGCGGACCCCGATTGCCGAACTTCGCATGATGTCTGAAGTCGCCCTGCGCTGGCCTGAAGAGGTAAACAGTGAACAGGTAAAAGAAACACTCGAAATCGCCGAGCAGATGCAGGGTATCATCGAGAGCCTGTTGACTCTTGGGCGTTACGAGAACGGGCAGGCTGAAATTACGCCGGAGACCGTCGAAATCGCCGGGTTCGGGCAGGCCTGCTGGAAACCTTTCGCCGACCGTGCCGCCGCAAAAAATATCCAGGTCCATCTTGAAATTCCGGAGACACAAACACTGGATACCGACCCGAAACTGCTGCGCCTCATCTTCACCAATCTCTTCTCAAACGCTACTGAATACACACCTGCTGACGGGTGTATTGACATCGCAGGCTCATCCGGCATGAACGGCACAGTGCTCAGTGTCACCAACACCGCCTCAAATCTCGATGCCGAATCCGTTTCACACCTGTTTGAACGTTTCTGGCAACAGGACAATGCCCGCACCGACAGCAATCATTGCGGCCTGGGACTCTCCCTTGCCCGCACCTGTTCAGAGGCATTATCACTTGATTTACAGGCGAATCTTGAGGACGAAACCCGTATCGTTTTCAAGCTGACCAAGGCAAATCAAGAAAAATCCGGAACATCATCTTAGGGTAATCTTGATTCGCTAGCCTTTAAATGGTAAAGACATGGAATATCCGCCCATCATGGATGATGAAAGATTTCCCAACTCAAACCCATAAATGAAAATGAAAACAACACTCAAGAAACTGACAGCAGGAGCCATCGCGCTCGCAATGCTTGCCCCCGCGGCCTTCGCGGAACCCGGTGACGGCGGCAAAGGCAAGCAAAAAGGCAAGCCCGGTGCCGAGAGACCTGGTGGTCCGCGCGGTGAGCGCCCCGGTGGTGCCGGCGGCAAGCGCCCCGACCGCAAGTCTATCCTCGAAAAATTCGACGCCGACAAGGACGGCAAGCTCTCAGCCGACGAGCGCGTCTCAATGATCAAGGATCGCCTCGCCAGCAGTGAGCGCTT
>JAYGGE010000175.1:0-2358 GCA_046581505.1 Verrucomicrobiales bacterium | reverse complement strand
AAATCACCGCGCCGCGTGAAGTTTTTAGGGTTCGGGAGCAGGTTCGGGAGCAGGCACAGTTTCAGGAGCAGGCACAGGTTCAGGCACTGCTTGATCCGGTAAAGGAGCCGCTCCCTCTTCCAGATCCGCCCCCAGCGTCCCCAGCCCCTGGAGGAGCTTGGTGGGGTCAAAGTCTTTTATCTTCTTTTGACGCCTGGCAAACTCGGCTTCATCGATGCGGTACATTGCTATTGCCTTGCCTTCATCGGTGATGGTCATTTTATCACCCTTGATGTTGCCAACGGTTTCCTCCTCCTCATCGTCTTTTGTGACGAGAATCTTGAAGTCACCGGTGGCCTCATCGCTTGAAATGATCTTGAAGGTCGATTTTTCCGCTCCATCGGGACTGTGCGCGGACATGGTGCCGTCGCCGATCTCGATTGCCATCAGATTGGCCATCATTTCTAGCATGGGCATGAACAAGGCAAGGGCGGCTGCATCAAAATTTTCATCCTTCGCCATGTCGGCCTTTGCCGCGGCAATCATGGATTCCTTGTCCATGGCCCAGTAGCCCTGGACCTGTTTGGAGATCGGTCCCCCTGCAGCGGCAGCCTCAGGCTTGGCTTCAGGAGCAGGTTCAGGCTTGGGCTCAGGAGCAGGTTCAGGCTTGGGCTCAGGAGCAGGTTCAGGCTTGGCTTCGGGAGCGGCTTCGGGCGTGGCCGGAGGAGTGGCCTCAGGGGCCGGTTTGGCTGCTTCTTTGCAGGCGGAGATCAAGACAGCCACTGCCGCAAGGGCGGCGATGGCTCCGTTTTTAAATAGCGTTATTTTCATCGTGCTTGGATGAGCCTATAAGCTATAAATGAGGCAATAGCGAACACAAAGCGTTACTGACAAACGGGCTTTGGGTTAAAGAGATGCCCGTGTTTTTGCCGGGTATAGGGTGATTTCGGTAGCGGTGTCCGGCTGGGTTTAACGATTACCAGATTGTCTGGATCTAGTTCTCCGGATTGTCGGACTTCCCCTTTGTTCCCGGTTTGCCTGTTGACCAGACGGCAAATTTTCTCTGCACCGTTTTATCGGCAGGATGCGGCGTGGAACCGTTTACTGCCACGCCCTGGCATCCTGTGCAACGTCGCGGTAGATTTCCTGGAGCTTGACGGCCATGGCGCGGACTTTTTCCGGGTGCTTGTGGGCCAGGTCGTCCTTCTCGGCGATGTCGCCGCTGATTTTATAGAGCTCATGGCCGGTGAGTGTCGCCCCGGCAAAGGTGCTGCGGTTGGCCTTGGTGATGGCGCGTGTCTTCAGCTCCCTGCCCTCAGGGGATTTTAGGCGGGCAAGCAGCTTCCAGTCGCCCTCGCGCATTGCTACCTTTGCCTTGTTGAGTGCGGAGTAATAGCACCAGAAGAGCGGCTGGCTGCGCTTGACGGTGCCGCCACTCAGGGCATTCATCATGTCCGCGCCGTCGAGGTGCAGGTTGACGGGGATTTCGCCGGCGGCCAGCCCGGCAAAGGTCGGCAGCAGGTCAAGCGCGCTGACCGGGACACTGCTGACCTGCCCGGCCTTGATCTGCAGCGGCCAGCGCATGATGCCCGCGACGCGTATGCCGGCCTCGTGGGTGTGCAGCTTCATCCCGCGCAGTGGTCCCGGGTTGCCGTGGGAGCGCCACGCGTTGCGGTAGCGGTTGAGTGTTTCCGGGCCGTTGTCTGAGGTGAATACAAGCAGGGTGTTCCCGGTGAGCTTGAGCCGGTCCAGGGCTGCGGTGATCTCGCCGAGGGCGGCGTCCATGTTCTCGACATTGGCATAATAGAGTGCTTCACCGCGTTTGCCGGCCTTCGGGTAACCGGCGACAAGCTTGGCCGGTGAGTCGATCGGCTCGTGCGGCTCGTGGAAGGCGACGTAGGAGAAGAAGGGCTGGTCGGGGCTCTCCTTGACGTGGCTTTCTATCCAGCTGATTGCCTCACGTGCCACGACCCGGCAGCTGAAGCCCTCCGCTTGGCCGGCGTCCTTGCCGTTGCGCACGAAGTTTTTCGGGTTCTTGTGGCTGGGCGCGGCGTTGTTCTGGGTGGCAAACCAGTGGTCGAAGCCGAAGTCGCCGGGCTGCGGCTGGCCGGCCCTGTTGAAGAGCCCGTTGCAGTGCCACTTGCCGCTCATGCAGGTGGCGTATCCTGCTCGCTTGAGCATGGCGGGAATGGTGAACTCATCCCTGCCCATGTGCATGCGGTTGCCCGCGGGGATCCAGTCATAGACGCCCGCGCGGTTGGGTGTCCTGCCGGTGAGCAGGCCGACCCGTGAGGGAGAACACACCGGCGAGGTGGAGTAGAAGTCGGTGAAGCGGATTCCCTGCGCGGCGAGCCGGTCCAGGTGCGGGGTGCGGATGGT
>JAYGGE010000122.1:0-38894 GCA_046581505.1 Verrucomicrobiales bacterium | reverse complement strand
GGCCCCTGCGGAGAAGCCTCCTGCGGAGAAGGTCACTGCGGAGAAGGCCACTGCGGAGAAGGCCACTGCGGAGAAGGCCACTGCGGAGAAGGCCACTGCGGAGAAGGCCACTGCGGAGAAGGCCACTGAGAAGGACACCATACGCAGTACTACCTATTCACCTCCTGTGGGAGGAGAAAATCTTGACGGAGAAATTGCGGAAGAGACTGTTATCACTGAAAAAGTCGTGACGATCAATCGTTGTGCAAAAGTTGTGAAAGGCGGACGTCGTTTCAGTTTCAGTGCCTTGGTGGTTGCTGGTGACCATAATGGCAACGTCGGTTATGGTTTCGGCAAGGCCAATGAGGTTGCTGAATGCATTCGCAAGGCAAGTGAATCTGCCAAGACGGCACTGTTTCCGATAAAGATGCGCGGCAGCACGATTCCCCATGAAACGATCGGGGAATTTGGTGGAGGGAAGGTATTATTGCGTCCGGCTTCACCGGGAACCGGCATCATCGCCGGTAGCAGTGTGCGGGCTGTGGTCGAGGCCGCCGGTATTAAAGATATCCTGACTAAATCGTTAGGCTCGAATAATCATTTCAATGTTGTCAAGGCGACGCTGAAAGGGTTGCGTTCACTGCGCACCCGGGAACAAATTTACAAATTGCGCGGCAAAAAAGTCGCGGAAAAGAAAGCTCTCTAGGAGCCAATTAACCAATAGCCACGCGAATTCATGCGTCTTCACGATATAAAACCAAGTCCGGGAGCCACTCATCGCCGCAAGCGTCGCGGTTGTGGCGAAAGTTCGGGGTTGGGAAAAACCAGTGGTCGCGGGCATAAGGGACAGAAGTCCCGGTCCGGTGGTGGTCCCCGCTCAACTTTTGAAGGTGGGCAGATGCCCCTTTACCGCCGCTTGCCCAAGCGCGGATTTAATAATAAAGAATTCAAGACTCAGTATGCAGTTGTCAATGTGGCAACTCTTGAGGAACTCTTCGAGGCGGGGGCACAAATTGATGAAACAATTCTGCGTAGTGCCGGTGTTGTCAAAGGGCGCTATGATGGGCTCAAGATCCTTGGAAATGGTGATTTGAAGAAGAAGTTTGCCGTTACCGCTGATAAGGTGAGCGCTTCAGCCAGGTTGAAGATCGAGGAAGCTGGCGGTTCAATCGTAGTTCCTGCTGGAAATACCGAGAAACAGCCAGAGGAAGGGAAGTCCGAAGCAACAAAGAAGAAACCTGTTGAGAAAGCAGCAAAGAAGGCCACAAAGAAAGCCACAAAGAAAGCAGCAAAGAAAGCAGCAAAGAAAGCAGCAAAGAAGGCCACAAAGAAAACCACAAAGAAAGCCACAAAGAAGGTCAGTGAACCTGAGGCCGGTGAGGCTGAGGCCAGTGAAGATACCGTTGAGAAAAGCGAGTAGATTCCTGTCAGGTGAGGCTCATTTGCAACAAGATGATCCGAGGCTCGTAGATAATGCGATTATAACCCGAGTAGAGAAGGCCGAGCATGATTTCAGCATTTGCCAATACTTTTAAGATTCCGGAACTCAGGCAGCGTATCCTGTTTACGCTGGCGATGGTGATTATTGTCAGGATCGGGGCCGCTATACCCTTACCCGGGGTGAATGCCGAGGTCATACAGGGTGCCCTTGATGCGGCAAGCAAGAACAGCAGTGATGACAGCGGCGCGATTGGTGCTCTCATAAATGTATTCAGTGGCGGTGGGTTGAAGAACTGCGCGGTTTTTGCCCTGGGAATCATGCCTTACATCAGTGCGTCCATCATGATGCAACTGCTGACCGCCGTTGTCCCGCGCCTGCAAAAAATTTCCCGGGAGGACGGCGGGAGAGCCAAGATCAACATGCTGACGAGGCAGGTGACAATCCTGCTCTGTATTGTCCAGGGATGGATGCTTGCAAGGTCGCTGGAAAATCCGGCTAATAATATATTCCTTGCAGACATCGCTACGTACATGAGGGATTCAGGTGATCTTTTGGTCCCGGGATACGGAATGTGGTTTGTTGTGGTTACCGTCATGGTCATCACCGCCGGAACGATGCTGATGATGTGGCTGGGGGAGCAGATTACCGAGCGGGGAATTGGAAATGGCATTTCACTGATTATTGCCGTGAATATCGTGTCGGCACTTCCCGGAGCCCTTGTGCAGGTTTGGGAAACCTATATTACTGGAGCGGATTCGGGTGTCGTGACGAAGCCGGTGCAACTTGTTATGCTGGTGGCTTTGCTGATTATTGTTATCGCGGGGGTCATTTCCATTACACAGGCGTTGAGGAAGATCACAATCCAGTATGCCAAGCGCGTTGTCGGCAGAAAGGTTTACGGCGGGCAAAGTTCGTTTCTCCCCCTGAAGGTGAATTATGCGGGCGTGATGCCGATTATTTTTGCCCAGGCGATTGTTCTTTTCCCGGCGCAGATCATCAGTTTCATTGCCAAGGACAGTCCCGGCCTGAACAAGTTTGCCGGAGCGATGACGACCGGGTGGGCGTATTACACGCTTACCGGGGTACTGATCTTTTTCTTCAGTTATTTCTGGGTGGCGACAATGTTTCAACCACAGCAGATTGCCGATGACTTGAAGAAGAACGGTGGATATATTCCCGGCATCAGGCCGGGTAAACCGACCGCCGGGTTCCTTGATTTCACCATGGGTCGCCTGACTTTCGCCGGGGCGTGTTTCCTGACACTGATTGCACTACTGCCTGCACTCATTGCTCGCCAGATGGGGATATCAATGACGGTTGCCCAGTTCTTCGGCGGCACCAGCCTGCTTATTCTCGTCGGGGTGTTGCTTGATATTATGCGTCAGGCTGAGACGCATCTCATTCAGCGTCATTACGATGGGTTTCTCCGCAAGGGCAAGATTCGTGGCCGGTTCGACCGGCGCACGGGAACCGGCAGGACTGCGGCCAAGAATACCATGGTTTGGCTTTACACCCTGATTGCAATATTGGTGATTATCGGAGTTGCGTGGATGTTAAGCAAGAGTCGTGGTTGAGACTGTTTAATGCGCAATTCTGTAATCTTGTGCAAGAGGGACATTTAGCGGCGGCGAAAATTTGAGTTACTAGATGCCTATCTACTGCGGCAAGCAACTCGACGGCATGCGCGCAGCCTGTGCATTGGCTCGTGATATACTGCTGGAGACTGTAACCGAGATTCAACCCGGGGTTACGACAGGAAAGGTTGATGAATTTGCCGCTGAGTTGATGTGCAAGTCCGGGTGCAGGAGCGCGTTTCTCGGGTATCAGCAGAAGGGGGGCACTGCGTTTCCCGGGAATGTCTGTATTTCAGTAAACGATGGAATTGTGCACGGGATTGGCGGACCCAGAGTGATACAACCGGGTGATATCATTAAACTGGACGTGGGCATCATAAGTGATGGCTGGGTGGGGGATAATGCCCTCACGGTGCCGGTTGGCGATGTTTCGCCCGAGACACAGCGTTTACTTCAAGTGACTGAGGAGTCACTACATATAGCGATCGGTTATGCGAGGGAAGGGGTGATGCTTGGGGATCTTTGCGCATCGGTTGACAGGCACGTGCGGGAGCATGGTTTTTCAGTTGTCAGGGAATTTGTTGGACATGGAGTGGGAAGAAAGCTTCACGAATCTCCCCAGGTTCCAAATTACCGGCCGGCAACGAATCGTCCGAGATTGCGGGCGGGAATGATCCTTGCAATTGAACCAATGGTTAATCTCGGGGTGGCGGGAATTAAGTTGCTTGACGATGATTGGACTGTTGTCACGGCAGACGGTAAGGTCAGTGCTCATTTTGAGCACACAGTTCTAATCACTTCCGAAGAACCGGAGATTCTCACCTGGCGGGAGCGGACAATGGGCGTGCCCGTCATTGAATAATTGTATTAACCATATTATCCATATAGTTCAATTCTTTAAAATCCTTGATAAATTGGGGAATCAAGACCTTGCAGAAGGTGTAATTTGTGGTAAAGATTTCGTCCGCTTTTGTGGACGCCTATTGAGTTGGGCAAGTTGTTGAGGATCGGGATTTTGCCCTTGATCACAAGGGCTTCAGAAAAGCAGGTGAGGCAGCAAGGCAAAACAAAGTAATGCAAAAGCATTACAAATTAGAACAATATATTTACAGCGATGAAAGTAAGGCCATCAGTGAAACGGCTCTGCGAATCATGTCGAGTGATCCGCAGGCACGGGGTTGTGCGTGTCATCTGCAAGAACCCTCGTCATAAACAGCGGCAAGGCTAAAAGGCATCAATTAACACTTATGGCAAGGCTCCTAGGAATCGAAATCCCAAATGAGAAGCGTATCGAGGCATCGCTTCCCTACATTTACGGCATTGGCCAATCTGCGGCCAGGAAGATTCTTGAGCAGGCGGAAATCGATCCGAATACCCGCACTGGTGAACTTAGTGATGAGCAACTTAGCCAGATCATTCATATTGTAAACAGTAACGGGATCCTGATTGAAGGTGACCTGCGTCGTGAAATACAGGGGAACATGAAGCGTCTGCAGCAGATTAACTGTTACCGCGGGATTCTTCACCGGCGAGGAATGCCGGTTCGGGGTCAACGAACCAAGACCAACGCGCGTACGCGCAAGGGTGGCAAGCGCACTGTTGGTGTTGAACGCAATCCTAATGCCAAGAAAGGTAAAGTATAGCCTGTTGCCGGCAGCACTGAAAACGAATCATTTTTTATGACCGACGAAGATCAGGTGAGTCCCCAGGAGCAAGAACCCAGCGGGGAGGAAGAATCCAAGCCGGAGGCACCGGCTAAGGAAGAGGCACCGGCTAAGGAAGAGAAAGGCGGTGAGGAGGCAACAGGATCCGGGGATGCTTCTCCTGAGTCGTCAAAAGAGAAAGGGTCAACCGAGGAGAGCCCGGCCCAGAAGGATGACACGGCTAAGGAGGCTAAAGAGGAGGGCGAACAGAAGAAGGAGCGCACAGCGGCCGATGTTCTGCTCGAACTTGATGGGCCTGAGGCAGACGGCAAACAAAAGATCCTAAAGCGCAAATCCAGCAAGAACGTTCATTCCGGCATCGTTCACATATTGGCTACTTTTAACAATACGGTGGTAACAATTTCCGATCAGCGGGGGAATGTTATTGGCTGGTCGACTTCAGGAAAGATGGGTTTCCGCGGATCCCGCAAAAGTACTGCTTATGCGGCACAGATTGTCTCGCAGGATGCCTGTAAGCAGGCGATGGCGCACGGCCTCAAGGAGGTTGAGGTGCGTGTCAAGGGGCCAGGATCCGGACGGGAATCTGCGGTTAGAGCAGTGCAGGGCATTGGCATTGAAGTGAAGGCGATTCGTGATGTAACCCCAATGCCACATAACGGATGTCGTCCAAAGAAGGCCCGTCGAGTTTAACAACCGGGAACAAGAATAAATTATAATTCAATGGCACGTTATACCGGTCCCCGCGACAAAATCAGCCGCCGCTTTGGTGTTCCGCTTTTTGGTCCGTCCAAGGCACTTGAACGCAGGGCTTATCCCCCCGGAATGCACGGCGGCATCCGTGGCGGACGACGCCCGAAGCGCTCTGATTATTCGTTGGCCCTGGCAGAGAAGCAGAAACTTCGCTTTCAGTATGGCGTTCTTGAAAAGCAGTTCCGCCGCTATTTTGCGGAAGCGCAACGTCGACGCGGTGTTACCGGCACCCTCTTGATTGAGTTGCTCGAGATGCGTCTCGACAATATTATTTACCGGATGGGCTTTTCAAATACCCGTGCAGGGGCCCGCCAGTTTGTCAATCACGGGCATGTTCTCGTTAACGGCAAGCGTGTGGATATTCCGTCCTATAACACAAAACCCGGTGACCAGATCTCCGTGCGCGACAATCCTAGATCAAAACAACTCGCCCTGCGCGGACTTGATTTTACCCAGGCTGTTGTCCAGTCAGATTGGCTTGCGGTAGATCGTGATAATCTTGAGGGAACCGTTTCACGGGCCCCCGAGCGTGACGAAGTTGACCCTATGGTCAACGAGCAATTGGTTGTTGAGCTGTATTCCCGCTAACAGCGCGTTTTCCATTTTTCCCATTGGCAGATGCGTTTCTTGATTTCCAAGAGTGTTGCTTTTGGTATTTTGACGTCATGTTTGCCGGGTTTATCAGCCGGCTTGATGCAATGAGTGAGAAACGCAAAGAGAGTCGGGGAATTGAAACGCGTGCAATTCACACCGGCCTTGGTTATGCCGAGCAAACCGGGGCAATTATTCCCCCGGTATTTCTGACCTCGACATTCGAGAGCGGCAATCCCGGAGGCTTCGATTATACCCGCTCGGGAAATCCCAACTTTAGGAATCTTGAGGAGACACTGGCCAGCCTTGAAGCTGGTTCTAGAGCTTGCGTTTTTGCCAGTGGAGTGTCGGCGATTACCGGTATCGTCTCAACCTTGGCATCTGGTGATCTTGTCGTCGCGGAGGAGAATATTTATGGCTGTACATTCAGGCTGTTTGAAGAAATCTTCAAGAAGTTTGGGGTTGAGGTGATTTACCTGGACCTTACCAATGTCGAGAACTTTGCTGCCATCGAAAATCACAAGCCGGCTCTTGTGTGGCTTGAATCTCCCACAAATCCCTTGTTGAAGATTATTGATATTACCGCTACCGCATCTGCAGCACATTCAGCGGGGTCTTCACTTGTTGTTGATAATACATTCGCTTCCAGTTGCATCCAGCGTCCCCTGGAACTGGGTGCCGATCTTTCCCTGCTGAGCACGACAAAATACACAAACGGCCACTCGGATGCCCTCGGGGGGGTCGTATGTACGCGGTCGGATGAGTGGGGGGATAAAATGACGTTTGCCCAGAAAGCTCTTGGCTTGCAGCCATCGCCGCTGGATTGCTGGCTTATTCAGCGGGGAGTGAAGACGCAGGCCTTGCGCATGGCGCGGCATTGTGAGAATGCCCTTGCCGTTGCAGAGTTCCTTGAAAAGGAAACGCCTGCGAAAATGGTGCGGTATCCTTTTCTGAAGTCACACCCGCAATATGATCTGGCTTGCCGCCAGATGTCAGGAGGATCGGGTATCGTTACTGCTGATTTTGGACTGTCACTTGAGGCAACAGTGGATTTTCTTGGTCACCTGGAGTTCTTCAAATGCGCCGAGAGCCTTGGGGGAATTGAATCTCTCAGTTGTCATCCTGCATCGATGACTCATGCGTCGGTGCCCGGAGAGCTCAGGTGTGAGGTGGGAATCACGGATTCACTGATTCGTTTCTCGGTGGGCATCGAGACAGTCGAGGACCTGATTGATGATTTGCGCCAGGCCTTTGCAAGCATAGGCTGCTAATGATATCAGTTACCGCATCGGAGACCCGCTAGATGGAAAAATTTGGATTGCGCGATGTGATGACAGATCCTCCCTGGCGCGGGCGGGACCTGGGGCATCCGATTCCGGACACGCCATACGCGGTTTCCGTATCGTTGCCGCACTGGCAACATGTTATCTGCTATGAGGAGGGTGATGCTGAGGTGGTTAATAAACTGCGCACAGGTTACCCAAGATTTTTTGTGCCGAGGATTGTTCGTCAACTGGAGCGTGACTGCTTGTCAAAAATCGGGGCTGCCGCTGATGAGATTTGCAGCATTTATCCCAACCGGGCTGCTGCAGAACGATGTGCGGAGTATGTTCGGGAGAGGACTGACGGCTTGCCGGTGCGAACGGAGCCCGTTTATAACGAGGGAGCGGTTGCCGTTGTTTTTCCTGGGGAAATTCTTCAAGTGGCTATGGATTACTGGAGATATTGCGGAGAGGGGATTAGTGGTCGGCATGCGTATTTTTTGATGGGGCGCGGCAAATGCCGGCAGCAGGAGGGAATAGCTGCACGGGCAGAGTTACGCGAGAGAATAGCTATTGATAGCAGGCAGAATAAGGAGGATGTGTTTCTTTTCTCATCAGGAATGGCGGCTGTAGCAGCTGTGCAGCGGGTCCTTAACTTTTTGGCTCCCGGAAGGCGCAGTGTTCAGTTTGATTTTCCTTACGTTGATGTGCTGCGAACACAGCGGGAGTTGGGGGCAGGCAATGTATTTTTCCCCATTGGCGACACCAAGGCGCTCGCAGAGTTAAGGCAGCTTGTTGAGAGCAGGGATCCTCCCTGTGGAGTTTATTGTGAGTTGCCCAGTAACCCGCTGTTGAGGAGTGTTGATCTGCCTGCGATTTCGAAAATTACCCGGCGTTGCGGTATACCGCTTGTGGTTGACGACACAGTGGCAACGAATCTGAATGTCGATGTATTTCAATATGCGGATCTGGTCACCACAAGCCTTACCAAGTATTATTCAGGAAAAGGAGATGTGCTTGCTGGTTCGGCGACGGTAAATAAGTCTTCACCACTGGCCGGAGAACTTCGTGCAACCCTGGCGGATCAAAGCGGGGAAAGTCTCTGGGATGAAGACGCGATAAGCCTGCTTGAGAATTCGAGGGGCTATCATCAGCGCATGGAGCGTATAAACGAGACGACGCCCCGGCTTGTTGAATGGCTTGAAACCCATCCCGCAATTGACCGGATCTGGTATCCCACAGGGGAAACCAGGGGCTGTTACGATGCGGTCAGGCGAACCGGGGGTGGTTACAGCGGATTGTTCTCGTTACTCCTGAAAAATGCCGAAAATGTCAGCGCCAAGTTTTATGACTCACTGGAAATGTGCAAGGGTCCGAGCCTGGGCGCGAATTTCAGCCTGGCTTGCCCATATATGCTTTTGGCGCACTATCAGGAACTGGAGTGGTGTGAGGGACTTGGGCTCTCGCGCTGGCTGGTGAGAGTCAGCATTGGGCTTGAGGAGTTTGATGATTTACGATTGCGACTGGAGAAGGCTTTTTCCGTGGTCAGCTAGAGATTATTTCATTACCGTGAGGATATAGTGGGCTTGATTTATGGAATCACGGTTGCCGTCAGTGTTTATTTTTGGCATCATTATTAAATGATGAAAACTCTAGCGGTAATTTTTCCTGTTGTTACGTTGCTGGCTATTCTCGGGGTAACGGTATCCGGGGAAAATCCGGGGAAGAAACATGCAAAACCCCTGAGGGCTTTATTGATCACCGGGGGTTGCTGTCATGACTACAATAAGCAGAAGCTCATTATCCCGGCTGGGATATCGGAGCGGGCGAACGTTGAGTGGACAGTTGTTCACGAGGGCGGCACTTCACGTGGTCACAAGGTAAGCATTTATGCAAAACCTGGATGGGCGGAAGGTTACGACGTGATTGTGCACAATGAATGTTTCGGCGGAGTAACTGATGTCGGGTTTATTGAGGCAATTGCCAAGGTCCACAAGGAAGGCACTCCGGGAGTTACTCTGCACTGCAGCACACACAGTTACCGCAATGCGAAGACTGACGAGTGGCGAAAGTTCCTGGGCGTAAGCTCATTCAATCACGGGAGGCATAACCCGATTGAAATAACCAATACCGGGAAAGATCATCCCGTGATGAGAGGATTCCCCGACAAGTGGACGACTCCGCAGGGCGAGCTCTATAACATAGAAAAAGTTTGGCCGAATACCATTGAGCTGGCAGTGGGGAAAGCCGGAGGGAAAGAAAACCTGTGTGTCTGGGTAAATCAATATGGCAGGGGGCGGATGTTCGGCACAACGATCGGACACCATAATGAAACAATGGCTGAAGAGGTGTATCTTGACCTTGTCGCGCGCGGGTTGCTTTGGGCGTGTGGTAAGTTGGGAAAAGATGGCAAGCCGCTTATTGGCTATGCGGCAAGGCAGTAATTTTTCACTCCTGCCTTGAAAGGCGGAAGCCCCGTCACCTTACGGGTAACAGGGCTTCATTTGGACGCGGGGGTAGGATTTGAACCTACGACCTCCAGGTTATGAGCCTGACGAGCTACCGGACTGCTCTACCCCGCACGCCAACAATGGCGATGGGGGCGATGGATTCAACCGGAAAATTGCGCGAATAACGCATTCTGGAATACGGTGACTTCCGGGCAAATCCTTGGCGACGCCTGCGCTAGTAGTTTAATGCCGCGAGGTTCTTGGGCAGAAACTTGCCGTTTCTGCGGATGAGTTTCCCGTCAAAGAAGATCTCGCCGCCACCGTAATCGGGGCGCTGGATACAGACCATGTCCCAGTGTACCTGGCTACGGTTGCCGTTGTCGGCAACGCCTTCATAAGCCTGGCCCGGTGTAAAATGGAAGCTTCCGGCAATTTTCTCGTCAAAGAGTATATCGCGCATCGGTTCCTTGATTTCAGGATTAAAGCCGATCGCGAATTCCCCGACATAGCGCGCGCCCGGATCGGAATCGAGAATCTTGTTCAGAGCTTTAGTATTATTGGCCGAGGCTTTAATGATCTTGCCTTTTTCGAAGGTTAGCTCAATGCCGTCAAAGGCGATCCCCTGATAGATAGTGGGGGCGTTATAACGAATAATTCCCTCCACTGAGTTCTTCACCGGGGCACTGAAGCACTCTCCGTCCGGGATGTTGTGAGTGCCACCGCAGGCTATCGCCTTTAGACCCTTCATGGAGAAGCGAAGGTCGCTGCCATTACCCTTTATGTGAACTTCAGAGATTTTGCTCATGAGAGACTCGAGCCTCTTCATTGCCGGGACGAGCTTGCGGTAGTTGAGCAGGCATACCTTGAAGAAGAAATTCTCGAAGGCTTCCGTGCTCATGCCGGCTTGTTGTGCCATTGCAGGATGCGGCCAGCGCAGCACGCACCACTTGGTCTTGTTAACGCGGTAGTTCTGAACAGGGCGCATTTTCTTCATTACCAGGGCCATGTTCGCGGCCGGGACATCAGCAGATTCTGTAATGTTGTGACTGCCCCTGATGGCGATGAATGCGTTCATTTTACGCATCTGCGCCAGGGAGTAACTTGCTAAAACATCGTATTGCTCTGCCTTCGAATCGAGCAACAGTTCCCGGCTGACGCACGCATTGTGGAGGTTCACGAACGGTTGCCCGCCGACTGCCCGGACTGCCCGGATAAGAGCGATTGGAACGGATTCAGGGACGTCGTAGGCATCGATTAGGACGTTTTCTCCGCGTTTGACGGATGTTGAATAGCGGACAAGTTGGCTGGCGAGTTGGTCGATACGCGGGTCATGCATGCAGGTTGACTTTAGAGTGAATTGGCACCAGTGCAAAGTAGATGATAAGTGAAACCAGTGAGTTGGTTGCCTGCCGGAATGAATTGAATGGCAGGGGTAAACAGCTGGTCTTTACAAACGGCTGTTTTGATTTGCTGCATGTTGGGCATGTCCGATACCTGCAAGAGGCCCGTGGGCTTGGCGATGCGCTGGTTGTGGCGATCAATTCAGATCATTCCGTCAGGGAGCTTAAGGGGGAAGGGCGCCCCCTAAACAGTGCCAGTGAGCGGGCTGAGGTGCTTCTGGGCATGGAAAGCGTGGATTATGTCGTCGTATTTGACGGCAAGCGAGCGACTTCATTGATTGAGGCAATTCGACCGCACATCTATACCAAAGGCGGCGATTATACGCTCGTGACTCTGGATGCGGAGGAAAAAGAAGCCCTGACTGCTGCTGGTTCCCGGATTGAAATACTTTCGCATGTTCCTGGCAAATCGACAACCGACCTGCTTGCCGCCGCTAATGAGCAATCAGGGCAGGGAGCGATCAGGCTTGGAGTGCTCGGTTCCGGAAGTGGCACCAACCTGGAATCGATACTGGTTGCAATCAAAGACGGGACACTGGATGCTGAAGTGGCCATTGTGATCTCTGATGTGGAGGATGCCGGTATCCTTGAGCGGGCCCGCAATCATGGGGTTGACAGCGTTTATGTTGATCCAGGAGATCGGTCTAACTGCCTGGCGCTGTCTTCACAGGAGGAAATAGCTCAACGACTCAAGGCGGTAAATGTGGAGTTGGTGGTATGCGCAGGGTTCATGAAGATTCTCAGGGAGCCTGTGTTGGGGAGTTTTGCGGGCCGGGTGATCAATATTCATCCTTCGCTTCTACCCAGGCACAAGGGGCTTCGAGCCTGGGAGCAGGCCTTGCATGCCGGAGATGCTGTTAGTGGCTGTACTGTCCACTTTGTGACCGATAAGCTTGATTCAGGTGAAATTATACGGCAGCAGGAAGTTGCTGTGAAAGAGGGAGATACGCCGGAATCGTTGCATGCAAGAATTCAGCAGGCAGAACACCAGCTGTTGCCGATGATCATTGGCGAGTTTGCAGCAGGGGCCTTTAAATAGATATCTTTTCAGGATTCCCGGTTGCGTAGATGGTGTGGTATGGTTTCAATGCGGACTTCGTATGCCCCGGAAAAAGTTTAGGCCTTCAGAGCTCAATTCTGCGCAACGGGAGGCGGTCGAGCAGGTTGACGGACCGGTGCTTATCCTGGCAGGAGCCGGAACGGGAAAAACCTTTACTGTAACTGCGCGCATTGCCCACATGATTTCCATGGGGATCCCGGCTTCCCGGATCCTGGCACTGACATTCACCAATAAGGCGGCCAATGAGATGCGGGACCGGGTTGCCGACATGGTCAGCAAGGATGATGCAGCAAAGATCACCCTGTGCACATTTCATTCCCTGTGCGTTCGCATTCTTCGCAGATCCATTGATCGGCTTGGCTACAAGAAGAATTTCACCATCTATACAGGGTCTGACCAGGTTGGGCTGATAAGAAAGCTGATTGTCCGAAAGGCCGGCAAGGATGAGAAGATCGACCATAACCTGGCACTTGGATTGATTGGCAGATCAAAGAACCGGGGAATCCCGGTCTCAGAGAAACAGGATTCACTGATAGCTGAGGTTGAGCAGGCCTATAACAAAGAACTTAAACTGCTCAATGCTGTTGATTTTGACGACTTGCTCATCCTTGCCGTGAAGGTGCTCCACGACCATGAGGATATAAAGGAACAGTGGCTTGCCAGATTTCGCTACGTCATGATTGATGAGTTTCAGGACACCAATGGCATACAGATGCAGCTCGTCTGCACTCTAGCCGGGGCGGATAAAAATGTGTGTGTCGTGGGTGACGATGACCAGTCGATATACGGATGGAGAGGGGCTGAGATCTCCAATATCCTTGACTTTGAAAGGTTTTTTCCTGACCTGAAAGTGATAAAACTTGAGCAGAATTACCGCAGCACGACCCCGATCCTGCATACAGCGAATTCCATTATACGACACAATGCAGGGCGCAGGGAGAAAGCCCTGTGGACCGAAGAAGCGGGGAATCAGAATGTGCGGGTGGTGGCGATGCCGGATGAAGAGGAGGAGGTGCAACTGGTGGTCGATGAAATCCTTGAGGGCAACGCTACCGAAAAGCGCGGCTATGATGATTTTGCCGTTTTATTCCGCACCAACCACCAGTCCCGCCTGTTTGAGCTGAAACTGCGTGAGTATAAAATACCCTACAGGGTCATTGGCGGCCAGTCCTTCTATGATCGCCGTGAGATCAAGGACTTGTTGGCCTACCTGCAGGTGATTTCCAACCCTGATGACGATATCAACCTGCTGAGAGTGGTTAATAATCCCCCGCGCGGCATTGGTAACGCCACTGTATCACTGGCAAATGAGCGTAGTCGTGAGTTTGGGGGGAGCATTTTCGAGGTAATGGACAGCGGGGATTTTCAGCAAATGCTCCCCGGCAAGTCCCGTGCATCGGTGGTGAGTTTTTTGGCATTGCTCAAAGGATGCCGTGAGTCCATGTGCAAGGGGCATGCACTGTATGGGTCACTGTTCGCCAGGGTAATAGACGAGATGGATTTTGTTGGCTACCTGCGCCGGACATGCAGGACGGACGGTGAGAGAGAACAGCGTGCGGGGAATGTCTCGGAATTTATCAGCTCGCTGTGCGATCATGAGAAGCGGCAGGGCAGGAATTCCCTGCAAAAGTTCCTAGATGACATTGCCCTTCAGCAGGATCGCGAGGAGGATGATATCGAGAATCAGCATGGGGTAAGCCTGATTACACTGCATGCAGCAAAGGGGCTTGAATTCCCCGTTGTCTACCTGGTTGGAATGGAGGAGGGAATCCTGCCTCACAAACGCTCCTTGGATGAGGGAACCCGTGACGAGGAGCGGCGGTTGTTTTATGTTGGCGTTACGCGCGCCATGCAACAGCTGACAATTAGTTTCTGCAGTAATCGGATCCGGTATGGCGAGCCTGTGTCCTGTGTGCCCAGCTCGTTTCTTGACGAGCTGGACCCGACTTATATTGATATTCATTCCTGCGAGGAACTCGCGGCTCAACCGATGGAGAAAGCACAGGCGCTGGATTATTTTGCACGCATGAAGGATATGCTGGCAGGTGATTAATAGGGTTGCTCCTGAAGTTCTTGAAATGGCTTCATCTTTCGGGAGGCGGGATTGGTTCTGATGAATAAACCTCCTGTTTCTGTGAGAGTTTTTCTTTTGTTTCGTTGATCTTGCGGGCAAAGTAACCGGATACCGATCACGAGATGCAAGCCAACGATCCTTATACACTGGATAACTCAAAAATTCTTGAAGCGCCCCGGACGCTGCGGGGGAGCTTCAGGTATCTTGGCCCCGGATTCATTCTCTCGGCTTCCATTGTTGGCTCCGGGGAACTTGTTGCCACGACTCACCTAGGTGCCAATGCCGGTTTCGTGGTGATGTGGGTGATCCTTGTCAGTTGTCTGGTGAAGGTCGCGCTGCAACTTGAGTTCGGCAAACGCGCGATCATGACCGGAGAGACGACTTTTTCCTCATTTAATACCCTGCCCGGACTGAAGCTTGGTCGTGCGCACTGGTCAATCTGGATCTGGATGGGGCTGATGGTTTTTAAGTTTCTCCAGGTCGGGGGTATCGTTGGGCTCGTTGCGGTTCTGCTGCATATGGCGATGCCTGGCATTGAATTGCTGGTCTGGCTGTGGATCGTGGTTGGATTAATTGCGGCAATCGTATTCTCGGGTTACTACCGGATACTGGAGGTGCTTTCCATTCTCATGATAGGGCTGTTCACCTTGTTCACATTGGTTTCTCTGGTTGCCCTGCAGTATACGGACGCGGCGATTGGAATTAAGGAGGTGCTTTCAGGACTGACTTTCAGCATTCCTCCCGGGGAAGGGATGGTGTTGCTGGTAATTGGGGCATTCGGCATCACCGGGGTGGGGGGTGATGAAATCATGCACTACAACTACTGGCTCATTGAAAAGGGGTATGCGGCACATGCCGGCAGAAACGACGGCAGTGAGGCTTGGGCGCACCGGGCCAGGGGATGGATCCGGGTAATGTATCTCGATGCGATTATTGCGATGCTGATCTACACGGTGGTAACGGTTGCATTTTTCCTGCTCGGTTCCGCACTGCTACACGGCAAAGGCGACTTCGATGAGGGTGGGCAAACTTTCCTAGAGAATCTTTCTCATCTATACACGGAAACTCTGGGTTCCTGGTCGGCACCACTTTTCTACTTTGGGGCTTTTGTGGTGTTGTTTTCAACCGCATTCTCGGCACTCGGCGCATGGACCCGTCAGTTTACCGATGCCTTCGGGCAGATAGGCATTCTGAATTTTTCCAACCTTAAGGCGCGTCGTTTGTGGATCGGTGGACTTGCATGGGTGATCCCGGTTATCTGGGGGCTGGTATATTTGAGTTTCAAGAACCCGGTGTGGATGGTGTTTGTTGGCGGTTTCGTGACTTCAATTATCCTGTTGGTGGTGCTGTTCGCGGCGATCGTCTTCAAGCGTCAGCGTGCGGGATCAGTAATCCGAACAGGTCGGGCTTATGAGGTCGCTTTCTGGCTAAGCGCTGCGATGATCCTGTTCGTTGGTATCTGGAGCGTGACGCAGGCAATCCGGAAAGGCAAGGACAAGGCCGGGGAGGGGCAAAGGGTTGCCGTCAATGAGCGGGTGTTCGCTTCCAGTGAACATCCCGGAAACGGAAATCGGCACAGGTTTGTCGTGGGGAGCGAGCCATAATGGGGGAAACAAGGCAGCCCGACCAATTCTTCTGCAAGAAACCCCCACGGAACTTACAGGAGAGATCAACCGGACTGCCTCTGGAGTTATATAGATGTCGGGCAGGATTCCCGCAAGGAGGAATTACGTGCTGCCATGTGTTCCGGTCAGGGATCAGTTGTCAGCTCCGGTTCCATTGATCCCCTGGAAGCACAGGATGAAGTGGTTTTCTTGGGGGTGATCGGCAGGAAAAGTGAGCGGAGTTCAATTAGCAGCCATTTGAATATACCTTTTATAATAACCTTGAAGGCAGCTTTTTTGCAGGGGGCGAAACCTTCGTAAACAAGGTAGCGCTGATCGAGGTTGCGTTTACCGTATTTGCCGGCTGCGTATCTGCGGTCAGCGATCCTGCCAAGGCGTCCATTGTAGAAAGCCATAAACTTGGCGAATATTTTTCCTGTTATGCCGTAATAAGGAAAGCGTGCAAATTCATTCACGGGGTCATCATGAACAAGCCGGACCGGGCCAATAAAGTAGCTGCCGATGTCGAGCCAGAAAGCCGCGTTCATCAGCTCCGCATCGCCGAGGTAACGGTATTTGTCCTTATAGAGGGCGCGATACCAGCGAAAGTAGGAGGTGACAAACTGTTCGGCGTAATCGGCAACATCAGCCTCAACACATTGGCCGTTTTGTGACTTGGCAATGATATTTACGGCAAAGCTTACCGAGTGGGCGCAATAATCGAGTCCCTGGCTATAAAGCGGGTCAATAAATCCAGCGGCATCTCCGACACAGATCCAGCCGCTGTCGGCCGGCTTTACCGAGAAATAGGGAAGGCCGGTATAGGAGCGGGTATCCTTTTCCACCGGGATGGCATCGACGAACATTTCCTTTCCTATTGGATGGGACAACAGGTGTTTATGCAGGCGGTCAGTCAGCGAATTTCCCTCGGGTGGAGTAAATAATCCGGAATCGTAGGTGAGTCCGGCGCTGACTTCGCCATTTTGCAGGGGGATAATCCAACTCCACCATCCACGCCCCATGAGATGGTTTGTGGCCTGGCTGCGGGGGCAGCGCACGGCATCCGCGAAGTCAGGGAACCGGTCTTTAAGGCCTGGATTATCCAAATCAGATACATTTTTGAACCTTGCCCAGATTGCCGTTGTTTTGTGCGAATCGAGTTCTCGCCAGTACCCGAATTTACGGGCCAGATAAGCAGCCTTACCCGTGGCATCCACTATCCACTTTGAGTGAACTTGATGCTCGATTCCATTGTGTTTGATGGTGAGTTCATTATTGCCAATGCCGTCAGGGGTGACATTCCTCACCGATGCGGGCCGCCACAGTTCACACCCCAGATCGATTGCGCTTTGCAGCAGGTGTGTATCCAGTTTTGACCGGTCAAGTTGGTAGGTGGGCAGTCGAACCTGGTAGTAAGTGCCGATCTCGGAGCAGCGTGAAGGGCACTGGTTATTATCACTGTTAAACCACATCCGCAGACCGTGCTTGGTAATGTGCTCACGCGAGAGGTAGGCCTCAAGCCCCAGCGAGCGCGTCAGAAAACAGCCGGCCACCTCAGAGGTGGATTCACCGACTTTGCGGTCAAACCGGGACGATTTTTCGACAATGAGGACTCGCAAACCCGGTTGTTGCCGCTTGAGAAGGATGCCGGTTGTTGCACCGGAGAAGGCTCCACCGAGGATCACGACATCGTAATCGTAACTGTTCATTGCTTGCTGAGTCGTCTTGGCATGAACTTTACCTACTTGCGGGAGTTTGGGAAGCGGATTAGAGCGGAATAATCAAATGTCAATGTTCTCGTCCATTCGGCGCTTCTCTGTTTATGGGGATCGCCTGACGCAGTTAATGGAGTGGTGTGTTCGAATGAGCCCTGCCTGGATCGAGCCGATTTTCGTGTTCTTCTGGTCGGTGGTGTTTTATCTGCTTTGTGTGTCGCAGCGTCGCGCGGTCGTGGCCAACCTGAAGTCGATGTTTCCAGCCTGGTCATGTTGGCGCCTGCAGGCCGGTGCTTACCGGGTGATATGGAACTTTTCGTGGTCGCTCATTGACGGTGTGCGGGCATCTGCGGGGCAGGATGTGATTGACTGGGAGATTGATGGACTGGAAGAGTTTCAGCAACTTGCAGCAAGCGGGGGAGGTGCGATTATTTTAACTGCCCACATGGGAAATTACGACTTGGCAGCTCCTGTGTTTGCTGAGCGATTCGGACGCCGGCTAAATGCAGTACGTGCCCCAGAGAGGGAGTCTGCTTTACAGGCTCATCATGCAAAGCGTCGTGAGGAGCAGCAATCAGCTTCCTTTGCCGTGCGCTATAATCGTGATGGGGGGATGCTTGGCGTTGAGCTTGCCTCGCTGCTTCGCTCAGGAGAATTGGTGGCCTTGCAGGGTGACCGGGTATTGTTTGAAGTGTCTTCTGCAGAAGGGGTGATGTTTGACCGTGGGGTGCGGTTGCCAAAGGGACCCTTTGCGCTTGCGCTTGCGGGGAAATCCCCGCTGTGGCCGCTATTTATCATTCGTGACGGATGGCGGCATTACCGCATAAGGGTTGGAAAAAAATTTGAAGTGTCCAATGATCGAGAGAATCGGGAGCGGGCGATGGCAGATGCCATGGTGGTGTGGTGTATAGAACTGGAGAGGGTTCTCTCGGAGTCCTGGTTCCAGTGGTTTGTGTTTGAGCCTGTTTTTACTGAGACCAGAAGGGAGAGGCAATGAGGGTGGAAGATAATTCTAAAGGAGAACCCGTGACCGGAACATTTTGGCTGCTGGCCAGACTAATAAGGATGTTTTTCCCCGGGGGAAGGAGTGCATGCAACACCGGGATTTTTGCTTCGGCGCGGGGTAACGGACCGGAGGTGCTTGCGCTTTCCGTAATGGCGGGACTTGCGATCCTGGGTGTTACCGCCGGGATGCTTATGGATTTCTTTGGCTTGTGGGGACTGGTGGCGTTATTTCCAGCCTGGGCCATCGTGCTGCATGTGATCGGTTTATCATGTGCCGGAGCCGGTGCATTATTGCAGCGGTTGGGATTATTAAAGCGGTCCTGGCGGCAGGCGTTTAACGGGGCAGTCTTTGGTTTCGTGGTGGCAGCGGCGGCATTGTTGCAACTCCGGCTGGGAGAGCCGGCGGCATGGTTGACGCTGCCCTGGCTGGGATTTGTCGCCATTGAGTGCCTGGTCTGGCCAAGTCGCCGGATACTGGAATTTTCCGGGGAACGGGGATGAGGATAACCCGGTATCTGTTGCTCACTGCAAACGTGATTGCGCCGGTGTGGTGGCTGACAGCGGATTTCTGTTTATTGGCGGCGGCGGTAATGGGTTTAGTGCATATGCTCACACTTTGGGCTACGCTTTGGCCATCCTGCCGGTGGTGGGGGGACGTGTTGTGTCAGTTTGAAACCGACAAACCTGAAGTCTGGATCACCATCGATGATGGACCCGATGGCGGCCATACGCGTGCGACTATGGATTTACTTGAGGAGAAAGAGGCGAGGGCGACATTCTTCTTTATTGCCGAGCGGTGCCAAAGCGAACCGGGTATTGTGCGGCAGGTGATCCACCGCGGACACGGCGTGGGCAATCACACGTGTTGTCACCCGGCTTATACGTTCTGGAGTCTTGGCCCGCGCAGGTTGCGTGAGGAGATCGGGGGATGCTCCACGCAGATTGAGCAACTGACTGGAGTTGCTCCTGTCCTTTTCAGGGCACCGGTCGGGATGCGCAACTGCTTCGTCCACCCGATTCTCAGGCGTTTGGGATTGAAGCTTGTTGCCTGGAGTACCCGCGGCTTTGACGGCAGCCGGGATGACGTGGAGCGTGTTGTATCCAGAATCGCAAGGCGCATCAAGCCTGGAGCCATCATCCTGCTGCATGAGGGCAGAAGGACAGGCGGTGGCGGGTCCCTTATCGCCAAGACGCTGCCAAAGGTGCTTGAGATTATTGAATCCCGGGAACTCAAGGCAGTTATCCCGACGATTTCTCAGTTACGGCGGAACACCAGGAGATAGTTGTTAAAAGGAGTTTTACCCCAAAGCGGTTTTGCTGTTCCTGTAAGGCCGGTTTTCCCTAGGATGTCCAGTATTGAGCCGCTGCTCGGGTAGCAGGCAGGTGCGGATTTCATCCAAAAGGTGACCCTGGCAAGCTGATCGCCAAGGCGGGTGGTTTTGAAGCGCAGTGAATTGTCCCTGATACCGGTCCGTATGATTAGTTTCCCCCCCTGCGCCACTGACATCGCCGCAGTTGTGAGCAATGAGCGTTGTTCGTTGGCATTGAGGAACTGCAGAGTATCGAGAATTGCAACGTTGCCGCAGAATTCGGGAATGCCTTCACGGGCATCTGCATGGCGGAACTCGAGCCCAGGATAAGTCTTAGCGGCAATGGTTGCCGCTTTGATTTTCCGTTTGTCGTAATCTACTGCCCGGATGGGAAATTTCTGCCCTCTTTCGCGGAGATAGAAGGCCAGGATTCCCAGGCCGCAACCAAGATCAAGCAGCGGCAGCATTGAGTTTTTAAGTTCATTGTAAACCGCATCATAAAGCGGATCGCTGCGAAGTTTCGCAATGGTATATACGCGGTGCCAGCGTGATGAGAATAGCCGGGATATTTGCCTGGGATCAATGGCTGCCATCGGATTTGTGGCGCATGGCACGTCGAAATTCGGGGTCATCAAGGGCGCTATCCACTACACTCTGCAGCGCCTTGGACACAACAGCGGCAACTTCCTCGACATTTGACCAGTAGCTGACTTTCAGGGTGGGTTGGGTGTGTTTTGCGGCATATGTCTTGCTGAAGACAATCGTCTTGTTGCGGGTGCTGTAAATATTGACCCGCACACGGCAACCCGCATTCTGTGTCGTGTATTGATGGCACCAGAGTTCAAGAATGTCGGCAGAGAGGGTATATCCCGGATTCTGCAAGGTGGACATATCACGTATCTTCAAGGCGTAAGTGAAGGCATTATGCATAATTTGCGCAACGGGTCGCTTGGCATGGAGAATTTTTATGGGGATTCCGAATTCGTTGCGGATGGCACCAATTTCGGTGCCTTTGATGTCCCGGGTGTCGTTAATCCTGCCCACTCTCAATTCAGGTCTTCCCGGGTATAGCCGGGCGCTTGGTCCCGGCGGGGTGTAGGTAAGTGAGACGTGATATGATCTGCAGGAGTCAAACAGGAGTATTATGATGCAGGAGCAGAGGATGAGTGCAGTTTTGGTGGGCATTTATGGAATGTTCAGGCGTTTGTGGGTGATTGGCCCTGGCGGCGTTTTCTGATGATGCCAAGACGCATCAGGATAAGCAATGGAAGGCGGATAAAGAACCCGATCAGCAGGCGCACATGCATCAATACGAGGAGCGTATTATCGCGCAAGTAGCGAAATTGAGAGACGCCCCCGTCTTCTTCTGAGAAGTAACGAACCGGGCAGGGCAGGTTTATTGTCGGCAACCGGCGCCAGCACAGGCGCACGGCGACTTCCGGATCGAAATCGAAGCGACGGGCAAAGGGATGTCCTTCCATCACTGCCCGCAGGTCGGCGATCGGGTATATGCGCAGACCGAAGAGTGAATCCCGGACTCCACCCCAAAGGGTTTCCAGGTTCACCCAGAAGTTGCAAAGTTTGCGTCCGTGTACCCTGACCATGGGGGCATCATTGTCGAATTGCGGAACCCCGAGGATGAGGGCAGCCGGGTTCTCAATGGATGATTGCATAAAGTGTTTGATCTCGGTTGCAGGGTGCTGGCCATCGGCATCCATGGCCAGTATATGGGTAAAGCCGAGCTTTTCTGCCCTTTGTGCACCGAAGAGGACAGCGTTTCCCTTGCCGCGATTTGCGGTAATGCGCAGGATGCTCAAGTTCTTGATTGTCAGTGCGAGTTGCCTAAGCATTTCTTCGCTCCGGTCTGTGCTTCCGTCGATGACCACCCACACTGGGTTCCAGACTTCTGCAGCGGCGCGGGCTGTATCGACAACACGCGCACCGGTATTATAGCTGGGAATGATGACCAGATGGGTTTTTGAAGGCGAAGACATTTGAGCGCGGATCTGCCGGCAGATTTTTGCAGAAATGGCAATGTAGGGCCTTGAGGAAGCTCCTGGTTTCCGTTTCTGCGGGAACTTGGAAACTTTGCCCTGAAGTGATTGTATAGTGGTAGGGAAAATCCGGCAACTTGATTAGTGGCCAGCCTTTGCTTAGAAGGGGTGAAGTCGCTGATATAAAGAGCGTACGTATTGGCGCTTGCGCTTTTTTTGCAATTACTGCGAACCCACCCTTAAAGGAGTTTATCGGCAGTTCAACAGTGCGTGTGCCTTCAGGAAATATCAATAATTGAGCGCCGGATTTCAGTTCTTTGGTGCCCTGCTTCACCATGTTGATGTGGGGAGAATTGGGGATGAACCCGGCGAGGCGGGCGAAACCTCCGTAGATGGGGTTGCGCATGATTGAGGCCTTGGCCACGCACACGACATTGGGAAGGCGTGAGATAATAAAGACGATGTCCCATAACGAGATGTGATTGGCGACGATAATAAGCCCGCGCTGGCCGGCGAGGGAATCCACCGACTTGATGTCAAGTTTAATGAGACCCCAAGCCTGCAGATAGCATGTATAGAAACGGAACAGGGCCGAGAGTGTTGTCCTGCCGACCCTCTTTCCCAGAGGCTTGGGAAGTAACAGGAAGATGACAAAAGCAAGGAATGAGAAGATGAGTCCGCCTATGCCAAAAAGAGCAAGTGAAGACAGGTATACCCAGCACTCGTAGGGCAATCGCAACCAGTGGGGGATTCGTTTCCAGAACGATGCTCTTTCCGGATATCGGGCACGTGATTTGGGCGGCGATGATGGGAGGGGCAATGATTTTTCAGATTCCAGTCGTCGGGAGGGCATTCCTGTATCAGGGAGCTTGGTCGCGTTAAGTTGTAAGAAGTCTATGATTTTACCCCGTTGCCAGGGACCGCGCAAGCGACTCTCGTACTGCGGGCAAGGACAGGTCTGGAAGGTTTATCGAAATTAAACACATTGAGGAGATCCGGGCTGATTAAATGAAAGTTTTCTGTTATTCATCAGTGATGATCCCGCAAAAAAAACGGCTGCCATCGTTGTTGACGGGCTAGACAAGGCTGTGCACTGGGGCGATATTTAACGAGAAATGAGCTTTCCCATTTGTTTTAGCAGACCATCATTGTTGCCGGCGGCAGTTATTGGTTTTTGCCTGTCGTATATGTGCGGCATGATGGTGGAGGCGCAGGACGGTTACGAGGAACCAATTGTTACCAAGGCACTTTTTAATAGCGAGGAGATAGGCATACTGGCAGTTGACCGCGATAAGTTGGCAACGAACATCGCGGCTTTTGTTGTCAATTCAATCAAGCCTGATGGCAAGGCGAGTGACATGGATATAGCCAAGCGCCTGATAGGCCTGGCACTTCACTTGAACCCGCGCAACCGCATTGCGGTTGTGGCTAATTTCCAGTTCAAGAAAGGACTTGCCCCGAAGAAGGTGGATCCTGAATACAGCCCGGTGACGCTTGCCGAACTCCTGCAGAGCAGGGCGGTGCTGCTTGCGAAGCTGGGAGGAGACCTCAACTTGATGCTTGCCGGCTACATGCTGGCGGCAGCTGTTGACATTGACCCGCGCAATGAGAGTGCCATCTATGAGCTTGAGATGTATCGCAAGGCTGTTGCAGAGATTGACTGGACGCCGATTATCGGCAGGGTGCGTTCAGGAACTGCCCGCAGTGGCGGGTGATATCTACCCCGGGCGAGAGAAGGTTCCCTCAATCTCCAGGAGCAGTTCCCTGCGACAGATGTCGGAGCGCAGGAACCGGGTTGAGCTAACAGCACTTTTCCCGATAGTCGCACGGAATAACCCGCTCGCGGCACCCAGGTCATCCTGGTCTCTAAGGTAGAAGGTAAACTCCCGATTAATCCCTGTGCTGTTGTCGAGTGCACCCGGGTAACCCAGACGTTCAGTGACCAGTCGCACGTTGTTGATTGTCGTTTTGTACTGGGTTGTCAGGTCACTGTGTCCGATGCTGTGATGATCCTTAATGCTGGAGGTTCCTGAAAGGTAGGCGGTGGGGATGCCGCCCACGGTTCCGTAGGCGCCTCTGGTGAAACTTGGTGATTTTGGCCCGTGCTGGGGGGGGTAACTGTAGGCGGGGATTTGCTCGGGGTTTTCTACATTTTCCAAAGCATCACTTCCGGCAATAAAAGCCACCGCAAACCTTGAACCGTCAACGCCAACAGCTGAGGCGGGTGAGATTCGTCTTGAGTAATTTGCCCCGTAAGCGGAAGCAAAAGCCCGCTGTCTGCCGATGTTAAAGGCGCGGTAGTTCTCAAGCCGGGCAAATTCCGCATTGATGTCCGGCACATAATTCCAGATCCGGTGTATTTGGCGGGATCCAATGACCTTTAAGATGGAGTTGTAGAGTTCAAAGGCGGGCTCCTCAAGCGAGTTTTCGATCTCCATGCATGCGATGCCTGCGATTCTGGAGTCATTTTCCCCGATAATGAAACCATTGTGCTCGCGAATAGTGCATTGATTGAGCAGCGGCTTGGTTGCTTCACCTGAGAGCAGGGGGATTTCCAGCGTTAACGCTGCTCCTGATTCATCCACTGAGCAGGTTGAACGGGCGCCTCCAAAATCGATGCGTAGGGACTGGATTCCTGAGATCACCTGCATTTCCAGCCGCTAATTAGAAGGAGTGGCTGAATAAGTCAACCACTCGGTTTTTCGTCTTTGTATTCAGGTCTGCAAACAGTAGGTTTTTGCGACTGAAACGCTCACTATGACGCGCCGGTATATTCTCCTGTTTATCGTGAGCGTGCTCGTGCTCAGCGCGATTGCCTTCACCAGGCTGTCATTCAACGTGAACCCGCTTGACCTGCTTCCCGGCGATGCACGCGGGGTGAAGGGATTGCGCGTTTTCTCGGAGAACTTCGCCGGCAGGGGGGAGCTTATCATCACCCTTGAATCAGAGGACCGGGACGTTGACCTTGCCGCCGAGTCCCTTGCCCGGCACCTGAAGGGCGCAGAGGGGCTGGTTTCATGGGTTGAGTGGCAGCCATTATGGGAAAAGAATCCTGCGGGTGCGGCGCAACTTTCCGCTTATGTGTGGTTAAATGGAAATCCCGGAGATATTCGCTCGCTTGTCGAACGCCTTGCTGCCGGCAGGGTCAGGGAAACACTTGCCGGGGTAATCGATGAATTGAGTTTTGGAGTTGATGGCGAGGCCCTGGCTCTTGTGGCATATGATCCGTTTTCCCTGTTGCGCCCACCCGCATTGAGTGACGAAAGCGGGGTGGAATCAGGTGGCGGTCCGGGAGGAAAGTATGTGTCCGGTGATGGCAGGTTCCGGGCTGTTTATTTAGGGAGCCCGGCAGACAGCCTGAATTACAGCGAATCTGCAGATTGGATTGCCCGTGTGCGTGCAGTCGTCAATGAATGGCAGGGGAAGAACAGCGTTGTACCTGAACTGCGGATTGGCTTTACCGGGGAGCCGGCTTTTTCAGCAGAGATTGGAGGGGGAATGCAACGGGATATGAGTGGCTCAATCCTGGTGGCCTTGGTTTTAATTCATCTGCTTTTCTGGCTGATGCACCGGCGGTTCCTGCCGCTTGCGGCTATTTTTTTCACTTTGTTGCTGATTCTCTCGGCAACCGTTATCACGGGGTCGCTTGTTCTCGGGAAACTGAGCGTGATGAGTGTCGGCTTTGCGGCTATTCTCATTGGCTTGGCGGTTGATTACGGCATGGTCTTGTATCAACAATCACGCCAGGAGGGGGAGTCTTTTGGGAAGATATATCAAGCTGTCGGCAGGGGGATATTGTGGGCGGCATTCACGACTGCAGCGGTTTTCGCTTCCTTGGGCTTAAGCAGCCTGCCGGGCATTCGCGAACTTGGTGTGCTTGTTGCCCTCGGCATTGTTCTGGGGGCAGGGGCGATGCTGTTGGTATTCGGACCGATGGCAGCAAGGCTGGGGAAGGGTAACCCGTTAACCGTCCCGGAGCGTGCGACTTCGGGCAAAATGACGGGCGAACGCAGTGTTCCAGTAGTCACTATTGGCTTGTGCGCGGGGCTTGGCTGTGTGCTTTTAGTGCAGGGGTTTCCCGGGTTTCACAGGGGGCTTGATGTATTGAGGCCCATGAACAGCCCGGCCGATGATGCTTTCTCCCGGATCTCGGAGAAGCTTTTCAGTGAAGATGATGTGTCCCTGCCGCTGGTGGTTGTGGCTGATTCACTGGAGGAACTGGAACAGCGTGCGGTGATCGCTGAGGCTTTGGTTGAGAAGTTAAGGCAGGAAGGTATTGCCTCCTCGGCCGTGTTCCCTGCTTTCCTGATTCCTTCAGCAGGCAGGCAGCGGGAAAATGCCCCGGTGATCAGGGCATTGCTGGCGGATGAGGATCGATTGCGTGCTGCACTTGATGCGGATTTTACCGCGGAAGCGCAGGGGGTTCTTAACACTGTCTTCACGGCGTGGCGGGATCTCTTAATGGATGGTGAATTGCCGGCCCGCCCGCGGGGAACTGATGTGCGGAGGATTTTCAGTGAAGCTGTGAGTGAGTCCGGGAACCGGCCGGCGGCAATGGGACTGGTTCATGTCCAGAGCGACAGGGTGGATGAATTGCAGTCGGCCGTTGCCAATGCTGAAGGCATTTATATCACCGGCTGGCAGACCATGGGCAGTGTGATTCAGCCACTGGTTAAGCGTGATTTGCGCATGGTGTTTATTCCAATGGCGCTGGTTCTCCTGGTGATGCTGGCAGTGGTGTTCCGCGATTTCAGGGAGGTGGTCCTTGCCGTTGCGGTGCTTGTCCTGTCGGCAGTGGCGTTGTTGGCAATCATGCGGGTTGCCGGATGGCAGTGGAATGTTCTCAATATTTGCGCCTTTCCGCTGCTACTGGGGACAGGCATTGACTACACTATACACATGATCGGTTCACTGCGGCGTCACGGCGGGGCAAGGGAGCCCGTGCGGCGGGGCATTGGGCGTGCACTGCTTTTCTGCGGAATTTCAACTGCCATTGGGTTTGGCGCTCTCTCACTGGCAAATAATGCCGGGCTCGCCAGTCTGGGGAAGGTTTGCGCTGCAGGAATCCTGGCAGTTATGATGGTGGCGGTTTTTCTCCTTCCGGGATGGTGGCGACTTATAAAAGGGCGGGATTCCCGTGCGGAATAATTTCCCCCGGCGCCGGGGTTCCATGACAAGTTTCGCTTGATCTTCGGATAGGTTCCCCGTTTTGATGTGGGCATGAAATTTTATCGAGTGGTTCTGCTCGCCTGCATTTGTTTTGTTCCGCGCTTAGCTTTCTCCGGCGAGGTCTGGGTTTACTTCGGCACTTATACGCGGGGCAAAGAGAGCGAGGGGATTTATCTTGCAAAACTTGACGTTGAGTCCGGTCGGCTTTCTTCCCCGAAACTGGCAGCCAGTGCGGATAACCCGTCATTCCTCGCGATCACTCCCGATGCCAGTCATCTGATTGCCGTTGAGGAGACCAATGACTTTGAGGGCAACAAGAGCGGCTCTCTGGTTTCTTTCGGCATCGATCAAGCCTCAGGCCTGCTGCAGGAGACAAGTCGTATCGCGACGCGTGGTGGTGCTCCCTGCCATGTCACGGTGGATTCTGCGGGCAGGCATGCGCTTTTTGCCAACTACGTCGGCGGCAGTGTGGGTGCGGCATCCATTTCTGCGGAGGGTATTTTGAAGCTGTCCTCATTCTCTCAGCATGCCGGGTCAAGCGTGTCGCCGCGACAGGCGGCACCGCATGCACACTCGATCGACCTGGATCCTGCCGGCAGGTTCGTGGTTTGCTCCGATCTCGGGCTGGATAAGGTAATGGTCTATCAATACGATCCCGTGAAGGGGGCGCTGACAGTCAATGATCCCGGGTTTGTGAAGGTGACTGCCGGTAGCGGGCCGCGGCACTTTGCGTTTCGCCCCGATAGCCGCTTCGGCTATACCAACAATGAGATCACCTCCTCGGTTACCGCTTTCAGCTATGATGGTGCGACTGGTTCCTTCAAGCAACTGCAGACGCTGAGCACACTGCCCGATGAGGGCTATAAGAAACACAATTCCACCGCTGAGCTGATTGTTCACCCGGGCGGCAGGTTCCTCTACTGTTCAAACCGCGGCCATGACAGCATTGCGGTTTTTGCAATTGACTCCGCTTCAGGCAAGCTCAGCCTCGTGGAGATCGAGACTCTGGGGGTCAAGACACCGCGTGGCTTCGGCATTGAACCCGGGGGGCGTTACCTCGTTGCCCTCGGGCAGAACAGCGGTAATGCCAGGGTTTTTGCTATTGACCCGGAGAGCGGAGCATTGAGCCCGGCAGGAGGCCCGGTGACGGTTCCCAATGCGGTCTGTGTGCAGTTTTTGCATGCTCCTGCAAAAAACTTCACCCGTATTTTTGACGGTAGCAGCATGAAGGGCTGGCAGGGTGATCAGACATGGTTTCGCGTCGAGGCAGGAGCCATCGTCGCCGGGACCCAAAAAAAGAGGATCCCGAAGAACCAGTTCCTGGTGAGCGAGAAGGTCTACGGTGATTTTGAACTGCGCTTCAAGGCCAGGCTGATTGGGCAGGGGAAGAATGCCGGGGTGCAGTTCTGGAGTGAGCGGATTCCCGATCACCATGAGATGATTGGATTTCAGTGCGATATAGGGATCATGGGGAAAGCCTCGATATGGGGTGCGCTCTATGACGAGTCGCGGCGGAGGAAGTTTTTACAACAGGTGCCGCTGTCCACCCGGGGCGTCACAGACATAAAGGGGTGGAACCAATTCCGTATCCGTGCCGAAGGGAGCGCAATTACCATCTGGGTCAACGGGGCGCTGGCGACGCGTTACTTCGAGAATGAATCAAAGGCAAAGATTCCACGCAAGGGCAGATTTGGACTGCAGATCCATTCAGGTCCGCCCGCCGAGGCCTGGTACAAGGACATCGAGGTGCGCGAACTGTAGACAAGCAGGTATCAGTTTTACCGGAAGAAACTTGCGTCACAGGCAACGGGGTTCTAACAAGGACAAAGCGCAACCGCATTAAGGATGGATCCAGACGCATTAATTCAGTTCATCGCATTTATTATATTCACAGGCTCGGTGGGTTTTTTCTCCTGGCGTGCCACCCGGCGTGATGACAAGAACACCTCAACGGGCTATTTCCTTGCCGGGCGCAGCCTGCCATGGATCGTGGTGGGCGGCTCCCTGCTGTTGACCAACCTCTCCACCGAGCAGCTTGTTGGCCTTAATGGTGGGGCCTTCAGCAACGGCATGCAGGTGATGGCCTGGGAGGTGTGGTCCTCAATCGCCATTGTGCTGATGGCGCTGGTTTTCCTGCCGCGTTACCTCAAGGGCGGGGTGGCCACGGTGTCCGCCTTCCTTGAGCGGCGTTATTCCAAGGCGGTCGGCACCGCGGTCTCGGTATTGCTGTTGTTGTCTTTGCTGACAAACCTGCTGCCATTCGTGCTGTATTCCGGGGCACTGTTCATGCGTGAGGTGTTCGGGATTTCCGCAATCTTTGGAGACAATGACAGCCTAGCCCTGTGGGTGACGGTCATTGCCCTTGGCGTGGTGGGCAGCCTTTATGCAATCTTTGGCGGGTTAAAGGCGGTTGCCATCTCCGATACTTTCAATGGGCTAGGCTTGCTTATCGGCGGCCTGTTGATTCCTGTGCTTGGCCTGATTGCACTGGGAAATGAACTCGGCGGAGGTGGAGGCTTTAGTGCCGGCGTTTCCTACCTTGCCGAGAACAAGCCCGAGCGATTATCGCCGATCGGCAAGGAGGATGAGAATATCCCGTTCTCGACCCTGTTCACGGGGATGCTGCTGATCACCACCTACTACTGGTGTACCAACCAGGCCATCGTGCAGCGCACCTTTGCCTCACGAAGCCTGGCGCAGGGACAGAAGGGGGTGCTCTTTGCCGCGGGAATGAAGCTGCTCGGCCCCCTGTATCTCGTGCTTCCCGGGATCATTGCCTGGCATCTCTTTGGTGAAGGCATTGAAGGCGGAGGTGATAATGCCTATGGCAAACTGGTGACCCACACCCTGCCAACCTGGATGGGGGGTTTCTTTGCGGCGGTGATTTTCGGGGCAATCTTGAGCTCGTTTAACTCCAGTCTCAACAGTGCCGCCACCTTGTTCAGCATCGACATCTACAAGGGGCTGATCAGGCCCCAGGCAAGCGATGGCCAGATGGTGAAGGCAGGCAAGATTTTCGGGATTGTTATTGCCCTTGGCGCGATCATCCTGGCCCCCCTCATTGACACATTAAAGGCAGCCGGGTTTGACGGTCTGTTTGACCTGATGAAGAACCTGGCGGCACTCTACAACATTCCGCTTCTGGCGGTGGTGTTGATGGGGATCTTCCACAAGAGGGTGACCTCCGCCGGTGCCATGGCTGCCATCGTGGTCGGCTTTGTGTTCTGGGCGGTGTTTGGTCTTTGGAAGGAAAATAACCTCTTTGGCTGGGAGATGCACTGGCTGCACCTTGCAGCGATCAACTTTGTGCTGATTACCCTCATCATGGTGGTGATGGCGCTTGTCAGTCCCCGCGAGGAGGCTTACCAGCAGGTCTACACAGGTGAGGTGGACGTCACTCCCTGGAAGGGGGCGAAAGCCTGCGGCATTATTATCCTTGTGCTGATTGCGTTGATGTATCTGGCGATGTCGCGCTTTGGCGTTTAATCCAAGGGCACCTCGTGATACTCCAAGGCCCACTCGCGCATGAAGCGAACGCGTTCTGGGCTTACCTTGTAAATGATCAACTCCGGGTTGTCGGCACTGCCGAGATATTGACGCAGCAGGGTATTGGATTCCCAGATCGCGTTTCTTTCATCTTCATCTTTTAGAACCTCAGCGATGCCGGTGATGCGAACCTGGTCGTGGGAAGCTGACATGTAGCACAATTCCACTTTCGGGTTGGCGGCAATTTCTCCGGTCTTGCCGTAGCTCTTGAGGTTGGCGATATAGACGGTAAAGCCATCGCTTTTTACCGGGGAGACAGGGCGAAGGCGGGGTTGGTCGCCGTCAATGGTGGCAAGTTGCGGGAACTTGGCTTCGAGCATGCAGGCCAGCGCAAGTTCAGGAAGTTTGGCTTGGTTTATTGGGTCGGGATCTGACATGGTGATTGCCGGCTGGCAAACAAGGTATTACTAAATATCTGCCAGCAAAGTCAACCAATGCGCCTGCTCTGGACCTTTTTAACCCTTGCCGGGATCTTCTTCATCCCGTTTGCGGTTTGGGGTGGCTGGTTTGACGGCTGGTTGTCGGGAAAGGGTGCGAGCGTGTGGCTTGAGGGATACGGCAAGTGGGCATGGGGCGCGGGCCTGCTGCTGCTCACCTGTGACTTGATCCTTCCAATTCCAGGGACTGCGGTGATGGCGGCCCTTGGACTGGTGTATGGACCACTGCTGGGAGGCTTGATCAGCGCAGCAGGATCGATCTTGTCAGGACTTCTTGCCTATGTTCTTTGCAGGAGCCTTGGTCGCCGGGCGGCGAAAAGGCTGGCCGGCGGGGAAAGCCTTGAGCGGGGTGAAGAACTTTTTGCCAAGACCGGTGCCTGGCTGGTTATCCTGTCACGCTGGTTACCGTTAATGCCGGAGGTCATTGCCTGCATGGCAGGGCTGGCGAGGATGCGATTTCGTGTTTTCATGACGGCCCTGGTTTGTGGAAGCGTACCGCTTGCGTTTATTTTCTCTGCAATTGGGGCAGCGGGAGAAGAAAGGCCGATCCTCTCGATCACACTCAGTATTTGTATCCCTCCTGTTTTATGGCTGTTGGTGCGCCCCCTGATCCTGCATCAGGCCGGCGGTAAAGACGGATAATTGCGCAATAATAAGACAAATTTCAGTGGCTTGTGGCGCTTGTTTATTAGAAGCTGTAGCGTGCAGGTTTCACTGCCTGCCCCCAGGATCGGTTTCGTTCGTTTTGCCAGACACCCCATGATAAACAGCCAAAAATTATTTCTGTCATTGAGTTGTCTGTGGGTCCTTGCCGGGACCAGTGGTGCCGGTTCACTGGAAATCCTCAAGGAGCGTGAGAGCAAGGTGAAGAAAATAGTCAGTGAGGTGATGCCATCGGTGGTGGCAGTGGTCGGGAGCAAACAACCTGCGACCGGCAGTGGCGTTATTGTCAGCGAGGACGGGTTGATAATGACAGCGGGGCATGTGACGGAGGCTGCAGGTGCAGAACTCACCATTATTTTCCCGGACGGGCGCAGTGTTAAGGGCAAGTCACTTGGGGCCAATCTCACGCGTGACGCCGGTCTTGCGCAGATCACCGAGGAGGGCAAGTGGCCCTATGTGAAAATGGGAAACTCCGAAAAGACGGAACTCGGCGACTGGGTTGTGGCGATGGGGCATCCCGGGGGGTATGATTTGAATCGCAGTCCCCCAATTCGCCTTGGCCGGCTGGTTAGCCTCGGGTCAATGGGGATGCTGGGAACAGACTGCACACTTGTTGGAGGTGACTCCGGCGGTCCGTTGTTCAATCTCGACGGCGAAGTGATAGGAATCCACTCCTCGATTGGCGGCAGCCTTGCCGAGAACAGGCATGTTCCTTCCGCGGTGTTCAGGAAGGGCTGGGACCGGCTGCTGGCAGGAGAGAGGTGGGGAAACCTGGGAATGATGGCAAGAGGGATTGATCCTGACCGGCCGATGCTCGGGGTGGAGATGAGCGAGGAGGAGTCGCGGGTGGTGATTAGTGGATTGTTGCCCAATTCCCCGGCGATGCGTTCCGGTCTCAAGAAAGGGGACATTATCCTTGAGGTTGATAATGTTAAATCTGAACAGATGTCTGAAGTGGTGGATTATGTTTCCTCGAGGAAACCCGGGGATAAAGTTGAGTTGCTGGTGCTTCGCGGTGAGGATGAACGAAGGTTCTCGGTTGAACTTGTCCGCTGGGAGGACCTGGCCGGGGAGATGGGACGGCGGGAGCGCATTCCTCCCGAGCCTGAGCCGGCGGGTGATCGTCCGCAACTTGGTGTGATACTGGATGCCGAGGCTGCCGGGGGAGGTGCAACAGTCCATGAAGTGATGGAAGGCTCTCCGGCATCGGTGGCGGGAGTGCTTGCCGGCGATGTCGTGACCGCAATTAACGGCGATGAAGTTGACAGTGCCCCGGCCATGGCACGGCTCTTCAGGACATATGGTCCCGGAGAGAAACTCGAGATTACAATCAAGCGGGGAGACGAACAAAAAACCCTGGAAATAGAATTGGATGGGCGTTAGCAGGGTTGTTGCGGCCCATTGAAGAACAGCAGAGGACATGATGAAGAAAGACAGGCTCCATTTCATGCTGAAGGTATTGATGGGCTGTGCGTTGATTACTGTCGTGATATTACTGGCAGGGCAAAAACAGGAAACGGCGGACGATGGTCCTAGACAGCAGTCCCGGGAAGAGCAGGTGCTGAAATTCCTGGCAGTGAGGGCCGAAAACCTTGCTGGGAAGTTGCAGCGGATTTTTGACAATGCGGGGCAATTCAGTCTGGAGATCCCGACCGGGGATGAACTTGAACTGGACATGGACGTGGATGATCCGCGTATCAGTGCCCTAAGGCAATTCTATCAGGCGCAACTTGAGCGCCGCCGTCCTTCACGCAACGGCAAGGATCATCGCAATGCATTGGAAGAATACAAGCCCGTGGTAGCTGATGCCAGGAAGGTTACTGCGCGCATCCTTGATCCGTCTAAACGCGGGCAGCAGGTGGTTTTTGCAACAGTTGTGAGCAAAGACGGGTATCTTGTATCCAAGGCGAGCGAACTTCCCGAGGGAGCCATGATCTGTGAGCTTGCTGATGGCAGGAAGGTAAGTGCAGAGTTGCTCGACACCGAGGAATCGTGGGACATGGCGCTGCTTAAAGTGGATGCCAACAACCTGAATGCTGCACGGCTTGGTGACGGCAACACTGTTGAGCTGGGGACTTTTCTCGCAGCTCCCGGGACAGGGCAATACCCTGTGGCTATCGGGGTGGTAAGTGTCGCGCCGCGTAACTTGTCGCGGGAGAACAGGGGATTCCTTGGGATAGGGATGGAAAACAGGAGCGGTGGCGTGAGGGTTCGCGAGGTACAGCCTGATACAGCCGCGGCAAAGGCGGGGCTTGAGAAGGGTGACGTGATTTTTGAGATTAACGGCAGCAAGATTGATGCCCCTGCGCAACTGGCAAAGGCGATTTCCGGCGGTATGCCCGGCGATGAAGTGAAGATTCGTTTTCGACGAGGAGAGAATGAGCGGGAGGTTACCGCAGTGCTTGGCTCGCGTCCCCTGGATCCGCGGGGAAGGAGACCTGGACGTGGCAGTCAGTTTGGTGGCGCGATAAGCGGGAAGAGCAGCAATTTTCCCAATGCCCTGCAGCATGACCTTACCCTCCGTCCTAATGAATGTGGAGGACCGCTGGTTGATCTCGACGGCACGATTGTCGGGGTAAACATCGCGCGTGGTGGCAGGGAGAAGAGTTATGCCATTCCCGCGGGTGACCTCAAGGCACTGTTGTCGAACCTTGACCTTGGCAGATTCAGTGTTACCGGCACGGATTCGCTGAAAAAGAACCTGGAGGATGTTGATGAGGAAATTTCAGGAATTGAGCGGCGCCTGGAACGTACCCGCAAGCGGCGGGAAGCTGCCCGAAAGGCGATTGAACGGGCCGCCGAACGCTAGTTTTGCTGGCTGATGGCCTTATAATGTGAAGTTTGATGGCTCCTCACGGAGAAGAATTTGAGGAGTTAATGCGAAGCATGAGCAGTCCGGCGTTCCCTGCCCTCCCGGCAAAAAATAACGCTGTAATGAGCATTGCGTCCGGTTCCTGGATATTTAATTATTTGCGAACATGACAAAACAGGAAACAAAATTGCGCTGGGGAATCCTGGCGACCGGTCATATAGCCGGGGCTTTTGCCGAGGGCGTGCGGCATTCACAAGCAGGGTCGCTCGTCGCGGTTGGCAGCAGGAGCCAGGAGTCTGCGGACAGGTTTGCTGATGAATTCGGTGGCATACCAAACAGGCACCCGAGTTATGAATCGCTACTGGCAAATCCTGAAGTTGATGCCGTTTACATTGCAACACCTCATCCGATGCACCGGGAATGGGCGATCAGCGCTGCACGTGCCGGCAAGCATATCCTGTGCGAGAAACCTATTGGAATGAATTCAATTGAGGCTGAGGAGATCATTGCCGCGGCCAGGGAAAACGATGTTTTTCTAATGGAGGCCTACATGTATCGCTGCTCTGCGCAGACCGCTGAGGTTGTAAGGCTCATCAATGAAGGGGCAATTGGTGAGGTGAAGTCCATTGAGGCATCATTTTCTTTTGATATTGGCCCCAATCCGGAAGGCCGGCACCTCAACAAGGCATTGGGTGGCGGCGGCATCCTGGACGTTGGCGGTTATCCCATGTCAATGGCGATGTTGGTTGCCGGTGCTGCAAAAGGCCAACCGTTTGCCGAACCGGAGGCAATCAAGGCACTTGGACATATAGGTGAGAGTGGAGTTGATGAGTATACCAGTGCCGTGGCCTTGTTTCCAGGAGGCATAACCGCACGGTTAAGCTGTGGTGTCGCCCTTGAGGAGCCCATTAACGTCAGCATTGCCGGCACCGAAGGCAGGCTGTTCATCCCGCTGCCCTGGAAACCGGCGCAGAGGGGGGGAGCCACGCAGTTGCATCTTTTCCGTCGGGGCAATGATGTAGCTGAAGTGGTTGAAGTGGTGAGCGGGGATTACCTTTACGGCGCGGAAGCCGACACGGTTGCCCGTTTTCTTGATGTCCGGCAGGCGCAAACTCCCGCCATGGGGTGGGATGAGACACTTTGCCTCATGCGTTCTCTGGATAGCTGGAGAAGGGAAATAGGGCTTTGTTACCGGGAGGAATAAAATTCTTGCCTAAGCAATCACGGTGTTTGCCGAGAGGCTTGATTTCCGCTATCATCAGTCAACGGAGAGCCTTTTTTGCGATCCGCTATTTATGATGGAGGAAAATCCCAGTTTCGAATCCGCTGAACTTGAAGTGAATTCGCAGAACGCTGATTTGGAGCGTGCCCGCCAGGAGCGTCGCGGCCAATTGGTTTCAATCATCACGACAATAACAGTGCACGCGGTCATACTGTTGTTGCTTACCCTGATCTTTGTTTCGCTTGGCCCGGAAGAGGTGCCGCAGATTGTCGCGGTGACTGAAAAAGGCCTTGAACCGGAAAATCTCAACAAGAAGGATTTTGCACGATCAGTACAGCAAAAGCCGCAGCCGGCGCAGAGTGCTTCACGGGTAAAGCCTATTGCCGCGGCGATTGCCTCACCGATTGCCGTTCCGACAATAGAGGATCCGGCGGAAGTGCCGGTTGGCATTGGTGTTGATATCGGGCTTGGCTTCGGATTTGGACGGGGGAAAGGCGGCGGCGGCGGTGGCGGATCGATGTCTTTTTTTGGAGCTAAGGGAAAGGCCAACAGGGTGGTGTTCCTGGTGGATTTCTCCGGTTCAATGGTCAGGGAGGGAGGAGGCATTCGACTGGAACGGCTGAAGACGGAGCTTGTCAACTCACTGAGCAAGTTGCCCAAGGGAATGGAGTTCCAGGTAATCTATTATTCGCATGCTCCCTGGCTTGGGGGAGAAACACTTTTAAGCGCCCCGGCAAGGTTTGCCGATAATCCGGCCGATCGAATTCCGTGGAGCCAGGCCACCAAGGAGGGAATTGGAAAGGCAATCAATGATGTGCGCACAGCCCAAACGCAGGGAGGAACCCGCTGGAAGCCGCCGCTTGAACTGGCCCTTGCGATGCGCCCGGCACCTTCACTGATCTGGCTGTTGTCTGATGGAGCGGCCGATGATCGTGAGGAGGTGCTTGAGGATATGCAGAAGATCAATCCCCTGAAGGTTCCGATCAACACCATAGGTCTTGAGTTACCGGGTCCGGGATTCACCTCTCTTGTTGGTATTTCCCGCCGCACCGGAGGCCAGGCGAGCATTGTCATCAAGGGACGGATTTACACCGGAGCTGCGGCTTTGAGGTATGCCACGGACGAATTCGGGGGAGGGGCTGATTTTAAGTGAGTTAGATCTTTTTTTACGGGCCTTTTTTTCGGGAAAGATCCTTCCATGAACATGATCAATGTAATGCGCGGCACGTTTCTTCTCCTGCTGACAGCGTTTGCACTTGGCACATGCCCGGCAGCGGACAGGTTGCCCAACATCCTTTTTATCATGGCTGATGACCTGGGAATCGGTGACCTGTCAAGTCACGGGGCAACGGATATGCGCACCCCGAATATTGACGCGCTGATGGCTTCCGGGTGCCGTTTGAACAATGCTTATGCCAATTGCCCGGTCTGTTCGCCGACACGCGCGGCATTTCTCACCGGCCGTTATCCTGACATGGTGGGGGTGCCCGGGGTTATCCGGACACATCGCGTGAACAACTGGGGATATCTTTCTCCCCAGGCGGTAACCCTGCCTCAGGTCTTGAAGAAGGCGAGTTACCATACCGCGCTCATCGGCAAGTGGCACCTGGGACTGGTGGAGCCAAACACACCGATTGGGCGCGGGTTTGATCATTTTCACGGCTTCCTTGGGGACATGATGGATGATTATTATAAGCACCGTCGGCATGGAGTGAATTATATGCGCCTGGGCAGGAAGATGATCGACCCGAAAGGTCACGCGACCGATCTTTTCAGTGACTGGGCAGTGGATTACATCAAGGAACGCTCGGATCAAGCGTCACCGTTCTTTTTGTTCCTGGCATACAACGCGCCGCACACCCCGATCCAGCCGCCGGAGGAATGGCTTGAGAAGGTAAAGGCTCGCGAGGAAGGGATCAATGAGCGCCGGGCTAGACTGGTTGCGCTCATAGAGCACATGGACGGGGGAATTGGCAGGGTGCTTGCCGCACTGAGGGCGAGTGGGCAGCAGGACAAGACACTGATCGTGTTTACATCGGACAATGGAGGGCAGGTCAGTGTGGGAGCCCGAAATGCACCCTGGAGAGGCGGCAAGCAGGAGATGTGGGAGGGGGGACTGCGCGTGCCGACTTGTGTCCGCTGGCCGGGAAAAATCAAGCCTGGTTCACGCTTTGAGGGTGACTCAATGACAATGGACTGGCTGCCAACCCTTGCGGAAGTTGCCGGGGTGCATCCCCCGGAAGGGATTGAAGGGCAAAGCCTGTGGAGTGCGATTAACGGCAGGGGGAGCGGTCCCGGCAGACGGGCACTGATCTGGGTGCGTCGGGAAGGCGGTTCAAAGTACGGTGGCCAGGATTATTATGCGGTACGGCGGGGTTCATTGAAATTGTTACAGAACACTTCCGTTGAGCCTTTTGAGTTGTACGATCTTGAGAATGACCCGGAGGAGAGTGCCCCGCTCGAAAAATCCGTGAAAGAGCGAAGGGAGCTTGAATCCTTGTTGCGCGAACATGTTCGGCGTGCCGGATTTATCCCCTGGCAGGGAAGGGTTCCGGATCCGCAACTCGTCAAGTAATGTGCCCTGCGTGGGCTGACAGATGTTTTGCTTGCATCGGGGGTACTGCAAAACTACCTTGTTGCCCCCTAAAAAAGTCTGATTTTAGCCATTAATGACTCATCGCGATGAAAGCCGACCTGCATCCCGAATACCAGATCACCACGATCACGTGTGCCTGTGGAGCAGTTTATGAGACCCGTTCCACGGTTGAGAATCTCAAGGTTGGCATCTGCATGCAGTGTCATCCGTTCTTTACCGGCGAGCAGCGCTTTGTCGATACCGCAGGAAGGGTGGAGAAGTTTGCCAAGCGTTATGGCAGCACACAGGCCCGCCGTGCTAATAAGGCTGAGGCAGAAGAGGTAAAAGAAGAGGTAAAAGAAGAGGTAAAAGCCCCAGAAGAACAAGGGGATGAAGACAAACCAAAGATATTGGCGTGCATATCTTATTATATAACTGACGAAGGTATGCCTTATATAGACGTTGAAATGTCAGACTATGATGAGGATAGCATTACTTTAATCGCCTCTCTTGTTACTGGTATTCATTCTGGACTATACACTCAGGACACTTTAACGATGCTAAGAAATGGCCTTATAAAGGCAGGAAGACCGGAGC
>JAYGGE010000011.1:0-6393 GCA_046581505.1 Verrucomicrobiales bacterium | reverse complement strand
CGGTGGTGGTATCAAGGCGGGTATCACCTACGGTCAAACCGATGATTATGGCTACAATATCGCCCATCCTGACGGGACACCCATGCGACCGAAGCCCAGCCGGGACAAGTGGACGCCGGGAACGATGCATATTCATGATCTAAATGCCACCATCCTGTATCTTCTGGGCATTGATCACCGCAAGCTGACTTATCGTTATCAGGGGCGTGATTTCCGCCTGACTGATATTCACGGGCACGTGATGAAGGACCTGCTTGCCTAGGGATTGGCATCCAATCTGCCGTGTTAGCCCGCTGCAGTTAATTTCCATGAGAAAGACCGCCGGTATTTTTGCTATTGTTCTCTGTACCGCCGGTTCTGTCCTTGCAGTCGACCGGCCGAATATCCTCTTCTGCATTGCGGATGACTGGGGATGGCCTCATGCCGGGGCATACAAGAATGACGAGGTGATCAGGACACCGGCCTTTGATCGTGTTGCCCGTGAGGGGGTGCTCTTCCACCATGCCTACATTTCATCTCCTTCCTGCACGCCATCACGCAATGCGATCCTGACCGGGCAGTGGCACTGGCGGCTCGGTCCCGGTGCCAACCTTCATAGCACCCTGAGGGAGGACCTGGAGGTCTATCCCCACCTGTTGCGGGGCGCCGGCTATCACGTTGGATCCTGGCGCAAGTCCTGGGGACCGGGACGGCTCACCGGGAAATGGAAGGCCAACCCTCCCGCAGGAAAGGTTTACAGGAAGGGCTTTGCGCAATTCCTTGCCGATCGTCCGGGAGAAAAGCCGTTTTGCTTCTGGCTGGGTGCCAGCGACCCCCATCGCGGCTACAAACTGCACAGCGGGCGCGATTCGGGAATGGATCTTTCAAAAATTAAATTATTCGCGCATTTTCCGGACAGTGACGCGGTACGCGGCGATGTCGCCGATTATTACTATGAGGTGCAGCGCTTTGATTCGGATGTTGCCAGGGCTCTCGTCCTTCTTGAGCAAGAGGGTGAGCTTGATAATACAGTCATTGTGGTCACCGGCGATCACGGCATGCCTTTCCCGCGCTGTAAGTCGAATGTTTACGATTCCGGTTCCCGCGTCCCGCTGGCATTGCGCTGGGGAGCGAAGGTGAAGGGAGGCCAGGTGTTCAACGGTTTCGTCAGCACCACTGATCTGGCTCCCACTTTTCTCGAGGCCGCCGGGGTTAAGGTCCCCAACGCCATGACCGGGCGTAGTTTATTGCCTGCGCTGATTGGAGGTGATGATTCCGCATTGCGCTCACACATTCTTTTCGGCAAGGAACGTCATGTGCCCTCACAGGAAGCTCCTAATATGGGAGGCTACCCAACGCGGGCGATCCGTACACACGACTTCCTCTATATCCGCAACTACGAACCGGATCGCTGGTCAAATGGAACACCCAACTGGAAGAATGCCGCTCTACCTGGTGCCTGGTTCGCCGATACTGACAATGGACCCACCAAGACCTATATTATCGGGCATCAAACCAGGGATGAAGCTCATCGCCGCGCTTATGAGCTGTGTTTCGGCAAACGCCCCGCCGAGGAGCTTTACGATCTGCACAAGGACCCTGACCAGTTGATCAACGTTGCCGCCGATAAGGCCTACGGCACAACCCTGGCATCACTGGGTGAGCAGTTGACTGCTGAGCTTACTGCCAGCGGTGATCCGCGCCACAGCACGGGAGAGGGGTTTGATTTTGATGCTGTACCCTACCTTGGCGGGGCACCAAAGCACCCGGATTTTGGGCGCAGGAAATCCGGCAGGAAGTAGTTTTTCTATAGAGGGTTTATCGTTTTCCCGCGGCCCTGTGCAGTAAGGCAGAAAACAGAAAGAACCTAGCTTAGAATTTCCTTTGCCACGTTGCCGTGCACATCGGTCAACCTGAAATCCCGGCCGGCATGCCGGTAGGTTAACTCCTCGTGATTGAGCCCCAGCAGGTGTAGAATCGTGGCGTGCCAGTCGTGGATGTGCATGCGGCCGTCAACGGCCTGATATCCGTGTTCGTCGGAAGCTCCGTATTGGAAACCGCCCTTGACCCCACCGCCGGCCATCCAAGTGGTGTAGCCCTTGTTGTTGTGGTCACGCCCGTCTCCACCCTGACCGTGCGGGGTGCGTCCGAACTCACCGGCCCAGACGACTAGCGTGTCTTTAAGCATGTCTCGGCGCTTGAGATCGGTGAGCAGCCCGGCGATGGGCTTGTCGATCTCGTTGCAGCGGGCGGGCAGGTCGGTGGCCATGTTCCGGTGGTGATCCCAGTTGCCATGGCTGAGTTCAACGAAGCGCACTCCGGCCTCAGCGAAGCGTCGCGCAAGCAGGCACTGCTTGCCGAAAGCGTCGTTGCCACCGGAGCCGATACCGTAGAGTTCCAGTGTTTCGCTGGATTCACCGGCTGTGTCCATCAGCTCCGGCAGGGTGTCCTGCATGCGGAAGCCGAGTTCGAGGGACTCGATGACGCCCTCGACGCCGGGTGCGTGTTCCTCGCGGGCGAGCTTGGCCTTGTTCAGGTTTTGCACGAAGTCGAGCTGCACACGCTGCAGGTTGCGCTCAAGCTTCGGGTTGGCGATGTTGGGGATCTGCGGTTTCTGCTCACGGCGTGAGAACCGGTTGTTGCCGCCGGGGCGGCGTGCGTCACTGCCAAATCGTGCACCCTGGTAGATTGCGGGCAGGAAGGCGCTGCCGAAATGGTTGGCGTTGCCTGGAGGTGCTCCGAGGGCGACGAAACCGGGCAGGTCGGCGTTGTCGGTGCCGAGTCCATAGAGTGTCCATGCACCAATTGAGGGGCGCACGAACTGGGCATTGCCGGTGTGCATGATGGTCTGTGCCTGTGGATGATTTGGCAGGTCGGTGTGCATGCCCTTAAGCAGGCACAGTTCATCGGCGTGGGTCGCGATCTCGGGCAGTAATTCAGAGATCCACAGCCCGCTTTTACCGTGCTGCTTAAACTCCCACGGCGATCCCAGCAATTTTCCTCCGCGACCGAAGCGTCCGGGTTTGCCATCGTCCTTGGCGAGCTGTGGCTTGTAGTCAAAGGTATCGACGTGTGAGGGAGCCCCGCGCATGGAGAGGAAAATGACGCGTTTTGCGCGCGGCTTGAAGTGTGGCTGTTTAGGGGAGAGTGGGCCGGCGGCCTTTGTCTCACCAAGTGCCTGCTCGTGGGCAAGGGCGGCGAAGGCAAGGTAGCCAACACCGGAGGAGGCGGATTTGAGAAGATCGCGGCGGGTAAACATGACAGTTGGGAGTTGATGATTAGTTGAGGTACCTGAACTCGGCTGAGATGAGCAGCGACTGGCAGAAGGTGGCAAAGGCGAGATAGCGAATCTCATTGCGGTTCCGGCTGTCGGCTCCGGCAGTAATCTGGAAGCGCTGCAGGAAGGCCAGAGATGCCTCCACTTCTTCCTTGTTTGCCGGGCGTCCGTAACAGAGCAGGAAGGCTTTGGATAACTGTTCGCGCGGGGTGTCTGCCTCGGAAAGTAAACGTTTCGCCATAGCCTCCGCCTGCTGGAGCACGAAAGTGTTGTTCATCAGGTAGAGTGCCTGGTCGGGAACGTTGGTCTCTTCCCGCTTGCCGGTGACGAGATTCGGGTCGGCGGGGTCGAAAAGGGCGAGTGCCGCGGGCAGATTGTCACGGGCCGCGGGCAGGTAGACGGAACGGTAGTTGGTAGAGCGAGCGCGGTTGGTTGCGCCGCGTGGCGGTCGCGGTCCACCGACGCGGATGTCACCGCCGACGGCGATTTCAGAGCCGAGCGGACGATTATTGTCCAGATTGCCACTGGCAAAGAGCATTGCATCACGCAGAGCCTCGGCATCGATTTTCTTCGGGCTGTGCCGCCATTGCAGGGAGTTATCGGGGTCTTTCTCGAAGGCGGTTCGATTGAAGCCGGAGCTCATCCGGTAGCTGCGTGTCAGCACCAGTTCACGAACCAGTGATTTCAATGACCAGCCGCTCTCCATGAAGTTTACCGCGAGGTGATCCAGCAGTTCCGGGTGGCTGGGAGCCTGGCCGGTGGTGCCGAAGTTGTTCTGCGAGGTGACAATGCTGTCGCCGAAAAGGTGTCCCCACACGCGGTTGACCATGACGCGGGCAGTGAGCGGATTGTCTCTTGAGGTCAGCCACCCGGCAAGTTCAAGCCGGCCGCTGGAATTAGCTGGAAGCTTGACCGGTTCATTGCAGAGCACCTGGGGGAAGCCGCGGGCGACCTTCTGGGCGGGCCTTTCCAGTTCCCCGCGCACCAATACCGTGGGCTCAACCGGGTAGCTTTGATCCTGGACTCCCATGGCAAAGGACTTGGCGACACCGTTTTCATCAAAGCCTTTCAGGCGGGCATTCAGCTGTGAGATCGTTGAGCGCAGGCGCTGCAACTGTTGCCCGGCATTGCTTGATCTGCCGGCCAGGCGATCTTGTGCTGCTACTACCTGCAACTCGCTGAATCTTTTTTCCGAATCCGAGATACGCTGTTTAAACATCGAGATTTCACGCGTGCTAACCGAGCTGATCGGGTTAGCGTCCGGGACCGGAAGCTCGAGCAACTTGGTGCCGCGGCGGTTCTGAACAGCGTTAACCGTGCCGAAGTAGGTCTTGGTGCTCAGGAAGATACCAGCCAGCGAGTAGTAGTCCGCGGTGGGAATGGGGTCGAACTTGTGATCGTGGCACCTTGCGCAGGACACCGTGAGACCGAGGATTGCCTGAGTGGTGGTGTCGATCTGCTCGTCGGCGAGGTCGAGTGCGAACTGTCGGGGGCTGCGCTCATTGAGGCCCTTCGGGCCGATCGCGAGAAAACCGGTGGCGATCAGGTTTTCCTGCCAGTCGGCATCACTCTTTATTGGCAACAGGTCACCTGCGATCTGCTCTCTGATGAACTCGTCATATGGCTTGTCCTTGTTGAAGGAATCGATGACGTAGTCCCGATAGCGCCAGGCGTGGGGAAATGACATGTTGACTTCCTTGCCGGTTGATTCCGCATATCGCGCCACGTCCAGCCAGTGTCGGCCCCAGCGTTCACCAAAGTGTTTACTGGAGAGAAGGTGATCGACCTCCGAGCGGTAGGCATCGGCAGGATCCGATTTCCATGCCTCTGCATAACGCTCAATATCCCCGGTTGAAGGCGGAATGCCGGTCAGATCGAAGTAGAGCCTCCTGAGCAGTGTCCCGGGTTGTGCATCGGCTGCGGGCTTGAGGTCGTTGGCCTCCAGTTTCGCCAGCACAAAATGGTCGATTGCCGATGCCGGCCACTCCTGGTTGCTGACGGCAGGCGGTTGGGTCTTGAGGGGTTTCTGGAACGACCAGAATTTCTTGCCTTCATCGATGTCAATTTCAGTCTTGACCACGATTTTCTCTGCCACGCGCGGATCGGGTGCGCCCATCTCGATCCACGTTCTGAAGTCAGCGATGATGCTTGCCGGAAGCTTTTTCTTGGGCGGCATCTCGTAGTCCTTGTCGCCCCAGTTTATTGCGGTCCACAACAGGCTGGAACCGAGATCACCGGGTGTTACGGCAGGTCCGGAATCGCCGCCGTGCCGGCTTCCGGCGCGGCTGTTCAGGTTCAACCCGCCCTTGATCTTCTCGTCTGCCGAGTGGCATTTGTAGCAATTTTGCGCCAACACGGGACGGATCTTCGACTCGAAGAACTTCAGTCCTTCGGCACTGGGTTCCGGTTCATCAGCGGCCGGCAGTGACAACAGTGTCGCCATTGCGGACAGGGTGATGACAAATGGAAGTCTCATGGCGTTGGGTGGTGGCGTGATTGGCCGCCGTGTTTTAAGTTGTTTATTGATCAAGCGGTGGGCGCTTGGGCTTATCGGCACCACCCTGGCCTGCATTGGGATCTGGACGGTTGCGTTGTCCCTGTCCGAAACGGCGCCGAATCGCCTCATAAGCAGCAGCCTGTTCTTCCTTGTCGATAAAGCCATCGCTGTTGGTGTCGGATTCACCAAAACGGTTGGCCAGTCGTTCGGGTGCCTCGTCTTTGCTTATCTTGCCGTCTTTATTGGCATCCATTTGGTCAAATGTGAATCCTCTATTCTGGTCCGGGCGGTTGCGCTGGTTGAAGCGCTGGCGGATAAACTCAATGACGGCCGCCTGTTCTTCTTTGTCGATAAAGCCATCACTGTTGCTGTCGTGTTCACCAAAGTGTTCCGCCATGCGTTCGGGTGCCTCATCCTTGCTTATCTTGCCGTCACCGTTTTCGTCAAAATCAGCAAATTGCGGGATTCTTCCACGCGGCTGCCCATCCTGGCCTGGATTTCCCGGGGGACGGTCATTTGGCCTGCCTGCAAAACCGCCCGGGCGATTGGATGGCGAGGACAACTCCCCGGCACTGATTTCTCCATCCTGGTTGCGGTCCATGCGCCGGAGTATGACGACTGCCATGTCGATTTCTCCCTG
>JAYGGE010000165.1:0-12658 GCA_046581505.1 Verrucomicrobiales bacterium | reverse complement strand
CCAAAAGTAATTTCAGAAATCCAAAGCGGCATTGTTACTTCCCTGCAGCAGCGCACTGTTACCCGGCTGGTGCAAAAAAAGCCGTCACGATCCTGTTCACTGTTCCTTGGATTACCTGGGTTTTCCTGTCTTCTTGTCACTGTTTTTACGGAGGATGCCGGCTTTAGCGAGAGCGGCAGTGGCCCAGCTGGTTGCCGCCATGGAGATGAACTGGTCTTTGCCGTGGGGGTCGCCGTTGTCGAAGAATTTCTGGATGGGCTTGGATCGGGATTTGACGAACCAGGAACCGTCTTCCTTCTGTGTGCGCAGCAAGTAGGCGAGCGCGCGGTCAATCGCCGGGCGTAGCTTCGGGTTGTGCGCACCTGCAGGTGTTCCTGCAACGAGAGTGTGCAATGTCTGGCCCGTTGCATATGCATCACTTGCCATGTCAGGGAGTTGTGACCAGCCGCCGTCGTCCCTCTGCCGCTTGAGCAGGGCTTGACGGGCGACATTGATCTGCCGGGGAGATCCGCCTAATGAGAGGAGGGCCTTGAATCTGCCGTTGAAATCTTCCTGTGAATGAGGTTTGGAGGTAAAGAGCCAGGAGCGTGCCTTTTTCCCGGCTGCCTCAACTTGTTGTTCTGGTTTTTTTCCCCGAACAAAATACTCTGTATAGTAAGTTGCCAGGTAACTGGTGTGAATCTTGGATTCTTCGGAGGGAGGGCGCCTGCTTTGTACGTCCCAATGCCCATCGGTTTTCTGTTGGTGAAGGAGATAGGAGACAAAGGCGTCCGAAAAATCGTCCTTTGGCATGCCTCCGAGTTGGAAAGACCACAGCAGGTATGCCGCTGTCAAACTGCGTCCGCCGACAGATTTCCCCTTGTTGACGGAATCGAGACGGTCCTCGAAAGCCTCACGGATGAATTGCCCCTGCTCCCTGAGCAGGACCTCGTCGATGTCGACGCCGGCATCACTTGCCTCGCGCATTGCCAACATCGGCAGGGTCTGATGATGGCAGGAGAAGCAGTCCCGGTTTTTTGGGTAGTTTTGCGCCCCCTTTTGGACGATGCGAAGCCCGCCTTCAACCGCGCGAACGATCTTGGCCGGGGTCACTTCCCCTCCGTGGGCAACGGTGAGATGCAGTAACGGAAGCGATAACGCGAAAGCGATCAATGGCTTTACCATGCCGGATCATCCCGTTATTTTGCTGCTAGGTCAATACCTGAAGGATTACCAAAACGCGGGGTATAAGGATCCAGGGCGGATATTTTTATCTCGATCGGCGTTCGGCAGGACGGAGACACTACTTCTCCGGCCCGGGTTTGGGCGGCAGCTTGAGCGTCCGCAACACGAGCCGGTAACCGCCGGCGGAACCCCGGCGATCCTGTGGGACAGATTTCCGGCTTGCTGAACGCAGATCCCAAACCGCAGAGATGCCCCACGCTCCGCCTCGAGCCACGCGCCTGGAGCCTGTCTTCGGACCCGTGGGATCATCCTTTGGGCTATTCACATAGTAGTCCTCGCCATACCAGTCCTGGCACCATTCCCACACGTTACCGTGCATGTCGTGCAGGCCGAACGCATTGGCCGGGAAAATTCCGGCAGCAGTGGGCTTCTGGCGGAACGTCTTGTTGCCCGCACCGTCGGCCCACGGCAACTGCCCCCCGGTGTGGTAGAAAGTCCTGTCATTCTCCTTAACCCGATAGCCATTGTAATTGGCTGTGTCGTTGGAGATGCTCTCACCCAGGTGAAAAGGTGTCGTGCTTCCCGCGCGACAGGCATATTCCCACTCCGCTTCGGTCGGCAGGGTGAAGGTTCCCACGCCCCGTTGATTGAGATTTGTGATAATTCTCTGGTGGGCGTCATCCCACGACGCCTGCTCTACGGGATGTCTCCAGTCCACGGATCGGCTGTCATTCTTTGCGAAGCGATTGCCCTGCATCCTCAGGATGACATATGCGGCCTGGGTGAACTCGGTCTTTTGGAAGTAAAAAGGCCTGGTGATGCGGACCAGGTGCTGCGTTTCGTCGTCGCTGCGTTTCAGTTCGGACTTCGGGCTGCCCATCATGAATTCACCCGGGGGGATCAGGACAAATTCCAGCTTCTGCTCGAAACCGATCTCAAACACCTTCGTAACCGGGATCCCCAGCGTCCTCGCCGTTTCCTGCTGACGGCGCCTGGCCTCCTTCGCGTCAAAGGGCCACTTGGTATAGATCTTGTAGGCAACGGCCTCGACCGCAGGTTTCCCGGCATCTGCTTGCTTTTCATCAGCAGCGACAGCGGTTCCGGCCAGCGCTGAGATTAGAATAAACCTTTGCATCATCATCGGTAATCTTCCCCGGGACCGGGAATAAAGCTAAACAGTGATTTGCCGCAAAGGCCAGCAAAACACCCTGATTAATTTTGAACGACAGACGGGAGTGTTTTCAGTGTTCCCCTGCGGGGTGCATCCCGTTTCCGGTCTCCGCGGGAGAATGGCGGTGAACTTAAATGTCGGGCCTGCAGTCCCCGTCACTGGCAGAGGCACAGGTTTAGCCCGTCTATTTTTCATTGGAGGATCAGGTGCCAAGTGTTAGTGTCTGCCATTATGATAAAATTACTTCCTGCCGTAATCACAGTGTTCCTGTTTTCCGGATGCGCGGAAGAAACAATCAAGGAAGAGGGAGCACGCAAGTCTTCGCAAAATCCTGTCGCCGCCGGGGGGAGGAAGCAACCGGCGACAGCCATTGCGCCGGTGACACAGAAACCGAATGTGAATCCCGATCCATCGAATCAGGACTTTGAATTTACTGTTGAGGATGGTCCAGCAGTTATCACCAAGTATAACGGGGTTGCGACAAACATAGTGATTCCCGAAACGCTTGGCGGCAAGCCGGTCGTGGCTATCCAGGAATCCGCTTTCACGGGCAATAGCGCAATCACCAGTGTCAGCCTGCCGGAGAGCATCACCAGAATCGGGAGCAACGCTTTCAATGGCTGCTCGGGCCTTGCCAATATTACGATTCCCGCGCGCACCCGCCATATTGGAGAAAACGCCTTTGATGGTTGCTCTAACTTAAGTAGCATTGTCTTTGTGGGAGAAACGCCAAATATAAAGAACGATGCCTTTGCCGGCTCCTATGCCATCCTCTATGTCGATTTCAGCATGGGAAGCTGGAAAGTTTTCGAGCCTTCCCCTGATTTCTTCGGGCATCAGGTCAAGTCGATCTCTGAGAGGCCCCAGTAAGCGCATTCCGGCCATGCGCCGTTAACCGGGGGTTGACCAATTACTGCATCAGGCTTCCGCCTTTCAAGGCTTGGGCACTACCTCTGAGCTGATGACAGACTGGCTCAGGTTGCCATTCACATCAAAAACATTCATGATGTAGATTAGCGGTTGTCCTTCGACAAGCGGACGTGGGCATTTCATGGGCAGGATCCCGGAATATTCGTTTTCACCCTGCAGGTCGAGATCCTTAACAAATGCATCAATCTGTCCGCCGCCCCTTTGCATGACCACCAGGGGACCCAGTCCCTTGTTGTCAATCATCTTAATGGAAATCCTTACCGTTTTCTCACCCGCCATGGCTGGACTTGCCAGCTTGAACTCATGAATCTCGGGTGGCTTGGTGTCGCTCTTTTCGAAGGATTCACTGAAAAACCGCGTCACGGAAGCCATGCGGGCATGGGCGGCTGAGAAACGAACAGGTCTTTCCCCGGCCCTCTTTGCATCGAACATCTGCCCGAGATTGTCATATCCGCGCATCATGATGTTGCGGGGATCACGCGTGTCGTGCAGCATCCCGAAGATGTGTCCCAGTTCGTGGATGAGTACACCATTGCTCGTCTGTGCTTCCTTGTTGCGGGGCCGTTTTTCAGTACCTGCGATCTTTGTGACTGCTGTCGGATCCATGAAGTGGCGGATTTGCCCTGCTATTGTTGAGGCCGTTATCCCGTCACGAAAGATATCCCCGGATACACATGCAAACCCGGAATAAATGTGCGGGATGGGTCGTGCTTCTGCAACTGCGCCTGCCTCGGAAAAAACGAGAGTTGGCCGGTTGCGTGAATAGCCCGTGGTCTCCCAGATTTCCTGTTGCTGGGAGTTCAGCAGGTGATCCACGTTAAAGGGTACCCCGGTATAGAACACAGACGGATTTTTACCCTTCACAAGGTGGACCTTGATGCGTCCATCCTCCTCAAATTCAAAATCAAGCCCGCGCGTCTCGTGCTTGTGGGCTTTCATTTCCCGGCGATAAATGTCAGCTACCACCCGCATCAGGACCCCGGCTTTTTCCTGATAACCCGGCTTCACTTCACGATCAGAGGGGACAAAGTAAACCAGCCTCACTTTGTAGTCCTTCCCCAAGTCCTTCAAGGGCGGCGGGATAAGCAGATTCTCTGCCACCTCTGCTATCGAGGCGCCTTGCCCGGCGGCGGGCAGGATCGTGTCGCGTTGTGCCATCAGGCTTAGTCCCAAGGTGACAAGGAGCACGGACACAGCGGCAGGCAATGAGCAGGATGCAACTTTCATCAGCAAAAGAAACTACCACATGGTTAACCGCTCAACCAGTTACAAAGCCCGGGCTGGTTTACACCCCTGCATCTACGGAATCATGATTTCCTGCACCGTGAGTCGTGCGCAACTGCATGTGCTTGCCGCTAGGGTTGAATGCGCTCAACCTCAACGTGCAGGAAACGCCTGGTCTGAACTGAGACGTTTTCTGGATCGCGGCCGGTCACCAGCTTGTATTTGGCGGTTCCGGGAATATTTTCCTCGGATAGAAAGCCGGTTCCGGTGGGAGCGGCGGTGCCCACGATCTCCACAACCGTCGTCCAGTTGATCAGATCGCTGCTGACACGGAGCCGGTAGATCAAGTCGTCCGCCGCGATATCTCGGCGGAAGGACAGGGTGAACTGATCGCCAATACCCTCAAGTCCGACCACGGTTCCCGCATCGTTGGGCACCAGCGGGTTGGTTCCGAACCCGTACTCGACAAGGGCGTCCAGATCGTCGCGATCATCGTCGGAAACATCAGCAATGTCCACTCCTTCGGCAAAGAACCGCCGTAGCCATTTATCGCGGTTATCAAGGTGAATGACTCCGGCATACCGAAGAGTCAGCTTCGGGTGATCGGCGGCTACCGCACCGTCTTTACTGACAAAGCGCTTTGCCGTCTTGGTAACCTGTTCATCGCCGATGAGAATCCATCCGAAATTCTCGTCTGACTCGAGCCAGTGCTGCACATCGGCGACCATTCCAGGGGCGTCCCATGTGTAGTTTCCCTCGCCAGTCACGATCTGGGACGACGAGGCAGCGGCAACAAAATCCCCCCCATTGGCAGCCCAGTTTTCGGTGTCGAAGATTCGATGCATCCATGTGGCGTCTCCGGCCTGCGCCGCGATTCCAGCGCCTCCCGGCGCACCCGCATTGGAGCCCCCTTCTCCCCATTCGGCGAGAACGCGGTGGAGGCTCGTCAGCGATGAAGGTTGCTGTGTTCGATCTGCAACGAGGGTCAGTGCTGCCGATTCGATGACGGCAGCCGGTGTAAGGGCGGAAGCCACGTCGAACTGCAGAAGTGCGCGCCGTATCCCCGTAGAGGCTGAAAATCCCGTCCGCCCCGCGAAGATCCAGCCGCCCGCGCCGTTGCTCCGCGCTGATTCGGAGTACATCGTATTATCGATCTCCGGTTCAAGCTCGACCGCAAGGCCCGAGCCGGCCTCACGAATCCGGAAGATCGATCCATCCGGCACTCCGGGAACCGGATTGAATGATTTCTTTGTCAAGACGTAGACCTCACCGTCCTCGTCCTCGCCAAGCGCATAGATGTATTCTCCGATCGGATTGCCCCCGATTACCGTCATCCGCTCCAGTTGAAAGGTTCCCCCTGCCTCGGTGAGCGCGAGGAGCGTCCCGCTCTGCCCGATATCTCCAAAGGTTCCCCAGTCAGCAAAGAGGTAGATGCCCCGGAGATCCGGGTTGCAAAGTCCGCGATAAACGTATCCGCCGGTCACCGAGTCCCCAATGGACATCAGCCCGTCTACATTCTTGCCTCCATGGGCGTATTCCGCAATTGGAGGGAGCATGGAATCGCCGTCCGGATTCGGTGCCGTGGCATCAAAGTCGAGATTGCCCTCCTTGATCCGCCAGCCGTAGTTGCCGCCTGAGACAATGAGATCGATTTCCTCAACGAGCCCCTGTCCGACGTCCGCACAGAACAGCCGCTGAGAGGACCCGCCGCGGTCGAAGGAGAACCGCCACGGGTTGCGAACGCCGACCGCAAAGATTTCCTCACGGTGGCCGCTGGCGTTGCCTACGAAGGGATTTGATGCAGGAATGCCGTAGTGGCCGCCCGGCCCGTTTGTTCCCAGGACATCGATGCGCAGGATTTTACCCAGCAGTTGCGTCTTGTCTTGGGCATTGCCGAGAACGCCATCGGGCTGATTGGCGTTGCCACCGGTGTGGCCGACATTATTGTCATTCGAACTGCCGCCGTCGCCGATGCCGATGTAGAGAAACCTGTCCTCAGTGCCAAAGGCAATCTGCCCCCCGTTGTGGTTGAACTGCGGTTGCTCAACCTCAAGAAGGATGCGCTCTGAATTCGGGTCTGCGAGGTTCGGGTCAGCGGCAGATACGCCGTATTCGGCAATAATGCTCTTGCTGTTGGAACCGGCCACCTGGCTTGGTGCGCTGTAATAGACGTAAAATTTCCCCTCGCCGGGGGTGCCATCGCTCGCATAGTCGGGATGAAAGGCGAGGCCCAGGAGCCCCCTCTCGTCATACATGCCGAAGGGCGGGCCAAAATTCGGGATGTCGCTCTCCGCAATCAGCTTGCTTTCAATGTCGAGGAACGGTGTGGGCCGGACACTTTTGTTTTTCAGGATGAGAATTCGCCCCCGTTGTTCAACAAGAAAATTCCGGCCGCTCCCATCGCCTGCGTGGGTGAATCCCACCAGTGCGTCAAAGGCATCAACGATGACGGGTTCAAGCAGAACCGGCGGCAGTGCACCGCGGCCAATGCCACACAAAGAAGAAAGGAGTAATGCAGCGATCACACTTGGCTGTTTCATGCTCTTTTTTTTTAAACCAATTCCGTGTCGCAGGCAAGGATAGGCTAAATTTTATGCCTGCACGGTGCCAGCCCCCATGTAACCTTGGCGTTGCCCCTGCATGTGGCGGCGATGAAGTCCCGGTATATCCTGGCTGTCCTTTCCCTGCTCTTTCCGCTATCGGCTGGGGCCAATGGTAATTATCCCCCGCAGATTCCCGGCGCGGAAGTGATGCCCTTCAAGGTCATCGGCAGCGTTACCCTGAACCTCTATGTGTTTAAACCTGATGGCTGGAAAGCGGCCGACAAACGATCTGCGGCGGTCTTCTTCTTCGGAGGGGGGGCTGGAATCACGGCAGTCCCGAGCATTTCGTGCCGCTATGCAGAATGCTCTGCAGGCGCGGCATGGTGAGCATTGCGGCAGACTACAGGGTGGCATCGCGTAATCGCACCAAAGGCAAGGACTGTGTCGATGATGCCCGGGATGCAATGCGCTGGGTGCGCTCACACGCCGGGCAACTTGGAGTCACGCCTGATCGAATCGCTGCCGGGGGAGGCTCCGCGCGGGGCACATTGCAGCCTGCCTGGGGACAATCAGGGCGGACAACAGGGAGAAAGTGTCATCAATGGCGAACGCGATGCTGCTCTTCAATCCGGCCTGTGTGCTGGCCCCGATAGATGACCCCGACCTGTGGCCGGCAGGCTTCGCGTCGATGCCAAGGCGGATGGGGATTGACGATGTCACCGGATTGTCGCCTGCCCATCACGTCAGCAAGTCATCTGCACCCTGCGTGATCTTTCACGGCAAAGAGGATACCTCCATCCCCTATGTAACGGCCGAGAAATTTGCCGGGAGAATGAAAGCGGCCGGGATCCGGTGCGAACTCTTCGGCTATGAAGATGCGGGCCACGGCTTCTACAATTCCGGCCGCGGCAGGGAACAAACCTGCGCGGCAATGGACGCATTCCTGGTGCGGCTGGGCTGGTTGAAGCCCGGGCCCGGGTAAGCCAGGAATACTTGCGTTCCCGGGGGGGGTTGGGGTTCAGTGAAGTGAAGGTTTTTTACTCTTTCCGGCGTTGCCGGGAAGTCATGCCGAATTTCCCGAGGAAAAATGCAACAAACCTGTCGATGGGCTCCCTCGGATAATCCTCCTTGAGGAGAAGCTGGCACTCCAGCCCGGCCTTCTTCATCTTCTCCTTCAGGATGATGCCGAACTTTGGATGGTGAATGTGTTCCCTGCCGCTTGAATTGGGCGGCAGATCTTCATTTGCCTGATTGTAGTATGCCATCACAGGGACATCATCACGGGTCACGTGGTTGAGTGGCGAGGCCTCTTCAAAGAGGGGATGCAACTTCTCGTTGTCAATGTCTTCAGCACCCTTCATGCCGAAGAGCTGGGCAACGGCCAGGTTGACCTGGTCGGTATTGAACAACTGCTGGATGAAGCGGGGATCAATTGAGCTTTGGGCTGCGATCACGGCAGCGGTCGTGAGGCGGGTGCTTTGCCGTGCAATCAGCTGCTCACTTTTCGGATCCGCCATGTCATCGTGGAATGCAAGCCACAGGGAAATGTGCCCTCCCGCAGAGCCGCCGGTCGCTCCGATTCTGTCCGGGTCGATGTTGTATTTTTTTGCGTTATGCCTGATGTGCTGGAGTGCCCTGGCGGAGTCGTGCATCTGGGCGGGGAAGGGGGCGGAGCCGGAAAGACGGTAATTGGCCGCGGCAACGGAAATGCCTTCCTGCAGTAATGCATTGAGCAGTTGCGGCCTGATGCTGCCCTTGTCTCCTGTCCGGAAGCCTCCCCCGTGGTAATAAATGACAAGGGGCGTCGGGGTATCGCTTTGTGCCAGCCATACGTCATAGACATTACGCTCATGCTCGCCGTAACGGATGTTCCCGTGGGTCGGCTTTGCCGGTAGTGAATCGCGGGTCCTGCCACGGTTGTTGCGGGTGCCCCTGGCTTTTTTAAATGCATCGTCCTCCTCCGGCGTGACAAAGCCGTCCCCGTTGGTGTCCACCCTGTCAAAAATCCTCCTCGCGGGTTCCGGTATTTCGCTCTTCGAGAGCTTGCCGTCCCCGTTCTTGTCAAACTGCTTAACAAAGGAATTTTGTGCTGCACAGGGAACGCACAGTGCGATCAGCAGGAGAGTGAATGTTTTCATTGCATTGTCTGTTTCTAGGTTAATCCAGCAGGGTAAAAAATGGCAGGAATGCGGGCCATGTCCTGCGAATCTGTTTATTATTCTAAGCGACCAAGATTACCCGGGGATGATGTCCTTGATTCCTGTAATCCGGGGCGCGTGGCGGCCAGACAGCGCAATTTGCGCCCGGAGTTCCTGCCTGGTGTGTGTTTGACTATCGACAAATCAAGATGCACCCCTTAAAACAACATCCTGATGAAAACGATCCTTTACCTCCTGATTGCCGGCTGCTCCCTGAGTGGCTTCTCTTCACTGCTTCAATCCCAGCCCCTCACTTATGAGGGCAAGTCGGGAATCGGCAAGGGCAAGCACATCGTTTTTATTGCCAGTGACCATGAATACCGCGGCGAGGAGACATGTCCCGCCATTGCCCGCATCCTGGCGCATCGATACGGCTTCAAGTGCACAGTGCTCTTCGGGCTGGATGATGAAGGCCATATCAAGCCCGGTTCCTCGAACATTCCCGGGATGGCAGCCCTGGACAAGGCGGACATGATGTTCCTGTTCCTGCGCTTTGTGGCTCCCGATGATGAATCAATGAAGCATTTTACCGCTTACCTGGACCGTGGAGGTCCGGTGCTTGGGCTGCGGACAACCACCCACGGATTCAACGGCCTCAAGGGCAAGAACAGCAAATACAACTTCAATTCGCGCGACAAGAGCTACGACTGGGGGTTTGGGCGACAGGTGCTCGGTGAGACCTGGAGGCCGCGCGAGGGTGCCGGCCACTATGGCAGCAACCATCGATACAGCACCCGCATGTTCGTGCTGCCTGAGCAGAAGGATCATCCGGTCATGCGGGGGGTCAAGGAGATGCACGCCATGGCGGGGGCCTATAGTGCTGTGCCCATTGAGGGATCGGTCATTCTCGGCAAGAACCAGGTGCTCGACTCGATGAAGCCTGACGGCAAGCCTCTTGCCAATAAGCCTCCCAGTCCCTGCATCTGGGTGCGCACTTACAAGTCCACCTCAGGCAAGGAAGGCAGGGTTTTCGCCAGCACGCAGGGTGGCTCTGAGGATATTATCAGCGAGGGCGTGCGCCGCTGCATCATCAACGGTGTCTTTTGGTGCATGGGCATGGAGGGACATATCAAGGCGGACATGGATGTTGCCTTTGTGGGGCCTTACCAGCCGACAACATTCCGCTTCGGCGGAGGCCGCAAGCGGGTGAAGCCCTCTGATCTCGCCGGCTTCGAGAGCCCGCTCCTGCCCGAGGGCAAGTAAGCCATTCGCGTTGGCGGCAGAGACAAGGTTCACTTCGGGGCCATGCTGCGGCATGCGCTGAAACCGTGTCCCGTGACGCCTTACCCGGGCTCCTTTTCCAGAGTCATGCCGAGGTCCCTGGCTCTACCGGGAGGCAGTTCCATGATCTGGATCCTGCGGAAATGAATCTCTGATCCCTCTGACTCAAGGCAGAGGTAGCCTTTGCGCAGGTCCGCCTCACGGATGCCGTTTACGAACTTGCCGTTGATCGAGAGCTTCACCGCACCGTCCACGGCGACAACCACGTAGCGGTTCCATTCACCTTTGCCCCTGCAGCGCATTTCATAGGACATGCTGCGATTGCCCCTGGGGTTTTCAGGGATCGCCTTCATGCCGCCTGCGCCGAAGAGCTCACCGCTGACATAGCCGAGATGATTCGGCTTGCCGTTCCTTTTGTGGATATAGGGCCACTCCAGTTCAAGCATTTGCACCTCCATGCCCTTGGGGAGGCGTCCCCTGGGAACCGCGTCACTCCAGAGAAAGACCCCGGAGTTGCCGCCCGCCTTCATGTGGCGCCACTCAATGACGAGGATGAAGTTCTCATACTGCTTGGCGGAGCGCATGACCCCGATGGGCCTGCCGCTGCACACCAACAGGCCGTCCTTTACCGACCAGGTTTCCGGCGAGGTATTCACATCGACCCAGTTGGTGAGATCTTTGCCGTTGAACAGGTTAACGAAGCCGAGTTCCAGGGGTGGCAGTGCGGGGTTCTTTGCTTTGGCGCTCTCGCCTGCGTTAAGGGCAAGCGGGGTGGCCATGAAGGCAAGGCAGGCAAGGTATCGGGTGATGGAATTCATCAGAAAACATAAGCTCAGGTTTTCGCTCTGGGAAACTTCTGATGCTCATTATTCCCGTGTGTTTCTCAGGGTTGCTTTACACGACAAAGCCGAATGGAGGATTTCTATCCTTGCCATGTCATAAGAATATATTTAACACTCTGATTATGAGGACAATGAAGACATTTCTAATAGTTTCCTTTGGAATTCCATTTTCGGTGCTCGCTGATGTGAAATACGAGGTGGCTGATCCGGGCGGGATCCATAAGGACTACACCGATGGCGGGAAAACGAAGGGGGTGGGATCGGCTTCCTATGACTACTGGATATCAGACGGTCCCTGGAATGCTCCGCCGGCCGCCGGCTTCGGGGATCAGACCGGGGACAACGAAGGGGCGGTGTTGCTGGCCCTCAACCCCTATACCGGGGAAATCTTTACCCAGATTGCCGCCAATGAGCAGTATTTCAATCCTGCCGGGACCTACAACGGCGGAGGTCACAGCAGCTTTGGGAGCCCATCGGAATTCGCTGCGGCCGGGGGAATTTACCCGTATGCCGAGAACAATCCGCTGCCGGGGAATGCGGGTGCCGGGGACATGATCGTCTTTACCACGGAATTGCGTCCCAACGGTGGTGGTGACTACGTGGTGGGAATGTATGCCATGGCAACCGCGGATGGCGCCATTCTGGGTGAGTTTGATCCGGGGTTTGCCGGGATTAACACCTACAATCCGCATTTTCTATCCAGTGGCGAAACGGTCGGTTCCTCTGGCAGTTTTGACGGGGCCGACATCCGTGTCTACTGCGGCTATATTAGCTGGGGGGGAGCTGCCTGGGTTGGCCAGTTCGGAACATCGGGACAGAGGGGCATTGGCTTTGAAATGGACGGCCACAAGGGGTGGATACGAATTGATATCTCAGGGGATCGTGCGGGCCTCGTGCTCAAGGAGTATTATTTTGCGGCTGAGCCTCCGCCTGCCCCCGCTGAACTGGCAATCACCGAGATTGTCAACGCAGCGGCTCAATCCATGATCGGGCCCGGGGCTGACATTACAGACGCCAGGAACCAGGACCCTGCCAACCAGGGGCGACTCAACGTTGACCGGACTGCCACCACACTGGCCGCCGGCGGGTATCTGGTGCCCAACTGGAGGCTGAAGGTCAACACCCACACCACCGGCACAGTCACGCCGATGCTCCTCAGCGGTGCGCCTTCCTCATACACGACGATATGGATCGGTGCCCCATTCGATCCCGCCTCCAATGATCTCCACACGGTTCCGGAAACCGGGGAATTCACCCTGGAGGAGGAGACCGAGGTGCGGGCCGGTTTCTTCACCGCCGGCGGCGGTTCCGCAATCATTGGCATGGACGCGAATAATTCCGGCACCGGCAACAGCCGGACCGACC
>JAYGGE010000049.1:0-39142 GCA_046581505.1 Verrucomicrobiales bacterium | reverse complement strand
GAGGTGCAGGCAGGACTGGCAATGATACGCAGTTCCGGGGCACGAACCTACTACGAACACCACATTGCCGAGGATGATGAGCTTTACATCCTGGGCTCAGCTGTCATTGAGCCGGTCGCGGGGGAGACGCTGCAAATGGCTGAGGGGGATAAGGATGGGTTTCCGTTCCTGATCTCGGACAAGGGTGAGAATGAAACCATGCTCAAGGTCAGTCGCGGCGGGTTGATCAGGATCAGCTTTGGCTTTATCGGCATCGTCATGATGGTGATGCTGATGTTTGCCGGCACCGGTTCCTATTCGCCGAGTGACTTTATTGCCGCAGCCCTGACGGCCCCGGCTTTCCTTGTGTTCAGCACTTTTATATTGATGTTCAATGACCTGGTGTTCCTGCGCAACCGGATCAAGCGGGCACACGCCAATATCGAGGTTTCCCTGAAGAAGCGGATTGACTTAATCCCGAACCTGGAATCCGTCGCCAAGGCCTACCTTGAGCACGAACGGGAGGTGCATGAGAACATTGCCGCGTTGCGCGCGATCCTCAGCGGCAAGAAGAAATACACCGCGGAGGAAATTGACTCGGCGATCCGTGCCGAGAGCGCGGTGGTCAACCGGATTCTGGCACTCATTGAGGATTACCCGGACCTCAAGAGTAACGAGATCATGGGCACCCTCATGGATGAGTTGATCCTGGTGGAGAACGAGGTGGCCCTGATGCGCAACGGCTACAATGACAGTGTCGAGCTTTACCGGACCGGTTCGCAACGCTTCCCGGAGGTCATCCTCGCCAAGGCCTTCGGCTTCAGGGACGCGGATTTCCTGCGTGCTGAACTCGAGGTGCGCAAAACGCCGGAGGTGAGCCTGCGGCCTTGATTTTTTTCAGGCAAAGTCATCATTATACAATGAATGCCCGGGATCAGGCCGATTGATGAATGCGGGGAAAGATCAGCATCGATGAGGACATTGAGGAAAGTTGGCAGGGCGGAACTCCTAACCGGGTTCTTCCTCCTGTTGATCCTTTTGACACCCGGCTGTTTCGACATGCTGCCACGACCGGGGACGCTGGTGAAAGTTGATCGTCACCTTGGTTTTGCCCGGGACATCGAGGGAATCATGGCGAGGTTCTGCTTCGATTGCCACGGGGTCAAAAACAGGGAGGCTGAACTCGATCTGCGAACGCTCAAGTCCATCCTCTCCGGCGGGGAAAGCGGACCCGCCATTGTGCCATGGCACCCGGAACAAAGCATCCTGATCGACATGGTGCACGACGGGCATATGCCACCGGAGGGGAAACGGCCGGGAGCGTACCGACTCCGGCGGTTGCGCCAGTGGATCGCATCGGGGGCACACCCGTAATCAGGGGGCACCGGGCAATCATTAAGTTCCATTGACCAAATCGAATTAAAGGCAGATAATTCTCTAAACCACTCCATCACCTGAGACAAACCATGAAGGACACTGCTTTCGAACTTGAGGCCGGGCAATCCGGTACAGCCCCCGCCACCATTTCATCACGGCGCGATTTCACCAGGCGCTCCGTCCAGGCACTGTTGACAATATCGCTGCTCGATCATCTTTGCTCAGCCAACCTCCTTGCAGCTGAAGCCAGGTTAAGTGCAGAGAAATGGCTTAATGAGGTTAACCAAATCGGCCTGGACGTAAAAGGCGAGAAGATGAAGCAGACCGAGTGGCAGACCCGGATCGAGGATCTGCTGCAAAACCGGATTGACCTTTCGCAACTGCTCAAGCTGATAGACTTTGAGCGTATCGAGAAAACTGCAAAGTTTGTCGACAACGGTGCGCGCAGTATTCGTCCCAAGTTCCCGAAGATCGAAGGAGCCCCGGACAGGCTCGTGTTTGGACAGCAGGTTTTTGCACTGAAAAAAGGCCGCTCGGTCGTGCCACACGGCCACAACAACATGGCCACTGCATTTATGATCCTGAAAGGCAATTTCCACGGGCGGCATTATGACCGTGTGGCCGACGAGAAGGAACACATGATCATCAAGCCGACAATCGATGCCAGGTTCGGTCCCGGAAAAACCTCAAGCATTTCGGACGTGAAGGACAACGTGCACTGGTTCAAGGCCGAAGAGGAACCCGCGTTTATTTTCAACATCCACGTTTTCGGCCTCAACCCGGGAAGTGGCAAGCGCACCAGCCGGATTTACATCGATCCCCTCGGGGAAAAACTCGACGATGGCTTAATCCGTGCCCGGTTGATCGATTCCAAGGAGGCGCATCAGCGATACGGCTAGTCGCACACCAGGCAGGCAGCCAGGGAGAATGGTGGCAGCAAAAGATCCCGGAGGATGGTGATGACTTTCCCGGGGTCTCCCCGGGTTCCTGCATGCCGTCCCGGTAATCAGTCCGGAGGCTCGGCGGCGGCGGGGATTGCTCTTTAAAAAACTGGAGACCCGTTCAAGGGTTGCCTGTGCCCCCCGAGATGAGTGCTGAAATCATCTTGCCGAAACCCTCCGCCTGCACACGATAGCTGCCCAGCTGCTGTTCTGAGAGAATGGGCTCAAGGCGTTCGATGCGATTGTTGATTGCCTGATCGATGTAGCCGTTAAACTCCTCCACCGTCGTGCCTTCCGGAAGGCTGCCGGGTTTTTCCGCGGCATTGAGCTCGACGAATATGTCAAAGGCTTCATCCTCCTGTTGTGCTGAAAGCTCGGCCACATTCCGCAGGCCATCGAGATCCTCGTTGGATTTTTTCTCGATGCGCTTGATCTCACGCTCATCAGAATAGGTGTTGTAATCCTCCAGCTGTTCCCCGGAGAGGAGGTCGGCCATTGCCGCATCAACCTCACTGAAATTGTTCTCATCGGCGGCCAGAAGGTCGGATAGGGAGGCCTTGCCGCTGAGCATTAACATTCCCGCTTCCTGCTGTTTCTTGGTCCTTGCCATCAGGAGATCGGTCAATTGCTCCTGTTGTGTTTCATTCAGGTTGAGGCGCTCGGTCAACTTGGCGACTTCACCGGAGACTTCGGTTTTGGATTTCTGCGCACCCAGTGCCATCATGAACTCAAGGAGGGGATTTTTCTCCTCCTCTTTCTTTTCAGCTTCTGCGACTTCCTGACCTTGCGGCTCCTTGTTGTCACCGAGTGCACTCACGGGTGCACCGGCGGGGCGTTTATTTTCCCTTCCCGGGCGAACGGATTGCTGCAAGGCCTTGAGTTGCGCCTCGAGGGCCTCAATGCGTTGGCTTTCACCTTTGCCTGCAGCCTTGGCCACGTCCGCATTCGGGCCATTGCCCAGGATAAATTGTGCCAGGAGCGTAACGACAATCCCGGCAGCTGCTGCAACTGCCACGATAACGATCAATCTTGGCGATTCGGATTCACTCATGCCGGGATGATATCCTCTTGCGTATTCAAATGCTATTAAAAAATCCCGGGGTTTTATGCAGATACTCCCCCGCCCGCGCGGGTAAGTTCAGCAAGCCGGGCATCTTCCCGAGAGGCCCGGACAGATGGCAGGACAGCAGGGATGACACAGGAAACTGTGGACAAGCAGTTCGAATAACCGGGGTGCAAGCTGCAGGGCAGGCGAGGCGTTTTAATCGCCGCCTTCCTGAACTGCCGTAAGCCTTTAAGCGCAGTTATTAGCCAATAAGGATTGAACTCCTGGAATACCCTTGCGTAATCAGGAGAATTACCGGTCTTTATATTTCTCCTTCCCGACCACCGGTCGCGGCGGCGGCGGCGGCGGATCAACGCCTGCAGCACGCATGACTTCGGACAGTGCCGCAATGGTCTTGACTGATGGCTTGAAGTTCCCGTGGCGAAATCCCTGTGCAATGAGCAGCGGAGTCCAACCACGCTTGTTCTTGCGGTTCCAGACCTTGATATTGGCGCCCTTCCCTGACAGCAGGCGGACAAGCTTCGGGGATTGCTTGTAGGCGGCGGCGTGCATAACGGTGTCACCCTCCTTGTCGACAATGTCGATCTCGGCACCCAGTTCCAGCAGGTAGTTCACTGCCAGGAGCGCCTCGTCTTCACTGGCCGCTTCGTCAGCTTCCGGTCCCAGCGCCACCCCGGCAGCGGCCAGCAGAGGAGATCTTCCTTGTTTGTTCGACAGGCGGTGATCCGCGCCGTGCCTGATCAACAATTTCATCAGCGGCAAGTCCCCAGTCCTCGAGGCAAGCAGGAAAGGCGTTGCCCCCGGCCTGCCGAGAGCGCTGCCTCCGGAAGAGCCCCGTTCCAGTCGGGCATTCACTTTGGCGCCATGCTCTACGAGAGCATCGACGAATTCAAGGCTGCCCATGTCACCGGATCCTCTCGGCGGCGGAGCGCCGTCGATCCCGTCTCCCCTCCGCGGCTTGCGCACCCAGCTCAACACGTGCAGGGGTGCGAACCCGGATCGCATGTCATTGCAATCCGCACCAGCTTCCAACAGCCTCGCTCCCAGCTCAAAGTGCCCGTTCTCGATTGCGAGAATGAGGGCGCTGGTGCCGTTGCGGGGAGTCCGGCCACCACCACCCTTGTTCCTCATGGGGGCGTTCACATTGACGCCGTCGGCAAGCAGCGCATCGACCACGCCCCGATGTCCCTGCCGCGCAGCAAAAAACATGGCGTTAAAACCGGAACCAAGTTTTTCCTCCCGGTCTGCGCCGGCAGCAAGCAGGATCCTGACGGTCTCTGTGTGCCCCTCAACGGCAGCCCACATCAATGCGCTCTGACCTTTGCGGTCGCGCGCGTTGACTTCCGCACCTGCCTCCAGCAACATTTTCACCGGTGCCGGGCGCCCGGTGCGCGATGCAGTCATGAGCGGGATGACATCGCCGTCGCCCCGGGCATTCTCGTCAGCACCCGCTGCCAGCAGAGCAGCAACAAGGCCGGCATTACCGTTAGTGCAGGCAAGAGTCAGCGGAGTCACCCCATAGCGATTTGCTGCCTTCGGATCCGCTCCCATGGCCAACAATGCCTTAGCGTCATCAGTGCGATCCTCATAGACGGCCAGGTGCAACGCGAAGGCATCCTCCGGTGCCGCCCGAACCAGGGAAGGGAAGCCAAGACCGGCAAGAACCAGCAGGCTAAATCGCCAGTTCTTCAATGATGCCATCACTGTCGGCAAACCTCTCCAGATGAACTCCGACCCGGTCGAGCAACGTCAGGTGCGCATTCGCCAGCGGCGTCACCTTGTCGAAGCGGATGTGCCGGTTGCCCTTGATGCCAACCGCACCTCCTCCGGCGACGAGGATCGGCAAGTTGGTGTGGTCGTGCTTGTTTGGGTTTCCCATGCCGCTGCCATACATATAGAGCGAGTGATCGAGCAGCGAACCTTCGCCCTCGGGCGTGGCGTCAAGTTTCCTGAGGAACTCTGCAAAGAGCGAAACATGAAAGGTGTTGATTTTCGCCATCCGCGCGATCTTGCCCGGATCGTTCCCGTGGTGAGTGAGAGGATGGTGAGGGTCCGCAACTCCAATCTCAGGATAGGTGCGGTTACTGGTCTCGCGAGCAAGCTGGAAGGTGATCACACGCGTCACGTCACCCTGCAGCGCGAGAACCTGCAGATCGAACATCAGCCGGGCGTGATTTGCGTAGGAGGCGGGGACGCCAGCCGGACGGTCAAGATCGGGCAATGAGTTTTCATCGATACTGGCCTCGGCCTTCTGTATCCGGCGTTCAACCTCACGCACGGCATCAAGATAGTCATCGACCTTGGTGCGGTCATCCGGCCCGAGTTCGCGTTTTAATCTCGCCATGTCTTCCTTCACAAAGTCGAGCAAACTGGCGCGTCGCCTCAGTGCGGCTTGTCGCTCGGATCTACTTCCTCCGGCGCCAAAGAGATTCTCGAAGACGAGCCCCGGGTGAGCCTCAGCCGGCAGCGGGGTGGTCGGAGTCGACCACGAGAGATTGTTCTGATAGACGCAAGCATAGCCGTTATCGCACTGGCCAACGGTTTCCATCATGTCCATCGCCAACTCCAGTGAAGGCAACTGTGTGGCTTGCCCGATCTCCTTGGCAGCGATCTGGTCAACGGTCGTGCCGAGATAGTAGTCAGAGCTCTCCGTGAGCTTCGCCCGGGCGGCACTGAGAAAGGCCGAGTTCGAAGTCGCGTGGGAACCGGGATAGGCATTGCGCAACTCGAGGTTGGTGAGCACGTTGACCTTGTCCTTAACCGGGGCAAGCGAGCTCAGAATAGGCGAGAGTTTGTCCAGTGTCTTGCCCTCCGGAGTCCAGCGGCTGGCATCTGCACCCATGGGCATGAACACGAAGCCGAGACGTCGCACGGGTTTGACCGGCGCGGCCGTGGCGGCTGGAATCATGGCGTCGAGCAATGGCAGGGCCAGAGTGGCACCGAATCCACGCAGGACGGTTCGCCGGGGAAGTGATTTCCTGGTAATGAACATCACAGGGTAAGTTTAGGGCTTAGTCATGCGCATGGCAAACGGATCGCTGGTGACTATGCGCATTATTATTGCCGAAAATCGATAGTCTTGCAATGCTGATCCACGCACGATTTGTCGTATCGCCGGGGCGTCTGCCGGCTCGATGCCACGACCGAGCGCAAAGACAAGCAGCTTTTCGGTCAACGTGCGCACAAAAACCTCTGGACGTTTCAGTAAGCCTGCCTCGAGACCTGCGATCCCCTCAAATACCGTTCCGTCGGGAAGGCTCCCTCCCGCATCGAGGGCTTGTTCACCCTCGCGCGTTCGCCATTGCCCAACCGCATCGAAATTTTCAAAAGCAAACCCGATCGGGTCCATCATGTCGTGGCAACGTGCACAGGTGCGGTTTTCGCGATGCGCGGCAAGTCGTTTCCGCACGGAAAGCGAATGATCCACTGTATTATCTTCCAATGCGGGAATGTTCGGCGGTGGCGGTGGCGGCGGGGTTCCTAACAGGTTCTTCAGCACCCAGTGCCCACGCAACACCGGCGAGGTTCTTGTAGCGTATGACGTAACCGTCAGGATACTGCCATGCCGGAGGATTCCGCCGCGTTCGCCATTGATGTCGAGAGACACTCGTCGGAATCGCTCCCCGTAGACGTGAGGAACACCGTAGTGCTTCGCCAAACGCTCGTTCAGGAAAGTATGGTCGGATTGCAAGAGGTCAAGCACGCTGCGATCCTCCCGCAGCACACTTTCGAAGAACAACTCAGTCTCGCGGCGCATGGACTGTCGCAGGTTATCATCAAAATCCGGAAACAGCCGGCCATCGGGCGTGATCGAGTCGAGGTTGCGCAAGTAAAGCCATTGACCGGCAAAGTTCCCGACCAGCGAACTCGCACGGGTATCGGCAAGCATGCGCCGCACCTGCTTCGCCATGCCATCCTCCTTGCTCAACGCACCGGCCGCGGCCGCATCGAGCAGAGCGTCATCCGGAATGCTGCTCCACAAAAAAAACGATAAACGCGAGGCGAGATCAAGATCGTTCAAAGCATAGGGACTGCCGGGTTTGGCCCCTTGCGGATCACGCTCGAATCGAAACAGGAATTTCGGACTCACCAGGATCGCTGACAGCGCTGACTCCAACCCCGCCTCGAACCCCGCAGAGACACTGCCCTCACGGTAGAAGCCCATTATGCGGGTAAGATCAGCCTCATCGGCGCGACCACGATACGCCCGGCGCAGCACAGTTCGCAGAACCTCTCTTGCTCCTGCCTCATTCTTCATAACCACAGCACCAAGAACCTGACGCCGGCTCGCTGTATCCCCGGCACCGCGGGGACGGAATGGCCCGGTGACCGACACTTGATAGACTGCCGGTGAACGACGCGGGTGGCGGTGCTGATTAAACGCCGATTGATAAGGCTGGCGCAGAGTTTCAATCAGGTCAGGCGGCAGCCGCGCAAATGTAACGCCGAGATCCTGCACTCCCGCGCTGGCATCAATCCGCGCAAACAGATGCGCATCCACCTTGGTGTGGTCATTGCGGTTCTTCGGTGGCTTTACTTTGAACGAGGCCGCCACGTCGCCGTTAAGCAACACCTGCAGTTCGTGGACGCCGTTGATACCCTCGATCTTCTCGTCCCGATCACGCATCAGGTGGATGCGGACATCATACTCGCCACTTTGCGCGAAGCTGTGGCGGATCAGCACACCACCCCGCGTCCCCAACGGCAATCCTTCAACATGATCCTCCTGGGTAATGTCCGGACGAACCCGAACTGTCCTTCCATCCGGCGATTTGCCTGTCCTGCCAAGCGCAATCCGGCTGATCTTTTGCGCCGCAGTGATATAACGATCGAGCAAGGCAGGGGCAAGGTCCCCAACGGTCACATTGTCAAAACCATGGCTTGAATGATCGGCAGGAAATAACAATTTTGTATCGACATCGACCGCCAGCAGATCGCGAATCACGTTCTGATATTCACTGCGGGTCAAACGTCGCAATGACTCCGTGCGCCCGGGATTCGGGTGGCTCGCGGCATGCGCATCAAGCGTATCCGCCAACGTGCCAGCCAGCTTTACATATTCGGCTTCCGATGGACGATCCTTGCCGATGGGCGGCATCAGGCGCCCCTGAAGCTGACGCACCGCTTTCTCCCAAAGCTCGGTGTCTCCGGCCACCGGCCGTCCGGAGGCTGCTTCCAGATCAATACCCCCCTTTGCACTGCTGGAGTCGTGGCAGTCAAAGCAGTAACTCGAGAGCAATGGCTTCCAGGCAACCGCATCTGCAGCCTCTGCAATATTCATACTGAGAATTGCAGCAATGCTCAAAAGGGTCCCTTGTTGATTGCCGCTCATCAATTGTTGACGATAACATTGAACTTTTTCAGGGCACGATAAAAAACCACAGCCCTGTTCATGTTCATCTGGCTGTTGAGCAGCAGCAGGGTTTCTTGATCTGCCAAAGCCCGCAGCCTCTTTAAAAATAGACTTTCCTTGCGCGGATTGCCCGGTTAACTTAAAAGCACTATGGCACGGATTACCCATTGGTCTGTGGAATGGAGAGTGCATCTCCATTTTCTGCACGCGTGCCTGGCCTGGATCGTACTGCTGGCTGCAGTGCAGGCTGAGTTCCCCGGGAGCAGCTTTCAGCCAGTGGGTTTTCGCCTCGACGGCCGGGCGGCACTGCTGGAGATCGACCAGGGCACGCGCCGTGTGCGCCTGCAGGTGGACGAGGGAAAAGGGCGCGGATGGCAAACGCACACTATCACTCACCTGGACGGTCGTGCCGGTCACCTGAAGTTGCGGATTCCCGACTCAGTTCCGATCAATGCACTGCGTATTGAGGCGAGCAGCAGTGATCCCTTCCCAAGCTCGCTCTACTCCGGCAAGACGATTTTCTCGGAGACGGCTGACGAGCAGAATTCCGCGGCAAATCGGGGCATGGTCAACGAGATGCTTGCTGCTGAAGATGGAGATCTCGCAGCGGCCGAGGACGGGGAGGTGACAGTGGAGGAGTCAGACATATGGAAGTGGCGTGATCGCACGCTGTATTTCTTCAACCAGCATCGTGGGCTGCAGGTGTTTTCGCTGGAGGATCTTGACTCACCAAAGCGGGTGGCCCAGCTGCGGATGCCGGCAGCAGGTGAGCAGCTATACTTGGTTGGCGGGGAGCACGTGGTGCTGCTGGCCAATAGATCCAACGCCTACTGGCGGGGCGGCTCCTCAGCCGGCTCCGAGGTGGTATTAGTACACCACCGCACTGACCAGCTCTCGGTTGAGCAGCGCTATCCCCTGGAGGGCTCCTTCGTGGAGAGCCGGATGGTCGGCAAGCGGCTCTATGCAGTGACCAGGATCTGGGAAAACATCCTGCATGCCGATGGCATGTGGCGCACGCGCTCGGGCATGAAGGTTTACGCCTTTGATTTTACTGACCCGTCCAATCCCGTTGAGCAACAACCCCTGGATCTCACCGGCGAGGACAATTATTATTACAACGCGGTGGTTACCGCGACACCCGACCACCTGTTCGTGGTCCCATCGGTCTACGACTCCGAGACCCGGCGCAACGTGTCCTGGGTGCACGTGATCGGGATTGATGACCCGGCAGCACCGATGGAAGTCTCGCGCAGGATCCCGCTTGGCGGCCAACTCAACGACAAGTTCAAGCTGGCGGTGCGGGGAGGTATTCTCACTACGGTTTCTCAGGTGTGGAACAACATCGCCCAGGGTAGGCATACTCTGGTGGAGACCCACGACCTGCGGCGTGCTCCGGATCAGCAGGCCCGACGTCTGGATTCACTGGTGCTTGCCCCGGGGGAGACCGTCCGCGCAACCCGCTTCGATGACGACCGGCTATACGTGGTCACGTTCAGGCAGATCGACCCGCTTTTCGCGATCGACCTCTCCCGCCCGCGCCGGTTGAAGGTTCTCGGCCATATCGACATCCCCGGTTGGTCAACTTACATGGAAATATTCGGTGACCTGGGGCGTATTCTTTCCGTTGGGGTAGAAGGCTCCCGGGTAGCCGTCTCTCTCTTTGACGTAGCAAACCCGCAAGCCATGTCACTGGCTAAGCGCGTCTACCTCGGAGACAAGGACGCTCACAGCTGGAGCGAGGGAAATTATGATGAGAAGGCGGTCGGATTCTTTCCCGGTGACGGGTTGCTTGCGCTTCCCTTTAGCGGTCGCGTGGAGGGCGTCTACCGCAAACAGATGCAAATCATGGACATTGGTGAGGATACTCTCACCAAGCGGGGCGTGATTGACTCCGCGTTCAGTGCGCGTCGCGGCAAACTGCTCGAAGGTGACAAGTTGGTGGTGATTTCCGGCCAACAGCTGCGGGTGGTGAACATTGCCAACCGCGATGCCCCCGCAGTGGCAGCGGAGCTTTCAATTGCCTGGTCAGTAGAACGCGTTCTGTCCGTTGGCAACCACCTCGTCCAGCTGCAGGGCGGCTATTCGAACTGGTGGAGTCCGGACAACGGACTGCCGACCACCCTGCGCCTAACCAGTGCCAGCGACCCGGACACCTTGGTGAGCGAACTGAAGATCGCCACCGGGGATCAGTTGGTGGGCGCCAGCGTTCAGGGTGAGCTAGTTCACCTGGCAACCTCCCGAACCGACGTCACCGCGATCGAGCAGGAGGACGGATCCACGCGCTGGGAATACGCGGCCTTTTTTGCCACTCATACCGTCGATGTCTCTGACCCTGCAGCCCCGGTACTGGCTGGCTCGGCGGAGCTGAAAATTGCCGATTACTCGGTATATCTCGGTGCGATGAGTGCGCAGGCCCTGCCGGGCGGGGAACTGCTCTGGTTTCCGGAGCCGGCTGACACGGGAAATTATCCCTGTATGATGTGCGTGGGCATGGCCGAGGACATTGCCTTCGACAGGCAGGTCTTCCGCCCCTCAGGAAATGGTGACGGCTGGCTGATCGTTACAGAGGAAAATGAGTCCTCAGAGCCGCGGATCCTTTCCGCGACCCGATTAACCGACAAAGATGGCCCCCCCGAGAACAGGGTGGAAACCGGCCCGGTGTTCGTGTCCGGATCACTTGCGCTCTTTGGCTCCCACCTCAGCAGTTGGAGCAGTGGCAGGCACAATGGCCGACACCTGTTAAGGCAGATCGACTTCTCGGACCCTTCGCAGCCGATCCGGCGCAAAGATATCAGCGTTCCCGGGTTGCTTAAGCATATTCACATCACTGCTGCCGGCGGGACAGTGCTGTTGACGACCCGCCAGAAGATCGAGTTGAACAATGACAGCCGTGCGATGTGGTCGCCAGACCTGGTCCTTGAGGCTTCAATCTTTGACGGCATCAATGCTTTCCTGGCGGACTCTGCCGAGGTTGAAGGCGCCTTCTACTCCCCGCTCACCGGGCACGGCCGGTTTGTCCTGATTTCATTGAATGGAGGCAACCGCTGGTGGGGTGTTCCGGAGGACATTAAGCAGGAGCACAGCCTGCGGGTGTTCGCCTGGTCGGATGCTGATGATGGTATCGAGTCGTTGCCGGATATTGCGATGCAGGACTCTTTTACCGGCATGGCGGTGGTTGAGGACATGCTCTTCGCCTTCGATTACGGTGCGGTGGAGATAATCGCCCTTGCTGACCTCCCTGACACCCCCCGAAGCGAGTCCTTCGGGGTTGCCACCGGTTACTCTTATCTGAGAGGCTCTGCGATCGAGTTTTCGGCAAAAACCGCAACCGCATGGATTGCGACCGGAAGCTACGGGGTCGAGGTCCTGGATCTTGGCGACCTCACGGATGGGCAACAGGCGGATGACTTGGGACGCGTGCCCAAGGATCAAACTCAGGAATGGTGGACGGTTGAGGTTGACCCGATGCAACTGGTTGTCGCCGAGGCTGCAGATTTTGTGGGTTCCCTGCCAGCCGGCTACAGCTGGCGTTTTCAACCGCTGGCGGCTCAAGAAGATTACGCGGACTGGAGCGAGCGCCACTTTAACCCGGGAGCTGAACACGGTTTTCCGATTCCCCCGGCAGAAGCCGACAGTGACGGTGACGGGGTTGCCAACCTGATGGAATTCTACATGGGCACCCGTCCCGATGACCCCGTATCCGCTGCTCGTCCGCTGGTGCATCTGCTCGAGAATGAAGCCGGCAGTACGTATTTGGTGTTGAATGTCGCCCCGGATCCCTCAGCCAGCGGCATGACAGTGCATGCTGAGATCTCCAAGGACCTTGTTGAGTGGATAGATGCCGCGGATGCCGTGCAGTGGCAGCAGCACGGGCCGGTAAGCAGTATACGGGTTGTCGGCGCAATCGATTCCTCCCGCTCGGTTTACCTGCGGTTGCGGGTGGCAATCGAGCCGGTTGAATAGCGCTCCCCGATCCAGTCCAGGTGAGAATGTCTTTCACGGCTCTTCCGGACATGCTGACCACCGATCCAGGCATGATCCCTTGCACTCTGGGCCCTGCGGGATGTTCCCCGCCCTTGTCCGTGCCGGGAGATTGGTGTTACTGTGGAGGCATGCAAAGAAAAATCAGCTTTTCTGCCTGCGCATTGATTTCCTCAACAGCCGTGCCGCTCCACGCCGCAGGCACAAATGACCTTACCCGTAAAGTTAATGGCAGCAGCGTTGCACTTCACTGAAGTGCCGTGAGTGCTGCGCGGATATCTTGACTGCGATCATCACAGCCCCAAACCAGCTCGACTGTTATTTTTGGAAAAAGAATCTTGAGTATATTAAATGAAAATGATTTGCAGGTCATGAAAACCACATTTGCGGCTTTCATCGCTTTCGTGTTCTCTGCAGGTATTTCGTCATCGTCACTGGCAGAGGATCCCTCGAGGGAGCTTCAGCTGGGATTCGAGGCGCATTGCACTAAATGTCACGGCAAGGGTGACAAGGTTAAGGGCAAGGTGAACCTGCTGGAACTGAAATCAGACAATGATCTTCTTGCTAAGCCGGAACTGCTCGAGACGCTGCTCACAGTACTGAAGGATCACGAGATGCCGCCCGAGGACGAGCCGCTCCTGCCCCAAGTCAAGCGGAAGCAAATGGTCGTGCGGTTACAGGCAGTGCTTCGGCAGGCCCTGGAAACCCAGGCATTCGTGCCCACGCAGATCCGGAGAATGAACCGGTTCCAGTATAACAACGCCGTGGTGGATCTGCTCGAGCTGGATCGTGAAATCTTCCGGCTCAATGAGCGGCTGATGCGGCGGCGTGATGACTACTTCAAACCGGAAACCAAAAAGATGCCTGCCCAGGTGCGTGTCTCCAGTCGGCCGCTCAGCAAGGACATCGACAACCAGCGGCCCGAGGGGTTCAAGGGTGTCGCGTCGTTTCCCCAGGACAAGCGCGCCGAGCACGGTTTCGATAACCGTGCCGATCACCTGACACTTTCGCCGTTGTTGATGGAATCGTTTCTCAAGCTCAGCCAGACCATTACCGGGAGCCCTGATCTGAACTCCAAGGAATGCCGCAGCTGGAACCGGCTGTTTGCGCCGCCGGGAAAAGAGGCTGAAGCGAAATCTGATCCCAAGGTCACCGAGGTAAACGCGATTCGCCCCAGACTCAGGAGATTGCTGCGCCGCGCGTTTCGACGGCCGGCCGAGCCTGCCACGGTGGAGCGCTTCGCGAAGTTCGCCAAGGCACAACTCGCCGCCGGGGCCACGTTCGAGCAGGCGATGCGCACTGTGGTCGGGGCCATCCTTGGTATGCCCGACTTCCTCTATTTTTATGAAATGCCCGATAAGGGTAATTCAGACAACAAAGGCCACGGCCGTCAGCGTATCAGTGATTTCGAACTGGCCTCGCGACTGGCCCTGTTCTTTTGGAGCAGCATTCCAGATGACGCGCTGCTCGACCTAGCTGAGGCCGGCAAGTTGAATGACCCGAAAACACTCAGCACACAGATTGACCGGATCTTGAATGATCGGCGGTCGGGCCGGTTTTGCGACAATTTCCCCACCCAATGGTTGCAGCTGGATCGCCTGATTACTTCGGTTCCAGATCCAAAGAAGTTTCCGTACTTCTATCTTGTTGATGGATATCGCACCAGCATGCACATGATATCGGAGCCATTGCTCCTGTTCGAGACGGTATACATCGAGGATCGCTCCATCATGGAATTGCTGGATCCAAAATTCACCTGGGAGAACGGCATGCTCCGCGCGAACTACGCCGGCCATTCCAAGGCAGGCCACGATGTTGTGACGCAGCTTTTCAAGCGTGTGCCGCTGAGCGACCCGCGTCGTGGCGGCGTCATTACCTGCGCGGCCGTCATGACGATGACCGCCACCCCTACACGCACCCAGCCGATTACCCGGGGTGCCTGGATAAACGCGGTGATCTTCAATGATCCGCCCGAGCCGCCTCCGCCCGATGTCCCGCCACTGCCCGAAGCCAGCAAGGAAGATCTGGCAAAACTTACCATTCGTGAGCGTCTGGCCGTTCACCGCAAGCGTGAGGACTGCGCCGGCTGCCACAAAAAAATTGATCCCCTGGGTTTTGCCCTGGAAAACTACGGACCCACAGGTGTCTGGCGTGACAAATACGAGAACGGGCGGCAGGTGGATGTCAGTGGAGTGCTATTCAACCAGCATGGATTTAAGACATTGGAAGAGTTCAAACAGCTGATACTGAAGGAGAAGCAACGATTCATCCGCGGATTCATCGCGCACCTGCTCTCCTACGCACTGGGCAGGGAACTGGGTTCCGCTGATTCGCCCACCCTGGATGACCTGACCGCCGGGGCAATGGCAGGCCAGGACCAGATGCGGACCGTGCTCAAAAGCATCGCAATGAGCAAGCCGTTTCTCCACAAGAACACCCTCGCGACGATTGACTCGGAGAAGAAAGCACACTGAGAAAAATGAAACTTCGGAGTACCGGCAAGAATTTACGCTTTGGCAAGTTCATGACCTCCGCTAATATTAATCAACCAAGGACAATGTTAGGATGAGCTGCCACGAAAACCAACTCTCCCCTGTTTCACGCCGCGGCTTTCTAGCGTGTTCCGGGGGTGCGGCCCTCAGTCTGCCGTGGTTTGAGAGCTTAGCCAATGCCCGTGAAACAAGGGCTCCGGCACAGCGGTTAGCCTTTTTCTACCTGCCTAACGGCATTACGCGTCGCGGCTTCTTCCCCGGTGAAAATGACCGGCCGTTACCGAAGTTCGCGGGCCAGAACAATGTCTGGCGTTTCGAAGGCAAGGTGGTCCCGCCCGGTAGCCATCCCCTGACACTCACGCCGACTCTGGCTCCGCTGCACAAGATGCGGAAGAAAATCTCGCTGATCACCGGCTTGGACCGCACCTTCCAGCACGGAACCGACTCGCATGCCCAGTGTGCGTCCTGCTTCCTTACCAGTGTTGCGCCATACGAGGTCAAAAACTCCGCCTATCCCCTGACTCGCACACTGGACCACATCGCAGCCGACAGCATCGGGCAAACCACTCCCTACTCGACTCTTGAATTGAGCTGTAACGACCACAAGAACAACATCGAGTCGATCTACTTCGACAACATGTCCTGGTATGGCACCGGCCACGTCGCTCCATCAATGAGAAACCCGAGAAAGGTTTACGATCGACTCTTCGGCACGCAAGCCCACACGCGTTTCCGCAACATCACTGATCTCGCCCTCAACAACGCGCAGCAGTTACAAAAACGGTTAAGCACCAATGATCGAAGAAAATTCGACGAATACCTCGAGTCGATCCGGACAATCGAGACGCGAATGGATCGCATCGACAAAATGAAGTCAGAACTGGCCGCATCCAATATCAAGCGACCGGCCGAGCATTTACCGCGCAACGAATATATCCACCTGATGGGCGACCTGCTGGTGACTGCGTTGCAGAACGGCCTGACCAACGTCGGCAGCCTGATGTTGGGTCCCGAACGATGGACTACGGCCACCAACTGGGAGGGTATTCTCGACAAGCCTTACAGTCATCACGCCATGACCCACGCCATAGGCGCCCATCTGGAACATCTCCTCAAGCTGGATCGCTTCCATGTCTCGGTATTTGCGCGGCTGCTCGAGCGAATGGATGGTATTGAGGAAGCCAACGGCACAACGCTGCTCGACAACACCATCTTCACCCTTGGAGCCGGCATGGGCGATGGCACCACGCATCAGTACAACGACCTGCCTTTGATCGTCGCCGGCGGTGGCGGTGGCACACTTAAACTGGGCAGACACATCCACTGCAGGACGGGCACCCCGCTGGCCAACCTCTGGCTGACTCAACTGCATGCCTTGGGCATTGAGCGTAAAGAATATGCTGACAGCACCGGGACAATCGGCGAGAGAACCTGAGGCCTCAATCCCTGAACCCTTAAAAACCCGGCCGGGGAGCATGCCCGCCTCCCCCTGCCCCTGGCAGCGGGGTAAGCGCCCTGTATATCCAGATATACTAAATACATTGTAGCCAGTTTTCCGCAGTGTCATTATACCAAAGATGATTACCGCACTCATCATCAGTGGCATTCTCCTAGGACTTGCCATTTTGCGATTGGTCTTCTTTCACGGCCCGTTAAACACACCCGTTTCATCACCGCCAAAAGGAATTATCGACATGCACTGCCACACGGCCGGGATCGGTGCGGGCGGCAGCGGCGCCTGGATTTCCGATGACATGCAAAACAGCTGGAAGTTCGGGCTCTATATGCGTGTTTTCGGAAGCAGTAAAAAGGAAGTCTGCGCCGAGGGTGATCAGGTTGTGATGGATATCATCGCGCGCTCAATCCGCAATTCGCTCCATGTTGATGGTGCCGTCATTCTTGCCATGGATGCGCCGTATTCCGACGACGGGGAAATGGACAGGGCCTCCGGCGAAATGTTTGTGCCGAACCGCTTTGTTGGGGAAACAGTGAAGTCATATCCGGAATTGTTTTTCGGCGCCAGCGTGCATCCCAGCCGCAAGGATGCCCTCGAGGAGTTGACATGGTCAAAGGAAAACGACGCCATGCTGGTGAAATGGTTGCCGAACATCCAGCAAATTGATCCATCCGAAGAACGCCATGTTCCCTACTACGAAAAGCTCATTGAACTGGATCTTCCATTGCTCACGCACGTGGGGGATGAGGATTCGTTTTCCAAGACCAACAATGCCCTCGGTGATCCGCATTTGCTGCGACTGCCCCTGAGTCTTGGCGTACGTGTAATTGCAGCACATGTGGCGAGTTCCGGAAAGTCACAGGGACAGGCAAATATTGAGCGCTTACTTGAAATGATGCCGGAGTATCCAAACCTTGTTGCTGATCTATCAACACTCACTCAGGTCAATCGCCGGAAATATTTACAGCAAGTGCTCAACGACAGGCGGCTTGAAGGGCGGTTAATGTATGGCACTGATTATCCACTGACAAATACACCACTGGTCACGCCTTGGCAGTATTTGCTTAGCCTTACATGGCGACAACTCTGGCAGTTGGCAAGGACACGCAATTCGTGGGACCGCGATGTAAACTTGAAGGCGGCATTGGGCGTGCGCCCCGAGGTGTTCACTTTCAGCCGGGAATACCTGCAACTGCATTCAATCTCTCCCTAAGGCCCGGTCAATCAACAGAACCAGTAATCGGCTGCGCATGGAGCGCGGAAAATCATTTGCCGATGAGCCGCTCCAGCAGAGATTGCCTGCATGGCGCAAGTGCACCTGAGTCACCGTTTTCTGGCAATGGCTCTCCTGTCTGTACTGACCCCGTGCCTGCAATCAGCGCAATTGGCCGGAAATGGCGGGGAATCAGCGGTACCTGCCAAGCTTAAACTCTGGAACAATTCATCGCGCGAGGCCTGGTGGCTGGATCATTCCACCGCAGATAAAGTCGTTTCCGGAACAGGGCATCTTCTGGCAACTCTGCAGGCTGCCCAGGAGAAACACGGGCTTGACCGGGTGCTTGCCAATGAACACTTCCTTGGCTGGCTTCAGCACCTTGCATGGATTCGGCTGTTCCCGCGAAGTTTTTCATCCGACGCCTTTTTCTCCAAGCCGGAAAACTTTGCCGCGTTTCGCTCCCTCTCCTCCCAGCGAGGACTGCCTGAAATGGTTGTTTCCTCAATGAGTTGTCGCGACAATCCTGCCGGCATTCTCCGCGTTCTTTCCGAGATCCACAGAAAACGCCCCGGGGATCTTGTCGAGTTCAAGAATCTGGCAGTGGCTTTTGCGCTCGTGTGGGATCAGCAATTCCCGGCTTCCTGGCCGCACCCAAATGTTGCCGTTGCTGATATCCCGACCGGGGATCCAGAAGTTGCCAAACGATTTGCCTTCATGGTTGATTCCCGGCGTGAGGGTCGCCTGGTGATGGATCCGCGTAACCTTTCAGTGCGCGAATTAACCTTTGCTGTTGATACGCCCGTCGAGTTACGTGAACTCGCCTACGTCCAGCAAATCGACCTGCGTGCAGCGAAGAGGCTTGAGCAGCTCTATCGTGTCGTCCCCTACGATCATGCCCGCATCCAGAATGAGCATTATACCTGGCCGCACGGCGCCTACCGGCTGATTGAGATCGGCAGTAAGAAAGGCGGGATCTGCATGGACCAGGCATACTTTGTGGCGCATGCGGGAAAATCGATGGGCATCCCCACCGTGCTGTTCATGGGACAGGGAAGGTCCGGGGACCATGCCTGGGTCGGTTTCCTTACCGACCGCGGCCAATGGACGCTTGATGCCGCACGCTGGCGCGGTGAGAACTACCCCGTGGGGCTGGCATTTGACCCCCAGACCTGGCGGCGCTTCAGCGATCAGCAGATGGAATACTCGATCAAGGGGGAGGGTGACAGCCCGGCGGTCGCGCGGGGACGCCTGATCCTCGCCTGGGCGGCCCTGAACATCAACCGGCCATGCTATCCGGAAATCCTCCGTGCCGCTGCCAGCGCCATGCCGAGAACATTTGAGCCATGGGAACTGGAGGCGGAATGGCTGGAGCAGGAACAGCCGGATCTTGCCGCCCACCGGATATTCTGGCAGCGCTGGATTGCCAATTTCAGTGGCGAACGTGAAATGAAGGCAAAGGGGCAGCGGGCACTTCTGCGGGTGCTGCGCAAACTCGGCGAAAACGGGGCTGCCGAGCGAATAGGCAAGCAAATCGTCAGCGAGAACAAGTCAAAGCGCTTTGACCTGGGTATTGCTGTCGCCGCAGACGCCATTTTTGACAAACAGGACTCCGGGGAATGGAAGGTGGCTGCCGAACAATATGAACTTACAATGAAGCGCTTTGGAGGCAAGGCCGGCGGCCATCTCTTCTATAACCTGGTGCAGCCTTACGTGCAGACCTGTCTCAGGGACGGACAGGCAGCCCAGGCACGTTCGGCCATCAATATTGCCGGCGAAATCCTGAAGCCTGAAGCCAGTTCAATCCTGGCCAATGATTTCAGGAAACTACGCGGGCAAACCCAATAGGATTTGCTGCCCATGGCAACCCGGGTCCCCATAGCCCGGCATCATCCACAAGGTTGCAGATGATGCTGGTCCTGTTCACCGACTATGCGGCCTGTATAAAAAAGGAAGATGACCGCGGGGCAGGCCTCCACATTCTGTTCCTGCTAATAACCATCCCTTGATTACCCTGCTGTCCTCTGCCGTCCTATGACCCATCCAGAGCTTTGCGGTAAGCATGCATGGCTTGCTGGTGCTCACACTTCAAGCCCTCCAAAAAGGAAAGAACTTCTCGGGCGGATTTTTTTTCCTTCGGCACGGGAAGCTTGGCAATGCGAGCGAACATATTGTTCTTTACTGTCTGCCTGTAGAGCCCTTCCGTGGGGCATCCCGGCTTGCCATTGGCCGATGAGAGTGTCGATACAAACTGTTGCCAAAACCGCATCTGCCCCTGGGGTGAGTTTGCTGTTTGCTGGGCGGTATCGACACTGAGGAAGTGGTAAGGATTCATTGAAATGCCGCTTGCCAGCAGTTTAATGCCGTCAACCTGGCGCCATTCCTTTGGAATGAGGCTAAACACGGAGTGGGCGATCGTGGCATCCAGGTAGGAGCGCAAACCATAGTTTACGCCCCATGCCAGGCTCTGGTGGTAGACCATGGGTTTACGGTTGTGAAATGCGATCTCGTAGCCGTTCTTTCGTCCTGTCCGCCTGAACGCGTTCTCGAAAGGCCAGGGTGTGAATGGGCCGGTTTTCTCGTCTCCACCGGTCGCGTATTGTCCTCCCTTGCAGCTGTATGTGTTGTTCCCGGATTGGTACTGGAAAAACACAACTGCGCAATGACCTGGCTGGGTAGCCTGGGAGGACGGCACTCCCATGATATTGTGCCCGCGTGCTGATATGGACCCCATCGTGCCGCAAACACCCCCGTCCTTCAGCATCATTTGAATGGTGCCATAGGTGAAGGGGTATGGTTTCAGGCGCCGTGCGGACTGCATGCTGTGCTGCTGTGCAATGCCGCCAATATATTCGCCGTATTTATGGAACTCGCCATGGTCGCGAAAAGCAATCCAGCGCTCTTCACGCTCACGCAGGGGCTGGCGGTCCGCAGCAAGCATCGTCAAGAGTGGCCAGGGTGCTGTCAGAGGAAATTGCGGCCATTTGCGCTGTTCATTAATCTTTGGCGGAAACCTGTATTCATAGTTGCGGATCAGATAAACACAGCGCTCAGCCGGTGAAGCGAATGCGTCACGCTTCGCGGGCAGCAAGCCCTTGGCCTCGTAGGCCTGCCGGAAAAGGGAATAAGCTTCATTGACCTTGCGGTATGGTTCGCCACGAACCATTGCCTTGCTGTTCCAGTGGATGATCTTCTCTCCACAATCAATGCTTACATCGAGTCCCTTTGACTTCATGTAAGCGTTGAACTTTGATTGCAGCTCCCGGCTGGCCAATACATCAGAAGCGTATAGGCTCCGGATGCGCTTACCGGTGTTTGCCCCCCCAGCTTTGCTTGTCTTGTCATTCGGGGATGGAATTGCGATACCTCGGTCGTCATACTTGAGCTTTGATTTTTTCTTCGCGCCCACAACGACCTCTTCTGCAATGGTGTTTTCGTTGAGGAAGTTAATGATGTGGTCATGCACATCCAGCTTGCGTCCGGAATACTTGGTATCGATTAATTTCCGGGGATCGCCGGGAATGCTCAGCTTCAATGGCGCTCGGGGCGTTATATTCGCCGTCATTCCCTCCTTGGCACTCACGAGGGATGCTGCCAATGCCAGCTGCCGGTATTTCTCAAACTTGCTTTTCCCAAGGTCAAGGCGCAGGGAGTATAACCACAAGAGAACATCCTCAGGCTTGTTATGGGCAGCGTAAACGCCGCTGGCAATATCCGGATCCGAGTCGACCCAATCAAGGAACTCCGGAGGAAGGGTGATGCCCTTAACCTTGAGGCTCGCCAGGGCTCTTGCTCCGGCATATTCCAGGAATGCCACACGAAGCAAGGGGGTGAAAACACACCTCTCGGCCTTGAAGACCTTTAGCAGGCCGCTTTCAGCAGAGTCAGCCTGCGGAACACCTGCTGTTTTTCCTGCTGTGCGGGCAGGTGTTATGAATAACAAAAATAGCAGTACCGACAGGGCAATATGTAGCTGTTTCATCCCCCCACCTTAACACCATTCCCCCGCCACGGGCAAGGACGCTTGGGAGGGCAAAGAAACCAAAGACTGGAAAATATCATTCGCAGCGTATAACGCGCAGCAGTTGCCTTTTATCCTAGTCGTTGAGCAGCTCCACCGCGTAAAACACCCCCTTGCCATGTTGTTTGCTACGTTAAGATTTGCCATCCTTATAGGAATGTATCAATCAGGGAACAAGAATTAATATCGGCTTTATCCAGCAGGAAGCTGCGGCTCAGCGCACAGTACAATTGCCTTGCCCGCTCCGGACTTATTCAGAAAGGCAGATGGCCTGAAGCCGGCACGGCCGGCACGTAAAGCGGCCGCAAGAGGCCGGCCTGTCTTGCTTATTTGGCTTTGCTCATTTCAGCACCAGGAGGGAGACAAGGGAGGCCGCGCCTGCCAAGACCAAGCCGAGACCTATGCATTTGACCAGGACGTTTAAAGCCGGCGCGCAAACTAAATCTCCATGGCATCTTATTAGCCTAAGAAGAAGAAGGAACCAGCTGAACACTCCTGCGCAGACGCCTATTCCGAAGCCAACAGCACCGGAGGGGTCAGCTTGAAGCATCCCCGTCCCCTCCAGGGCGGCAACAGCACCACCCCACGTACCAATCATTGCGGGGTTGCCCATGACCAGCCCAAGCCCGGCCAGGAAGGCGGAGCAACCGGTTCCCTTCCTGGCGGCTGTCCCGGCCACTGGCCTCTCCTTTGAGACGCCCCGGAGGAAAAACCACACACCGATCCCGATCAGCACGGCAGGGCTGAGCCACTGGATCGCGTGCTCGAGCCCTGGAAAACGTGAGGAGATCAGGCCGAGCCCGGCAAAAACCCATGCAGCCAGCAGGCCCTCTGCCAGGGATGCTCCGGCAGCGATGAGTTTTGCTTGTGAAAACTCACGCGCTAAGCCGCGAGTCATCACCAACAGAGCAACGGGACCTGCGAGCGGGATGGAACCCACGAAACCCATTATGCCGCCTGCAAGGATCTCCAGCCCGACACTCATTCAGCAACCCCTGGAGCTAATGCCCATTTTCATGCCCCCACCCTAACATCAATCCCCCGCAAGGAACAAGGGCGGCTGCCATTTGCCGGCCTCCATTAGCCTGCATCCCTGATCATGATTCAGGGATCATGGTGCAATTCACAGCACCCAACCCTTGCGATAAGGCGTATGCACAAATTCATTTGCCTTGTCGTTATTGGTGAAGCGCATCTGCTCCCCGCTCCATTCCAGCTTTTCACCCGGAACACGTGCCGCAGCCACTCCCAGCAGGACAAATTCGGTTAGCGCCCCGCCGTATCCGAAATTCGAGCTGGCTGGATTACCGTCCTTGCACGAGCGAATCCAGTCGCCCTCGTGCCCGCCTTTGACCCGCGCAATGGTTTTTTCCGGACGCGTGAATGCCTGCATTCGGGTTTCCGGAATGATCCGCAACCCGCCCGCGCCGTGGGAGTCGTGAATTACAGTCTCCTTGTCACCATATATCACCGCGCCGCTCGCGGGCATTTTCCGGCCTTCCTCTATCACCTTCGGCCGCTGTTTTTCGTAGTGCCCGTCGGTCCAGGTCAGCTTCAGGGGCGGCAGTTTTCCACGTTGAGGAAATTCGTAGACTATTTTGGACGAAATCGGGAACACCTCGCTGGCGAGTTCCGGTTTCACGTGTTCGACTTCTGCGTGAATGCTGGCCGGATGGCCCAGGTCTAGTGCCCAGAAGGCGGGATCAAGAATGTGGCAGCCCATGTCGCCGAGCGCACCGGTTCCGTAATCCAGCCATCCCCGCCATTTGAACGGCACGTATGCGGGATGATACTTGCGGTCTTTGGCCGGACCCAGCCAAAGATCCCAGTCGAGGGTGGCCGGTACCGCCGGGAACTCCTTGGGCAAATCACGCACCGCAAAATTTGCGTACCACGGTCTTCCGATCGGCCGGTCACTCCATGCGTGCACTTCCTTCACCTCCCCGAGCGATCCGCTCTGGACCCATTCCCGCAACAGCCGGATAGGTTCCGATGAGTGCCCCTGATTTCCCATCTGGGTCTGCACCTTGTACTTCTTCGCGGCCTCGGTGATCATCCGCGCTTCCTTCACCGTGTGGGTGAGTGGCTTTTGGCAATAGACGTGTTTCCCTGCCTGCATCGCCGCCATGGTGATCACCGCGTGGGTATGATCCGGGGTCGCTATAACCACCGCATCAATATCCTTCTGCTTTTCCAGCATGACCCGGTAGTCTTTGTAGACCTTGGCGCCTGCATACTTCTTGAACGTTTTGCCTGCGTAGCTTTCATCGACGTCGCAGAGAGCGACGATGTTTTCATTGCGGCAGGCGTTCAGGTTTCCCGCGCCCATGCCTCCTACGCCGATGCCGGCAATGTTGAGCTTGTTGCTCGGCGCATCCGCGCCCAGCAGGCGACTGGGGATTATATCAAAAGCGAAAGCGCTTGAAGTTGCGCTTGCAACGAATTTACGACGAGAGATTCCGGATTTTATGTTCATGTCTTTTGAGTTTGAAGGTGCCTATCAGATAGAGCATAGATAATCCGTGGCCACATCCAAGGCCCCATTTACTGGGAGGTTGGGATTCATTTTACTACAAATGTTCTCACTAAGGCCAAGCGGCTTAAGAATTACTCCCTAAGTATTTGATACTTAAGACTTCTTGGGTTGGATTCGAACCAACTATGCCGACACTGAACAGCCGCCGGTTACAAAGCAGCACTCACCTGAATTGCAGGGGGTTGATGGAATGCAGGTTGCATGATACGGGGACCAAGTGGTTCACCGACCACGCGACAGGGGCCATGGATCAGGGCACTGGAGGTTGAGAAAGGAACTTCCTGACAGTAACATACACTGCTCCTCCTTCCAGCAGTTCAGTGATTCACAGTGTTGAAGCTCTCTAATCTCATCCGCATCGGTCTTGTTTGCCTGGCTGTGCTGCTGACACAGCCACTTGGGCAGGCAGCAAGGGTTACCGGCAAGCCGAATGTGATGTTCATCGCTGTTGACGATCTCAACGACTGGATCGGTGTGCTTGGCGGGCATCCGCAGGCGCGAACGCCTAACATGGATCGTCTGGCCAAGCGCGGTCTGTTGTTCACCAAGGCCTACTGTTCCGCGCCGGGCTGCAACGCCTCGCGCTCGAGTTTGCTCACCGGCCTGCGGTCATCAACTACCGGCATTTATGCCAACGCCCACGACTGGCGGCAGGCACCCGGGCTCAAGGACGCCCACCTGCCCGCGCTGAAGAAGCTGATCAGGAAGGCCTGCAAATCCCCCGCCATTGCCGGCGCTCAAATCGATTAATTACTTCAGCCTCACCAAGGTTCAGATTAAGCGGGTTATCAAGGCCCTGGCGGGAAAGTGCGAGGGCTTTTTGCCTTTAGGCCAGAATATCCTTAATCACATGGCCAAAGTCCTGCTCCAGCCGCTTGTGTCCGGGCACTTCCATGTGCTCGGGCTCCAATCCCAGCTGATGCAAAAGGGTGGCATGTACATCGGTGACGTAGTGAGGATGTTCCTCAGTATGAAACCCGATCTCATCAGTGCTTCCGTGGGCAATGCCTCCCTTGAGCCCGCCACCGGCCATCCATACGCTAAACCCGTATGGATGATGGTCGCGCCCGTTGCTGCTTTGCGAACCGGGGGTGCGGCCAAACTCCGTTGCGAACACTACCAGCGTTTCATCGAGCATCCCCCTGGATTTTAAATCCCTTAACAACCCGGCAACCGGCCGGTCGACCTGCATGGCCAGTTCCGAATGTTTGGCTTTCAGGTTCGAGTGCTGATCCCACGCACCTGCTGCTCCGCCGCCGTGCATGATTTGAATGAAGCGCACTCCGCGCTCAACAAATCGCCGCGCCGCAAGCAATTGCTGGCCAAAGGGCCTCGTCTCTTTCCGGTCAAAACCGTACAGCTTTTTTGTGGCTTCGCTCTCAGTGTCAAAATTCACCAGGCCGGGCACCGACGTTTGCATGCGGTAGGCCAGTTCGTATGACTTAATGCGTGCTTCCAGGCTTGTGTCATCGGGATGCTTCAAGAGACTGAGACGATTGAGCCGGTTCACCAGCCCAAATTCCAAACGCTGTTCCTCACCAGTGATGTCGCCCTCTCGCCTGGCGTAGTCCAGCGGGTTACTCGGATCAATTTTCAGCTTCACTTCGTCATAGGCGGGCCCAAGATAATGTCCGTCGCTACGGTCAAAGTAGCGTGGCCCCATACCAATGAACTGCGGCAGGTTTTCATTCAGCGTGCCAAGCCCGTAGTTTACCCACGCGCCAATCGTCGGCACACGCGCATCGAGCATATGCCGCCCGGAATGAAACTGAACCTGCGCACCGTGATTGTCATCGGTCGTCCACATTGAGCGGATCACCGCAATGTCATCCATACACCCGCCGATATGCGGAAACCAGTCACTCACCTCAATGCCGCTTTGGCCGTATTTCTTATAGCCAACCTGTAGCGGATAAATCTTGTGGCGCTGCTGTCCGTTGGCATCGTTTACCACCACCACGCGAACCCTCTTCAACCGGTCGGGATCCTGCACATACTTAAAACGTGTCTCCGCAATGGATTTGCCAGCCAGTTTGGTCAGCATTGGCTTGGGGTCAAAGCTCTCCATGTGACTGACACCGCCGCGCATGAAGAGCCATATGACACTTTTTGCCTTTGGCGCAAAATGCGGTTGCCCCTCCGCTCCCCGAAGCATTGTCGAGAGCGCCAGGCTCCCGAAGCCCAACCCGGAGCGTCCCAAGAACAACCGACGATTCATATCCATGGCTTATCTGATGGAAACAAAGTCATTGTGGTTGAGCAAGGCGTGAACCAACCCTCGCCGGGCGCGTTGGCCGGGATTCGCTTTTTTGGCCTTAACCGCCAGCGTCTTCAACTCCTCCATTGTCTTCAGGCATTCGTTGCGCTCAACGGAGTCAGACGTACGCCCAAGAAGCAGCTTGAACGCTTTGCTCACGAATTCCTTCTCATTAATCCTCGCAGCAATCAATCCTGACATTTCAATGGACAGCTGACTGTTTGAGAGAGCCAGTGCCTGCTGCGGCACGATGCTCTCGGTGCGTCGGTAGCAAAGCAAGTGATCCGCGTCGTTGAACATTTTAAGGAACTTGTCCTGCTGGTCGCGCGAGTGCTTGAAATAGAGGCTGCGTCGCCGCACAGCGTCACTGGGATCAATGGAAGGCCCCCCCATCCTGGTGTCCAGAACCCCGGCCAGATTCAGCAGGCTGTCACGCACGACCTGTGCCTCCATGCGGCGGGCATTCATGCGCCAATAGTAATGGTTGTCAGGGTCAGCAGCGAGGGTGCTAGGATCAGCCTCAGCGGTTGTGGAACTCAGCCTGTATGCGCGTGAGGTGGTGATCAGCCGGTGCAAGTGCCGAAAGCTCCAGCCTGATTCCATGAACTCCACCGCAAGGTGATCAAGCAACGCCTGTTGCACGGGTTTCTTTGCCCGCAGCCCGAAATCCTCAACCGTCTCAACCAAGGGTTCACCAAAGTGCCTCAGCCAAACATGGTTCACTGCCACACGTGCAGTAAGCGGATTCTTTTTGGAGGTTATCCATCGCGCCAGGGCCAGCCGGCGGCCGGTACTGACGCTGGGATAAACCGTTGCATACTGATCCTCCTTGTCTGCGGGGCTCTCCAGCGCCTTCTTTGCCACGCGCGGCGGGCTGTAACTGCCCTCGCCCTTACCCGCCGCTGCCAGTTTTTCCCTGGCGCTTTCAATCTTTGTCCGCGCCGCTTTCGCCTTATTGGCATCGGTGCCCGCGAGCAGCAACTCATACTCGCCCGTCTTGTTCAGCTCCTCTGCCTCGTGCCTGGCCGCAACAAGGGATGCCTTTTCAAATTCAACCGCGTTGCCTCGGGAACTTTCCGCTCCGAAAATGGATTTCAATGAGATAACCGTCGCCTCAGCGGCGGCAAGCTTGGCGGTGAGCGTTTCCACCGTGATGACAGCATTGGACTTCGGCGTCGTATTTTTGGCCTTGGCAAGCTTTAGATCATGAGGCAGGGCACGGATGGAGATTTCATCAAAAGCAACGGTTGCGTCAAAACCTGAAAGTTCCAGCCGCCCGCCGGGTTTTCGTTCGGGCAGTAAATAGGCCAGCTGAAACTTGTCATCGAGCCACACGTTCAACAGTCGATCGCGCACGGCCAAACGAATCGTATACGGCTTGCCAATTTCAATCGGTTGTGCCACCCGGCCCCCGGCCGGATAGGTGTGTTGCCCACTGCGCGTGTATGCCACATGCAGCTTCGACCCGGGCACTTGTGCACTGGTATAAACATAATTCGCATACTGGCGGTCGGGCGTGACATCGAAGCGGAAGGTCACAGACTTGTATGTGGCACCGCCGGTGTGTGTATAACGGCAGGTCAGCTCAAAATCCCGCGGCACCGCCGGCTTCAGCACGAGTCGCTCGGCATCGCGCGTGACAGTGCTCTGGTGTACCGCACCGTCCTTGAATTTCCAGCCCTTGCCGACCACCTCCCACAACCTGGGGTTCAATTTACTGAAATCATCCTTCACCTCAAATACCGGTGCAGTCTCGTCGGCTTCGGCTGGACTGGAATCCGGGTTCGGCTTCGATTTTTCCTTGCGCGCACTGGCTGCTTTCTTTTTCATCCCAGCCAATTCCTTTTTGGCAGCAGTTACCCTGGCTTGTGCTTCCTTGAGCTGCCCGCGTTGCACATAGTCACGTGAAGCTGGCGCGTAAGCGAAAACGGGTAACTGAACCGTCTCAATTCCTGGCGCAAAACCAGCCAGCAAGGCCGGAACCCCCGGCTCCATGTTCCGGCTTTTGTCGGGAGTCTTCGGGTCGCCGCGCAGGTGCAGGTGCGTCTTGATTTCAAGGTGGTCATCAAACACGCGCGGCAGGCCGTCCTTTTCAAAATCCATTACGCCCGGTACCGGATCGAGGCGCACCTGGTGCGGCTCGAAGATTGCACGGAATCGATAGTAGTCCTCGTGTGTGAGAGGGTCATACTTGTGGTCGTGACACTTGGCGCAATTCAGGGTAAGGCCTACAAATGCCTTGGCAGTGTGTTCAATGGTGGCATCAAGCCAGGTGGTACGGCTGAAAAGATAATAATTGCGCGCCAGAAAACCTGTGGCCCGCAGTGCTTTCAGATCAGCAGGAGCCAGTTCATCGGCTGCGAGCATTTCCTGAATCATCCGATCATAGCCCTTGTCCTCATTAAGTGATTCCACAATCCAGTCACGCCAATGCCAGATGTGCTTCTGACTGTTACGAAGCTGTTTATCCAATCCATACCAGTCGGTGTAGCGCCAGATATCCATCCAGTGACGTGCCCAGCGCTCACCGTGCTGCGGATTCTTGAGCAGCTCATCAACAATCACCTCCCAGCGCCGCTGGTCATTCAATTGTGAATGGGTGGGAGGTAAGCCGATGAGGTCAAGATAGAGTCGACGAATTAAAATTGAACGCTCGGCAAAAGGTTGCGGTTTCAAGGAACGATCTGCCCGGTTCTTCTGCAGGAGGAAATCGACAGGATTGCCCGCATCCTCACCCAATGGTAATTTGCCGGGTATCTTGAAAGCCCAATGCTCTCGCGGGTCAGTCGCTGCCTTTTCATCCTCAGGAGCCGGGGCACCGGCGGCAATCCATTCGCTGACGGCCTTAATTTCCCCCGGTTTGAGTGGCGCGCCTTCTGGCGGCATACGCTCTTCTGGATCATTGGAGAGGACACGTGCAATCAATTCACTGTTGTCGGGATCGCCGGGAACAACCACCACATCCTTTTTTGCACCCCTGCGAATGCTCAGGGCTGTATCAAGCCGCAAGCCGGCCTTTTGTTTCAATGCCCCGTGACAGGCATAACACCGCGCCTTGAATACCGGCTTGATATCTCTCAAATAATCAGCGGCATCGACCATCACAACGGAACAAGTCCAGCTGTAAATTGCAATAAGGAACCAGTTATTCACGGCACGTTTAACTCTACAATACACCTCAACTTATATGTAGAATGAAATTTTTCCGCAAGCACACCAATCCCCCGCCACGCACAGGGACGCCGTGGGGCGGCTGCTTCAGCGCCGCACCGTGCGATGCGATGGTCGCTCACCGGCTTTCATCCCGACAGTTCCACTGGCTCGCCAACAATAATTCATGCCTCCCGGGTAAAAAAACGGTATAACAGGTTATAGAGCCAAGCAAAAACTGCGCCCCCTGCCAAGCCATCCAGAAATGCCCAGCCAAATCCAATAAAGCTGCCGGCCGGGGATATGGTGAAGCCCCGATAAAGGCGTCCAATTAAAGTAGGTTCACCAGTTGCCCCCTCAAAAGCAATTAGCCACCAGGTCAATAAGAAAAGGCCGGTGCCCCATAATATTCCGCAGGTAAGTGCAAACGCTTTGACATTGATTCTCATTTTTTCCTCTCCCTTGTTTGGATGGTTGACGTGAAGGGAAAGTTCGCTTTCATGGCTTCCTTATAAAGAAGCTCAACGCTCCTGTCGATCCTCAAATCACCACCCCACAGCGCACAAACACCCCGGTTGTGGGAAGCCTTCTCATGAAGCATCTTGCTGCACCCAACGGCCGGGTTAGGGATCGTGCTTTAGCGCATCGTCTTCAACTCGCTGTTCAGGGTTGTCAATTCTTCGTCGCATCGCACGTATGCGGTCATACTGGTAGTGGTATTTCCCGTCTTGTTTCCGGTAACCGACCTGGGTGGCATAGAACAGGTACAGCCATTGCCTGTCATCAATCCTGGTAACAAGCGCCTGAGGAACGTGACACGCGTCGGCATCACGATCCGGAGGAATGAAGTCCAGCTTTTTCCACGACACTCCGTCAACGGAAACAGCCTCCCGCAGTTGTCGGCTCTTCCAAGGTGATTCGCCCTGCCTGACAGGATATCCGGGAGGATCCGAGAAGCAGTGGTACATCCTGCCAATTCGAATGACCTCCGGATTGGGCCAGTCCTCGATGACAGGGCTGTGCAAGTCGTGCGTGATCTTGAAGCCGTCGCCGGTCATGAAATTCCCCTTGTTCTCGGCGTATCCCATGCACACACCCTTGCCCGGAAGCCAGTAGTCGAACCAGAGCCGCCACATGCCCTCCTCACGATGAAGCGATGGCCGGTGGAAATCTCCTGTCCTGCCAGGTTCCGGCTTCGGGTCGGCGGTATCTTTGCGGCGAATCAGCAAGGGCCGCTTCGCCTTCTTCCAGTGGATGCCGTCACTGGAAACTGCCCCCATCACGCACTGCACCATGGCAGCGGGATAGCCCGACCTTTCGCTGAAGGGTTTCGATGTCGCGCTATAGGCCATGTGGTAATGGCCATCTCCCAGTACCACCGACGGGTCACCCACATGCCATGCATCGTACCAGCGATCACTGGCGTGAAGAACGGGAACCCATTTCCTGGGATCCATGGTCGTATCCCAGGTATTTGCCTTGCTGTACACTTCCCAGGACTGGAGATCCCTTGATCGTGCATGGAAGATCGCGTCACTGCCCGGGATGTTCTTGTTTGAGTGATCCGCGGCCCAGCCAAAGAACCACATCTTGTACCGGTAATCACCACCCGTCTCAACGACACAGGGATTGTACATATTGTTGAAATTCGCCAGCAGGCTGCCTTTGTCCCTTTGCCATTGCCCTTCCGAAGCCCCGCCAAGCACAAAGTAAAACGCAAGGAACCAAAAAAACTGCTTCATCCCCCCACCCTAACACCAACCCGCCGCCACGGACAAGAGCGGTGGAGGTGTCAATTGCCTGCTCGCTCACAACGCCGGGCAGAGGGATCTATTGCCTGCCACAAGTGGCAATTTCAGTGATATGTCACCGCCCTGGATAGTAGACCAGCAACCTGGTTTCAAACCTCTAGTTATCTGCAATGATCCTGAAGAAAAGTGCACTTTCGTCCCGCAAGATCGACCTGTAGATGACTCCCCCTGAACCCGGGATTCCAGCTTCAATTGTCCGCCATATCTTCAAGTCCTTTGAGCTTTGAATGGAATAATTAATCCCCGCGACCGAGGAAAAAGAAATCTCAAACTGTGGGCTCGACAAGAGCAGTTGACCCCCGTGCACCTGCACTTTGATCTCGGGATCAACGACAGTATTTGGATCCTGAATCACCGTCATTATAACGTCAACCCCCCTGGGCCTTATATACCGGGCAACCTTGAGATCATCGTTAGTATTGTCAAAATACGAAATTGCCAGGTTCCCTTGAGGATCATGACCCAATGAACTGTATTGTCCAACCCAATCGTCCTGGTCAACGACTTGAGTTGCCCAACTCACGCCATCAAATAATGCAACCTTCAGATCATTGTTACCAATGTCATAGTAGGAGATTACCGGGTTCCCGTCAGGGCCATGACTCAGTGAACTGTAGGAACCGGCCCTGGATTCAGCGCCCGGAAGACCGGGGCCCTGAGGACGGTAGGTGACAGTAATTTCCCGTCCGTCATTCGGGTCACCCGACAAGTAACTGACGGTAATCCGGTTCAGGTTCGCGCTGTAGAAAACAGCGAAATTGTCGGCATCTGAAGACCCGCCCAGCTCTGACCAGGTGTAAGTGCCGTCGGTAACAGAAATTGGTCCCGCGATTACCGGGTTGTTGCCCAATATCTTCTGGTAAAGAATCGACCCGTCTGCGCTGCCAATACTTTCCGTGACCTCACCCGGCTTCCATTGATCCACTGTGGTCAGTTTCCACCCAACCCCGTCAAATGAAGCAAACTTCAAGTCTTGATTGGTTGCGTCATAATAAGAGATGGCGGGATTGCCGTCAGGACCATAGCTTAAAGATGTTCTGTATTGCCCAACATTATCAACGCTATCAACCGTCTCGATATTCCAGCGCTGCCCGTCAAAGGACGCGAATTTCACATCTCTGAAACCGACATCATGATAGGAAATAGCCGGATTGCCCTCAGGATCAAATTTCAGGGAAACTTCTGTCCCTATCATGCCCTCGCTGTCAACAATCTCAATATCCCATCCCTGCCCATTAAAGGACGCGAACTTCAAGTCTCTATTTGTCCAGTCATAATAGGCAATCGCGGGCTGTCCGCCGGGCCCGTGACTGATTGAATTGAAGCGGCCAACATTTCCCGGACTATCAACTGTTGTCATTTCCCAATCAGTCCCGTTAAAGAATGCGTACTTTAGGTCATAATTACTCCTGTCGTAATACGCAATTGCAGGAGTCCCATCCTGGCTATGGCTCAAAGCTGTGTCCCACCATCCAACATTGCCTTCACTGTCAACAGTCTCAGTATTCCAACCCGTGCCGTCAAAGGACGCGAATTTAAGGTCATCGTTAGTGTTGTCATAATAACATATGGCCGGGTTCCCGTCAGGACCGTGACTCAGTGAAGTGTATTGCCCAACACTGCCATCACTGTCCACGGTTGTGATTTCCCAAGCTCCATCAACCTGCTCTGAACGAACTCTGATCCGTCCGCTGCGTGAACTTGTTTCGGCATTAGCTTCAACCAGGTAAGAAACGGTTCCCGTTCCGGTTCCTGTCCCGGTAATGGTGATCCAGGAAACGTCACTCTCAGCGGTCCAGGAAACGCCGTCCGGTGCTCCCACTGTAAAATCACCAGGGCCCCCATTCTCCTGGAACAAACTCGTTGAAACCGGGAAACTGTTGGCATCGGATGGATCGGTAAAGGCACGAATCTCATCAGAATCGCAATGACCGTCCTGATCCGAATCATCAGCACGGGGATCTGTTCCTGTGTCTGTCTCGGAAACGAAGGTCCCCGTGTTTGTTTCAAAGATGTCCTTTAGCCCATCCCCATCGGTGTCCGCTCTGGGGTCAATTGACCCCTGGAAAAATGTATGGCGTTCAGTCAACTGTCCATCCTGATAAGTAAAGACAATTTGTCCATTCCTGGACGAACTGCCGTAATTGGCATTGATCGTCGCATTGACTGTCCCGGGTCCGGTGCCGTTCCCTGCCCCGTTAATGGTAATCCAGGGAACCAGACTCTTGACAGTCCAGGAAACACCTTCGCCAAGCAGAACAGAGAAGGAGTTGACTGATCCTAAACTGGCACATTCCCATTCATTGCATGTGACCGGGTGGCAATAATGCAAATGGGCACGGCCCTGATCTTCCACAAAGTAGGGAGATTCAATAACCAGTGCCTTGATTGCGATTTGTGTTCCACCACCACCGGTTGCAACGACCCGATAGGAACCGGGCTCGACCGGGGGACCATCAAGGAGTATTAACTCATTGTCTCCCTGCCCATAATACTGCAGGTCCACTGCCATGCCCTGTGAGGAAGTGGCTTGAACCTCGACAGGAGAACCGGTGCAAGGCGAATTAAGTTCTCCAAATACAATGTCTGGAGTTCCGGGATTTGTCGGTTCCTGTATTACGGTGTGGAAAAACTCCGGCTTTGACCTTGTCAGTCTCGCAAATTTCAAATCACCACTGGACCTGTCATAATAAGAAATGCCGGGATACCCCTCAGGGCCATAGCTCAGTGCGGTGTATTCTCCAACTAGTCCATCGCCATCAACAGTTTCAGTGGTCCAGGTCGTTCCGTTACTGAAAGCATATTTTAAGCTGGCGTTGGATTTGTCATAATATGAAATCCCGGGATTCCCCTGAGCGTTGAAACTCAATGAAGCGTATGCACCCACATTGCCCGAATCGATGGTCGTAAAGCTCCAAACAGGTTTCCCTTGATCCCTTGATCCATCGGAAAACGCAAATTTCAATCCACCATTCTTTAGGGCATAGGCAATGCCGTGGTTGCCCTCAAAGTCATAGTCCAATGAGGTGAATTCCGCGACTTCAGCTCCACTGTCAACGTTCCAGGATAACCATTTTGACTGGAAAAATCCCGCGAGCCCGCCGGCAAACTCTGTCCTTGGCTCAGCAAACCTTAATTGGCTGTAAGTGGTATCCACATAGGATGCCGTTAATGTCCCGTCAGGCCGAAACCCCAATGAGGAGTATTCGCCCCGCCTGGACACATACGAACAACTCGGCGGAATTGTGTTATTGCAGCGTTGTTGGCCAAAATCAATGTTAGTACCGTACCAGGAAAGGCTGCCATCAACCGATCGCCCCAATTCCTGGACTTTGAGTCCAGTGCGGGATCTATCATAGTAGGAGATCGCGGGGAACCCATCAGGACCATAGTTCAGCGATGTCCCGTATCCTCCAACATTGCTCTCAGCGTCAACCGTATGTATGTGCCAGTCCCGTCCATCAAAGAATGCAAACTTGAGGTTACCGGAACTGAGATCCTGATAGGAAATGTCAGGAGTCCCATTCGAGGCGATACCCAGAGAACTATGATTTCCAACCGAACCTGAATCATCAACAGTTTCAGTGGACCATTTCGTTCCATTGAAGGACGCGAACTTCAGGTTCCTATTAGTGGAATCATAATAAGAAATGCAGGGCTTGCCATCAGGACGAAACTTTAAAGAGTTTTCTGTTCCGACCACTCCCCGGCTATCAACTGTGCTGATTACCCAGGAAACAGTTTCCTCAAACGCGTAGAGGATTCGTATTTGTCCGCTGCGCACCTTTGATGAACTGTTGCCGCTGACGGTATAAGAAACGGCTTTGGTACCGGCGCCACTGTTGGGAGCATTGATCGTGATCCAGGGAACCAGGCTCTCAACGACCCAGGCACTGCCGCCCTTTGATTCAACAAGCAGGGTATGATTGGAACCCGGAGGCTCTGCCTCAGATGCCCCTGCTGCCGCATTATCGGCAGCAACAAGACACCCAATAAGGGCACTAAGGAAAATGGCATTTTTCATGCCCGTGTTCTAGCATACACTCCCTCCCCGGACAAGCACAGCGGGTGCCCCTGCCCTGCACGGGGGATAGCGACTACCCCAAACACGCAGTGGACTCCCTCCCCACGATGCAGGCGGCATGATTAAGGGAATAATCGGGTGCTATTCACTCAGAGCAAGGCGCAGGAACTTTTTGCCTGGCTCAAGAGCCAGCTGCAGGGAAATCTCTCCACCCTGAACAGTCCTCCATGTTCCCTTCTTGAGGTCCCCGGTATCCTCCACCTTGAATTTGAGTGTCACCTCGTTGGTTTCCCTGTCAGCAGTTAGCACAAGGGATCCCGCGCGGGCATCCACGAGTTGCTCCAGTGTCGGGCGGGCGTCACACTCCGCAATGGCACTTACCAGTTCATCCTCCAGTTCTGCAATATGCATCGTCAGATCCGCCACAAAGGCATCACAGCCCGCCTGTGTCACGAGGTCATAGTTTCCGGGATTGCTGATGACATCGTTTTTACCCTGAGCCCGACCATCAGTGAGAGCCTGCGCGACCGCAGCATCATGAGTTGAACGCATGACCTGGCCATCGACATTGAGGCCCTCCCAGTCGGCCCCATAACCGCCAAAGGAAGCGGCATGTGAGGGCATAACCATTGCCTTTGCCTCGGAGGCAATGCTCAAGAAGGCCATAATTCCGACAGAGGGATCTGGCCCGCGGAAGGTAACGCCGGCAAGATTCCTGCAATTCCGGAAGGCATAATTCCCAATAGAGGTAACGCTTCCCGGGATGATGATGCCGGTCAGGCTGCGGCAGCTGTGGAAGACAGCATGCTCAATGGCGGTGAGCCCATCGGGAATATTGATGCTGGCCAGGTCGCGGCAGTCCCTGAAGGCGTTCTCCCCAATAAAAGTGACGTTATCGGGAATATTGATGCCGGTCAGCTCGCTGCAGTCCCTGAAGGCATTCTCCCCAATGCCAGTGACGGGGTTGCCCTCAATGGTAGCCGGAATGCTGAAAGTCCCGGAGACGCTCTCCTCACAATCGGTGATGCTCACCTCATCATTGGAGATCGTCCAGCTCAGGTCATTGAGATCGGCCGCGTGGAGAGGCGCAACTGCTGAGCAAACCCATAAGGCCACAAGAAAACTTGCATGTCCTTTTCATGCCCCCGCCCTAACACCAACTCCCCGCAATGAACAAGGGCACTGGGGGAATATACCCGAGCTCCCATGTTGGATAGATACGTCCTTGCTAGGTTGAAAGAAAAGACTCGATTTCTTTTCGATCAGGGATCGCGCCCTGAGCTCCAGGCCGGGTAATCGAAAGCGCACCTGCCGCATTGGCAAAACGCAGGGCCCGGGACAGGGATTGATCCTCGGAAAGGGCAACCGCCAATGCCCCGGTAAAGGCATCACCTGCCCCGACCGTGTCAACCGGGCTAACGGTTGGAGGAGTGGATTCCAGTATATCCCGTGAACGGGCCAGTCCGATTGTAGGGCCGGATCCCTGGGTCACGATGATCTTCTGCAGATTATTGCGGTGCAAAAGATCATGGCTCAGAGAGAGGTCCTGATCGCCTGTGAAAGAAGACACTTCGTGTTCATTCATCACAAGAATGTCGCAGGGAAATTCAGCAGTGTTGAAATCAGGACTCCAGGGTGAGGGATTAATGAGGGTAGTAAGCTGGTGTGCCCGGGCAAGCCTACAGGCATGCCTGATGGTATCGAAAGGGATCTCGAGTTGAAGCAGGAGCATGTTGGATTGCTCGAAAAGATGCATGTTCTCATCGAGGTGCTGTGGCCGGAGCGCATGATTGGCTCCTGGATTGATAATGATCGAGTTTTCTCCTGATTCCTCGACGCTTAGCACTGCTGATCCTGTTGGAAGTTGCTGATCCGTCATGATTGATGAGCAATCAAACCCGTGACTGGCGAGGTGCTCCCCGTAATCTTTGCCTGCAGGATCATTTCCGACGCAGCAGAGAAAATGAACATCTGCACCGGCAGATTTTGCCGCCAGGGCCTGGTTTGCCCCCTTGCCTCCGAACGATGTGAGGGCGGAGGAGGCAATGGTGGTTTCTCCCCTTGATGGCAGGGCAGGAACGTAAAGAGTGTGGTCTATTGAGAGAGAGCCTATGACGAGAATGGGCATTCGCAGTCGTTTGATTCCAGGTTCGTTTACTCAATTGCGCATTGCCCGGGGCTATTCACCAATATTCTTCCCAACAGTTTCCATTTCATGCCCCCACCGTAACCACACTCCCCCCAGGGCACAAGCACACCCCCACCTCCCACCATGCACGGGGGCACTGGAAAACGCCATCCGGTAAAGAAACAGCGATTGTTAAAAACGGGCGCGGAGCTTATGATAAGCTCGGCGCCTTTTTCATTCCCGGGATAACGACCTCAGCCTACTCCTCTACAGAAATCCTATGAGACTCCATAGTACACCTGCCGCTATTGCAAGCTGCGCTGCACTGGCTTTCACCCTTCTTATTAGCCCGGCAAAAGCGCAACTTCCGGACGCCCTCCTGATCCTTGACTTTGAGGGGGAAAACCCGTTGGCAGACAAGAGCCCGCGCGGCACTGTCGTGGAAAGCACCAACGGCAGTCTCGGTGTCACAGCCGGGGAAAACCCAAGCTCAACCCCGGGACAGGCGGGAAATTTTGACGGTAACGCCTACCTCAGGGTTCCCGGCATCAATAGCGTTACTGACCTGAAGACCTATACCCTGTCCGCGTGGCTTAAGCCCAACGACCTTTCCGACAGGTATGTCTTCGGACAGAACAACGCGGGTTTGCATATCGGGATCCGCAGCGGAGGCAGACTCCACCAGGCGCACTGGGGTTCGGACAAGAACGCCAACACCCAGCTTGCCAACTATGCAGGCTTTACGGATGACGGCTGGGTGCATGCCACATGGACCTATGACACCGACACCAGGACCTCGCACAGGTATCTCGACGGTGTGCATGACGGGACAAGCAACGGGGACCACAATCCGCCAAACGAGGGTCAGCCGCTGATGATCGGCAGGATCTATGGCGGACAGGAAGGCAACAAGTGGCTCGGCCTGCTTGATGACATCGCCGTATATGATGTCGTCTTCACTCCTGAACAGGTGACTGAGCTCTATGAACATGGACCCCTTGGCGGCTCCCGGGTGCCCCTCAGCATCACCAACATCATCGCCAACTTCTCGGAAGTCAGTCCAATGGTCACCATCTCCTTTAACTCCTAGAACTCAGCATAAACATGACCATCAAATCCACATTCCTCAGTATCCTCTTCGCCCTCCTGGCGATCTTTGCATTTGTCCCCGCACAAATTGTGAAAGCTTTCCCGGAGCCTCTGCTCTACCTTGACTTCGAGGGCAACACTCCATTAGCAGATAAGAGTGGCAACGACACAGTCATGAGCGTATCTGAAGGTGGCGCCGTTAACGTTGTTGCCGGAGGTGCACCCGGTCATTCACCGGATAACGCAATCGATTTCGCTGGTGGCTTCA
>JAYGGE010000205.1:0-7908 GCA_046581505.1 Verrucomicrobiales bacterium | reverse complement strand
ACGGTTTTGTGGAGTTTTCTCGTCTCTATTACTTTCCTGGGTTCGGATCCTCTATTTACAAGCGTCAACTCGACACGGGCTCCGATGGCGTCGCGATTGCAGGTCTTGCCATTAAGTTTGAGCGCAACAAAGGAATTCGGGAATAGCGATCGGTTGTGTTGCAGACGTAATCGCGGGGCGGTGCGATTGCTTATCCAGAAATCAAGTTTGCCGTCAAAATCCCAATCGACGACGGCGATGGATCTTCCATCATCAATCACATCGAGACCGCTGGCACCGGAGATATTGGCAAATAGCGGTTCTTTGGTCCCACTGCTGGATCCTAGATTGAGGAACACGCAGTTGCGCTCGAATCCGCTGTAGGAGCGTCCTTCCTCAAGCATGGTGTTCAGCGCTTTCCAGGCCTTGCGGTAGGCGAACACGGCATTCGAATTCATCGGATCGTTCGGAGATTGCGACGAAACTCGCCGCCAGGCAAAACTTCACAAGTCTCCGCTGTCGCCCGCCGTGATCATGCCGTTCGCAACGACGAGATCCTGAAAGCCGTCATTGTTGATGTCGATGAAATTGGAACTCCATGCCCAGCGTCCCATGTTGGCACCTGATTTGCGTGTAATATCCCGGAATGCTCCATTTCCATCATTGAGATAGACGGAATTCCCTCGGACGTGACGCCGCGCCTGCTCCTTGGTCGCCTCGTTGGCGCCTAGTAAAAACTGTTTCTGGAAGGCAATCCTGTTTCCAGCATTGGACCACATATTTGCCACGTAAATGTCCATGTGTCCGTCGTTATTATAATCTCCCCATGCCGCGGACATGCCGGGGCCGATGTCCAGTACCTTGGCCGCTGCCGCGACGTCCGTGAATTGCACCACTCCCTTTTTGCCGGGACCGTCGTTTCGGAACAGATTGTTGCGCCCGAAGTCGTTCGAAACGTATAGGTCCTGATCCCCGTCGTTATCGAAATCCTCCCACGCGCAAGCAAGACTGAATCGCCGGTTGTTTACGCCGAGCCCGGTCTCTTTTGTAACATCGGTAAGGAAAAATGCGCTGCCAGATTTCGAACTCAAGTCATTCCGAAAAAGGGTGTTTGGACCACCGTTGTTGGCGTCGTAGTATGGCATGGGGATTCCCAGGGCACCCTGTTGAGACTTCATTTCCCCGCTGGCATCGCGACCGCAGATGTAGATGTCGAGGTCGCCGTCGTTATCGTAGTCCGCAGCCGCCATGGAGTTGACTTGTCCCTCACTCTGGTAGCTGCCCCGCGGGATGAAACGGCCAGTTCCATCATTCTCGAGGAGTAATAGTTTCCACGCAAGACCGAGAGCGAGATCTCTGTCTCCGTCATTGTCGAGATCGACGAGCAGCGCGCTTCGACAGAAATCAAGGACGTCAGCGCCGGACCCATGAGAAATATCGAGGGCAGTCCCGTCGGCCTGGTGGAGAAAGAGACGATTTGGGAGACCACCCGGCTGCAGGACGTAGATGTCATCCCGATCATCCCCGTTGACGTCGCCAACGATGACGCCCTGAGCCCCTAACAAATCTGCAACGAGACTTTTGTCGGATCGCGCGCGCCAGTAATCAAAACTCATCGCCAGATGTTCCCGGTAACTCTTCGCTCCCGCCAACACCGCTGGCGCCGAGTCCACGAATTCGATCCTCCCCGAGTGTCCGGGTACTGCTTCCCGGTAGTCCGAGACCGATACAGAGAGGAGACGCGGAGGGTTCATCTGCATCCACTCGCAAACCCAGCTCGATGTGACCTGGATCCACCCTGTTGCTTTACGCCCACTCATTTCAAAGAGAAGGCGAGTCAGAACACGATCGCTTTGGAGTTCCACCCGCATGATCTTGAAATTGGCCCTTCTGTCAGTAGATCCCTCCATCTGCTGACACATTTTTTGAAGGGTGGTTGTGAATCCCTCAGAGCCGCGATATTTCCTTCCGGATGGATGCGGATCTGAGGTGCCACGCCTGACCTCGATCGAAGAAGTCACAAGAAGCGGTTCAAGCCGGGGCGGTTTCAATTCCCCGCAAACGAATTCCTTCGCCAGAATGTCCTCAAATGCGGTGGCATTGAGATCTTCGGAGTGGAGCATTATTTTGCTCAAACCCTTTAGTTGAGCCGCGGCCGCTTCCGTGAATGCTTCACTGTGCCAACCCGTATCGCCAGGATCCAAATTGGCGAACTCCGAGGCGAGGCGGCGATGAAATCGGAGCCGGTCCTCTCGGTCGAATTTTCCATTCTCGGAAGAGCGATCTCCCGTTTTTTCTGCACTACTCGCGGCAAAATTGCCCCCAAATATGGCCGTTGTGAATGCAAAGATCCCCAATAGTCCGCGTAAGGTCGGGAATTGAAAGAGTGACTTCATTGCATCGATTGGATGAGTGAGGGCTTGGTGTGGAGGCTTCCCTCGCCACAAGCGTAAGGTTCTAGCGTTGTGGCTTGCCGGAAATTTTTCGGCCGGTGGCCATGTTCTTTCTGCAGACATCCATTCTGAATTCACGGAGTCCAGACGCTCCTTGCCACGCCTAGCTCGATGGTCATTTGTAATCTCGGAGCGAGGGGCGTCTTCTAGCAACTGCTCTCGCACTATTATCCTCGTCGAGTGCCATGGGATTCGTCAATGCTGAGCTTCAATATTTACATACTTGAAATCCACACCCTCTGAACTAGAATGGACAACTATTCGGCAGAGTTATGGCGAAGATCCAGCAGAGTCTAACCGAAACTCACGTGCTCGGGGCGGGAACGAAAAGCCGTGCGGTGTGTACGGAGTTTTCGAACAAGCCCGCCTGGCTCGATTCAACCTTTCCTGGGTACTTGCCGGACAGTTAACCGGGAATGGGGACTTGCCGAATCTGAAACACAAGCAGTAACGGGTCGATCCGCATTAATTGGTGTATCTGTGAGTTTTCACTCCTCCTCCTCCCCACAGCACACAAGGGCCCGTGGCTTGGGGTTCGGGGTGCAGGTGGGGGTGTGGGGGTGCAGGTGACCACTCACTCCCCACGATGCAGGTCGCTTGATTGGTGGGGATCCTTAAGGCTTCTCGCTGATCAGCTTGACCGGTCGGCCGCTCCAAGTGTCACCCCAGCCCTTAGCTTCGGGTTTGCGGTAGATGGTGGGGGTTGGGTTACTGAAAACCGTTCCAACCTCTTTAGGAGCATCCCCAAGAAATGTTACAGCGGCCAGGCTTTTGCAGCCACGAAAGGCACCACCCCCGATGCTGGTGACGCTATCAGGATATCGTAATACTGGTCAGGCTCTCGCAGAGATAAAAGGCGGAAGTCCCGATGCTGGTGACACCATCAGGAATATTGATGCTCGTCAGGCCACTGCAGTGGGAGAATGTACTCCCTTCGATACTGGTGACGCCATCAGGAATAATGATGCTCGTCAGTTTGATGCAGTCACGGAAGGTTCCATGCCCAATGCTGGTGACGCTGTCAGGGAACCATTGAAGATTCCACGCGGCGATCTTGAGACCCCCCGCCCGAACCGCTGGCTTTGGCGCAGGTTTACCCTGCTCCCCGCACCCTGCAAACAGGGCACACAGCGCAAGGATCAGGGTGAGGGTTACACGTCTCGTCATACGGGGTTCATGTAACAGGGATCAGGTGCGGGGTCGAGACACACCCCACCATCAACACCACTGCACATATCAACAGAATGTGTTTCATGCCTCTGAGCCTAACGATTGGCCCATGTCAGGGCAACACCCGAAGGGTAGCCCTCAAGGACTTTCACGGGGAGGATAAATTCTTGATTACAACGGGATTTTAATGGTTTGTTGACACAGACTGGTAGTTAGACGTTTGCACTCAAGTGCAGCTTTTTTTATGGTGCAACGCTGTCCACGGGGTACACTTCAAGCATGAAACCAAGGACTGACCGATCCTACGGGCTTGACTGGCCTCCACCAAAACCCCCTCTCCAATAAAATCATGAATATCCACTCCCGCCGCGAATTTCTCTCTGATGTTGGTCAAGGTATGCTGGTGGCCAGCTTGGGAACGTCGCTGGCCAGTGACCTAGGCGTGTCCACGGCGTATGCCGCCGAGGACGACCCTCGACTATTGTTCGGCAAGCTTGAACCACTGGTTGGGCTGATGCAGGAAACCCCGACCGCAAAAATATTGACTGCGCTCGTTGGCAAGCTCAACGCGGGCGTGCCATTGAGGCAACTGGTCGCCGCTGGTGCGCTGGCCAATGCGCGCACGTTTGGTGGCGAAAATTATCACGGCTTCCACACCTTCATGGCGCTGGCGCCGGCGTTTGACATGTCAAAGGAAATGCCGAAGGGGCAGGAAGCGTTGCCGGTTTTGAAAGTGCTCTATCGCAATTCCTTTTACACGGGAAAAAATGGCGGGCATGCGAAGGATGTGCTCAAGCCGGTCAAGGCCGCCAAGGAGACCGCGATCGACAAGGCCGCGCAACAGTTGCGTGCGGCCACGAATGCCACGGACAAGGCCAAGGCCGAGAAATTACTCGCCGCACTGGCGGAACAGTCGCTGGAGTCGGCGTTCAACGGTGTGCTGCATCACGTGGAGGACAACCACAACGTGCACACCATCGTGATGCCGTGGCGCGCGTGGGACGTGCTGGAGTTGACGGGCAAAGAGCATGCGCTAACGTTGCTGCGCCAGTCGGTACGCCAATGCGCCGGCCATAATTCACGGGGCACGAATCGGGAGGTGGAGCGCCGACGCGCGTTTATTCCGAAGCTGCTCGATGAATACAAATTGCTCAGTCGTCCCGCTGGCAAGCGCAAGGCGGACGATGCGTGGGTGGAGAAATTTGCCCTGAACATTCTCACGCTGGACTCGAACCAAGCAGCCGAGGCGGCGGCGGCGGCTTTGGCCGAGGGCATTCTGCCCGAGCACGTCGGCGAGGCCATCTCTCTGGCGGCCAACCAGCTCATCCTCCGGCAGGTCGAGGTTTGGGAGGGTTACGGCCGCCGCACACACGGCGATTCGCGTGGCGTTCACGCCTCCGACATGATCAACGCCTGGCGCAACATCGCGCGGGTGTGCAGCCATCGCCATGCGGTGACGGGGTTAATCATCGCCGCTCAAAATGTCTCGAACAGCCACAGCCGCCCGAGGGGCGACAAGCTACAGGGCCATCGCCAGAAGCCCTTCCCGCAAGCCGTGCAGTTGGAGCACGTGAAGGCTGCCACGCCCAAGGCGCTGTTGCGCGAACTGGATGGCGCCATTCGCGAGAACAATCAGCTGCGCGCCTGCGCGCTGGTGCATCGTTATGGCGAATTGGGCCATGCGCAACGCCCGCTGTTGAACGTGTTGATCCAATTCGGCACCAGCGAGGATGGTCGGTTGCACGCGGAGAAATACTACCACACCGCGACTGAGGAGTTCACCACCATCCGCAAGGCCTTCCGATGGCGGCAAATGGTCTCCCTGGCACGCGTTACCGCGAGTTGCTACGGTTTCACCGTCGATGATAAGCGCGGCAAGGGCTCCGGCCACCGCGCGCCGGGATATGAAGAGGCAAAACGTTTGTTGAAAGTGTAGTCGCGAAAATCATTACGCCTGCTCAAGGTCTGATGCGGAGGGTGCCTTTTGAGGGAAATTCTACGGGAAACTCACCAATGGCCAGGTGCGTTTCTACAAGGACGGCTACACCGATCTGCGCGGCCGCTTCGACTACGTGAGCCTCAACACCGGCGAACTGGACAACGTGCAGTCCTTTGCCATCCTGATATTAAACGACGACCACGGTGCCATCATCCGCGAAGCCAAACCTCCCAAGCAGTATAGGGGAATAAAAGGGAGTCCATTGAGTCTCGAATAAAACACTGAAAAACACATTCAACATTGCCCGTGGTCGAGCGGATTGGTGAGGCGAAGATTCCCCGTGATATTTGCAGGTAGGCCGGCACTAGCTAAGGTGCAAAACCAATCGCAACCAGTATGTAACAACTACCCATCCCCAAAATATTGATATGGAAACCACGCGCAGTATTGAAATCGACCGGCCGATTGAGGTGGTGTTTGATTACACGCTTAGCAACGTCTCCGAGTGGAGTATTTTTGTAGTGGAGGATGAGATGACCAGTGCCGGTCCGGTGAAGGTGGGAACAACATTCCACACGGTCACGGAGGAGCGGGGTGAGCGGGTGGATTTTGATGGCCGAGTCACGAAGCACGAACCGCCGACGGCCCACTCAATTGTCATGCAGGGGAAACAGTTCAGTATGGAGGTGGATTACACTTTCACGGAACTCGACAACCGCACGAAGGTCACGCAGCACTCGAAGGTGCATGCGATGGGATTCCTGAGGGTGATGTTTGCCCTCTTCGGCTGGGCCATGAAAAAATCTAGCTGCGACGCCTTGGACAAGGAACTCGCCAGCCTGAAAAAATATTGCGCGGACAAGACCACCACGAGTGTATCGCCATGACCGCCTTCTCCCAGATATACAGGGCCCGATGCCCGAGCTTTTGTCGCATGGCGTGCTTTAGAGCCTCATCAAGCTCCAGCGACGCAATGGGACGTACGACAACTCCACGGAACTGTAAATGACAGCCGGCGAATGGGCCATCCGCGGCACGGTATGGCTGGCAATGGCCGGGTACTTTGCGGGCGCGTATGGGTTGTTGCGGCCACGTTCCAGGATCACACGATGGGTGTGGGCGGGGGCGTGCGAACTGTATTTCTGCCACATCATCGCCGCCTTTCATTTCGCGCATGACTGGAACCACGCCGCCGCCGTGGCGAGTGTGTCCGAAGCAAGCGAGGCACTGATCGGCCGGCCGTTCGGGGCGAGCATTTGGTTCAATTACGCACTGTTGGTTGTCTGGGTCTTCGATGCCGCGTGGTTGTGGTTTGGCTGCCGAAGTTATTTTCGAAGGCCAAAAGCACTCAGCTATGCCATTCACGGCTTCATTTTTTTTATGATGATTAATGGTGCCATCGTCTTCGCACCAAACTACGTCCGCTGGCCAAGTGTCGCAGCGTGCGGATTGTTGGGGTGGGCTTGGTTTGCCGGCCCAACACGTGCGCAACGATGAGGGAATTGATATCGATGTTTTTCTGGTTATGTTTGTGCTTGGCAGTGGCACACGCTCAATAACCACCAATTCTACAATCAATACTATCGGTGTTCGCATTGCTGAGAGAATCCTGCCCCCCCGATTCAGAGAAGTTCAGAGGATCCTCACCTCAATCCCATCGTTCTCCCTAATTCCCCCGAGAAACACAGAGATTCACAGAAACGAAGAATCCCACACCTCAACAGCACTGAGACATAAGGATAACATTGGGAGAATTGGGTCTCTCAGGGTTTTCTGGAAGATCAGTGCGATAGCTCTATTTACCCAGAAAACGGGTGTTTCGATGTTCGTTGGGTTCGATTCCCAAAACACATCCCACTCTTTTCCACACTATCCCAATTGGAATCTGTGGGTTCTTGGGATTCCTATAATTGGGTCCAGAGAAGTTCAGAGAATTAGTCGTGGAGACAATTGTGTAATCTGTGTCGAGAAAAGTGAGATCTCCCGGGGGAATTGGATCTCACCGTGATTGATGGTTTCCCTGAGATGATCACTTCATGGATTAGGGTGAGAACGACCAAATACCCGAACCTTGGTCAGAATGGCACAAAATAGTTTTAGAAATATCCTCATGCCTTCTAGTTTACTTTCACTTCAATCAAGCAGGATCCATCCCCGTTTTTCTTCAGCACCTTCATGCTCATGGGCGCGTCTTTGTGATCGAATCGATCGCCCGGCTGGAATGGGGCCTTCAACAAATCTGCTTTCGGGTAAACAACGACCGGATTCTGTCCTGAAGCAAGTTTGGCATCGACGCTGTAAACAAGGACGCCGACAGAATCCTGAACCTTGCCTTTGCTTCGGATGGGCTGCGAAATCTCAACGACA
>JAYGGE010000209.1:0-2561 GCA_046581505.1 Verrucomicrobiales bacterium | reverse complement strand
AACTGGCCGTCAGTGAATCCGCACACCCTCCCGGTTTGCCGACACAGTGGCTTCAACCATCTGGCAAGGTTGGGCTCAAGACGAATAAACCGTCCCGATGCAGCTTTTTTACCAGGCGCTGCCTTGAGGTCTATTTCTTCTTTTTCCCAATCGAAATCCCTCCAGTCCAGACGCCGCGCCTCGCTGTCCCGGCAACCGGCAAAGAGGCAAATGGCAACGTATGCCTGAAGTTCCCCCCGGGCGCACTCCAGCAGGGCACTCGCTTGTTCCCGGCTTGGCACTTCCGCATCGTCAGGATCATGTGTGAACCAATCGATGGAATCAACAGGATTGCCCCCGGACCACTTCCGTTTCACTGCAAAATTAAACGCAGCTTTCAGAACCCGGTATGAAGGGGCAATTGAAGCCGGGTTCACCTTGCTCTTCCTGATTGCCGCCACCACAGCCTTGTCATCCAGGTCACAGACTAGGTGATCACCAATCAACGGGTTCATGCGATTGGCCAGGGAGCGGATCTGGTTCCGGTATTTCTCGGCCTTCTGGCGCCGCGTCTTCTTGGTGGGGGCATCCTCAAACTGCTCCATCAGGCTTCGGAACGTAACCGACTCGCTTCGCTGCTTCTTGAAATCGGCGTAGTGCCTGACAGCAGCCACGATGTCGACTTCTCCAACAGATTTCAGCTCTTCCCTGGCTTCGAGAAATACGCTCACCGCATCAGTGAGGGAGGTGTCTCCCAGGGGCTGCAGCAGGGCATTGGATTGCGCGGCTTGCCGGGCGACGTGGGGCGTCAGGAACGTCACCTGCTCGATGCCCCTGCGGCGTTTCTCCTTGAGCAGGGAAACATAACCTTTAGCATCCTGCTGTGTGCTAAATGATTTGCGGTGACGCTTACCCGTAGGTGAATAGGTGGCCGGGACATCGACTACAAATGGCTGCCGTTTTCCGGTAATTTGGGAAATCTTGAATCCGGCTGATTTAGGCATCGAAGAGGGTGGAAAACCCTCCTGTATAGTCACCTATTGGTCACAAATGGGCAAGTGGGGAAGTTGCCAGGAGCGGACATTATTCATAACTCCTTGATTATAAGTGGAGCCGGCTTGCGGACTCGAACCGCAGACCTACTGATTACAAATCAGTTGCTCTACCAACTGAGCTAAGCCGGCTTGTTTTTGCAACAGGCCGGGAAGATAGATGAAATAGACCGCTCTGCAAGTGCCGCGAGCGGGTGGCAGCTTACCCGCCGATCGGGTTCCTCCACTCTCCACTGCGGATTCTCTCGAGGATGATGGCGATTAATATCACCAGGCCGAGAACGATCATTTGTGTCTCACTGCCCAGCAGCAAGAGGTTCATTCCGTTGTTGATGACGGCAATGATGAAGGCCCCGATCAGCGTGCCGAACACCTTTCCCTTGCCTCCAAATAGGGAGGTTCCTCCGACAACAACGGCCGCGATGACCATCAGTTCATAGGTTACACCATAATTACCTGCCCCACTCTGCAGCTGTGATGCCATCACGATGCCCCCCAGGCCGGCCGTTGCGCCGCAGATTGCATACACAATGAGCTTAATTTTCTTTGGCGATATGCCTGACATGCGCGCCGCCTCCGGGTTTGCCCCCGTGGCGTAGATGTATCGACCGAGGGTGGTTTTATTCATGATGATGTGTGCCACCGTATAAAGCAGCAGCATCAGGATCACGCAGTTGGGTATGCCAAAGCTCAGGCCATTGCCCAGCCACTGGAAGCTTACAGGGATATCACTGATAGTTTCGTTGTTTGCGATCTTGAAGGCACCTCCCCGCAATACTTGCATCATCGCCAGTGTGGCTATGAAAGGGGGGATACAGAACCGGCTTACCATGAGCCCGGTAAAGGCACCGGATAAAGAGCAAACCGCAATGCCCGCAGCGGAGGCAATCACGTACGCGGACAAACCTGCGCCTGATGCACCGCCCATGGCTTCAATAATGCTGCATGTCACCACTGCCGAGAGGGCAATCATGCTGCCCACCGAGAGGTCAATTCCCGCGGTGATGATGACCATGGTCATGCCGATGGCAAGAATGGCAATCACGGCGATCTGGCTGCTGATGTTCCTCAGATTGGAGGCGGTGAGGAAAACCGGCCACATATAACTGTCAGGAGATATCTTGGCCATGTTGGAACCCCGGACCAGGGTATCATTGATATTCCTGGCGGCAGCATCCACGGGAATTCGCTCCTCTCCAAGGAATGCGTCAAAAACGGGAAATTTTTTAATGGATGACGCGGTTGCGATCAGGTCAATGGTTCCGGATTGCTCCATGGCCTTACGTATACGGGCCGGACTGCCTATGCCCTTGCCGGTCACTGTCAGTTTTCTGAACAGCAGGCCATCCTCAAGGGCCCCTGCAAAATCTCTTCCTGTTTTATTTTCACCTGCGGCGATGAAGACCCCCAGGTCCTTTGGAAAGTTGACCGGGTCCTGCTCAGTGAGCTGGAAAATATCCCTGGCCAGTTTCCTGCCGGCTGAGGATCCCTCGGGGCTCCTCTCCTCGATTGTCAGGATACTGAAAAAGA
>JAYGGE010000141.1:0-41930 GCA_046581505.1 Verrucomicrobiales bacterium | reverse complement strand
CATATTATGCATTTCCATGGCATACAGGAAGCGGATTACGCTTACCTGATACCGGGAGATTGCTACGCGGTTCCTGGTTTTAAGTGCGCGATCAAAAGACAACTCAAATGAAATTACATTGCCCCCACTGCAACCAGTTGCTTGAGGCAACGGACTCAATGTCCGGCCAGGCAATCAAATGCCCCGCATGCTCAGGGGATTTGCGGGTGCCAACCTTGGATGACAGCAAGCCAACCAGCCAAGGGGCACGCCCGGCCCCTCGCCCAGAGGCAACCACGAAGAACAGTAATCCCGAACGCAAGCCGGAAGAGCACCCTTCAAAAACTGATCCTGCAGTCCTTCAACCAACGCCCCCCGGCAGGAGAGCACCGGGATCGGTTGCCAGCCTGGTGCTCGGGATACTCTCGATTGTCACTGCCAGCATTATCTTTCCCTTCTTGCTTCTCCTTGAAGGCCTGAGTCAGCTTAGCTCCGGACCCTCATCTGCCCAAGGTGGCGCAGTTTTCTTCCTTTTCGCCGGCCTGGTAATTGGGATTATTTCATTGCTTATGTCGTCTAAGGCAAAACGTGCAATTCAATCTAGTACTGACCTCTATCACGGTGGCGGAATGGCAACAGCCGGCATGGTATGTTCCATCATTGGCATCGCGATCTTCCTGTTGCTTCTCTCGACATGCGGGGAGCTGCTATAGAACCGCACGCACGGCACAACGTGAAAACCCCACCCTCGCCCGGCAGTGGTAGCAGGAGGGAGAGTTGAACTCCCGACCTTAGGCTTATGAATCCTCTGCTCTACCGCTGAGCTATCCTGCCATCTCGTGCCGCGCACTTGAACGCAACAGGTCGATTTTACTCCCCTAGAATTTATTGTCAAATCGTCCCGCAGTCATGAAGTATTCCCTGCCCGTCGGCAAAAAGAATCCCGGGAATACTCTGCGCAGAGTATTTGAAGAGCTGGCGTAATGGGTTAGTTGAAGAGTTGCCGGGCAATGGACCAGAAAAGAACAGAGGCGATCGCGATTGTGCGCACACTGCAGGAGGAGGGCTTTATCGCCTACTTTGCCGGCGGGTGCGTGCGTGACTCCATCCGTGGCGCCACCCCCCTTGACTACGACATCGCCACCAGCGCCAAACCGGAAGAAGTGGGGAGGATATTTCACAAGACCCGCTCCGTGGGTGCCCACTTCGGCGTCATGCTCGTGTCAAAAGGGGACTTCGCCTTTGAGGTCGCCAGCTTCCGCAATGATGGGCCCTACGGTGACGGCAGGCGCCCGGACTCCGTGGAATTCTCAACGGCAGAGGAGGATGCAACACGACGCGACTTCACCGTCAACGGGCTTTTCGAGGACCCGGTCTCCGGGGAAATTATTGACCACGTCGAAGGCCAGAAAGATATCGCCAGCGGTATCATCCGGGCCATCGGCGATCCCGCCCGGCGTTTCAGCGAGGATCACCTGCGCCTGCTGCGCGCAGTGCGTTTCTCGGCACGCCTCGGCTACCGCATTGAGGCACGCACCCGCTCGGCACTGGAAGAAGGAGCAAAAAACAACGACCTAAAAAAAATCAGCGCGGAACGCATACGCGATGAATTCTCCCTGATGATGCTTGACCCAAGCCGGGTACAGGCATTTGACCTGCTGGTGGAAAGCGGGCTGATGGCCGGCATTATCCCGGAGATCCTAGAGTTGAAAGGTTGCGAGCAGCCGCCGCAGTTTCATCCCGAGGGTGACGTATTTGTCCACACCCGGCTGATGCTCAAGAGGGTCGGGAAATTCAAAGACAACCCCGACCTGAACCTCCGGCACCTGGTGTTGGGCATCCTGCTGCATGACATCGCCAAGCCGGCCACTTTCTCCTATGATGAAGGCGCGCAAAGAATCCGCTTCAACGGCCACGACAAGTTGGGGGCGGAAATGGCGAACAACATCCTGAGGCGACTGAAATATCCCAACACGGTGATCGAGGCAGTCACCGCCATGGTGGATAACCACATGGCCTTCAAGGATGTTCAGCACATGCGTATTGCCAAGCTCAAGCGCTTCATGGATCGCCCCACCTACCATGATGAAATGGAACTGCACCGCATCGATTGCCAGTGCAGTTCGGGAGGGCTCGATAACCACGAGTTCCTGCTCGCAAAGCAGCAGGAATTTGCCGATGAACCAATCATCCCGCCACCACTGCTCACCGGCAATGATCTGATCAGCCGGGGTATTCCGCCGGGGCCGCAACTCGGGGCAATCCTGCGCGAAATCGAGGATCTCCAACTGGAGGGAACCCTGAGCGGGCGCGATGCCGCCCTGCAGTGGCTTGGCGAGCGCCTTGATGCGCGTGGTGATTGCCGAGGAGTTGAGTAACAACCCTGCCCTGTCCCGTGAGGATTCCCCAGAGCGCTAAAGCGCGGCGGCAATGCGATCACGGAAAGCGCGTGCACGCTCCGCGGCACTGCCTTCACCAACCATCACCCCGCGTGAAACATTGATGACAAGCGGCGCCTTGCGCCCGGTGCCCTTCAGCAGGTCAAGATCCCCTCCCTGGGCCCCGAGCCCGGGCAGCAGGAGCGGCACATCGGGGATGGCCGCCACTATTCCAGGTTGCGCGTTGGTCAACCCGACCACAAAACCGATTTCCCCGTCATGCTTGCCCGCGCGCTTTTCCATGTCTGCGACAAGGTGAAAAACCTGCCTGCCGTCAGCGAGAGCCTGCAGTTCAATGTCCTCGGCTCCCGGGTTTGAAGTAACTCCAAGAAGGTAAACGGCACGGCCCGGGTAAGTGAGCATCGGTTCGACCGAGTCAAACCCCATGTAGGGGTTTATGGTAACAGCATCAACACCCTTCATGCTCTCAAAGTAAGCCTTGGCATAATAGGCCTGGGTTGCGCCGATATCACCGCGCTTGGCATCGAGAATTACCGGGATCTCACCAGGAATGTCGGCAACCAGCCTCTCAAGGAGAGCATAACCTTTTGAGCCCGCCGCCTCAAAATAAGCGACATTGGGCTTGAAGGCAGCCGCATAGGAGGAAGTTTGCTCAACGAGGGAATACACAAAGCCCTCGAGATCATCACCGGCTAGCTCAGGGCGTGGGTCAATACCGACACAAAGGTTTGAACCGGTGGCTTCTATTCGGGCAGTAAGTTTCTCGGAATAAGTCATGCAGGAGAGAGTCGCCCGTGGCTGGTTTAATCACGCTCCAGCAGTATGTCTCCTCCGCCAAGCACCATCTCGACACTGCCCTCGAGGGTTTGATCCAGGAACGGGGTGTTGCAGGCCCTTGAACGCATGAATTCCCTGCTGAAGGTGGTTGTTCCCTCGGGATCGAAAAGCACAAGGTCTGCCGCTGAACCTTCCGCAATGGCAACCTGCTCCAGTTTCAGGATCCTGCGCGGTTGCGCGGCATAACGTTCCACGATCAGCTCCCAGCCAAACACCCCCGGCTTGATAAAATAATGGAAAAGTGAAGGCAGCGCAGTCTCGAGCCCGGTGATGCCAAAGGGTGCACTGGCAAAATCCTGCTGCCGTTTCTCAAAATCAGTATGCGGTGCATGATCAGTGGCAATAACGTCAAACACCCCCTCAATAAGCCCCGCAAGAAGACGCTCGTTATCCTCCGGCATACGCAGCGGCGGATTCATCTTGAAATGAGTATCATAATCAATGACATGCTCCTCATTAAAGATCAGGTGATGCGGGGAGACCTCACAGGTAAGATTTACCCCATCGTTCTTCGCACGGCGGATGGTCTCCATGCCCCGTGCAGTAGTGACGTGCTGGATATGCAAGTGTGCCCCGGTGTATTCGGCAATCTGGATATCCCTGGCGATACAAATCTCCTCACTGATCGCGGCAATTCCGGGAATACCAAGCTGATAGGAAACCCTGCCCTCGTTCATCGCCCCATAGCCGGAAAGCTCCATCGTCTCACAATGGGAGGCGAGCGGCAGGTCAAACTCACGCGCATACTCCATCGCATGGCGAAGCAACTGCGGGTTGGCAACCGGTGAACCGTCATCGGTCAGCATCACCGCGCCAGCGGACTTCAATCCAGCGATCGGCGCCATCTCTTTTCCCGCACGTTCCTTGGTAATACAGCCGGTGGTATAGACCGGGATGCGCGCGTTGCGCTGGGCAATATCCAGAACACTGCGAACCATCCCGGCGCTGTCAATTGCCGGCGAGGTGTTCGGCATGGCAACGATGCCGGTAACCCCACCGTTGATAGCCGCCTCAGAGCCGGAACATATGTCCTCCTTACCCGTCTGTCCGGGTTCACGAAGATGGACATGCAAATCAAACAGACCGGGCAGCAGCACCTTGCCGGCTCCCTCAACCACCCTCATCCCCTTCTCTTCGCCGAGGCCCGGTGCCACACTCTTGATCCTGCCCTTTTCAATGAGCACATCGGAAACAGCCAATTCCTTCTGCCCGGTAGAGGCGATTGAGGCGTTCTTGAAAAGAATCGTGTCACTCATGCCGAGGATTCCAGTTGAGGTTTCAGCCAGTAGAGCACCGCCATACGCGTTGCGATGCCGTTCTCAACCTGTTGGTTGATCAGGCAACGCTCATAATGCATCACCGAGTCGGTAAGTTCCACCCCACGGTTGACGGGTCCCGGATGCATCACCCAGATTCCCTCGTCACGCACACGCCCAAGCCGCTCTTCAGTAAGCCCGTACACCGAGTGATACTCACCGGCACTCGGGAAAAACTGTTCTCCCTGGCGTTCGAACTGTACACGCAGCAGATAAATCACATCAGGCTTCCAGTTGAACGCCTCCTCAAAGTCAGAAAACTTCTTCATCTCCGCCGGTCGATGCTCCGGCACCAGCGTTCCCGGACCGAGAACACCCACATCAGCACCAAGTTTGCTTAGAATGCAACCGGTGGAACGCGCCACGCGCGAGTGCAATATATCACCGACAATAAGGACCTTTTTGCCGGAAAAGTCGGTACTGTCGAACACGTCATGGAGAGTCGACGCATCAAGCAGGGCCTGGGTCGGGTGTGCATGAAACCCGTCACCGGCATTAATCACCGCAGCCCCGGTGTGGCGCGCAACCAAATTCGGGATGCCCGCCTGCTTGTGACGGATAATGATGTAATCAGCACGCATCGCCTGCAGGGTGTCGACGGTATCAAGCACCGACTCACCTTTCACCACCGATGATGTCGCGACCGCCAGGTTGGTGACATCAGCAGAAAGGCGGTTGGCAGCAACTTCAAACGAGGAACTGGTGCGAGTTGAAGGCTCGTAAAAGAGGCTCAAGACTGTTTTCCCCTGCAGCGTCGGCACCTTCTTGACCGAACGCTTGAAAAGCTCCTTGAATGGCTGGGCAGCGGCAAGCACATGCTCGACCTCCTCGCGACTGAGGTCTGCTATCTGCAGGAGGTCTTTGCGAGGCTCAATCATTATGCGGTAATTAAACTGATAGAGTCTTCCCCGTCATGCTCCCTGAAACAGACCCTGATCCGGTCAAGGCGCTGCGTGTCAAGGGTTTCCCCGACATAATCAGGCTGAATGGGAAGCTCGCGATTGCCGCGGTCAATGATTACTGCGAGTTCAATCTTTGAGGGACGTCCATAGTTAAGCAACCCGTCTATTGCAGAACGGATCGTCCGTCCGGTGTAGAGGACATCATCAAAGATAATAATCTCAGCGCCTTCAACCTCGAATGGAATTTCTGAGGCCTGCACGACCGGGTTGGTCGTGCAATGATCTAGGTCGTCCCTGTAAAACGAGATATCCAGTGTTCCAAGGACAACATCAGCACCACCCTCACCAAGGGCAGAGCGTACCCGTTGCGCAACAGTGACCCCGCGGGTATGAATGCCAACAAAGGCAGGAATCCTGGATGGATGCCGCTCGGTAATTTGGGCCGCCAGGCGCTGGATCTTATTGGAAAGGTCATTCTCACCGAGGATCCGGTGCCCCTCGGTGTCCGTACTTCCCACATCATCTATGCTACTCAAGTCCGGCGAATTTTAGTATCCTATACGCATACATCGCAGCATTCAATGGCGCTTTACTGTGAAGTCCAACCGTGCCGACCGGAACCCCGCCCGGCACCTGACACATGGCAAGCAGGGCATCAATGCCATTTAACGGGCCACTCGGGACAGGAACGCCGATACAGGGCAATTCGCTCTCAACGGCCACGACTCCGGGCAAAGCCGCCGCCAGTCCTGCCACGGCCAGGATCACGGCCTTCTCACCGGAAGCGTTGAGTTCGTGAAGAAACTCAATCAACTCGGGCAGGTTGCGGTGAGCCGAGATAACATGCTCATCATACCCGATACCCTTCTCCTCAAGGTAAGAGCGGGCCGGTTCCATGAAATCCTTATCGTTCGCACTTCCGTAAATAATAATAACCTTCATCACTTGTTTTAAATGTCCTGGGTTCCTCTAAAAGCGTATTCGGGAAGAAATTCAGTTTGGGGTTCCTAATTAAAATGCATGCTACCGATGTCGCTGCGACACTGCGCCCCGTCAAACGTAACCTTTTGCGCCTCGGCATAGACCCTGTCCCGCGCAGATTCACGGTCACTGCCCCGCGCTACAACCGCAATCACCCTGCCGCCATTGGTTTCAAATTCTCCATCCCCGTTTTTTGCCGTACCGGCATGGTAAACCCGCGCCTCGCTGACATCATCGAGACCTGAAACCACGTCTCCGCTGCGCGATGAGGAGGGATAACCCGCCGACGCCATGACCAGACAGATGCTCCAGCTCTGATCAAAGGAGATCAGGCTTTCATCAATCTCCCCTTCCGCCGCCTTCTTCAGGTAAGCCGCCAAGTCGCCACCGACAAGGGGCAATACCGCCTGGGCCTCGGGATCACCAAAGCGGCAATTGTACTCAAGCACCTTCGGCCCATCATTTGTCAACATCACCCCGGCATAGAGGAAACCCCTGAAATCCAGCCCATCCTTTACCAACCCGTCCACACTTGCGCGCATTACCCGCTCCTCAATTTCAGCCAATAACTCAGGTTCGATCAATGCCCGCGAGGCAACCGCCCCCATGCCCCCTGTATTCAAACCCTCGTCACCGTCCCCCAGGCGCTTGTAATCGCGCGCCGGGGTGAAAATCTGATAACTGCCATCGGCAACCGTCGCGATCACGGAAACCTCGGGCCCCTCAAGGTATTCCTCAATGAGCACCCTGCCCTCTCCGAAACGGCGATCTTCAAACACTTCGCCAAGAAACGCATCCACCTCAGCCTCCTCATTACAGATCACCACACCTTTACCCGCGGCAAGCCCGTCAAATTTCAACACCGTCGGGTAACTGCTTATCGCCGCCTTCGCGTCACTTGCGTTCTCCGCAACCGCATAACCGCCGGTTGGGATATCATGCCGAATCATGAACTCCTTGGCAAACTGCTTGCTGGCCTCCAGTTGCGCGGATTGTGCCACCGGGCCCCAGGTCGGGATTCCAGCCGCCCGGGCTTTATCCGCAAGTCCGTTTGCCAACCACACTTCCTCACCGCCAACACAGAGGTCAATTCCCTCCGCAACCATCGCCGCAACCAGGGAATCGACATCGGACACCACGCCGGGCAGGCACCTGGCCACATCAAGAATCGCATCGCTCCCCGGGTAACAGTAAACTTCCGGTGCGCAATCCGATTCCACCAAAGCCGTGACCAGAGCATGCTCACGACCACCTTTGCCCACTACGATTACTTTCATAAGATTCCTTGCCCCTAAAATCCCAGGTCATAAGGGCGCCCCTCGATGCCATCGCAATACTGGATGAACGCGCGGTTTGCCACCGCGATACCCGCGGGAGTCGGGTAATTCCCGGTAAAATACCAATCCCCGCAATGCTTGCCTAGTGCCGCACGCAGGTTCTCTATGCCCTGATAAATCACCTTTACCTCGCCGCTCCACTTGGTTTCCGGCGGATATATCAACCGTGCAATCTGATCAGAAATCTCCTGCACTGTGAAAGGTTCATAGATATCACAAACCGCATTAACCGCCTCGCCGGCCGGTTTCTCGATCTCCACCTTGCACTGATCATAGACCACCCCGATCCGGGAAGTCTGGTCGGTGTTCTTCAACAAATCAATCGCCGCCTGGAAAGCGATGAATTTTCCGAGTTCCGACATGTCAATCCCATAGCAATCGGGATACCGAATCTGCGGACAACTGGAAACCACGACAATCTTCTCCGGATTGGTACGCGCGAGGATCTTCAGGATTGATTCGCGCAACGTGGTACCGCGGACAATGGAGTCATCAATGACCACCAGGCTCTGGCCGGGCTCAATAACCCCGTAACTGATATCGTATACGTGGGAGACCAGTTGTTTGCGCCCCTTCTCCTGGCTGATGAAGGTTCGCATCTTAATGTCCTTGTGAGCGATTTTTTCCCCGCGCGGCCAATTGTGAATCACCAGATCATCAATTTCCTCATTATTCAGGCCGCCATTGGTCATGGCATGCTCAATTGCCTCCTTTACCTTCTGTCGGCGATACTCCCGCAACCCGCCCATCATGCCGTGATAGGCCACCTCTGCAGTGTTGGGAATGAAGCTAAAGACCGTGTCCCTGAGGTTAAAGTCAATCGACTTGAGAATCTCCGGGGCAAGCAGGCGGCCAAGCTCTTTACGCTCGCGGTAAATTTCCGGGTCATTGCCACGGGAAAAATAAATTCGCTCAAAGGAACAGGGCGTATGCTCACGTTCCTCTGCAAACTGCTCAACACTCAATACCCCGGTATTCTTGATCGAAACCACATGCCCGGGAGGCACTTCCTTGATGTCATCTTGTTCCAGGCCAAACACGGTCATTAACGGCACTCGCTCGGAAGCGAATCCCACGAACTCGTCGTTCTCAAAATAGAATGCCGGACGAATGCCATTCGGGTCACGCATCACGAAGCAGTCACCGTTACCAACCGTCCCGGCAATCGCATAGCCCCCGTCCCAGACCTTTGCCGCCTTCCGCAACAAACGCGGCATGTGCAAACGATCGCTAATCATGCCGGGGATCGCACTTCCCGACATTTTCTTCTTTTTCGAATACTGGTAAATCTTCTGGTGCGCCTGATCGAGGAAGAACCCGATTTCCTCAAGAATTGTCTGGGTGTCGGTACCAAACACCGGGTGCTGGCCTCGTTCAACAAGTGTACGGTTTAACTCGGGCGCATTGGCCATATTGAAATTTCCGAGCAGCATGAGACTGCGGGTCTCCCAATTACTGCGACGCATAAACGGATGGCAGGAACCTTCCTCAAATTCTCCTGATGTCCCGTAGCGCAGGTGCCCCAGGAGAACTTCGCCGCCGAAGTCAAAATAACGGCTCACGTTCCCCGGGTCATCAGGATTAATCCCGCGCTTACTGCAAATCTTCGCGTATTTCTCCATCAATTCCTGGAACACCACGGTAAGTGAATCCTTTGCCGCGGAACGCTCACGGAACATATACGGTTCGCCAAGCTCCATGTTGAGCTTCACGCAACCTATGCCAATCCCGTCCTGCCCGCGATTGTGCTGCTTCTCCATCAACAGAAACAATTTCTGGAACCCGTAGAGTGCGGATCCATGCATATCGTGATAATAGGCCAAGGGTTTCTTCAGCCGTAACACCGCGATGCCACACTCGTGCTTTATAAAGTCACTCATTTACACGGTCCTGACTGTCAATTTACCTGCCCCAACCTCGCCAAGGCGCAATGCTCCGGGAATCAGTCCCATCGCGCAGTCCACGTCATGAGCGGCCACCACAACCACCCAGCCAACTCCCATGTTAAAAGTTGAAAAAGCCTCGTCAGCATCAACGTGAGCGAGAATTTTCTGCACTGCCCCCAGTTCCCATCGCGGCACCTGCAACTCAGCACCGCGACCACCAAGCACACGCTCAAGATTCTCAGGTAACCCGCCACCGGTGATATGGGCCATCGCCCTGGGCTTCACCCCGTTTTCACGTAATCCCCTGACTACATCATGATAGAGACGTGTCGGGGCAAGCATTGAAATCACATCATCGGCGGAAAACTCATCAGGAAAAGAGGAAATTACCTTGCGTGCCAAACTCCAGCCGTTGGCATGTATTCCGACTGAAGGATAACCGATCAACACGTCACCCTCACTCACTGTACCCGGATCCACCACGTCAGCTTTCTCCGCAGCACCGACACCAAAGCCCGAAAGCTCTATCATGTTATCGGCGACCAGGCCGGGCATTTCCGCAGTTTCCCCTCCTGCAAGGACGCAATCACATGCCTCACACCAGTCAACAATGCCCGTAATGACACGGGAAATCTTTTCCTTATCGAGTTTTCCAACCCCTATATAATCAAGAAACATGATTGGATCCGCACCGGTAGTGAGGATGTCGTTAACCGACATTGCGACCAGGTCCTTGCCGGCTATTTCAAGCAGATCGTATTCCAGCAGCAACTCCAGCTTGGTTCCAACACCGTCACATCCGGTGAAAATAACAGGCTCACTGTAGGAGCTAAGGTCAAACCCTGCGGCAAACAGGCCGAATGCCCCGAAAAGTTTACGCTTCTTCTCTGTCCTTGCCCGTAGCGCTCCGATATCACCAACAAGTTGCGCTGCGGCGTGAATATCAACACCGGCCTCTTTGTAACTGATCTGATCTGCCATTGAATTTAAGCTGATGCGACGGCGATCTCCGCCGCGATGGTGTCGTGAATTGATTTAAACATCATATAGCCCCATCCCCAGTCACTGCCATCCCCCTGCCAGTCTGGATCATAATGATTCGACGCCCAGAGAAATCTCTCAGGATGCGGCATCAGCCCCAATACCCGTCCGCTCTCGTCGGCGAGGCCGGCGATTGCGCAGGATGAGCCATTAATGTCCGAGGTGTAAGTGAGAGCAACCAGCCCCTTGGCGAGATAACTCTGTGCAGCCCCTTCCGGAGCAATGAACCGTCCCTCGGCATGGGCAACCGGCAACTCAAATCTCTCCGGCAGCCCGTCCATGAACGGATTACCGGAAACTTCCCGCTTAAGCCCCGTCCAGCGGCAGATAAAACGTCCTGAAGTGTTGTTAATCAGGCTGCCCCGCGGAAGAAAGCCGAGTTTTGTCAGGATCTGAAATCCATTACAAATACCCAGCAGGTAACCACCCCTGTCCCGGAAACGGATCAGGGAATCACCGAGTTTGCGCTCAGTTTCAAGCTGGGCAAGACGGCCGGCCATCACATAGTCACCATAGCTGAACCCGCCACTGAGAACCACCAGGTGGGCAGCCTCCAGAGCGGCCTCAGTGACACGCGTAATCGGCAATACCTCGGCCACAAAACCGGTAACCTCAAGGGCGCGGGCAGTCTCGTCGTCACAGTTGGTTCCCGGAAACTTTAGTAGTAGTGCGTTAGGCTGTTCTTCCATTGCTCTTTAACGGACGCCAACTCAGCGTCCAGGATATATTCACCGCCATCAGTGAAGCGAAGTTTTGAATGCGCAGCATTTGTCCTGCCAATCACGGCAAACGCAATGCCAGTGAAAAGTTCCTCAAGCTGCCCCGAGGCAGCCTCGGCAACTTCAATAAGGATGCGGGAAGGAGATTCACCAAAAAGACGTGCAACACTTCCCGGGGAACCGCTCACCGGCAAGGCATCAAGATCAATCTCAAGACCGGCCTGCATTGAAAATCCCATCTCGGCAGCAGTCACCGCAAGCCCTCCCTCGGAGATATCATGTGCGGCAAGGATCAATCCTGCCGCAACCGCCTGGTGGAATGTCCTGTAGCACTCCAGCGCCGCGCCCAGGTCAATCTCCGGCACCTTCACCCCCTCAACACCTTTCAACCGTGCATAGACACTGCCACCCATGTCCGGACCGCTGAGCCCGACAATAGCCAACAAACTCCCCGCCTTCCTGACGGAAGCTCCCGTGACATGGGACTGCTGCTCGACAATTCCCATCCCGCTGATCAGGCAGGTTATCGGAATCGAGACTGCTCCCTGTTTCGTCTGGAAATAATTGTAAAAGGAATCCTTCCCGGAAACAAAGGGCGCACAATAAGCTTCCGATGCCTCGGCAATTCCCTTGCAGGTTTCCACCAGCATTCCCAATTCCCGCGAATCCTCAGGATTACCAACGCAGAAATTATCCAGCAGGGCTATACGTTCCGGATTCGCGCCAGCCACAACCAGTGACCGCACGCACTCATCAACAGTCGCCCGCCCCATGGCGCGGGGATCAGATTTACCCCACTCAGGAAGCAGCGCAAGACCCATTGCCATCAGTTGATCACTGCCGTCAATGCGAACCACTGAAGCGTCCTGGGGCGCATCACCGCTTGCCCCGGCAAGCGGCTTGAGGACTGTGTTCCCCTGCACCTCGTGATCATATTCACGAATAATGGGTTCACGTGAACAAATTGCAAAGTCACCAAGCAGGTCACGCAACTCGGCAGCAAGGTCACCCGCGATCCAATCCATGTCCGTTTGCGCATCACCGGGAATGAATTCAGATCGCATGTGCCGCACCGGCGCATCATGCAGGCGGGAGTTATCAAGCTCACATGCCAGTTCGCCATCGTGCCAGACCTTGAGAATCCCGGAATGATCGGATTCCCCGATCTCGGTTAACTCCGTCTCGTAGGTTTGCGCAAGCTCCCGCAGCTGGGGCAATGCACTTTCCTCCACCGCCAACACCATGCGCTCCTGGCTTTCCGAAAGAAAAATCTCCCAGCTGGTCATCCCGGGTTCCTTGAGCGGCGCACGCTCAAGGTAAAGATTACCGCCAACTTCACTGAGCATCTCGCCGGCAGCACTTGAGAATCCCCCCGCTCCACAATCAGTGATAAAGACCACCAGCCCGCGCTGCCGCGCATCAAGCACGAAATCAGCAACCTTCTTCTCCTCGATCGGGTTGCCAATCTGTACCGCTTGTTGATCATTTTCATGGCTCTCTGTATCAAGAGGCATCGAGGAGAACGTGGCACCCTTGAGTCCGTCCCTGCCGGTGCGCCCGCCAACAGCAATTATCCTGAGATCACCCCGCATTTGCTTGTCGATATCAGCTATCGGTATGACTCCGGCAGTACCGCAGAAAACAAGGGGATTATAGATATACGCCGGATCAAATTGAACCGCCCCGCTGATGGTCGGGATACCCATGCGGTTGCCATAGTCGCGCACTCCGCGCACCACTCCACGCATGATTCCCAGCGGATGAATAACATCGTCAGCCTTAATGTCACCTGCATCGATATCAGGAGGTCCAAAACAGAAAACATCGCAACTGGCGATCGGCTTAGCCCCTTTTCCTGCACCGAGAATATCACGGATAACACCCCCAAGACCGGTATTTGCACCCGCATAGGGCTCAATGGCCGAGGGATGATTATGGGTTTCCACCTTAAGGCAGACAGCCTTGTTTTCATCGAGCCTGATAAAGCCGGCATTATCAATAAAGCAGCCCAGGACAAAATCCGGCTTACGCTCTATGATGCGCTCGGTAACCTCCTTGATGTAAGTCTTGAAAAGACTCTCGATCACCTCTGCTCCACCCGGCCCGCAATGTTCTATACGGGCCCCGAAAATCCGGTGCTTGCAGTGTTCACTCCAGGTCTGGGCAATGCACTCAAGCTCAACATCAGTTGGCTCGCGACGCATCTCCGCCGCATAATAAAGCTGAATCTCAATCATGTCATCGATCGAGAGTGATAACTTCATGTCCTCACTGAGTTCCCCCAGGCCTTCAGGATCGAGATCACGGATCGCTATCCGGCGAAAATTCTCTACAGACAAATCAGGCGACATCACGGTCATTGGAATCAGTCACGCTCCAGACGTGGATCGCTGAGTTGCAAACATCACGGATGAAGCGCTCGGGCGCCACTCCGCCATCGGCGAAAATATAAATACGCTGAGTAAGCCTGAGTGAGAGTATCTCCATGGCCTTGTCCCGGACTCCCCGGTGACTGACCAGGATTGCCTCCCGTTCCAGGTCGAGTGCCCCGGGCTTCATGCCGTAATCAATAAAAAAAGCGAATCCACTGAGAACCGGTTCACAACCAAAACTGACCTCCTCCGCATAACTGTCAACCAGGGTGCGCTTCACGAATTGTTCGGCATCCGTGACTTCCCCCGCATACTCAATGGAATAAACTCTCGTCTTTTGATAAGTCGAATCCTCATCAAGGGGTGCATACACGAGCTTGTTCGCGTCACCCCTGCCGTCAAATTTACTGATCACTTCTGCGGTAAGAATCGCCATCGTCTTCATCAGCCAATCCCGTTAATTTCCCTGAGGGCATCACGCCACTTCCCCCTGGTATAAAAAGCCACCTCACGCTGTCCGCAATCCTCCAGTGCCTGGGTAACATCCACGCCGTCCCGACAGCCGAGGATGCAATCCTTGATCAGGTTCATTTTTTCAACCTGAACAGCAAGAAACTCACTGTCCACCTGCGGATCCTCCGGCACAGTTCCCGATGCCTGCCTGGCACGCAAAACCTCCACAAAAGGCACCCCGTCAGCACGGGCATCCTTCTTGGCATCATCCACTGCGGCCAACCACTCAGCATGGACAATTTTGTAATAATCACGCATGGCCTGCTTGTTATAATGAACAACAAACCTGTCGTTACCGTCGTTTAATATCGAGGTGGCCCTGAAGGAATCCGTGTCAATGGTGTCAACGAAAACCAAATCCTCACCATCCCTGGCAAATTCCCATTTCAAATCCCAGAGCTGCAGCCCCATCTTTTCCACCAGCACCCTCACAGCCCAGCCGCCAAGCACTGCCAGTTTGCCCATCTCGCTAAAGGCCCCGGCATCAAGCCCTGACATATTGAGAGCCTCCTGCTTGGTCACTGCCCGATCCTCCGGCTCATATTTACTGGTAAAATCAACAATGGGCGTCGCCAGGTACTGCCAGGCCTGCAACTCACAATCGCTGCCCAGTTCCTTCTCGAAATTACGCCGCTGAGCATCGGAAAGCTTTAGATATTTGCGGAACACCGAACTGCCACTGGTGATTCCAAAGCGCACAATGCACTCTAGGGGCACAACATTCCTGTCCAGGTTCTTGAACTTGCTGTAATCGTAGACTGAATGCCTCAGGAAGGATGACTGCTCGGGCTTTTCTATCTTGTAGCGGCGAACGATATTAAACGCACTCTCGTTCTCCGGCAATCCGTCGTGCATGACCTCACCACTCTGCGCATCCACCATTCCACAATGATGGGTAACTGCGCCACTTGCTGAGAGTTTCTCGATTGTGTCCTCAAGTAAGAGTTTACGAATCGTGTCATCAAGCCCGCTGGCTGATTCAACAGCAGACTTCACCTCTTGCCACGTCTCCCGCTTTCCCAAAGCAGTATAAATAACATGGCGAAAAACCGCCCGGGCAACATCACTTCCCTCAATAGAGAAGATTGTTCCGACATCAAACACCGATCCGCCCGCGGTGGTTTCAGTCACCATATAGTCCGGTTCACCGGGAATCGCATACAGGCGCTGAACGGAGCCCTCGTAAAAGGGCTCGCGCAATGCATCGAGAGGAACTTTACTAATGAGGGAACTGGCCTTAGCCGTCTCGTTGGTCATGGATCTTTAGATGGCGAGACTTAGCCCTGTAGGCCAAGATGTCACGCAAAAATAGTTAAGGAGTCTTTAATTAAAAACTACTCCCTCAAAAGATCTCAAAATTCGTGGATTTTTACAAACTAACCCGCCCTCTTCTGTTCTGTCTGGGCCCCGAACAGGCACACCGCTTAACACTGGCCGGGTTGCGGATGACGATGCGGCTCGGAGCCGGCCGCCTCCTCCATCCGGGCATCCGCTCCGAACCCGTTGAAGTTATGGGCATTGAGTTTCCCAATCGGGTCGGCTTGGCTGCCGGTCTCGACAAGACAGGTGATTGCATCTCCGGATTTGGAGCAATGGGCTTCGGCGCCATCGAAGTGGGAACAATCACCCCCCTGCCCCAGAGCGGAAACCCCAAACCACGACTCTTCCGAATCCGGGAACGTGAGGCGATTATCAACAGGATGGGATTCAACAACCCTGGAATCGACGCTGCACTCAGGAATATTGCCCGCTCAAGAAGAGGTTTCGACGGGGTCCTGGGGATTAATATCGGCAAAAACAAGGACACCGACAACGCCCAGGCGATTGATGATTACCTGACTTGCTTTCGCAAAGCCTACCTCGTGGCCGACTACATTGCCGTCAATATCTCATCGCCCAATACAGCCGGACTGCGAGATCTTCAACAGCCGGAAAATGCGGAACAACTCCTGCTCCGTCTCAAGGAGGAACAGAAACTGCTGCATCAGCAAAGCGGGAAGCTTGTTCCCTTCGCCGTAAAAATCGCACCTGACATGGATGACGGGCAGATCCTTGCCCTTGCCAACCTCTTTAACGCCTTGCATATCGATGCGGTAATCGCCACCAATACCACCACCCACCGCGATGGCCTGCAGGATTTGCCTCATGCCGCCGAGAGCGGCGGGATGAGCGGAACTCCACTGGCTCAAGCCAGCACAGAAGTTGTCGCCACACTCCATGGCGCCCTCGACAAAACCATCCCCATCATCGGCGTTGGCGGCATAGACAGCGCAAAAGAGGCATGGGCAAAGATTGCAGCCGGTGCCAAGCTCGTGCAAGTCTACACAGGGCTCATTTACCGCGGTCCGGCACTGGTTCGCGAACTTCTGAACGCCAAACTATAGAGCCCGCTCATCGCTTTGATCCCGCCCAGGGCCAAGCCGTGGCTGCGCTTACTTAACCTGGCTGATCTGATCGGCAGTCGGGAAATTCTCCGGCACGGCAATAGTCACCTTTCCGGTTGCCACCCACTCGCATGAGCGGGCAACCAGGGTAAGGAACCCGACACATTTCATCGCCGGGTCCCTCTCCAGGTTGCCGACATGCCCCAGGACATTGGTCACCGCTTTGCCCTTACCCACAGGAATCCACCAGAGCATTGGCTCGTGGACCCCGGTGCCTCTCTTCTCCTTGGCGGAAAACGCTGTTGCCAGAATCCTCATGTTCTCACCGGGGCCACGCTGACCGTGATAAAGCTCATCCCTGGTGTGCAGCCATTCGGGGGGGATCCCCTTGGTTATGGGATGCTCCGGTTGACGAATCCTCACCAGATATTCATGCTGCGGGCCATGCCCTGCTCCCGGCCCTGCACCAATATCCATGCGCATGACTTTACCCACCTCATCAAGATATACGCGGGCACCGTCTTTATTTCCCCGCCAGAGAAGTCCCGTGGCCTTCTCAAACTCTTCCCATCCTTTGTGTGCATTGTTTGCTGCGTGCACATTGACGAGTCCTCCCCCGCCGGCGAGGAACTTTTCAAATGCCTCACGCACGCCTGCAGGCTGCCATTTCGGGCCGTTGTAATTACTAAGCACGACATCACATGCCGCAAAGTCGGGTTTAAAGGCTTCCCAGGCTTGCGCGTTGCCTCCTCTCGGCGGTGTTGTCGCAACACTGACCTCAAACTTTCCGGTCTTTTCAAGCTGCGCCTTGAGGAACGGGGTGGTGTCCTTCCAGTTGTGATTATTCTGCCCGTCAATAATGAGCACGCGAATCTTTGGATTGCTTGATTTGGAAATGCCAAACCCGGCAACCCCCAACAGGGCTGCGGCGGCGAGGAACAACGGCAGAAAACTCTTATGACTCATAATCATGATTTTCGCCGAGTGCAGCCCCGCTGACAAGCCCAAAGCGCACTACGCGGGATTCTGGCAGAATTCAATCCAGTAACCGTCCGGGTCTTCAATGTAAATCTGGAATGCGCCATCAGGGCGCGTCTGCCGCGGGGTGTGCTCAATGCGCCTCCCGGCGAGATAGGCTTCAGTTTCGTCCATGTCCTCGACCCCAAGCGCAAAATGGTTGCCCCGCGTGGAAGAATTCACCTCGGCATTCCGCCCAGCAATGAGGTGCAACTCCTGAAGTTTCCCCAACCGGAACCATGCGCCGGGAAAATCAAAATCGGGACGCGCTATCTCCTCAAGCCCCAGACGTTCGCCATAAAACTCCATGCTCAGATTGAGATTCTCCACATGCAGGGCGATATGATTCAGGTCCTTTGCCTGCATGTTCATTCTAATCGTAATTCCCACTCTCCTGCATCTTGCTGATGGTGGCCTCAAGAAGTGCAATATAACCGTCAACATCAAGGCTCCCCTCCTCCGGGTCACCTTTTACCTCATACAGCCAGCCCTCTGTATATGGCGCAGAGCGCACAATACAAGCATCAATTTCAAGGACCGGGTTGCCGCCAACAAATTCCCCCCGCATCACGCTGAACACGTCGCTTGCCGCCTTAAATCCTTCAACCCACCCGATCTGCTGTCCCGGCTCAACCATGCCGCCCGCCCCGGTCTGCCATTGCGCCTCGACAAGTTCACCAAGCATGCGGGTGGCAAATTTGGTAAATCCCACCCGCCACAGATTTTGTCCGCATTCTGCCTCAGACATCCAGTAATGCGATCCCGAATACCTGAAATTTTCAGGAAACCGGGCCGAAAAACGGGCGTGCTTGAACCGACGATACTCCATAACGCATGACTAATGCGCGGAAACAAGGCAGAGTTCTGCAGGAAATACAAGATGAGTTTAAAGGCGTAAAATATGAGTTTTTATTTTGACCACAATGCAACAACCCCGCTATCGGTTGCCGCCCGCGAGGCATGGCTCGAAGCGATGGAAAAATTCTGGCAAAACCCCAGCAGCCTCTACCCTGAAGCCGGTGCCGCCGCCCAGCGCCTTGAGGACGAGCGGGAAACCCTCGCTCAATTACTGGGAGTGGACGATGCCGAAGATCCAGGCATTATCTTTACTTCAGGGGCAACTGAAGCCAATAACGCCACCATCGCTCACTTAGCACACGCCAACCCGGACAAATACTGTGCGTTATCCGCCATTGAACACCCCTCAGTTGATGCCCCCGCCGGCCGGCACTTCGGCGAACGCCTCATCAAGGTGCCGGTAAGCTCAGATGGAACAGTTTCACTGCCCAATCTTGAACAAATCCTTGCCAAAGGAAATGTCTGCCTTGTTGCCGTTATGGCCGCCAATAACGAGACCGGGGTCATTCAGCCATGTCCCGAGGTGTCCTCCCTGTGTCGCAAATACAGCGTCCTGTTTCACTGCGATGCAGTGCAGTGGTTCGGCAAGTATGACGCCACTGAAATCGTTGCACTGGCGGATATTGTCGTTGGCAGCGCACATAAATTCGGCGCGCCAAAGGGAACCGGATTCCTCAGGACCAGCGAGCGGGCACGGCACCTGCAGCTGCAATCCGGCGGGCCACAGGAACAGCGAAGACGGGCGGGAACAGAAAATCTACCCGGGATTGCCGCAATGGTAAGGGCCCTTGGGGAGACAACTCCCAATCTCTCCCTCTGGGAGCAACAACGCGAGGCTCGTGATTGCTTTGAGGCAACCATTGTCGCCAATCTTCCCGGCACCTCGATAATAGCGGAAAATTCACAACGGCTGCCAAACACCTCAATGCTCATTATGCCAAGCGGACGAAACCTGAAATGGCTCACCCGCCTCGGGCAGCGCGGTTTCTCCGTATCCACAGGATCCGCCTGCAGTTCCGGAAGCGAGGACGGTTCCCATGTCCTCACCTCAATGGGATTAAACCCCTCGGAAATCAACAGGGCATTGCGTATCAGTTCCGGCCTCGACACTGGTCGCGATCAATGGGACGCACTCGCCAAAGCACTGAACGAAGTCGCTGAAGATATCAACTCCGGAGGGCCGTCAGCCGGCAAATGGATCCCTTAGCTGCCATCAACTCCCGGTTGCTTGACCAGGCACGATAATGCCAAATTGTTTATTGCAGAGGGGATTGCCGCTCAGTCGCCGGCGGCATCACGCCCGGCCTTCCCCAGTCCCACACGAACCAGCACCGGGAAATGATCCATCCGGCCAACCTTCACGGACTCCAGAACACGATAGCCGGTAATGGGCATCTTCGAATCAACGACAACCCAGTCGCTGCGCCGCCCCATTGAGGAAGTTGCCTGCAAACCAAGTCCCGGATCCCTTCCCAGGATACTCAAGGCCCGCCAAGTAGCCCGGTCAAAGGACAGGGAATCACTTAGCAGTGGCGAGAGAAAGGTCCATCCCCGGCTGGTGTCGATATTGAAATCACCAGTGACAACCGTCTTGTTTTTCGAATCCCTGAGTTCATGCAACACCCATTCGACCATCTTCCGCCGTTGCCCGGAGTTTCGCCCCGGGCTTGCATGGCAACTGACAAACTGAAGCATGCCCTTGTGGCTTCTTATCCTCAATACCGTGGGGCCACCATGATTCATATCCTTGAGAGGAGACTCGGTCTCCCCGCCAACACGGCTTAGAACGGCTGTTGCTTTGCCATTGCTCTCCGATCCTCCCCCCTTCCAATCCCTGCCCAGAACTGCCTGTAATTTACTCAGGAACTTCTTCGAAGACACCTCCTGCAGGCAAAGCACGTGCACGCCATGCTGTATCACAATTTCAGCAATCCTCTCAATGTCATCATCGTCACTGCCCGGGAAAAAAGGGCCTCCACCCCCCACGTTCCAGGACATCACCCACACATCATCATCCTGTATCCCCGCCAGGGGCAAAGTGTCTGCAGCTTTCCCCCCCGGGATCGTGAACAGCCTTGTGCAAATAACAAGCAACACACTGCCGGCAAACAGGCAACTCTTCACCCCCATGTCCCGGCCAACTGTCCAGAACAGCGCGACGGCCATTACAAACGGCACAAAGGCAACAGTAACCCCAGTAAACGAAAGTTGAAACAGCACACCCGTCCCGGCAATCATTATCACCGATGCAATGGTGATCGCCAGGAACCTGATCAAGGACGGAAAGCCCTCACCGCGGGACATTATTCGCGGCAGCACGAAAACCGCCAACCGGGAAACTGTTACCACAGCTGCCCAGGAGATGATCACAAAAAAAATCGCCACACCCCACCATGATGCCAGTTCATCAGTCCCTTTAACTGCAAAAACCGCCAGCAGTGTAGCCACAAAAACACCAGCAGAAAATCCAACGACCGCTCGGACCGCCCACGAATCACGTGGTCGTTTATCGTTGCATTTCAGCAATACCTGGCTGGCAAGTACCATTGCTATAGCTTACTGGGGTTCCCGGCTTAAAATCATACAACACACCCAGAAAAAAATCACTGCTCTCAGAGGTCTCTCCAGTTTTCAAGAGACTCCACCTTCCGGGAATTCTTCCACCTGCCGCCTCAACTCCGGAGAAAACTCCACCTCGCTATCCCGCTTCTCGAATTTCATCTCAATTACCCGTCTGCCGTCAGTTTGAGTAACCGTGACCTCATAATTTTCAATCCGCACTCTTTCGCCTTTCCCGGGAAGATGGCCCAATAAATGCGTCACATAACCGCCCATGGTGCTGGCCTCGACATCCTTAATCTCCAACTCGGTATACTGCGGCAACTCGCGCGGAGACATCATCCCTTCAACAAGAAAACTGTTGTCGTCAATCCTCTTGAACTCCGGTTGTTCCTCATCATCAAATTCATCCCGAATCTCACCCACCAGTTCCTCAATGATATCTTCCATGGTAACGATGCCCACCGAGTTTCCGAACTCATCAACTGCCAGCGCAAGATGTGAGCGCCCGCTCTTGAGATTACCCAGCAGTTCATCGATTGCCTGCATCTCCGGCACCTCCACCAGTTCCCGTCTGATATCCATTAGATCAGGACTAGCCTCCCCGGTAAGGCGTAGCATATCCTTGACATGAACCAAGCCCGCAGATTCGTCGAGATGTCCGTCAACCAGAGGAAAGCGTGTATGTTGTGAGGAGATCGCCTTGGCCACGTTCTCCTGAAAGCCATCGTTGACATCAAGACAAACAACATCGCTGCGCGCCGTCATGATATCCCTGACCACATAATCATTAAGGGCCAGCGCATTAATCAGAATGTCGCGCTCGGTCTCCGTGACTTCGGAAACCTTCTCGCTCTCCTCCACCAACAATGCCAACTCGTCTGAGGTATGGATAAGTTCATTCTCATTAACGGGATCAACCCGGAAAATGAGCTTCAGCATCCAGTTTGAGGCAACATTCAGGAATTTGATCGGCAAGCCGAAGACCTTGAAGAACAGGTTTAGCGGAATAGTCGAGAACAACGTTGTCCCTAACGGCCTGCGGATTGCGAGTGTTTTCGGCACCTGCTCACCAAGGGTGATATGCAAGAACGTCAGCGCGATGATTGCAATCGTCCAGGAAATACCGTGTACCCATGCCCCGGAAAGCTGCCAGCCAAGAGAGCCGAACAAGGGTTCAATCATTCCGGCAAGCCATTTCTCTCCGAGAGCTCCGAGGATCAGACTGGCCACGGTTATCCCGAACTGGCACGCCGAAAGATACGCGTTCAACTGGTGGAGCATGCGCTTGACCGCCACCGCGGCACTGCTCCCGCGGGCAATTTTCTCCTCAAGTTGACTCTCACGCACCTTCACCAGGGCGAACTCGGCAGCCACGAAAAACCCGTTCATGACCACAAATAGAAAAATAACGAACAACTCAAAAAGGATAGTGCCCAGAGACGGCCACGAAACCGCGATGGTTCCATCGGCGAGCAGCAAAACTGTGGTTTCTGAGATCACGTACGACTAAAGCTTCTCGTATGTCCCCTTATCGCGCTTTTCCAGGACGGTAAACCCGGCTGACTTGGCACTGGAAACCGACAGCGGCTTGGAAAGCTTCGGGCTGCTGACGGTTGAAACCAGCTTGCGAACCGGAGCCTTGCAAAGAGGGCACTCCGCAAGCGGTGATCTATCCACGGGGCGGCGCAATTCGAAGCCCTTCGAACATGTTCTGCAACCCCCTGCCGGGTCTTCCGCTATGTATTCGTAGAGCGGCATTTACTGGCGCTAAAAATTCGCCTCTGCTACCTTAAGATGTTTTACCCTTCATTGAAAGTCTCCAGAAGAAACCGCAAGACCCAGGAAAGAACTTCGTTCCTGCTGATATTATTACTATGTTACCAACTCGACTTGATAACTCCCGGAATGTGTCCTTTTGATGCCAGTTCGCGGAATGTAATCCGGGACATCTTAAAGCGCCGCAGGAATCCATGACGTCGGCCGGTGACCTCGCAACGGTTCACAACACGACAGGGACTCGCATTGCGGGGCAGCATCGAAAGCCCGATAAAATCGCCCTTCGCCTTCAATTCCGCACGCTTCTTCGCGTATTTCTCGACGATTCGCTGCTTCTTCTTGTTGCGCTCAATCCAGCACTTCTTGGCCATAAGGGCGAAAAGAGATAGCGAGATCCGCCCTGATTGCAAGTCTTTAAATTACACCCACCCTTCATAACCCCGTTACTTGCACCCCTTCCTTTTACATCTTGAACACAGCCCGATTACGAATAACTCTCTACATATGTCCCAAACAAGTGAACTGCTCAACTGCGGCCTGCTCTCTGAATCAGCCGGTATCAGCACCGAGACACGCGCCCTTCTGGCGAGCGAAAGTTTCTCGGAAATCATCAAATACACCGAAGACACGCTGGTGCTTCAGCAGGGGCAGGAGCTGGGTGCGATTTACTTCACGATCTCGGGCTTATTCCATGCGGTAAGCCATGCCAATCAGCAAACTCCGCAGAGGCTGCTTGGCCGCATTGAGGCAGGTGAGTTCATCGGTGAAATTTCCTTCTTCGATTCAACTGCTGATACCAGTGCCTCAGTAAAGGCAATGAAAAACGCCATCATCCTTAAAATAAGCAAGAACAACTACAGAGCCCTGTGTAAAGCGCATCCGTCACAAGCACTTGAATTCACCTGTGCGGTGGCTATCGGCCTGGCCCGCCGCCTGAGAAACGCCAACGAGAAGGTCCTGTAACTTATATCCCCGGCACCGTGCCCTTATCTCACCAAATCGAAGCCCTTGCTGACGGCTCCCCTTCGGCAGCGCTGCCTGTCTTTCTTGCGTTGCTCATTGCGCACGCATTGTGTGATCATCCCCTGCAGGGTCAATTCCTCGCACTCAACAAGAATCGACACTACCGCCGAAAGAACACGGATCTGAGAACCGCCACCCTTTGGCCATACTGCCTCACCGCCCACGCCCTGATTCACGCCGGTGGCGTCTGGCTTGTCACCGGCAGCTATCTTCTCGGAATCGCTGAGCTCGCACTGCACTGGCTTGTCGACTTTCTCAAGGAGGAGAAAATCATCAACCTGCATCTCGATCAGCTTCTTCACATACTCTGTAAAGTAGCGTATATAGTTGCCCTTGCCTGTTGGCTCTAGTAGGGCCACTTCTATTCAACTGCCACGAGGCGACCACCGCCCGGCCACCAGATTCATCAAGGCCGGGCTTAAGCAGCCGATCCCGTTCGCTTCCTGCTGGCTCACGGCGCAATCAATGACACGCGAATCCCGGACACGTGATATCGACACCCCTGCCAGCTGTGTACTGGCACAGCCTCACATTTGCCCCTATTATATCCCCTATGCGCATCAGACAGCGAACATTACTGGCTCCCCTTGCTATTGTGCTGCTGGGTTTCACCCCGTCATGCAAGGACAGGGTTACACCCTCCGCTGCAGGCACAGGTGAGGATCCACCACCGGGGGCCGCAAACAATGATCCGGTAATTCCGGAATTCGCGTATAAGCATCTTGGCTACACAAAGGGAATCTTCACCAAGGACGGCATCCCCTTTTCAGGACGCGCAGTACAGCATTATCCGGACGAAACACTCAAGAGCCGTTACAATTTTATGGACGGGCTCCTGGACGGCCTTGTTGAGGAATGGTACGAAAACGGCCAAAGGAGCACCTACAAGCTTTACAAAAAAGGCATGCGCCATGGTATAACCACCTACTGGGATGAAAACGGCACCCCCACCAAGCAGGTGCTCTACAGGGATGACGAGGAAATTGAAGAAAAAACCGGAAATGAAATTCCCAAAGATACCGGGCAATGAACCCACCCGGGGCAATACCGCTGCTCTCCGCAGCGGTGCCACTTTCAACTTGCCGTCTGCGAATTTTTACCCATCGTCTTGAACAATGCAGGAATTTCTCCACACATTATTGGCAGTTTTACTCATCGGTCTTGCCACCGGTGCCGATACCCGGTTAGCAGAGGATGCCCTTGAACATCCCGTATTCAGTAAACCGGCACCGGAATCCCCTGAGGACCTCCTTGCAATTCAAAAACAGGTGCGCTCGGTCCTGGAAAATGCCAAGAAAGCAACAGTCTGCATCGTTGGCAACGGGTCAGGCAGCGGAGTCATTGTATCCGAAGAGGGATTGGTGCTCACCGCAGGCCACGTCAGTGGCGACCCCGGCACAAAGATCCACGTGATCATGCCGGACGGGACCAAGCTGGAAGCGGAATCACTCGGCCGCTCGGCAGCCGCGGATTCAGGACTGATTCGCATCACGGAAAAAGGCAAACACCCGTTTGTCGAAATTGCCCCGCCGGCAACGCTCTTTCGGGGAGACTGGATTTTTTCCATTGGCCACCCCGGAGGCTTCGACAAAGAACGGGGCATCGTTCTGCGTGTAGGCCGCGTGATTCACCGCGGCAACATCACCATCCAGAGCGACTGTAAATTGATTGGCGGAGACTCCGGCGGACCACTCTTTGACATGCTGGGAAGAGTCGTCGGCATCCACAGCCGTGTATCAAAGAAAAACGAGCAGAACTTCCACGTCACGGTGCGCGCATTTAAACGGGACTGGGATCGCATGCTGGCCGGTGAAGTCGTCACCATCAACGACTCATACGCAAAGATTGAGCGCAAAGGAGGATTTCTGGGGGTTAAACGCGTTTCTCATTCAAAAGGTGTCCAGATCACCGGCGTTGTGAAGAACTCGCCTGCCGCACAGAACAAACTCCGGGCAGGAGATGTCATTACCCGCATTAATGGGAAAGAAGTCGAGAGCCTGAACTCCTTCAGAACGCTCATCAATGAACATGGTCCCGGCGAGAAGGTTCTTCTGGATATCCTGAAACGCTGGGAAGGCGGGACAAAACAAGTCGAGGTCATGCTCGGTAACCGGAATGATTTCCTTCCCGCCAGGAAAACGACACTTCCCGGTAAATGATGCATCCGAGACAACCACGATCCTTCCTGCTGCTGCTGGGTGCCATATCCATTGCACTCACACATTCCTCACGCGCACAGGATTCTCTGGACGGGCTTCCCTCAAATCTCCGCCTCAATGGTGCGAAAACAGTGCGGGCCTTCGGCCAGGGTGGTGAAACAGCCAGGCTGGCAACGCTGGCCATTACACGGGAAGGGGAACACATCGCCCTGGCGACAGCAATAGATGCCAAGGGACATCTCCTGACCAAGGCCAGTGAGCTTGAAATAGAGGGGAAATTCTCAGCTGTCTCGCCATCCGGGGAAAAACTGGAGGTCACAGTGCTTTCACGGGATCCGGCTACCGATCTCGCACTGCTCAAGGTTGCTCCCGGCAAGGCAACCCCAGTTGATTGGGGCAATCCCGACAATCTGCTCCAGGGCAGTTGGGTCGGCGCAATGAATTATCAGGCCGATTCATTGATGATAGGAGTTATTTCCGCTGCCAGACGGGAAATTAAACGCCGTCCCGGGGTCCTTGGCGTGACACTTGATCCAAATGACGACCCTGAGGAACTTGGTGTCGCCATCGATGGATTCGGACCGAACAGTCCCGCTCAGAAACAGGGCATGAAACCCGGAGATCTTATCATTCGAGTGGAAACCAAAGATATCAGGAGCCGCAAGGAACTCGCCGGGCAAATCAGCAAGTTTGATCCGATGGACGAAGTCAACCTCAAGATCCTCCGGGGCGAGGAAGGCATTCCTTTCACTGTCACTCTCAATTATAAATCAAATGTCTTTGATATGCTTGATCGCAACCAGCGCATGAGTGGTCAGACATCAAAGCGCAAGGCGGGTTTTGCTGACGTGCTGCAACATGAACTGCCACTCAGCCCGAAGGCCATGGGCGGCCCATTGGTGGATCTCAGCGGCAAGGCAATGGGCCTGAACATTGCACGCGCGGACCGGGTAACCACCTTCGCCCTGCCCGCCACCGTGGTGGTCAAGGCAGTCGAAGAACTGAAACGAAAAGCGATTAATGAAGCTGAATAACATTCCGCAGGACATGCAGGCGAAAGGCATTTATCTAGAATTTGCCCACACCCGCATTACGCCATATTGTATGGCACTTAAAATACCACGCGACAGGAGGCAATCAGCTCCGGACTATCGACATCCTTACCCCTGTGCACATAAGTGACATCTTTGCCCGCCACGGGACCACCTTCTCATTCGAGTTCTTCCCGCCAAAATCAGCAGATGCCTCGGAGAAACTTTTCGAGAACATCAAGGCTCTCGAGTCCTGTCGGCCTTCTTTCGTCAGCGTCACCTACGGTGCCGGCGGATCCACCCGTCAACGTACCCACGACCTGGTTGTGCGGATCAAGGACACAACCTCACTCACTCCCATCCCCCACCTGACCTGCGTATGCCACAGCACAGCAGAGATCTCCGAGATCCTCACACGCTATGCGAATGCGGGTGTAAACAACATCCTCGCACTGAGAGGCGACCCGCCCCGTGATCACCCGGAACACGACCACTCATTAGACGCATTCCAGTATGCCGGGGAACTGGTTGAATATATAGAGAATTTCAACAATGCCGGCAGTCATCCGGGGAAAAGGGGCTTTGGCATAGGGGTTGCCGGCTTCCCCGAGGGGCACCCGGCAACTCCCAACCGCATTAAAGAACTCGACCACCTCAAGTCCAAGGTTGATCAGGGAGCTGACTACATCTGCACACAGATGTTCTTCGACAACCACGATTTCTTTGATTTTCGCGAGCGCTGTGAACTGGCGGGAATCAATGTCCCTATCATCGCCGGAATCATGCCTGTCAATTCCCTCAGCGGGATGCAGCGAATGGCTGAGCTTGCTGCAGGCGCGCGCTTCCCTGCAAAATTATTGAGATCGTTGGAACGCTGCCACGACGACGCCGATGCCATCAGCAAAGCCGGCATACAATACGCAACTGATCAGTGCGCAGATCTTCTGGATAATGACGCCAGGGGTATTCACTTCTACACACTCAACCAAAGTGATGCCACCAGGAAGATTTTCACTAATCTAGGATTGTAGAAATTCCACCCCGTTGCCGGCAGAGAAGCCTCAAACCTGTTAACCCCTTGAATGCACCGGAAAATCACCCGCTAACCGCAGCGGTGGAGGCAGGCGGAACCAAGGTGGTTTGTGCCGTTGGAAGTGGTCTCAATGACCTTGAGGAAACCCGTTTTGCAACCAGCTCTCCCGAACAAACAATCCGCGAGGCTGTAAGTTTCTTCATCTCCGAGCAAGAACGCAGGGGCTCAATCAGGGCGATCGGAATCGGCACTTTCGGGCCGGCTGACATTGACGTTAACTCTGCCACTTTCGGCTTCATAAAGAATACTCCAAAAGCCAACTGGAGCAATACTGACCTAGCCTCGCCACTCCGCTCGGCGCTTGGCAATATCCCCCTGGCCTTCGAAACCGATGTCAATGCCGCCGCTTGGGGGGAAAGAAAATGGGGAGCAGCACGCAACCTCGATGATTTTATCTACATCACAGTGGGCACCGGAATCGGCGGTGGAGCAGTTTCCGGAGGAAAACTCCTCCATGGCGTGGGACACCCGGAGATGGGGCATCTGAGGATTCCCCATGACAGGAAAATAGACCCCTTCGAGGGCAATTGTCCCTTCCACGGCAACTGCCTTGAAGGCCTGGCCAGCGGTTCCGCTCTCCAGCAACGCTGGCAATGTGATCCCTGTGAGCTCAAGGAAGATCATCCTGCCTGGGAACTGGAGGCACGCTATCTCGCGGATGCATTAGCCAACCTCACCCTCACCCTGTCACCGAAGCGCTTCATCCTTGGGGGAGGTGTCATGGAACAGTCCCATCTGTTCCAGAAAATCCGACAGCGCCTGTCTGAACGTCTGGCAGGCTATGTAAGCCTCCCGGAATTAGAGCAGTTCATTATGCCGCCCGGGCTTGGAGCGCAGGCCGGCGTCCTCGGAGCACTGGCACTTGCACAGGATCTCATTGCAACACACCCTTCCCGGTCCTGAGTTCTTATCTTCTTTTCAGCTTGGTAATGCTGATCGGGCAGTTTTCACCCGGTCCGGACTTCTTGTTGGTCCTTAAGAACGCCCTCAACCATGGTCGCAAAGCGGCACTCTTCTCCGCTGTGGGAATATCCTTGGGCTTGATGATCCATACGGCCCTGGCCATCACCGGGCTGGGCTTTTTGTTCAACAGTTCCGAGTCTATAGGAAAAACACTGCGCTACGCCGGGGCCGCCTATCTGGTCTACTTGTCTATCCGGCTTTTTCTCTCTGCAAAGGCACCCTCCTGCACAGGCACAGCAGACAACGCATCCCAACAAACCGCCCTGCCCTGTTCTGCCGCATTCTGCCAGGGTTTCCTGACCAACCTTCTCAATCCAAAGGTTATCGTGTTCATTTCAGCGATGCTCGCCCGTTTTCTGGATCCCGGATCACTTCCCCTTGAGAAATGGATTTACGGGACAATCATCGTCGTTCAGGGAGCAGTTTTCTGGTCATTATTTGCCAACCTGCTCCAGGCCCGAATAATCAGGAATACATTCTTGCGCTATCAACACCGGATCAACCTGGGTTTTGCGGTCCTGCTAATCGCGGCGGCAATCACCGTAATACGCTAACTGAAGACCCCAGCCTCACAGCAAATCCGCTTCTAGTCGAGCAGATCAAGGTTATCCCGGAAAAGGCCACTATCCGGCACCTTCGAACCCGGTCTCGGGGATAAACCCACTGCCGGGGCAACATTGCCGTCCACAGATTCCCCTGGTGACCCCGCAGAGACTGAATCGGTATTCGTCCTGATTCCCAGCAAGGTCAGTTCATACACCAGGGTTTGGCCTCCGGGGATTTGAGCCAGACCGTGCGCCCCATAGGCAAGTTCCGGAGGCACAAACAGTTTCCACCTGGCGCCAACTTTCATCTCCTGAAGTGCCTCACGCCATCCTGCAATGACTTGATCAACCTCAAACTCCTGAGGTCCCCCGTAATCCATCGAGTCATCGATAACCAAACCATCGACGGTATGCACCGTGTAGTGGGTAATCACTGTGTCACCAAGCCTCGGACAGGCTCCGTAACCTTCTGTCATCACAAGAAACTGCAACCCGCTGGATTTTGCTGCCACTCCGGGCTTGGTTGCATTCTTTGCCATGAATAATCGTCCTCTTGCAGCGCGCGCCTTGGACAGGTGCTCCTCCATCCCGTTGGTATGAAAAGTCTGCCCGCTTAGCGGTATGTGCAACTCGACTTCCTCCCCTTTGAAGAAATTGCAGGAATTCAGGATAAAACCCGCAACCCCAATGAAAATCGCTGTAGCAAAGCGCGTTGTCCGTTGTCCTGACATTCTTTAAGTAACATAAACTGATTAGATATGATTCTCAAATTCCAAACCTGTGGACACACTCACTGTGCTGATTGAGCGCTTCTCCTGTCAGTGGTTTTGCCTCATGGGAAAATTGCCCGCTTCACCGGCTAATTCGGAACAAACCCATTTTAGACACTCGTTTCTGAGGACTTTTTTTTTGGGCGGACCCTCAGAAATGTCCTCTTTCCCGTCTAAAAACGCCCGTAACCAAAGGGATTTGATCGTATATCCAGAAAATCAATAAATATGAAACTTTCATTATTGAGAATAAATATTCCCGCATTACGATAGCTATTAAATCAGCTGATAAATCTTTATGATTTGAGATTCTTGAATGCTAATAAGTCCGAAAACCACAACCACACCACCATAATGGCCAAACTTGTAATCATTGATGATGAGACAGCAATCCTTCAACTCATGACCAAACTCTGTGAAGGATTGGGACATGAAGTCCACGCAACGCAAAGCGGCGCGGATGGGGTGGAGGCAATCAAAGCCGAGCGCCCCGACCTGCTAATCGTCGATCTTCGTATCGGCGACATGAACGGTCTCGATATTATTGAAATGTGCGGCAACGAGTATCCAGGTATGCCAATCATCATGGTAACCGGGTTTGGCAGCATTGAAACTGCGGTCGAAGCAATGCGCCTTGGCGCTTTTGATTACCTCGCAAAGCCTTTTGAACTGGATGATCTTCAACGCACAGTAAACCGTGCACTCAAACAACTCAGCGTCCCCAGGGACAACAACCAGTCCACAAGTTCGCCGGAAGCCATACGCCCCAGCAGCCAACTCATAGGTGCAAGCCCCGGAATACAGGAAATCCTGCGGATCGTGGAAAAAATTGCCGACAATGACAGTCCTGCATTACTTGAAGGTGAGTTCGGATCAGGCAAACAGATAGTGGCCAGGACCATTCATGATCGCAGTCGCCGCTGCAGCGAACCCTTCAAAATTCTGCATTGTTCATCACTCCCTGAAAACCTGCTGGAGGCAGAACTTTTCGGTGGTGACGGACGCCAGACAATCTTCAACCGTGCTCAGGGCGGCACGGTCGTACTTGAGGAAATCAACGTTCTGCCAATGCGCCTGCAATCTCAACTTGATAGCCTGCTTGAAGATATTGGCAATCAGCGACTTTCCGGGAATCTATCGGCAAACCTCGACTTCCGATTTGTCGCCACTTCAACAGAACCCCTGGAGAAATGGGTAGCTGAGGGAAAATTTCGTGAAGATCTTTATTACCGGGTTTCGGTTATTCCAATCCCGGTTCCTCCACTGCGCAGGCGGCAGGAGGACATCGCCCTGCTTTCCGATCATTTCCTGGAAAACTATTCCCGGTTAACCGGCACCAAGAAAAAAGAAATCGACAAGTATTCCCTGAAGATGCTCACCAACTACAAGTGGCCAGGCAATGTCGGTGAACTGCAAAATGCCATTGAACGCGCCTGCGCATTCTCGGATGACAATGATAAACGAATTCGCCCGGTCGATCTTCCTCCCAAGATTACACAAAAAATTGAAATCACTGATGATGAAAATGAAGCGTTCAAGCATCAATTGCCAATCGGATCTACACTTTCTGCCTACATTAAAAAACAGGAGAAAATCTTTATCCGTGAGACCCTGAGGTTCAATGAGGGGTCGCGAGAAAAAACTGCCGGTATGCTCGGTGTCAGCATTGCCACTCTCTATCGGAAAATGGGACTGAAAGTGGAACGCGACAGAATGCTCAATTCATAGACCGTCCTGCACGTCACCCGATCGATACGATCAATCCGATACTGTGGCCGGCATCCATTTTTCATGCCCTCGTTTTTTTCAGTAATTCCGACCTTCTCAATGCAATGGAGACATCGAGGCTATTCCCAGCCACACTGGAGAATGACGGGCAGATCCTCGCACATGAGGATGCGGGAAGCGCAAATTGCGCTGTAAATTGAAAAGAGGCAGTTCGACCAGATCATTGCGAGATCCCCCAAAAAAAACTCGCGCAGATTTGTCCAGCCGAACTGCCTCTTTTCAACCCAAAACTGACCGCTTTCACGGACATTATTTAGATACCATTCTACCAGTCGATGCGCAAGGTTCTTTTCATCTCCCTATCCATGACTAAACAGGGAGTTTGTTCACTGTTAACGCTTAACAAGTAAATCTGACGCTCTCCCGGATTTAATCCCTATATTTCCCGCCTTCGACCCCGTTCATCCAAGTCCAGGCACTTTCAATAATTGTCTTAATATCAGTAATTTCCGCCTCCCAGCCCAGTACATCCTTTGCCAGAGCGCAATCCGCCACCAATTCCGGCGGATCACCTTCCCTGCGCTCTCCAAACTCCAGCGGGACCTGCTGTCCGGTCACCGCTTCTGCGGCCTCAATTACCTCTTTGACCGACGCTCCCTTGCCGGTCCCCAAATTGCACGAAAATGACTGTCCACCACCCTCGAGATAATTTAAGGCCCTGACATGCGCACGGGCTAAATCCACCACGTGCACGTAATCGCGTATACAAGTTCCGTCAGGAGTCGGGTAGTCACTGCCGAACACGGTCATTGGACCAATCTCCCCTTTGACGGCACGAAGCACATTGGGAATCAGGTGAGTCTCCGGTTCGTGATCCTCTCCAATCACGCCGTCCGGAGAACACCCCGAGGCATTGAAGTAGCGTAGTCTCACGCTGCGCATGCCATAGGCGTCGTCACAATCCTTGAGAATCCTCTCCAGCATCAGTTTGCTGTGACCATAGGGATTGATCGGTTGCTGGCGATGCGTTTCAGACATCGGTATATGCTGAGGATCACCATAAGTTGCACATGTCGAGGACAGGATGAATTTATCGCAGCCGTGAGTGCGCATCGCATTAAGAATAGTCAAAGGCGCAGCAGTGTTATTGCCATAATACTTGAGCGGATCAGTGACAGATTCGCCGACAAAACAGAATGCGGCAAAATGCACTACCCCGGCAATCCGGTGCGAAGCAAAAATGTCTTCAACCGAGGCAGTATCCGCGATATCCGCTTCCACCAGAGTGACGCCCTCTGCAACCAGGGCATCACGATGCCCAAAGACCAGGTTATCAATTACCACGACATCATAGCCGGCCTCTTCGGCCAGCATCCGAACTGTGTGTGAGCCGATGTAGCCGGCTCCTCCGGTCACCAGAATTGCACCCTTACCCATTGGCTGAGAAAAGCGTGCCAGCACATAAAGTCAATAGCCTAGTGAATTCCCGAGGCAAAATTCCGGCCCGCAAGGAGTTGGTACCGACGGCGGGACTCGAACCCGCACTTGAGCGATTTTAAGTCGCTTGCCTCTACCAATTGGGCTACGTCGGCAAAATTCAGCAGGCAAACCTGTAGGGGAATTCGCGAGACCTATCAAGGGCCACTGGCTTCAATTGTAAAATACACTGCCTCAGGAGAGGCAGGCAGCGGCAGGACCAAGCCCGGCTTGAACCCGCCAAATGCCGCAATCCCGTCCCTAATCGCCTCGCGCACCGAAAGCGACAGGCAAAATGCCGCTGCCCTCGGATCCTTTCGATACTTTCCATAGCTTGGAAGCAACTCACAGTTAAACTGCCGGGGCACTTCTCCGGCGGTGGCAACCCGGCAACTGTCAACTTCGCCGGTGATAAGCTCGCCATTTGCCGCCCACTGCAGTTCCTCACAGGTCAGCCAGCCTGCCCCCCGCATGAAAGCCGAGCAGATCAGGGCTTTTTCCACAAGCGGCTCAATTTGGCATCCCACGTCCTGGACAATATCCACACGCAACACCGTCACCTCCCCGGTAAAGCCATCAATCAACACCTCTGCTGCGGCTGCCCCGCATGCAAAGTCCCTGAAATTACGATCGCCCAGCACCTCAAGCGCATTGAAAGAACCTGTGGTTTTTACATCAATCCCATCAGTCATTGCCCTGCCTATAATCTCACTCAGCGAAACCGGCATATCGGGGTGTTCAGGATCAGACACGCCTCCCTCTGAAAATTTCAGCTCCATTATGTCAGTAATCTCCACATCGCGCTCCCCAAGCTGTGTGGCAGCAATCATCCGCAACCGGTCACGCAGTTGGCGACACGCATCAAGAACCGCCTCGGCATACAGTTCATCGTAATGTGAAACTGCGAGTCGATCAGGATCACCTGCAATAATCTGCAGCAATCCCCCGCATATACCGAGCTGTTCTTCAACAATCACCGCTATTGACCGGCGCAGGAGATCACCGGCATCCACTCCATCGCAAGTGACTTGTGCACTGCCATCGGCAAGCAGGCATACACCGGCTTTCACCGGCTTGGTTTCCTCCTGACTCACCCCGCACCCGATCTTGGCAGGCACCACTGCAAGTCCACGCTTGGCAAAGGAGGAAATTCGGTTCCACTCACTGATCTCTCTCAGGCGATCCTCATGCGATGCAAGTTCCATCACCCGCTCCCAGGCATCTCTCAGGCGCAACCCCTCAACGTTCTGGCCATAGTGAGTCACCATGCGATCACTTCCTGAGGCATAGAAATTCCTCTCCCTTACCATCTTGGGGTTCATCTTCAGGTGCAGGGCAACCCCGGTAATGATTTCCTCGGCAATCAAAGCCGCTACCCCCGTGCCGTTTGAAAATGATGAAGCCGTAGAGAGGCAATTTGTTTTACAGATACGTCCCGCAAACCGGATGTTCGGGAAAAAATACGCGCTGTCCAGATGATGGAGTATGTTGCGAAGCACCGATTGCGCCTGATCAATCGCCCATCCACCGTCAAGGTACACCACGCAGTCAACACTTTGGATACAGGCACTGGAATCATGGGACGCCCTGAGTATCACACGCACAGGATTCTGCTTTGCCGTCAATTTGAACCCGGTCTCGCGCCTGAGCCCTGCACGCACCGGCAAACCGCTTGATTTTGCCGCCAGGGCCGCAATTGCCGGGGCGATCAGGGTCCCTGCGGACTGATCGCCACAGCCACCCACACGCGAACGCTCGATTCTGATATCACTTTGCTCAACACCCAGCAATTCCGCCAATCCCCTCCGGACAAATCCACGGTCCCCGACTGATGTCCGGAGCATTATTTTACCATCCTGCCCCGGTTCAGCCCGGGCAACGCAGGTTTCCAGAGAGAAATGGTCCTGCCCTCCAACAGTAAACTCCCTGGTGATCTCACCGAGTTTCTTATTCTTCGCGGCATTGACATCGCCTCTCTGCAATACCTGCTCTTCGCCATGGAAAGACTGCACTGCGATTGCCTCCCCGATCCCCAAAACCGGTACTCTCGGCTTGTAGTCGACTTGAACCAGCCCGGCAGCTTCACGGGCAATTGCAAAATTGTCCGCAATCACCGCTGCCACAGGCTGGCCATGGAAAGATACGCAATCCTCCGCAAATAACGGCATCTGCCCAAGCTCTGTGGAAAGATTGTTTTCACCCGGGATATCCCGGGCGGCAAGAACCGCGTGCACGCCTTCCAGGTTCAATGCCTCTTGAACATCAATAGAATCCACCGAGGCATGCGCATAGGGTGAAAGAACGAGCGCAGCTTCAAGCATTCCCCGGACTGCATCCGCATCGTCAGTGAAGCGCACCTTTTCACTGTCCGGGGGACGCTCCCGTGTATCTGGATGAATACTAGTCATCCTCTACATTTTCCAGGCCTGTTCCAAATGGCGTCAGTTCCTCACCCAGGCCACGATCAACCGGAGCGTATTGACCCGGTGTCCTGTTCTCGGAAAAGAACTTCCTCCAAAGTTGCCCTGCCATGGCATTGCGATAACCGGCGGTGGCCATGTAATCGGATTGTGCGGGAAATGCCTGCCGCAATGCTATCGCCACCCTGCGGGCAACCCTTGGCCCCCAGAGAGCCCCCGTTAAAAGTTCTTCAGCCCCATATGCACGCATTCCTTGCTCTGCAACCCCTCCGTAACAAAGCCTTGCCCTGGTTACACGCCCGGCTTCGTTGAGTTCCACCAGAAATGCCGCACAGACAATTGCCCTGTCATTGTGGTGTCGTCTGGAGACCTTGTAGAAACCGGACAAGTGATGGCAAAAATCCTGTGCACGGGCTGTTGAGTCCGGACACTCCAGCAGCACTGTCCTGAGAATTTCTCCTCTGCTCAGGGCTGTTCGTGAGGGACCGCCAAGAAAATCCTCCAGCCTGAGCTTCCTCTGCTCTCTGAGGTTGCTTATCACCACTTGCGCATCAAGGGCAAGCAGCACGGGAACCAGGTCTGAATCATGCTCTGCCAACGCCAGGTTGCCGCCTACAGTCGCACGGTTGCGCACCTGCGGGCTGCCGAAGCGGGTTGTCATCCGCGCAATGAGCGGAAATTTTCCGGCAAGGGTATCAGACAATGACCGGATCGTGACTGCGGCACCTATCTGCCACTGCCCCTGCTCCCTTGCCACTTGCCGTAGTTCAGTAACCGATTCCAGCGAAATGACCACCCGCCGACTGGCCTTGGAACGTGGCGGCAATTGCCGTGAAGCAGGGTATGTGCTGCCTCCCGCAACCAGTTTCGAGTCAGGATGCGCCTGGAGCAACCTGAGTGCCTCCGTCAGGGTTCCCGGCCTGTAGAACAGGTTCCCTGCCTGATCCCTGCAGGCAAATGCCGGCAGCAGCCCGTCATGCGATGAGGGCAGGAAACTGGCCTGTGGCTGGTTTGCAGGTATTTTCTCCTCTCGCAGCAGCCCATTTAAGGCTGAATACAGAGGCCAATAGCCGGTGCAGCGGCAAATGTTGCCCACTGCCGGCAGCAACGGACGGCCGGAACGTGTTTCCACGGGATTCCCGTAAATTTCCCCAAAAGCCATTGAGAATCCGGGCAAACAGTAACCACAGGAGAATTGTTCACATTGAGACAGGGCTTCCTGCAAAGGGTGCACTTCTTCTCCTCCTGACATGGCCTCCGCCGTCCAGATTTCCCGCCCGGCAACCATCGGTAATGTCAGCTGGCACGCATTTACCACCCGGAAAACCGGGCGCTGCCGGCAATCACTATCAATCAGCAGCACCGAGCACGCCCCGCAATCCCCCCCGTCGCATGCATCCTTGGCGGAAGTAATCCGGTTCCCACGCAGGTAATCGAGCAAACCCCATTGCGTAGGAGTTCCCCCTCCACGGTGGGGATTTCCATTAATGGAAAACTCAAAATCACTCTGCATGCAACGGACTCCCTTTAAAAAGCTCAGCTTACCCGTGGCTTGACTGCCGCTCAAGCCTCGATCACCGCTGACTATTGAGCAACAAATCTCCCTTCCCGCATTTGAAGGAGGAAACAATCCGTTTCGAGCTTTGACATTGATCTTGCCAAATCCCACATTCCAAAGACCATGGGTTGCAATTGATGAGCTTGATTATTCTTCTAGCGCTGGCAGGGATTGTCCTCATTTCCCTGGAGATTATCCTTCCCGGGATGATTCTGGGAATTGTCGGGGGCATTGCGATCATTGCGGCAATTGCGCTTACCTTTGGAACTGCAGAGCTTGACTCCCTGGGAATGGTGGGGCGCACGTTGGTGGCAACAGCCATCCTGTTTTCCTGCATGATTTTCATCGGGCTGTGGTTGAAATATTTCGACCGCCTCCCGGTCTGCCGCAGGCTCGTGCTTACCCTTGCAAATAAAGGCAAGGTTGCCGGCAACGAAATTGCTGAATGCCTCGGTTGCAAAGGTATCGCCCTCACTGACCTGCGCCCCTCCGGCCGGGTAGAGATCAAGGGCCTGCCGAAAACCTGTGACATCATCGCCGAAACCGGGTTCATTGAACGTGGCTCAAGCATTGAGGTAATCAAGGTCGACGGCCGCAGGGTCCTTGTTCGCAAGGTAGCGTGCACCACATGAGTTCATCTACACATCCAAATCCAAATCACCAACAATAAAGATAAATTATGACTCCGCTCCTCGCAGCCCTTCCCGACAACTTCACCCTGATCATTCTCGGCATCACCCTGGTAATCATTCTGGCACTGCTTGCGGTGGTCGGGATGTTCTTCAGGATCTGGCTGCGTGCCAAGGTTTCCGGCGCACCGGTCAGTTTTGGAACCCTTGTCGCCATGTGGCTGCGCAAGGTCCCCAATTCCCTCATCGTCGACAGCCGTATCGCCGCATCAAAGGCCGGGCTCATCCTCTCGACCGACCAACTGGAGGCGCACCTCCTGGCAGGCGGTGACGTCTCCCAGGTTGTCCTGGCACTGATCGCAGCAGAAAAAGCGGGCATCGCCATGAACTTTGACCGTGCCTGTGCGATTGATCTCGCGGTGAAAGGCACCGGCAAGACCGTGCTTGAGGCGGTGCGCACCAGCATCAACCCGAAGGTCATCGACTGCCCTAACCCGACCGCCGGGAAGGATAAGATCGAGGCCGTTGCACGCGACGGCATCTCCTTGAAAGTGCGTGCCCGGGTCACCGTGCGCACCAACCTCGACCGCTTTGTCGGCGGTGCCACTGAGGAAACCGTTATCGCCCGGGTCGGTGAGGGCATTGTCACCTCGATTGGCTCCGCCGCCTCCCACAAGGATGTCCTTGAGAATCCGGACAACATCTCCAAGCTGGTGCTGGGCAAGGGTGTTGATGCCGCGACGGCTTTTGAGATCATTTCCATTGACATCGCCGATGTGGATGTCGGCGTCAATATAGGCGCCAAGCTGCAAACCGAGCAGGCCGAGGCCGATAAGCAGGTCGCCCAGGCCAAGGCAGAGGTGCGCCGTGCGGCGGCAGTCGCCAACGAGCAGGAAATGCACGCCCGCACCCAGGAGATGCGCGCAACAGTCGTCGAGGCCGAAGCTCAGATCCCGCAGGCAATGGCAGAGGCCTTCCGCACCGGTGGCCTCGGGGTGATGGACTACACCAAGTACAAGAACCTGATCGCTGACACCAAGATGCGCGACTCGATTGCCGGGGAAGGCGGGGAGACCTCAGGTGAAGACCCGAGCGTGTAAGGCAAAATAACCAGGAAAATTAACATCGGCATCCCAGGCAATGGACGGAATCGGAGAAAACGGCCTCTTTATCATTGCCGCATTGGTGATTGCCTTCATCAACTGGCTCTCAGGCACGCTGAAGAAAAAGAAGGCTGCCCAGCGCGATGCCGATGAACACAGCCATGGCAATCACCACGAGGCCAGTGAAGAGACCCTCTCCGACGCCGGTCATGAGAGCTGGCCCGCTCCTGATGATGAACAGGAGTCTGCTCCACTGGTTGCCTCAGCTCCCAATCCGGAGCCGGATGATCCCAACAGGGAAATCCGTGAATTCTTCACGGCGCTCTCCGGCACCCCGCCAGTGGAAGCCCCGCCTGTGCCCGTCATGGAGGTGGAAGAACAAGCCCCGCCACCGCCTCCCACTGAACCTGTTCATGAACTTCCATCAAATGAGGGCTATCACGTTATTCCGCATGTTGCCAGCTCAAGCCGCAGGTCCAGTCAACATCCCATTATCAAAAAACTGCTCAAGGAGGGCGGAGCCAGGGAGGCATTCATTTTTACTCAAATACTGGGCAAGCCCAAAGCCCTTGGCGAAAACCGGTAAACCCTGATAAGGGAACCCTGTCCCTCACTGTAACTCCTGGATAATGAACGAGCCGATGTGGCGGAATTGGTAGACGCGACGGATTCAAAATCCGTTGTCCATTGGACGTGTCGGTTCGAGTCCGACCATCGGTATTTTCCTTTATTTAGAGTGTGACTTCCCGGCAAAGGGAGCCCCCAGTTTATTGGGCAATCTCGATACGCAGGCGGATTTGCCGGGTAAGGGCACCAAGCACCGGATCATTAGCACGCAGGGTCAGCCACTGGCGACCGTCATCTGTGACAATGGCATCCCCGACAGTAGTTGCCGCACTCTGCCAGGAGCTCAAGTCATCGGAAACCTCGCCGCTGATCTGCAGGTCGTTGGCGGATGGACGCGCAAGAAAACGCACAGCGAGGTAATCCTCGCCCTCAACATTGACGACCAATACCTCGATCTGCGGAATGTCGGATGAATCATTGGGCCCGGTGCCAAAAGCGTATTCCATGGCGTTGCTCACGGTATCGCCATCCGGATCAGCGGCAGGACCTGAAACAACGTCAAAATCCGGGGCATTGGGATCAAAGTGCGCGCTCGCCCAGTAATCATAACCGATTGAGGAGGTCTCCCCGCCCGGGTCACCATCGATGCGCTGGGAAGCTGCCCAATTCTCGGGTAGTGCATGATCAGGGTTACTCCCGGGATCAACAAGGACAAGGGTGAAGCCCTCTCCGTCCGGCCTGCTGGGCCAGGGTTGCTCATCGGAATACAAGAAGGTCTTGATGACCTCTCCGTCCGCCGCCAGGAGGGTAATATTCTCGCCATCGTTACTGAGCTTGCTGTCATCCTCAAATTCCCCGGCGATTCTTTCCAGGATCGCGCTGCCGTAACGCACTGCAAGGGCGGCGGCATCCTCTGCAATGAGCAATTCCTCCCCGGGGCCAAGCATGCGCAGGGGGGTATCAAGATTGAAAGCAAACTCAACCCCCTGGGAAAAGCTCAAGCCCGTCAGGTCAATGCTGGCATTGCCTATATTCTTCAACTCAATGAACTCAAAATCCGTGCGACTCCCGGCAACGGCCAACTCGACTTCTCCGGCTGGCGGGCGGGGGCGGTAGTTGAGCTCACTGACCACAAGGTTTGATGCCGAGGCAAGCTCACCCACCAGGAAAGTGGTCTCCGTCAACGCCGACCACTCATTGCCGGCCGCGTTAAATGCCCGGGCCTTCATCAGGACACTCTCCTCAAGGGCAAAGGTGCCCGTGTAACGCACAGCCTCATCAGACAAGCGAGGATCACTGCCGTCAGTGGTATAATAAATGACCGCACCGCCGGCAGCCATGCTGAGGGCGAAACCTTCAGGCACACGCCCGCCGTGCTGGTTAAAGACCGGAGCATCCGTGTCCGGGTATAATCCCCGGTCCCGGAATTGCTCAAGCACTATTTCCGTCCGCACCCCCATAAAGTCATTCCTCAACCAGGCAACCTCCGCCAACCAGGTGCCATCACGGGTAAACGGGGTTGGCTGGCTGGTTCCCTCATCGCCCCAGCGAGCGGATTCACCGACCATCGGTGCACGTAACTCCTCAGTCATCGCATCCCAGCGGATGCGGTTCTCCCCGACCGTCATCAACCCGTCGTTGAAAAAATGCCTGTGCAAATGATCGGCAAAAAGCAGCTGGAAGTCAGGGTATGAGCGCAGCGCGCCATAGAACTCCATGGCCGAGCCGCTGTCGTTCACGCGGCTCAGGTCAAAGTTGGTCACCCCCTGGTCGCCCACACTGCCACCGAGATGAAGCCCCATCGACATTTCCGCGTCCCACGTGAAGAATCGGAACTTCCCGGGAGTTCCCCGGCTCCTGCGCCCGGCATACCAGTTCTTTCTGCGGAAATGCGTCTCGTCAACCCCGTTAAGATAAAGCGGGCCGCACCAGTCATAATCTCCCGACCAGATACGCACAATGAGGTGATCAATGTAGTCATCAAGG
>JAYGGE010000087.1:0-21863 GCA_046581505.1 Verrucomicrobiales bacterium | reverse complement strand
GCGTCGTCTTTTTATTCTAGTGTTGCCGATTTTGGGCCTGGGGCTCTCGGTTCCTTGGCTGTTCACCGGGGATTCCGGGGAGCGTTTCCTTGGCTTCCCCTTATGGGTCGTCTATGCGCTTGCTGTCGCTGCCGTCTATGCACTTGCTGTGGCCGTCCTGATCGGCTGCTGCTGGGATGTCTCCGCCGGCTCTGAAGACGATGATGAGTGAGGACGAGAATGCCGTCGGCTATGAATTGGGCACCGGCGGCCTGGTGTTTATTGCTCTTTACGTGTTGTCCATGTTGGTGATCGGCTGGCTTGGTCATCGTGCAAAGAGGGCGGATACGCTTGAGGACCACTACCTGGGAGGCCGCACCCTTGGCTTCGGTGTGCTGTTCCTGACGCTTTATGCCACGCAATACAGCGGCAACAGCTTCATGGGATTTGTCGGCAAGGCTTACCGCAGCGGGTTCCCTTTTATTTCTGCCGTGGTTGCAATGATGGCGGTCGTCGGCGGTTATTTCCTGTTTGCTCCACGCCTGCACAGGCTTTCCCACCGTCGTCGCTATGTGACCCTTGGTGATTACGTCCAGGATCGTTTCTCATTGCGGCTGCTTACCGTGTTCATCGTGTTATTGGGAATCTTTGGTCTCGGTAATTACGTGCTTACCAATCTTCTTGCGCTTGGAAAGCTTGCCGAAGTGGTCAGCGGCGGGCGGGTTGATTTCAATGTTGCAGTCCTGTTGCTGGCCGCAGTTATGCTTGGCTATGAGACCATGGGAGGGATGCGCAGCGTGGCGTGGACTGACGTCACGCAGGGAGTGATCCTGCTGTTCAGCCTTGGCTTGATTGCTTTTGCGCTTTTTGTCCACCTTGGCGGGCCGGCGGAGATTGCCGGGGATCTTGAGATTGCCCGCTCCGATATCTGGGAGCCGCCCGCCTGGAAAGAAAAGGTTACCTGGCTCAGCAGTGCCCTGCTGTTTTTCTTTGGTATCTCAATGTATCCGCATGCCATCCAGCGCATCTATGCGGCACGTGATGAAAAAACCCTCAGGCGTTCGCTGCAGGTAATGGCGTTCATGCCGCTGGTGACAACACTTGTCCTGGTATTGCTCGGTGTCATGGCGATCGCGATTCTTCCGGAACTAAAGGGGGCGGAGTCAGACAAGACAACCCTGTTGATGGTGGGCAAGCTTGTTGAGGATATACCGGCACTGGTGATCATGGGGCCACTACTGGTGGCTGCGGTTATTGCCGCCACGATGTCGACCATTGACTCGGCACTTCTGGCTATTTCCTCGATGGTCAGCAATGACCTTTACCGGGTTGCGCGTCCCGGTGCCTCGAGTGCCCAGTTGACCCGCGTCGGCAAGATTACCTCGATTGTTGTCATGGTCATTGTGGTTATTCTGACCATCCGTTTACAAGGGCAAACCATCTGGAGGCTCCTGGAAATTAAACTGGAGATTCTTGCCCAGGTGGCCCCGACGGTGATGCTGGGACTGCAATGGAGAGCACTTTCTGCTCGCGCGGTTTTTATCGGGGTGCTCACCGGGACAGCAGTCGCCGTGATCCTAACGATGGGACCTTCTCCAAAGCCGTATGGCATCCATGCCGGCATCTGGGGACTGGCAGCGAATTTCCTGGCGCTATTTCTGGTTCAGGTCTCGACGTGCAGGGGACGCACGGCCACCCCCTTGGAGGCCAGGTAGTCCTTCACGTCGCCGACGGTGTATTCACCGAAGTGGAAAATGCTTGCAGCGAGTACTGCATCCGCCTTGCCGCGGTCGAGGACATCCGCCATGTGTTCCAGCTTTCCGGCACCACCGCTGGCGATCACCGGGATGTTCAGCAACTGGCTGACCTGCGCGTTGAGTTCAATGTCGTAGCCGTCCTTGGTACCGTCGGCATCCATGCTGGTAAGCAGGATTTCGCCCGCGCCGAGCTCCTCAACCTGCCTTGCCCACTTAATGGCATCGAGTTCAACCGGTGTGCGGCCACCGTGGGTGTAAACCTGCCAGGAACCCGTTTCGGGTTGCCGCTTGGCATCAATGGCCACCACGATGCACTGTGAGCCAAATGCCTCTGCGCCACCGGAGATAATTTCCGGGTTATTGACCGCCGCGGTGTTGACACCGATCTTGTCCGCCCCGGCATGAAGCATGACCCGCATGTCCTCCACGGTGCGGATTCCGCCGCCGACAGTCAGTGGCATGAAGCATTGCCGGGCGGTGCGTTCAACCACGTCCACCATGGTATCACGCCCGTCCGAGGAGGCGGTGATGTCGAGAAACACCAGCTCGTCAGCGCCCTGGTCGTTATAGGCAAGGGCGCATTCCACCGGGTCCCCGGCATCGCGCAGTTCCAGGAACTTGGTACCCTTGACTACCCGCCCGTCGGTGACGTCAAGGCAGGGGATGATGCGTTTGGTCAAACCAGAGGGAAACACGCCCAACCATTGCCCCCGTTTACCCAAGGTCAAGCCTCTGCCGCCATCGCGATGGAGATTTTCCTGATATGGGTTAAATTAACCGCCTGAGGAATGCCTGATACGACCGTGAAATTAAAGGACCAAGCGGCGGTTGATCCGCTGACCAGCGATTTCCTTGAGTTTATGGCGGTGGAAAAGAATGCCTCGCCGCGAACCCTGGCAAACTATGCCTTTGCCCTGGGTGAATACCGTGTTCGCAACCCGCAATTCAAGGACTGGCAGTCGTGCACTGCTGATGATTTCCGCCTCTATTTGTTTGAGTGCATGAAGCGTGAATTGGCGAGATCAACAATCCGCCTGCATTTTGCGGCATTGCGCAGCTTTTACAAGTTCCTCACCCGCCGAAAAAACCTCAAGGCAAACCCCTTGCTTGAGGTGCAGTTGCCAAAGGCTGAGCGCAAATTGCCGCTGGTACTGACAATCAGGCAGGTTGAGGAGCTGCTGGGGCTTCCTTTCAAGGTCAAACAACCCAGGCAGGCACCACCATGGAGCGCGGCGCGTGACGCGGCCATCCTTGAGGTTTTCTACAGCACCGGCCTGCGCCTTGCAGAGCTTGCCGGCCTGGATGTGGGGAACTTTGATTTCTTTAATGAAACAATCCGGGTGGTCGGCAAGGGTTCCAAGGAACGCATTGTCCCCCTCGGTTCACACGCTCTGGCTGCCCTGCAGAAGTATCGCGGTGAGGCAAAGGTCAGCGACGGACCCCTGTTCCTGAGCAAATCCAGGTCGCGCATCTCGGCTCGGGGTGTTTCCAATATCGTGAAAAAATACACTGTACTTGCCGGTTTGCCTGTCGGTGTCAGTCCGCACAAGCTGCGCCACAGCTTTGCCACGCACCTGCTGGACAACGGGGCGGATTTACGCAGCGTGCAGGCCCTGCTTGGTCACGCAAGCCTGTCGACAACCCAGATCTACACCCATGTCAGCACCGAGAGGCTGAAGAAGGTCTATGACACTGCGCATCCCCGCGCCTGACCGCCTTGTTCCGGTAAATAATTATTCTTCAGTGTCTTACATTGCGTCCATGGTGAGTTCCGTGATGAATTCTCCATATTTGGCACGCGGCTTGCTTTTCAAGGCATGCTGACCGGGTTCGCCGATTGCGCCCGCCGCCTATTCACGAGCAGTTAAGGCATGGTGTAATTGAATGACTAACTGCGATTCCCCTTTGCTGAGATTTCCGCCGGGACCTTAGCAGGGGATTCAACAGAGACAAGGCGATGGGGTGTTTGAGAGCACCCGTCGTTCCTCTTTTATGGAGTGATGGTCGATTTCTCTTTACCGATAGCATCTGCACGGGCAAGCGTTCTAGCCAATGCCTGCCGCGTCTCATTACCTGCTGATTGACATCAGCAACTCGATGACCAAGCTCGCTCCCTCCTCTGTCATGGAGATCGAGGCTGAGCCATTGTTGATTCCAACCGGGGAAATTACGGCTGAGGTCCTGCGGGGGTTGCCGTGGCAGTCACCACCGGGAGGATTTTCAGTCGTGCTTTCCTCCGTGGTTCCTGATAAAGACAAGGTCATCGAGGAAGCTTTCGGCAGCGAGCGCATACTCAAGGTTTCTCACTCGATAGAGCTGGGAATCTTGATTGATTACCCCGCTCCTGAAACCATTGGTGCCGACCGTCTTGCCAATGCCGCCGCCGCTGTTTGCTATTATGGTACGCCGGCTGTGGTGGTTGATTTCGGAACTGCGGTTACCTTCGACATTATTTCCGAATCAGGAGCTTATGTTGGCGGGGTTATTGCCCCCGGCCTTGCCGCAATGACTGAATACATGTTTGAGCATACAGCACTCCTGCCCCGGATTGACCTTGAGGAACCGGCCTCAGTCATCGGCAAGTCGACCAAGGAAGCGATGCAGGCGGGTGCCGTTCTGGGTTATCGCGGCCTGGTAAAGGATATCCTCGTGGCGATTACGGATGAGATGGGCTGTGACGCTCCACCGGTAATTGCCACCGGGGGATATGCCACTCTGATTACAAATGGGATTCCGGCAATCAATCTGGTTCACCATAACCTCACCCTTGATGGCCTGCGAATCATTGCGGGCCTTAATTCTTCCGAATGAAGATATCGGATACCAGAGAGCTGCGGGCAGTCGGGATTGATTTCGGCGGAACAGCGGTAAAAATAGGGGCGCTGCCTGATATCCTCACGGAGGGCGGTGAGGAGCCGATTGTTCTTGAGACTGCAACCTATGGATCGGTGGATGATCTCATTAGCGCGATAGCAGCGAGTGTAGCTGATCTTCGCAGGCAGCATGAGGAAATAATTGCCGTTGGCTGCGGTGTTCCCGGACTGGTGGACTTTGAGCGGGGGTATGTCCATACCCTGACCAATGTTCCGGGGTGGAATGATATTGCGTTACGTGAAATTCTTGAGCAAGAGACGGGGCTTCCGGTCATCGTTGACAATGATGCAAATTGCATGGCTTATGCCGAGTGGCGTTACGGAGCGGCACTCGGTTGCAGCAACGTGGTTGCCCTGACCCTCGGGACAGGAATTGGCGGCGGCCTGATCATTGACGGGAAGCTCTACCGCGGGGCAAGTTTTGCTGCCGGGGAGATCGGTCAAATGTCGATTGATTATCAGGGGAGGCCCGGACCTTACGGACTGTCCGGTATTCTTGAGGGCTACATGGGCAATCGCCAAATCAGTGAGCTTGCCGCTACCCGGTTGCATGACCGGGCACTGCCAACCGGGGGGTGGACGCCAAAGGCAGTTGCTGACCTGGCGGCACAGGGTGACCCGGCAGCATGTCATATCTGGCTTGAGGTTGCCGACTGGCTTGGTTCACTGCTTGCCAGCACGGCTTGGCTGCTCAACCCGGACGCTTTTGTCATTGGCGGTGGCGTGGCAAATGCGGCTGATCTTTTATTCAAGCCGCTCGAACAAAAAATCCGGGACAGTGTCTCGGGAGTGATATCGGATGGCTTGCGTATTTTACCGGCACATTTCGGCAACGAAGCCGGAATTGTGGGCAGTGCGGCACAGGCAATCGACACGGTGCTGGCGGGGTCTCATCAGGAACCGGAACATTAACTCTCCCTGCCCTGTCCCTTGTGAGGTGAACTGCGAGGCGGGTGGTTTATTCCTTGCTTGGTCGTTCTTTACCTGCCCTCTTTGCAATGAGCTTTTTTTGAAATTTTCCCTGCACGATGTCTATGATTACAAGGATGGCGATGACGAAGTAGAATGTTGTCTTGGTCATTGGCATGACTGCATTGCCAAACAGCTTGAGATGTGCCTTGTGCGCGCCCTCGGAAACCAGCATCACGCCGACAATCAGCAGTATGAACAATCCCAGTATTTCATAGAGGCGGTTTTTCTCGAGGAATGTTGAAACCTTGTCCGCCAGCCAGATCATCATCAGGCCGCTGAACACAATCGCGGTTGCCATCACCCACATGATGTACCTGGTTCCGCCTGTGGGATTGCCGGAGTTGTCTACTGCCGGCTCCTGTGCCAGCGCCATGGCACTGAGGATGGAGTCAAAGGAGAACACCAGGTTCATCAGCACAATAGTGAAGATCACCATGCCTGTGGACTTGGTTGCTTGCCTTTCCTCATCGCCACCCAGATGATCGCTACCGATCATGTGGAAGAGCTCTTTGACTGCGGTGTAGATGATGAAAATACCACCCAGCAGTACAATCACGCTCTCAAGGTTGAAGCTACCTTCCAGCAAACCGGGCCAGAGGATGGTCAGGAAGGGATTGGTGAACATTGCAATCACGCTTGTCAGCAGGAACAGCAGCACAATCCGCGCAATGACAGCCACGGCGATGCCCACCTTGCGCACGTATGCGCGCCTGTCAGCAGGTGCCCGCTTGGATTCCAGCGAGATGTAGAGCAGGTTGTCAAAGCCAAGCACGGTCTGCAGGAGCAGAAGCATCAGCAGCATGAGGAGATGGTTAAGGATTTCCATGGAAACTATTTTGGCGGCAAGTTAACCCCAATAGCTGAGAGTTTGCCAGCTCTTCTCAGCCGACCTGTGCCTTGGCCCGTTGCCAGGCTTTTTCCATTTCCTCCATGCCGGCGGCCGCGGCATTCGTGCCTTCCTCTTCGAGCAGGGTTTCCAGTTCATCAAAACGCCTGATGAATTTCTCGTTGGCCGCCGCCAGCAACGATTCGGATTCCATGCCAAGCTTGCGGGCGAGATTGGTCACCGCGAACAGGACATCGCCAAGTTCCTCGCCGAGGGCGGCATCGTCCGGTCCCGGGGTTCCTTCCCTGAGCACTTCCTCAACCTCGTCGAGTTCTTCACGGATTTTCGGTATTACTGCCCCGGCACTCGGCCAGTCAAAGCCGACCTTCTCGACTTTCTTCTGGATTTTTCCCGCCTTCATCAGGGAAGGAAGTCCTCCCGGCAACCCGTCAAGCAGCCGCCTCTGCGGTTCACCTTTTTCGGCGTGTTTAATTTCCTCCCATTGCTTTAATACCGCTTCGCTGTCGCCGGCCTGGCTGTCACCGAAAACATGCGGATGGCGGCGCACCAGTTTTCCGGCAACATCCCGGGCGACATCCTCAATAACAAACTTGCCGGTTTCCGATGCGATTTCACACTGCATGACAACCTGCAACAAAAGATCTCCCAGTTCTTCCCTCATGTGCTCAATATTTCCGCTGCGTATTGCATCAACTGCCTCATAGGCCTCTTCAAGGATGTTCGGGATAAGGCTTTGCTGAGTTTGTTCAATATCCCACGGGCAGCCACCCGGGGAGCGCAGGATGTGTACAATTTCTCGCAAGCGGTCAAGGGCCGGCAGGCCCGAATCTGGAGGTGTATGCATTCCGGGCATATAGCAGAGCCTGCAGCATATTGCCAATATCACTCAGAAAGCTTTTCCGGATGGGCAATCGGGTGTATCACAGGGAACCTATGGATGCCTCTGATGTCGGACATGGCAGGCTTAAGCAATGGGTTGCAGGTATCGCAGCGATTTGTAACCCGGATGCGGTCTGTTTCTGTGATGGCTCGGATACTGAATACCAGCGGTTGTGTACCGAACTGGAGGATGCGGGCACTTTCATTAGGTTAAACGATGTAAAACGCCCGGGATCTTTCCTGGCAAGATCCGATCCGGATGATGTTGCCCGTGTTGAGTCGCGCACCTTTATCTGCAGCCGCCGCGAGATTGATGCCGGACCCACTAATAACTGGTGTGATCCGCAGGAAATGCATGCCACCCTGCAGCCCCTCTTTGAGGGCTGTATGCAGGGGCGAACGATGTATGTTATCCCGTTTTGTATGGGGCCATTGGATTCGCCATTGGCACAGATTGGAGTGGAAATCACTGATTCCCCTTATGTTGTCGTCAACATGCGCATCATGGCGAGGATTGGCCGGCAGGTTTGGGATAAGTTGGCAACCTCAGGAGATTTCATCCCCGCTGTTCACAGCGTCGGACATCCGCTTGCGGAGAATGAACAGGATGTTGCATGGCCTTGCAACAAGACGAAGTATATTGTTCATTTTCCCGAGGAGAGGTCAATTTGGAGTTACGGCAGCGGCTATGGCGGTAATGCCCTGTTGGGCAAGAAATGTCTGGCGCTGCGTATCGCCAGTGCGATGGCCAGGGAAGGAGGCTGGATGGCAGAACACATGCTGATTCTTGGCTGTCAGTCACCTGATGGCGATAAAACATACGTTGCTGCTGCTTTTCCAAGTGCCTGCGGCAAGACCAATTTCTCGATGATGATCCCGCCCGAGCACTACAAGGGCTGGAAAGTCACCACCGTGGGCGATGATATCGCCTGGCTGAAGCCGGGAGCCAACGGCAGACTGTATGCGGTGAATCCCGAGGCCGGGTATTTTGGCGTGGCATCCGGTACTTCGGACAAGTCAAATCCGAATGCCATGGCGGCATTGTCGAGGAATACGATCTTTACCAACGTGGCCCTTACCGCGGATGGGGATGTCTGGTGGGAGGGCATGAGCGAGGAACCTCCTGCAGGACTCATTGACTGGAAGGGCAGGGAGTGGTCGGTTGATCTCGGAGAACCAGCAGCGCACCCGAATTCACGTTTCACGGCACCGGCTGACCAGAATCCAGGCATTGACCCGGATTGGCAGAAGCCGGAGGGAGTGGCAATTGATGCAATCATTTTTGGTGGCCGCCGCCCGGGGACGATACCGTTGGTTTATCAGGCATTTAACTGGACGCACGGTGTATATATCGGCGCGACTGTCGGTTCGGAGACTACTGCCGCCGCGGAAACAGCCACGGGCGTTGTGCGGCGTGATCCGATGGCAATGCTGCCTTTCTGCGGCTACAACATGGGCGATTACTTTCGGCACTGGATTGAGATGCGCCGGCATATCCGCTACCTGCCGCGTATTTTTCACGTAAATTGGTTCCGCCAGGATGAGGACGGCAGGTTTCTCTGGCCCGGGTTCGGTGAGAACATGCGTGTTCTGGAATGGATTATTGAACGTTGCCGGGGACGCATCCCGGGTCATGAGACCCAGATTGGCTGGATTCCGCATTGGAAGGATTTTAACACTGAGGGGCTTCAGGAATTTACCCGGGAGCAGTTCAACCTGGTGATGAGGATTGATCCGGAGGAATGGAAACATGAAATTCTCTCGCAGGGGGAATTGTATCTCAAGCTCCATGATCATCTGCCAAAGGAACTTGTCTTTCAGCGTGAATTACTCGCCTGCCGACTTTAGCAGGATCTATTTGGAAAGGCTTACTGTGGTTGCTTTTAAGCGGGCTTCGGGCTTGCAGAGGCGGTAAATGTGATCACCTTTGCCAGAGCATGGGAAGAGCATTTGAATACCGCCGGGCTGCGAAGGAAAAACGCTGGGACAAGATGTCCAAGGTTTTTCCAAAGCTGGCCAAATCAATTACCATGGCTGCCAAGGCCGGGGGGGCTGATCCGGAGATGAACAGCGCACTGCGCACCGCGATTTCCAATGCGAAGGCAGAGAATATGCCGAAGGACAATATTGAGAAGGCGATAAAGCGCGCTTCAAGCAAGGATGCCGCCACTTTTTCCGAAGTGAATTACGAGGGGAAGGGGCCATACGGTTCACTCATCTTCGTGGAAACTGCCACCGACAACACCAACCGGACAGTGGCGAACCTCAAACTGGCCTTCAACAAGAGCGGTGGTGAGTTGGTCCAGACCGGGTCTCTGGAATTCATGTTTTCACGCAAGGCGGTTATTCAGTTTGATAAACGGGAATCAATGAATATGGATGAAATCGAACTTGAGCTTATCGACCACGGGCTTGAGGAGCTTTCAGTTAACGGCAAAACCGTTTATCTACAGGGAGATTTCACTGCATTCGGGACGCTTACCTCGGCAGTGGAGGAACTGGGCATCCAGAGTGCCAGGGCAAATCTACAGCGCATCCCGACATCGCCCACTGAATTAAGTGAGGATCAGATTGAGGAGGTGGAAAAGTTGATCGACAAGCTTGAGGACGATGAGGATGTGCAGGCGGTATTCACCAACGTTGCCTGATTCTTGCGCCGCGGCAGCTTTTGCTGAAGGATAGTGGAGGCGATGCGGCTGGGGTCAGTCCTCGATGATTTCCGCCTCGATTACCGAATCGTCATCAACTTCACCGTCACGCTGCCCGTTTACCGGGCTGCTGACAACCTGCACTCGCCTGTTGAATGACTTGGCAAGACGTTTGCGAAGCTTTGTGCGTAATGATGGAAACAGCAGGGTGAAGCCAAGGGCATCGGTCAGGAATCCCGGGGTTATCAGCAGCACGCCTGCAATGATAATCATCATGCCATCAAGCACTTCCTGATGGGGCATTCGCCCTTCGTTCATGGCTGTGCGTGCGCGTTGCATGTTATGCGCACCCTGGGCTCTTGTTAACCTGGCCCCAATGATGGCGGTGATGATGATGATCCCGAGTGTTGGCAGCGGGCCGATGCGTGCCCCCACTTGAAATAACAGGATAAGTTCAATAACAGCAACAAGGATGAGCAGGATGCGGAACTTGGGAAACATTGGTTGTCTTGGATCCGGAACCTATAGGGAAGCTTCTTTGATTAATTGGTGCAATTCATCAACGATATCGGGATTGTCTCCCGCGAGGTTGTTTGTTTCGCCAATGTCAGTGCGCAGATCGTAGAGTTCAGGAGGGGTTTGCGGAGCATTGAGCACGAATTTCCAGTGTGCCCGGCGCAGGGCCTGTTTTTTACCGTATTTCCAGAATAGATAAGGATGAGAGACCTGTTCTGAGGTATGGCCCAGCAGGGTGGGGGCAAAGGACAGTCCGTCAGTGTCTTCCGGCTTGCGGATACCGGCCAGTTCACAGGCGGTTGGCAGCCAGTCCCAGAAGGCCAGCGGCTCGGCACAACTGCTTCCGGCATCTATCCGTCCCGGCCAGAAGGCGATTGCCGGGACGCGTATGCCTCCCTCGTAAAGGTCGCGCTTGTAGCCCCTGAGGGGCCCGTTTGCATTAAAGGTTTCATGCTTATGCCCGCCCTCAGAGTGAGGGCCATTGTCGGAGGTGAAGAATACCAGGGTATTTTTTTCAAGTTTCAGTTCGTTCAGCAGTGCGATGAATTTCCCGACATCGGCATCCATGCGCGTGATCATCGCTGCAGCACCTTTCTTGGCACTTGGCCAATCCCTGGAAGCATAGATGCCATAGTCCGGGATTTCCATGCCGTCGCCGGTGGCGCGCCCGCCCTCGTTGTTGGCATGGGGGATGGTCCAGTGGATATGCAGCAGGAAAGGGCGCGATTTGTTTTTGCGGACAAAGTTGAGGGCCTCAGCGGTAATGAGGTCGTGGGAGTAAGTGCTGCGGATTTTTGCAACCCTTCCGCGATCCTTCAGGTTGCCGGTAAGCACATTTCCTTTGAGTGGGATTTTTTCCGTGTTGCGCCATAAATGGGTGGGGTAGTAGTTGTGGGCTTCCCCCTGATTCAGGTAGCCGAACCAGAAATCAAAGCCGTTCTCATTCGGATGACCACTGGTCCCGGTGCCGCCCATTGCCCACTTGCCAACCCCCCCGGTGGCATAGCCCTTTTCCTTGAGCAACTCCGCGACAGTGATGTCTTCAGGTTTGAAATGGTATTGGGCATTGGATGAAATCGGAGTGTGCCCCATGTGTTTGCCCGTCCAGAGGGCGAGCCGCGAAGGACGACACACTGTATTGCCGGCGTAGTAGTTGGTGAATCTCATCCCGGCCTTGGCAAGCTTGTCGAGGTGCGGGGTCTTGATTGTCTTTTGCCCGAAGCATCCAAGGTCACCGTAACCGAGGTCATCCGCCATGATATAGACCAGGTTTGGTGGACGGGATTCCTTAACTGCCGCGTTGTCACTGCATATCAACAGGAGCAGGCACGTTGCGATTGCCGGAGTGAATGGGATGCGCATGGGTTGGTGTCTTATGAAACAGGGAAAGCAGTGTAGCGAAGTTGTTACGCCCCATTTAATGAAGCCAGAGTGTTTCTAATGCAAGTTTTCAGTATGCAAACTGCAGAAAAGGATAACATGGGTAATGTATCTTAAAAGTCAGTGGATTTTTCCTGATCTCTGCGGGGCTTCACTGATGTGATCCACGCTGAAAGCGCAACTAAGCTGCCAAAGAAGTCATGAGGCCGACAACCAAGATTGCCGAGACTGTCACCCCGGACGGGACAACGTTCCGGTTGTATACACATGATGGCGAGTTCTATCTTTACATGGAGGACCATCAGGTGATGAGCACGACCCTGACGCATTCCGAGTTGTTACTTGCTGATATCGGTTGCGATTTTCGCGACAGGAAAAAAAACCCGAGAATCCTGATTGGCGGACTGGGACTGGGGTATAGCCTGAGGCGTTGCCTGGAGCTTACAGGCAGCGGGTCCATCATTGAGGTCGCCGAGTTGTTGCCTGAGATTGTGCGATGGAATCGTGAATGTCTTGACGGACTGAATGATGAACTGCTTAATGACCCGCGAACACGGATCGTGGAAGGCGACGTCTATTCCTGTATTCGCGATGCTGCGGAAAACTCATCGTGTTTCGATGCCATCCTGCTTGATGTTGACGACGGGCCATCATCGTTGATCCAGTCGCAGAATGTTCAGATTTATCGTCATGAGGGCTTGTTGGGAATCAAGCGTGCCCTGAATCCCGGTGGCAGGGCAGCGTTCTGGACGGCAACCACTGAGCCGGGTTTGCTGCGGGACTTGCGTCGTGCCGGGTTGCGAACCGAGGAGATTGCAGTGGCCAAACACCCGCGCGCCAGGCGCAAGAATCACTGCATTTATCTTGCCGAGAGATGCGATTGAAATCTTCAAGCGCGGGATACCGTGGAGTAAGTGCGCAGCAACTTGCTATCTCTTCAGGTTTCCTCGAGAATCGTTTGGCATGAAGAAAGTTGTTTCATTTCTATTCCTTGCCGCAGTGTCCTGTGGCGTTGTTTCACATGCCCATGCAGGAGATGTACGGGATGCCAAGAACTCACTTGAAATTCCGGCGACTGATGAGGGTGTGCCGGGAGCGGGCCCGATTCGCAGGTATGACTGGTTTACCAACCTGTGGAACAGGAAGAGGCAGGCATGGGCGAAGAGCGTGGAGGAAGATCAGGGAGCCCTGGTGTTCCTTGGTGATTCGATTACCCAGGGTTGGGGTGATGATATGGGCGGGAAGTTTGGCGGGGTCAAAGTGGCTAACCGCGGAATTAGTGGAGATACAACCCGTGGGATGCTTTTGCGCCTTAAAAAAGATGTGATTGCTCTTAAGCCTGCCGCGGTTGTCCTGTTGCTGGGCACAAATGACCTCGAGGAAGGAGCCAAGCCGGAGACGATTGCCGGGAACCTGAGCCTTATCCTTGCTGGCCTGAAGGCCTTTAATCCAAACATGCCGGTTGTGCTGTGTAATGTATTCCCCAGTTCCGCCGGCAAGCGCCGTCCTGCCGGCAAGATCAAAGAGATCAACAGGCTTTACGCTGCTGCCGTCAAAGGTGACCCGCAGGTGACGCTGATCGACACCTGGTCAATGTTTGCGGATCCTTCAGGTGACGCAAAAAAGAAGGAGTTTCCTGATCTTCTCCACCCAAATGCAATCGGCTATGAGAAATGGGCGGCGACATTACGGCCGATCCTGGAAACACTCGATTTATTGGAGAGCGAGGTGGATGGGTTTGAATTGGAACCCGGTTTCAAGAGTTTGTTTAACGGCAGGGACCTCAGTGGCTGGGGATACAGGAACAGGAAATTGGAGCCAATCGGGAATTTTGACGGCAGGAAAACCAGTAGTGAGAAACGTTATCTGGCGAAGAGTGGCCGCTTGATTGTGACTGTGCCACCGGAAGGCAGGGCGCTTGCGCAACTCTGGACCACCGAGGAGTTTGGCGGCGATTTTGTCCTCAGGCTTGAATTTCGTGCCACGGCCAATGCCGATAGCGGGGTGTTTATCCGCCGGCCACAGTTGCAATGCAGGGATTACCTGGTGGCCGGTCCCTATAAGGCTCTGACCAAGTACAGGCCTCAGGACTGGAATCAGATTGAAGTGAGCGTAAAGGGTGGGATTGCCTATTGCACCTGTAATGGTGAGGTGCTTGAGAAAGCAATGAAAGTCCCGTTATCCGGGCCTATCGGGCTGGAGGGTGATCGTGGCCAGATGGAATACCGCCGAATACGCTTAAAGAAGCTTTAATCAGGTTGGCCGGCGGCGATAATTGTGTGTGATTTCCGGTTGCCATGGCATAATGCAGCGGATTGCAGGTTATTGGTGGCAATCCGCGCCGGGAAAACCGTGGCATCACAGATTGAAGGCGGAAACCGGGTTTTTCTGATAATGTGGTAATTTCATGAGAATTGTTTGGCAGACTGTCATGATCGTCACCCAGCTGTTGGTGGCAGGATGCTCGGGAGATCGCGCAGATTCTGAGCAGCAGCAAACGGGTCTGGTAATCTACCGGCAGCATTGCGTTGAATGTCACGGTGAGAAAGGGGGAGGGAATCCTCTTGAGGAAATTGACGCCCTGTATGGGAAACGTTCGATGGCTTCACTTGCAAGGTTTGTTGAGCGGAATATGCCGGAGGATGAACCTGAACTGTGTGTTGGAACAGATGCGCACGCGGTCGCAAAATACATTTACGACGCATTCTATTCACCGGGTGCACGCAAGCGCATGGGCCTGCATGAAGCTGGTGCAATTGGATTTTCCCGGATGACGGGGATTCAATATCGCAATGCCATTGCTGATCTTGTTGCCCGTGCGGGACCGCAGGTTCCGGAGATAAGCTATGAGCCCGGCGGGCTCAGGGGATACTACTTTAATTCCAAGGGGATGAACAAGAAGGAAGGGAAATCAGTAAACAAGATTGACCCATTTCTGGAGTTTGATTTTGGAGAGAAAGGACCGGCGGATGGCATCAGTAGAGAGCAGTTTTCAATTGTATGGGAGGGATCATTTTATGTGCGTGATACAGGCTATTATGAATTCCGAACCAGTACACCCAATGGCCTGCGCCTCTATGTCAATACTGTATTGCGAGTGGACGAGCGTAATTATCGTGATGACAGCAGCAAGGCGGCGAAGCAGGCGCTGATTGATGATTGGGTGAGTTCCGGGCCTGAAGTTCGGCAGTCGGCCGCGAAGATCTTTCTCCTGGGCGGGAGACGTTACCCTATCAGGCTGGACTATTTCAAGTATAAGGAAAAAATCGGCAAAATACGGCTTGAATGGAAGCCGCCGCACGGCACGTGGACTGTGTTTGGTGGCGATGTAATCTCCTCCACGATTGCTCCGCGAACCTTTGTGGTGTCAGCAATCTTCCCTGTCGATGATCGCAGCCAGGGTTATGAGCGCGGCACCTTGGTTTCAAAGGGTTGGCATGAGGGCGTAACCGCAGGAGCAATCGAGACTGCGGGGGAGATTACTGACAGACTGGAGGAATTCAGTGGAGTCAGGGAAAATGACCCGCAACACAACACGAAGTTAAGGGATTTCTGTGCGCGTTTTGCCGAGGCAGCATTCCGTCGACCCCTTGGGCAGAGAGAGGCCGGGTTCTTTGTAGACCGACAGTTTAACGCTGCCGGGGACGTGAAGGTTGCCGTGAAACGCTGCGTATTACTTTGTCTGAAATCCCCGCGTTTTCTCTATCCCGAACTATCCGGCGAGGACGAGATTCCCGATGCATACACGGTCGCATCCCGCTTGTCGTTTGCTGTGTGGGATTCGATTCCGGATGCGAAATTACTACAAACGGCTGCATCAGGGGGGCTGGGCACAGCGGAGAGCGTGGATGCCGAGGCGTGGAGGATGCTGGAAGATCCGAGGGCACGGGCCAAGATGAATTCTTTTTTTGAACACTGGCTGGAAATGGAGGAACGTGATCCGGCCAAGGACCGGTCACTTTTCCCGGGTTTCAGCGATGCAGTCATCATGGATCTACGGGAATCCTTGTTACGCTTTGTGAACAACGTGGTTTGGAGTGAGCGGTCCGATTACCGTGACTTGCTAAAGGCAGAATATCTCCTGCTCAATGAACGTCTTTGCGCTATCTACGGAGGAGATGTTGTCGGGACGGGGTTAAAGAGGGTGGCCGTCGATCCCGCGCACAGGGCCGGTATCCTGACGCATCCCTATCTGCTTGCCCTTTTTGCCTATCATGACAATACCTCGCCAATTCACCGAGGTGTTTTCCTGACGCGCAATATCCTCGGGAGGATGCTCAGGCCGCCGCCAAAAGCCATCGCCTTCAGCGATGATAAACTTGACCCGCAACTTTCCATGCGTGAGAAGATCACCCTTATTACAAGGGACACCGCGTGCATGTCCTGCCACTCGGTAATTAATCCGCTTGGCTTCACCCTGGAGAATTTTGATGCCATCGGGCGATGGCGCATGAGTGAGAAGGACAAAAGAATTAATGCCAAAAGTGATTACATGACTGCCGCCGGCGACCTGCTTTCATTGTCTGGAGCCAGGGATATTGCTGATTTTGCTGCCGGCAGCCCTGCGGCTCACGGCGCTTTCATTAATGCGGTTTTCAATCACCTGGCAAAGCAGCCAATTGCTGCATATGGGTCGAATTCACTCATTGACTTGCGCAAAGGCTTTTCGGCATCATTATTTAACATCAAGGCCCTCATGGTTGAAATCGCAAAACTGCATGCCTTGCGCGACTGTATTGCGCCAGATGCAGCGAGCCCTCAGCCTGCCGGATAAGATAAAAACATTATTATCATGAGCTTAAATCCTGTTTTCCGGCGACAATTTCTGCGTGACCTTGGATTGTCAGCTTCCGCATTACCTTTCGTGGCCGGTTTGCCAGGGCTTCGTGCTGTCGAAGGTTCTGCACCTGCCGCGAAGCGTTTAATCATCATGTTTTCCCCAAACGGCACCCTGCCCGGTGAATTCTGGCCTAAGGCTTTCGGTGACGGCAAGCCGCTGGAACTCGGATCAATGCTTGCACCTCTTGAGCCGTTCAAGAAGAAGATGCTCATCCTCAAGGGTGTGCACAACCGCGTTGGTGGTGATGGTGACCAGCATATGAGGGGCATTAGTTGCCTGCTGACCGGCTGTGAACTCAATCCGGGGAACATCCAGGGCGGTTCACACAATCCTGCGGGATGGGCGCGTGGAATCTCAATTGATCAGGAGATAAAGAATTTTTTCCAGTCCCAGGACAGCACAAGCACCCGGTTTGGAAGCCTGGAGTTCGGGGTTGCCGTACCAAACCGTGCAGATCCATGGACGCGGATGAGTTATGCGGGCAACAATAAGCCGATTGCCCCTATTGATGATCCCGTTCAAATGTTCGAGAAACTTTATGGCGGGGTGAAGGAACGCGATAACCTGGCGAGTGTGCTTGATGACCTGCTTGATGACCTGAAGCGCGTATCTAAAAAACTCAGCAGTGAGGATCGGCTGCTTCTTGCCGAGCACATGCAACTGGTCAGGGAACTTGAGCTTGAACTGGCCTCGGCCAAAAAGGACAACTCGCTTGCTCATCCGCAGCCCGAAATCGATCCGGACATTGAAATTGTCAATGACAACACGCCCCAGGTCAGCCGGATGCAGATTGACATGCTGGTTAATGCCATGGCCAATGACATGACGCGGGTTGCCACCCTGCAATTCATGCGTTCAGTGGGGCAGGCCCGTATGCGCTGGCTCGGGATTGAGGATGGGCATCATACACTTTCACACAAGCCGGATGGTGATAAGGTGGCCGCCAAGAAGTTATGGAAGATCAATCACTGGTTTGCGGGCGAACTGGCCTACCTTGCCAAACGACTCAAGGAAACCCCGGAACCCGGGGGAATGAATGGCTCGATGCTTGATAACACGCAGATTGTATGGCTAAACGAACTGGGGAAGGGCAACAGCCATACACTGCAGAACATTCCCTTTCTTTTACTTGGCGGAGGTTGCGGATTCAAGACCGGAAGGGCTCTCGACTTCAAGGGTAAAGCGCACAATTCTTTGTGGCTCAGTATTGCGCATGGTGTCGGGCACGGCATAAAAACGTTCGGCAAAGCGCAATTCTGTCAGGATGGTGCCCTGCCCTTGAGCTAGCACAGGGTCTTTCACGGGATGCCAGATGAACAAGAATTTAATGTTTTCGCGTTCGCGTTACGCATCAAGTTGAGCTTAAGTGTCGCTTGTCTAAAGCCATAGCCTCCCCAGATTTACGATCGGTTCAGGATAGCGATGAGCCTGCACGTGCAGAAATTGTTGCATGGAAAAAGGTTGTTGCCGATTTCGAGAAACCCTGCGCTTGGCGTGCCACCTGGCAGCTGGTTTCCACTTTAAGTTGCTACCTGGCGACGTGGACGGCGATCTATTTTGCCAGGGAAGTTTCCTATCTGCTTGTGTTGCCACTGGCATTGCTTGCAAGCGGGTTCCTGATAAGGTTGTTCATCATCTTTCATGACTGCGGCCATCATTCGTTTTATAAAAATAAGCGATTAAACCAGTGGCTGGGATTTTTCACCGGTATGCTTTCGTTCACTCCCTTTAAGCATTGGAGCTGGGAGCATTCTGTCCATCATGCGACTTCCGGTAATCTTGATCGCCGCGGAGTCGGGGATATCTGGACACTGACAGTGAAGGAATATATGGAGCTTTCCAGGTGGGGTCGTCTTGTTTACCGCATGGTGCGCAACCCGGTAATTCTATTCGGTATTGGCCCTATTTATATTTTTCTTGTTCGTGAGCGGAGACCCTCGCCACAGGCAAACCAGGTGACCAGAAAAACAGTGAAGCTTACCAACCTTGCATTGCTGTGCATGCTTATGCTAGGCTGCCTTATCTTCGGGATCTTGCCTTACATTTTGATCCAGGTCGCGGTCATGGCGGTTGCAGCGTCAGCAGGCGTGTGGCTGTTTTATGTCCAGCACCAGTTTGAGGGGGTTTACTGGGAAAGGCATGAGCACTGGGAATACACTTCGGCAGCGCTTGAGGGGAGTTCTTTTTATCGACTGCCGAGGGTTCTTCAGTGGTTCACAGGGAATATCGGCTATCATCACGTTCATCATCTCAGCTCGAAGATTCCAAATTACCATCTGGAGGCCTGTCACAATTCACATCCGGCATTCATCAGGATAAAACCGATTACCCTGTGCGGCAGTTTCAAGTCACTGAGCTACCGTCTCTGGGATGAAACTGACAAGGTTCTTATTGGTTGGCGGCGCATGCGGGAGATCCGCAGGGTGCAGGAGGAAGCGGCAGTGGCGAATCTGATTACCGGGTAACTGCAGTATATTGCAATAGATCGTTTGTTCTTGATCCCTGGCCTTTAAAGAAGAGTAATCAAAGGGGATATCTTTGCTGGGACCTGTTTATTAACGCTTGCGGGTCAACATGATCTCGTTTCCTTCAGTGTCGATGCACATTGCCAGGTGCGGCGGCTCGCCATTTTCAGGTTCTGGCTGGCGACTGAGCCCACCTCCTGCCGCGATGACCTCGGCCGCACCGGTGACCACGTCTGCCACCTGGAAACTGATCCCGGTCCAGGTGCGCTTCCCCTCTCCACCGCCATGGATGCCAATGGTGCTGCCGCAGATTTCGACCTCCGCGATGTGATCGGTTTGCTTGATTGCTAAACCATTAAAGACATTAATGTAGAACCTGGCGCAACGATCCATGTCAGCTGCCCAGATCATATATTTAACGCGTTCCACATTCATGTATAGAGCTTAACATTACCGGGCTCAGATGGCGTTTTTTTTTCGTGATTTCTGATAGGCAACACGGATGGCTTCAAGTTCTTCCCAGCGAAGATAGAGACTTTTAACCCTGTCACGGGTGGCTTTCTGCCTTGTTTCAAGTGCCTGCCAGTCGTCTTTATGTTTCCGGTAGAAATCGGGTTGATTAAATTCAGCGTCAAGCAGTGCGAGCTCTTCTTCAGCGCTGGTGATGGTGCCTTCCATTGCATCGAATTCGCGCTGTTCATTATAACTCAGTTTCCGTGGAGCGGCAGAACCGGGCTGCGGCTTACTTGCCGGGTGTCCAGCCTTGGACTTCCCTGAACCCTCTTTACCGGCACCGGGTTGAGGTTTATTGCCGCTATGTTTCTCGAGGTAATAGTCATAATTTCCCGTCTGGTAGCGGACGATACCCTGTCCTTCAAATGCCAGGATGGCGGTGCACACCCGGTTGAGGAAATACCGGTCATGGCTGACAACAATTGAGCTTCCCGAGAAGCCGACAAGAGCCTCCTCAAGCAATCTCAGGGTGCTGAGGTCAAGATCGTTGGTCGGTTCATCGAGCACCAGGACATTACCTCCGCGCTTCAGGATTTTTGCCAGCAGGATACGGCTTTTTTCTCCCCCGCTGAGCTGGCTGATCTTCGTGTTAATGCGCTCGTCGGTGAACAGAAAACGGCGCAGGTAGGAGCGAAGTCCCAGGTTTTGCCCGCCAAGGCGCACTGTTTCAGTGCCTTCACCAACTTCCTCAAAGACTGATTTGTTCTCATCGAGTTGTAATCGTTCCTGGTCAATGAAGTTGATTTCCGTGCGTGTACCGATTTTTACTTCACCGGAATCGGGTTTTTGCAGGCCGATGATGATCTTCAACAGGGTTGATTTTCCCAGCCCGTTACGACCTACGATACCCAGCCGTTCTCCGGCTTGCAGGGCAAGCGTCAGGTTCTCGAAGAGCGGCAGATCCTTAAACCTGCAGCTGACCTTATTCAGGTCAATGACACGGTTTGCCAACTTGGGAGCCGGTGGAATGACCAGGTCGACATCAATTTCCTCTTCCGGTGCCTCTTGGGATGCGGTTTCATAATACCGTTCGATGCGATCCTTGGATTTTGTCCGCCGTGCGCTTGGGGATCGCCGTAGCCACTGCAGTTCGCGTTTCAGGAAACGGTGTCGTTTATGTTCGCTGCGCTCCTCATTGGTTTTATGCCCGGCGCGGGCGAGAAGATACTCAGTGTAGTTCCCGGCATAGGAATTAAACCGGCCCCGTGCGAGCTCCACAATCCTGGTGGCTATGTTGTCAAGGAAGTAGCGATCGTGGGTAACGAACAGGCAGGTGCCGCTATAGCGGGCAAGGAAAGTTTCCAGCCACTCAATTGCACCGGTGTCCAGGTGGTTGGTGGGTTCATCGAGTATCAGGAAATCCGGTTGCATCAGGAGTGCCCTGCACAGCGCCACGCGTCGTTTTTCTCCGCCCGAAAGTGATCCAACCGGCACCTCGTGATCCGGGGCATGCAGGTGATTAATGAGGGAGGTGGCGCGTTGCTCAAGGTTCCAGCCGTCGAGGGCATTGATCTTGTCGAGGAGCTGCGCGGCTTTCCGGTTGTCAGCATCAAGCACCTCGTATTCCGAGATCAACCGCCTGACATGATCAGCCCCCTGGAGCACGTTAGTGATCACATTAGCCGATTCATCGAGGTCGAATATCTGCGGCAGGTAGCCGGTTACCAGATCCCGGCGACGGGTAAATTCCCCTGAATCGGGTGCCATCACCCCCGCGGCGATTTTCAGGAATGTTGATTTTCCGCAACCGTTACGGCCAACGAGGCCGATACGGTCGCCTTCATGCACGGACAGTGTCGCACCATCAAGGACGGTTTGAATGCCGTATTTTATTGTCAGCTCTTTACCTCCGGCGACGGCAGAGACATTCTTTGGTGTCGCGTCCCGGCTTGCCATTTTTGTTTACGGTGACTGGTTTGAGAGTGGCTGGATAAGGACAAAGGGTGATACCACCAGTGTCGTGAATTTGGCTTGAGAGGATTCCCAGTATCCGGAATGTGGCGGTCCCGGCGGCAGCAGATCTCCGGCCTTCAGCCAGCTTTCGACCTGAACCTTGTCGTCGCCGGCAATCACATTTCCGATTTGGGCCAGTGGCAGCGAAGGGTCGACATACAGTAAGGCATCCTGCTCAAAATGGGATCTGAGGTCACTCCAGTCGACGGTTCCCGTGTATTTCTCCAGTTTTTCGGCTTCA
>JAYGGE010000062.1:0-2087 GCA_046581505.1 Verrucomicrobiales bacterium | reverse complement strand
GGTTCCAAAATCGCTGGACTGGAATCTCTGGCTCGGCTCTGCTCCGGTTCGTCCGTTCGTCAACAAGGTGTATCACCCCGGCCAGTGGCGGAAGATTCTCGATTTTGGTTGCGGTACGCTGGGCGACATGGGGATTCACATCTTCGACACTCCGTTCAAGTCGCTCGATCTTACCGATCCGCTTTGGGCCGAGGCCGAGTGCCCAACGGCTTCGGTCATGCGGAGCAGAACAAAGTGCATTACGGCTTCGCCTCAACGAAATACACGACCGATAATTTTACTTTCACCTGGTGGGATGGAGCAGGCGCACCCCGTCACAACAGTAACCTTGATTTACAACTGCCAAATGGCGACCGGTTGCCCACCCAAGGCGCGCTGTTCGTTGGTGAAGCCGGCCGCATGGTCCTGCCGCATTGTAAGATGCCGACCTTCTACCCGGACTCTGTTTTGAAAAACATGGCAAAGCCGGACATTCGCGGTGTTGATCACTACACGCAGTTCCTCGACGCCATCGAGGGCAAGGACAAGACCCTCGCCGGCTTCGACTACGCTGGACCGCTGGCTGAAGCCCTTTGCCTCGGTGTGGTCGCCTGCCAGTTTCCCGGCAAGCGCCTGGAATGGAATTCCAGGGAAATGCGAGTGACCAACCGAGCCGAAGCCAATCCGCTGCTCGAAGGAAAATATCGGAAGTTTTGATTGCAGATTCGCATAGGATTTCAACACCCACCCACCACCAAGAAGAGAACGAAATGAAATTATGAGGACAAAACTTATGCCAAGTATGCTTTTCATTCTGGTCGCCCTGACAGGGGCATGCCTCTTGATGCCCGCCAATCTGCCGGCGGCCGGGAAGCCAAACGTCGTGCTTATTTACATTGACGATCTTGGCTACGGCGACCTCGGGTGTTATGACTGCAAGGACATTCCCACGCCCCACGTCGACCGGCTGGCCAAGGAAGGCGTCCGCTTTACTGCCTCCTACATCACCAACCCGCCCTGCTGTCCCAGTCGCTGCAGCCTGATGATGGGACAATACGGCCAACGCTTCGGCAAGTACGGCATGTCCCGCGGGCTCGCCATTCCCGAGGACCGGCCGACCCTTGCCAAGCACATGGCGGCCAACGGCTACGTCACCGGACAGATCGGCAAGTGGGACATTGGAACCAAGTTGCAAGGCCCCTTGAAGGTGGGTTTCATGGAGGTCGCCCAAAAACCGCCCAAGAAAATGCTGGGCAACAAGAGCTCGAAATACTTCTGCATCAACGAAGCCGGCAAGGCCCAGTGGCTGACTGATTACGACGGCGACAACATGGTCGAATTCATCGATCGCCACAAGGCAGACCCCTTCTTTCTCTACTGGTCACCCGCGGCTGTTCACTCCAGTAACCAGGAAGCGCCTCCCCGCCTGACCAAACGCACCCAAGCCAGGGGTAAGAGAAGCAAACTGGCCGGCGCCATCGTTTCTGTTGACGACCAGATCGGCAAATTATTGAAAACCCTGGAAGGCCACGGCCTGCGGGAGAACACACTGGTTATCTTCTCAAGCGACAACGGAGCCAGTAACGGTGAGGGAGGATCCTCCGCGCCCTACCGGGGAGGCAAGGGACAGGGAACCCAGCAGGAAGGCTGGGTGCGTGTGCCGACCATCTTCTCGATGCCCGGCGTCATCCCAAAAGGAAAAGACTATCACGGGCTGGTTGCCAATTTTGACTTCTATTCCACAATCGCATCGCTGTGCACCAAGACTATCCCCAAGCACTGCGACGGTGTGAACCTGATCCCGTATCTGAATGCCCAAAAGGAAAGCAAGCCCCACGAATACCTCTTCTGGCTCAACAACGAGCCCGGGGATGCCGTGCGCCGGCACCTGATCGCCGTTCGCTGGCAGGATTGGCGGCTCTACAAGAAGTACGACAAGGACCCCTGGCAATTATTCGACCTCAAGTCAGACCCCCGGGAAGAACAAGATGTCGCGGCCAAACATCCGGACATCGTCAAGCAACTCTCCGCCAAGCACGCGACCTGGGCCAAGACCCTCGCTCCGCTCGGCAAGATCCCGAAGGTCGATAGAAGTGACGTCCGCATAC
>JAYGGE010000018.1:0-20238 GCA_046581505.1 Verrucomicrobiales bacterium | reverse complement strand
CCCATGACGACCGGGTGCTGGTGGTTGCCGCCGTGGTGCGAGCTTCGCCAAGGGTGGTTCCTTGTCCAAATCCGCGAGCCGTCTGTGGCATCAAGCACGTAGGTGTAGAAGCGGTCATTCGACTCGCGGGACGTTGCGAGGACAAGCTTGCCCGTGTCGTAGCTGAGGTAGACTGACGGTGTCCCGCCATCGAAGCTTAGCGCCCGTTCATATTCTTTCGCCCCGGTGTCAAGATCAAGACAGGTGAGGAACATCGAGTTCTTGAGGTCAGCCATTTTCAGGCGGCGCGAATCTTTGGCGATCTCACCCGGGTTGCGTGATTCCAGGAACCAGATCTTGCCGTCACCGGTGGTGATGGTGACATCAAGAACCAGGCTGCCGCTATAGCTCCAGAGCGTTGCGCCGGTCGTGGGGTCCAGTGCGAACAGCTGGTCGCTGCAAACCTGATCAGTCCCGAATCCGCTCTGGCCATCGTACCAATACTTCGCGCCCCAGAAACCCTTGTAGGCGTTGTCGGGGCGGACCACCGAACCAATAAGGACGCCGCCGGCGCGGCCGACGTAGCCCCAGGTGTGGCCGGAGTTCCCAAGGACGGGGTAAGATCTGCGCTCCCCGGAGTCGCCATCAAGGCGCCAGCATTCTGCGCCAACCGCAAGAAACACGGCGTCCGCATCGGCGCACATATTGCCGGCGTCCCGCAAAACGTTGAGGCGGCTGAGGCCTGGAATCTTCATCGACCAGAGCACAGCGCCATTGTGGCTCTCGAGCACCACGAGCCGGTCGTGTCCCTGACAGAACAGCCGGCCGTTGGAGGCAAGCGGTGCTGGCGCGCGAACTTGTCGATCAATCGTGAATGCGCCCCCGGGACGCCCGATCCACTGCACGCCGAGGTCATCGGTGCGATCGTTGCCGGCGCCGAGTTTCACACCGGAGTAGGAGGTGTTTGCACCGCTGCCATACTGGTGGGTCCAGGCCCCAGCGTCGGCGAGATTGGGGCGGGTGCCGGTGGCGAGGCCGGCGTTGGTAGTGAACGCGGTCTTGCCCCTGCCGGGAGCGAGGTAGTCTACGAGGTGGCTCAGCGACGTGGTGTCCGAGATCGGGTTCCTGCCGTCGAATGTTGCCGCGCTGACGATGAGATTGAAGGTGCGGGGGTTGAAGGGCAGGTCGGTCAGCGAATCGGGTTCGACCACCGTTACTCGCGAGCCGTAGACGCCCCGCGCGCTGAGGAAGACGCGGGCATCATCGGCGAGGGTCGTTTCAGTCTCGGCGGCGATGACGATCAGCTCGCTCTGCCGGGCGAGTTCGTAAGCGAGCCGGCCGTCGCCGCAGCGCAGATCGAGGCAGTAACCCTTGGTGACCCCGGTTTGAGCGAGGATGTCGGCAGCCAGGGAAGCGTAGCCACCCCCGGTGACAAACCCGCCCTGGTCCGGCAGCGACGGCGGGCCGAAATCGTAAAAGGTTTCGTCGCTGATGTTTGCACTACGGTATTCGATTCCGTCGGTGAGGTAGATGACCGAGAAAGAAAAATCGTCAGCGCCACCGGCACCGGGAACAGTGATGCTGTGGCTTTGCGTGAGATCGAATTCCTCCACCCGGACGGTCGCGCCATCACCAAGAGCATACTCGATGATTGTTGCCGCGGGCGTTGGCGTCTCCCACTGGATCGTCGCGGTGCCACCACGGTAGCTCAGCGTGGGGTTGAGCTCGAAGCTGAACTCGCCCTGGTAGGTGTTGGTCGTGCGCAGGCGGAAGAAGCCCTTAGTGGTGGTCGTTATCGGCTGCCGGTAACGGGTTGTCCATTCCTCAATGCCGCCGCCGACATCGACCGGGGTGCCCACCAACTCGAACTTGGAGTCGCCCCCGACCCAGGTCTCCAGTTCGTGGCTGAACTCCGGCAGGTAGGCAATGTCCGCCGCATCGCGCGGGCGCCGGTAGGTAATTGTGGCGTGCAGTTCGTCCGCGATTTCGATAGTTTCGAGGCGGAGGTCGGATTCCGGCTGCGCCTGGGCCGGGGAGGTGCCGTGACTGTACTCGGAGAAATTGTCGCGACCGTCGTTGTCGCCGTCGTCATCTCCCGCCTGGCTGAGGTTACCGAAGAACGAAACTTCCCAACCGTCAGGGAGGCCGTCACGGTCGCTGTCGAGCGAGTTGGTGCCGGTGATGGTGGTGCCCGTATAGCCGCGGGAGTAGACGTCGGAGACCTCCCCGGGGGTGAGGACGCGCCTCCAGATGGCGATCTCGTCGAGATCGCCGTCGAACCAAAAGGCACCGGTGCCGTCGCTGCCGATACCAAGCGGAAGCCCGGAACCAACGTCGCCGATGCCGTTGAGACTGGTCGACCCGACCGCCCTGCCGTCGAAATAGAACGAAGCCTTGCCGTCGCGGTCGTGGGTGATGAGGACGTGGTGCCAGGCTCCGTCGCCGCTCTCGTCGCGGCTGCTGAGGCTGAAGTCGGCACGATCCGTCCCGTCGCCGATATTCCACTTCCAGCTGCCATCCGGCTGGCCGCCGATGAACCAACCGCGGTTACTCCCCGAAGACCAGTCTTTGTTGGAGATCATCGCCGGGTCGGGAGCGGATCCGCCGATGGCTCTATTGTTGTCGAAAGCACCGACGTGGCGGGCCCAAAGGGCAACGCTGAAATCCCGGCCTTTGCCGAAATCGAGATCGGCGTGAGCAGGGATCACAACGTGCTCGTGCGGATCGGCGAGGTCGTTGAGCCGCAGCCCGCGCCCAACTTTCCCACCGTGGAAAAACGTCGGGGAGCCGTTCACGGAACCGTCATGGGCGATGGCGCTGCCGGAGAGGTCGGCACTGTTGCCCTCAAAGCGGTAGTAGGCGACGAGGTCGCCAGCGATTCCCGCGGCGGAGTAGTGGACGGTGATCTGCATTGGCGTGCACTCATCGCCGTGCACGCCGCCGTAGGTTCTCACGGTGTAATGGTACTCGGCAGTCGGCGGTCCGCCGGTGATCGAGTCGGTGTAAGAGGAGGCGTCGGCCGGCAGGGTGGCGATGGGGTTGCCCTCGCGCAGGACCTCGATCCCGGTCGCGGCGAAACTGGCGCCCGCCGGCGTCCAGCTCAGCGAAACCGACTGCGCCTCGGTGTCGGTCTGGTAGCTCAGCGAACGCGGGCAGCCCTCAAATCCGACCTCAAAGATCCCGCCTGGATCGGTGCCGCCGAGGGCTGTCAGGTCGGCCGGGGACAACGCGGTGGGCGCGAAGGCGAAGTTTGCGATGTAGCCCTCGCTGTGGTTGCCGTTGTCGTCGGAGAGGATCCAGAAGTGCAGGCCGTTGCCGCCGCCCCAGGCAAAATCGCGCGAGCTGATATCCGAGACCTCGACGCCGTCAACAAAGAGCTTGGCGCTGCTGCGCGTGTGGTCGGTGACCAGTGCGATGCGTTGCCACCTGGCTTTCTCCCAGAGGTTCGCGGTCGAACTGCCTGCGACGCCTCGGTTGGACGGGGTGATCAGGTAGTCGGCGTTATTGCTGTTGTTGTCGTTGCCGTTGAAAAAACTGATGTAGGCTGAGTTGTTGGACGCCGGAACGAACAGGTCGAAAATCATCGTGAACTCCTGGTGTTCCGAGGCTGAGGTGCCAGGCCAGACGCGGTAACCATCGCCGCTGCTGGCGTAACCGTCGAAATACATGTAGCTGACCGGCGCGCCGTCGATGTGACCGGGGGTGTTGGGATCGCCCGCACCGGAGGTTGTGCCGAATACGCCGGCGTGCGCGCCCATGTCGCGTTCCTCCATTTCGGCGATGCCCTCGAAGCGGTCGATCAGGTTGCCGGCGCGCCCGGTGAAGCGCCATTCGGTGGCGTCGGCGGGGAGGTCGATAAAATCGGCATTGGAGTTGCCGAGGCTGGCAATTGCACAGCTGAGGTAGAGCAGGCCGTGCCCGAATGGGGGAACTTTCACACTGTCATTATAGCAGGTGAATGGCTGCGCTGCACTGCTCAAGTAGATGGTAAATCTGCCCCGATCTGCATGATTAGACCCCGTTGCGAAGAGCTATCCTTACCCGAGTGACTTGAACAGGGTATCAAGGCCGTCGAGATAAGGAGCGAGCTCCCTCTCGCAGTTCTTCCAGCGCGCGCCCCGCGCGATCGGCTGGGTGACTTGGATATAGCTTCAAGGAGTATTCGGGATCCTTGCCGTTTAAAAAATTGTGCCATTCTGACGCCAAAAACGGCACCCAACTGCGCCATTTTGACTCATTATTGCCCAATACGCTCAATGTTGTTAAAATAAATTATATGCGCAATTCTTTTATAGCCAGTTACATAAGTTAAAATTTCTCAGATTGGCATGCAAAGTGCGTTTTAAAAAGATCTGCTGAAATCAGAATCAGCACCTTAACACTTTTAGCAACCCATCACCAAAATGAGCAAGATTCTAGGCATCGACCTCGGCACCACCAACTCCTGCATGGCCATCATGGAGGCCGGTGAACCCACGGTATTGGAAAATTCCGAGGGAGCCCGCACCACGCCCTCAGTGGTCGCGTTCGCCAAGGACGGTGAACGGCTCGTCGGGCAGGCCGCCAAACGCCAGGCCATCACCAACCCGGCAAACACCATTTTTTCCGCCAAGCGGCTGATCGGCCGCCGTTTTTCGGAACTCACCAAGGCCGATAAAAAAGCCCCCTACAAGATCGTCGAGGCAGACAATGGCGATGCGCATATCGAGATTGAAGTTAACGGCGAGAAAAAGAACTACAGCCCGCAGGAGATCGCCGCGATGGTACTGGGCAAGCTCAAGGCCGATGCCGAGGCAAAGCTCGGCGAGACAATTTCCGAGGCGGTAATCACCGTGCCGGCCTACTTCAACGATTCACAACGCAACGCCACCAAGGCTGCCGGCGAGATTGCCGGCCTCAAGGTACGGCGCATCATCAACGAGCCCACTGCGGCATCACTGGCCTACGGACTGGACAAGAAGGATGATGAACGCATCGCGGTCTATGACCTCGGTGGCGGCACTTTCGATATCTCCGTGTTGGAAATCGGTGAAGGGGTATTTGAGGTCCTCGCAACCAACGGCGACACCCAGCTTGGGGGGGATGACTGGGACAATGTCATCATTGACTGGGTCGTTGAGGAATTCAAGGCCGACAGCGGCATTGACCTCTCCGGCCAGCCGGATGCACTGCAGCGCATCAAGGAGGAAGCCGAGAAGGCGAAAATCGCGCTGTCATCCACCCAGACCTACGAAATCAACCTGCCCTTTGTGACCGCCGACCAGACCGGCCCCAAGCACATCCAGAAGGAACTCAGCCGCGCAAAGCTCGAGCAGATGACCGATCACCTCTTTGATCGCACCAGGATGCCGGTCGAGGACTGCCTCAAGGAGGCAAAGATCACCGCCTCGGACATCAAGGAACTTGTTTTGGTCGGCGGCATGACCCGCATGCCGAGGGTCGTCGAGGTGGCCCGCGAACTTGCCGGCAAGGACCCGCACCAGGGGGTAAACCCCGATGAGGTGGTCGCCATCGGCGCCGGCATCCAGGGCGGTGTGCTGCAGGGCGATGTCAAGGACGTGCTCCTGCTCGATGTCACGCCCCTGAGCCTCTCAATTGAGACTGCAGGCGCCATCGCCACGCCGATGATTGAACGCAACACCACGATCCCGAAAAAGGTCACCAACATCTTCTCGACCGCTTCCGACAGCCAGCCCGCTGTCGATATCCGTATCTGCCAGGGGGAACGTCCGATGTTTGCAGACAATAAAATGCTGGGCAACTTCAGGCTTGATGGTATCCCCCCCGCCCCGCGGGGCACACCGCAGATCGAGGTCACTTTCGATATTGATGCCAACGGTATCCTCAATGTCTCGGCAAAGGACAAGGGAACCGGCAAGGAGCAGAAAATCTCCATCGAGGGCTCCAGCGGCCTGAGTGATGAGGACATTGAGAAGGCCAAGAAAGAGGCCGAGCAGCATGCCGAGGACGACAAGCAACGAAAAGAATCCGTCGAGGTAAGAAACCAGGCGGAGTCGCTCGCCCACGAGTGCGAGAAACAACTCAAGGAAAATGAGGAAAAGTTTGAGGAAGCTGAAAGGAAATCCGTCGAGGAGGCGATCGCCAGGGTCCGGGAGGCAATCGAGAAAGGCGAACTTGAGGACATGAAAAAGGCGCAGGAGGAACTCCAGAATACCTTCATGCCCCTGGCACAAAAGCTTTACGCGGACACTGCCGCAGAGACCACCACAACCAGCAGCAGCCCGGATGCAGACCAGCCCGCGGAAGAGCCAAAAGCCGCCAAGGGAAAAGTGGTCGAGGCCGAGGTCGTCGAGGACGATAAATAAGAAAAATTCCCGGTTTCCGAAAATGACGGAAACCGAGACCTGAAAAATCCGCCTGGTGCGGAAATCACCCAACTAAAACAAAAAACAAACTCTAACAGACTAACTGATTAAACATGGCTACTAAAATCCAACCGCTTGGAGCGCGTGTCCTCGTCAAACGACTCGATGAGGAAGAAGAATCGTCGGGGGGAATTATCATCCCCGACAGTGCAAAGGAAAAGCCCCAGGAAGCTGAGGTGATTTCTCTCGGCACCGGAGGCAAAGACGAAGACGGCAACGACATTGCTTTCACCGTCAAGAAGAAGGACAAAGTCCTTATCTCAAAATATGGAGGCACCGACGTCAAGATCGACGGCAAGGACCTGCTCATTGTCAATGAGAGCGATATCCTCGCTGTCATTGGGTAACCCAACCTGATTAATATTTACAACTTACCAAAATAACAATAATGGCTAAACAACTGCTATTCGACGAAGCCGCCCGCCAGGCACTCCTGCGCGGCGTGGAAAAACTGGGCCGCGCGGTCAGAAGCACACTCGGCCCGGCCGGACGTAATGTCATCCTCGACAAAAAGTTCGGTTCCCCGACAATCACCAAGGACGGCGTTACTGTCGCCAAGGAAATTGAGCTTGAATGTCCCTATGAAAACATGGGAGCACAGCTCCTCCGCGAGGTATCGAGTAAAACCTCGGACATTGCCGGCGACGGCACCACAACGGCAACCGTCCTTGCTGAGTCCATCTACAAGGAAGGCCTGCGCAATGTGACTGCCGGGGCCAACCCGATCTCCCTGCAAAGGGGTATCCTCAAGGCCTCCCAGGCACTTGTTGCTGAACTCGGCAACATCTCCAAGAAGGTGAACAACACCAAGGAGATCGCCCAGGTCGCAACGGTATCCGCCAACTGGGACACCGAGATCGGCAACATCATCGCTGACTCTATGGACAAGGTCGGCAAGGACGGCACCATCACCGTTGAGGAAGCCAAGAGCATCGAGACCACCCTTGATGTTGTCGAGGGCATGCAGTTCGACAAGGGCTACCTCTCGCCTTACTTCGTGACCGACTCCGACGCCATGGTATGCGAACTTGAGAACCCGCTGATCCTCATCAATGAGAAGAAGATCAGCAACCTCAAGGACATGCTGCCGCTCCTCGAGAAAGTCGCCAAGTCCGGTAAGCCGCTGCTTATCATTGCCGAGGACATCGAAGGTGAAGCACTTGCCACTCTGGTGGTGAACAAGCTTCGCGGCACCCTCAATGCCGCGGCCGTCAAGGCTCCCGGCTTCGGGGACCGCCGCAAGGCGATGCTCGAGGACATTGCCGTCCTCACCGGCGGCAGGGTCATCACCGAGGATCTCGGTATCAAGCTTGAAAACGTTGACATCAATGATCTCGGCTCCGCCAAGCGCGTATCGATCGGCAAAGAGGACACCACGATTATTGACGGTGGAGGCAAGTCAAAGGACATGAATGGCCGTATCGGCCAAATCCGTCGCCAAATCGAGGAAACCACATCCGACTACGATCGCGAAAAGCTCCAGGAGCGTCTTGCCAAACTCGCTGGAGGTGTAGCGGTTATCAACGTTGGTGCTGCAACAGAAACCGAGATGAAGGAAAAGAAGGCCCGCGTCGAAGACGCGCTTCACGCCACACGCGCTGCCGTTGAAGAGGGCATCGTTCCCGGCGGTGGAACTGCCTTTATACGCGCCCAGGGATCGCTCTCAAAGCTCAAGCTCAAGGGTGATGAGGCAACCGGCGTCGACATCGTTTCACGCGCCATCGAGGCTCCCCTCCGTCAACTGGCTGCCAATGCCGGTCGCGAAGGTGCCCTGATCGTGGAAAAAGTAAAGTCAGGAACCGATGGCTACAATGTCGCCAGCGACAAATACGAAGACCTCATTAAGGCCGGGGTCGTTGATCCCACAAAGGTTACCCGTGCAGCTCTCCAGAATGCCGCTTCAATCGCCGGCCTTCTGCTGACCACGGAGTGCCTAGTCACCGATCTCCCGGAAAAAGAAGAAGCCGATGCAGGTGGTCACGACCACGGAATGGGCGGAATGGGGGGCGGAATGATGTAGGCCCTCCGGCAGAGATATCATCAAAATTCATCACTCACGGGGACGCGCCGGCCACGGCGCGTCCTTTTTTTATTGCACAATTGCCGTTTGCTTGTGAGAAATGAGTATGCAGAAGCATTAAATGCATCAAATAATGGAAACCCGACAACCGTTAAATTAAGGATTCCATTCATCGTTAAATCCCTAAAAAACCTATCTCTCATGAGCAAAAAAGCTGCCACAAAAAAAACAGCACACAAACAGGCCGCCAAGTCGAGCGGTTCGAAAAGCGGGGATGTCGCCGCGGTAAAAAAACTCGGTGAAGCCCGTGAACAACTCGTCGCTGAACTGCGCAAGGCAATCGTCGGGATGGATGACGTGATCGACGAAACGCTGATCGCCATCTTCTCCCGCGGCCACGCGCTGCTTGAAGGGGTTCCCGGGCTCGCCAAGACCCTGCTGATAAGCTCAATCGCCGAATGCCTTTCGCTTACATTCAAGCGCATCCAGTTCACGCCTGACCTGATGCCATCCGACATTACCGGCTCCGAGGTTCTTCAGGATGATCCGGAAACAGGTCATCGCCATTTCCAGTTCAGTAAAGGACCGATCTTCGCGAACATGGTTCTTGCTGACGAAATCAACCGCACCCCGCCGAAGACCCAGGCTGCACTTCTCGAGGCGATGCAGGAAAAAATGGTCTCCGCTGCCGGTAAGGACTTCAAACTTGATCCCCCGTTCTTCGTGCTGGCCACTCAAAACCCCCTTGAACAGGAAGGCACCTACTCGCTGCCCGAAGCGCAACTGGACCGTTTCATGTTCAAGATCAACGTTGGTTACCCGAGCCTCGATGAGGAAGTCGATATCATGCGCACTGTCACGGGTAACGTTGACTCCAGCCTCAAGCCCGTGCTTGGCAAGGCTGACATTATTGATCTTCAGAATCTGGTGTCCCGCGTGCCGGTTGCTGATCATCTTTTCCAGTATGTTGCGGCACTGGTGCGCGCCACGCGCCCGGAAGAGGAAAATGCTCCCGACTTCATCAAGGACTATGTCTCCTGGGGATGCGGGCCACGGGCCTGCCTGAACCTGATCACCGGGTCAAAAGCCCGGGCAATACTGCGCGGCAGGTTCTCTGTTTCAGCCGAAGATATTCAGGCTCTCGCACTGCCGGTAATGCGCCACCGCATGGGACTCAACTTTGCTGCACAATCCGAAGGGGTGGATACCAACGACATCATCAACAGGCTCATCAAGGCTACATCTGCAGGCAAGCAGCTTTACGATGGCGCAGCTTAAACAGAACGCCAAATATCTCGATCCGGAGATACTCTCCAGCATCGGGTCACTGGAAATCGTTGCCCGCCAGGTCGTTGAGGGACTGCGTATCGGGCAGCACCGAAGCCCGGTGCGGGGCATCAGCAGTGAATTCACCGCCTATCGCCAATACGTCCCGGGCGACGAGGTTCGCCAGATTGACTGGAAGGCCTACGCACGCTTTAACCGATATTACATCAAGCAGTTTGACGCAGAGACCAACTTTGTTGCCAACCTGCTGCTGGACGGAAGCGAGTCAATGACTTACGGCTCCGGTAAAATATCGAAACTGGAATATGCCAAATACCTTGCTGCAAGCATGGCTTACCTGATTGTCAATCAGGGTGACTCGGTCGGCGTCGGCATGTTTGACGGTGAACTGCAGAACTACATCCAGCCAAAAAGCAACCTGAGTATCCTCAGTGACATTTCCGGCGAAATGGAAAAACTCGATCCGCAGCCGCGCACCAACATCGGTGCCGTGCTGCACGAGTTCGCCAACCGCATGTCACAACGCGGCTTCGTGATGCTCTTCAGTGACTTGTTTGACACCGCTGAGGAATTCATCAACGGCCTTAACCACCTGCGCTTTGGCGGGCATAACGTGGTGCTTTTCCATGTCCTTGACCGTTATGAAATTGAATTTCCCCTCAATGGAATGTGGAAATTCGTCGGGCTTGAAGGAGAAGGAGAACTGGTCACCCAGCCGGCCCGGGTTCGTGAAAACTATCTCAAGGAATTTGAGGCTTTCGTCCGTCAAATAAAAAATGCCTGCGACAGGGTCGAGGTGGACTATGTCATGGTCAATACCGGGGAACCAATAGAGCACACCCTCTCCAACTACCTGTTGCAAAGGAGTGCTTTGTCAAAAGCTCGTTAATTCAAGCGACATGCAGGAAAGACTCCACATCATTGCACTCATGCTTCTCGCTGCGATATCCTCATCTGCTGCGCAGCAGGCAGAGAATCCGACCTCATCCGAGTTGCACAACGGCGATCTCTTGATTGGTGATTTCGAGGAAAAGGAAATCGGGAAAATGCGCAGTTGGGGATGGACGTTTGAAGGCGACGCCTTTAACCGCGACTTTCGCCACGGAACCCAGCAAATGCGCACGCGTACCGGCCGCTACAACGGCAGGTGGTTTCTCACCAGTTTTTCGGAGAACCTCAATTCAACCGGTACACTCACCAGCCCTGTTTTCACCATCACCCGGCCAATTGTAAAATTTCTCATCAGCGGCGGATCATCCCCGGAAACACTCGTGGCAAACCTGCTCATTGACAGTGAGGTGGTTCGCAGTGCAAGCGGAAAGAACAACGACCAATTTGAACTTGTCGCCTTTGACGTCACTGAATTCGTGGGCCAAAAGTCACAATTCCAGGTTGTCGATCGCGTCAAAGGTATCCTGGGTCACATCAATATTGATCATGTGGTGCAGAGCGGGGACGCAAATTCAGCTAGGAGGATTATCAAGCAACGGCCGGTTGTTGCTGACAACGGCATCGGTTTCCTGCAGTTACTCGACAGCGCAAAGCGATTTGCCGGGCCTTTCACGCTCGCTGACGGGGAAATTATGGGCAAGGACGGAAACAAGGCAGCGTTCGATAACACCCTGTTGCTGGCCACAGCAAACGCAAAAACCATAATCAGCGGCTCCATTACCCATTTAGGAGACGCCCTGATCCTCAAGAACGGCGAGCAATGGTTTGGTCAAATCGAGGGCCTTGAAGACGAAAAAGTCACCTTGAACAGCGTCCACCTTGGTAAACACAGTGTCGAGCTCAGCAAGATATCCAGCCTTCACTTCAATCACTGGAAAAATGGAATCCGCGAAGGTGAACCCGGAACGATGTACCGGGAAAACGGTGAGCCCCTGCAGGGGAAACTGGTTTGGATCCGCGCCAACGACATCGCCATTAACTGCTCACTGGGGGTTGTGCCCATTCCCCGTGCTGGAGTCTTAAGCCACATACTTTCAAAAGAAGAATCAGGCCAACCTGTCAACGGCGACGAGCTCTCACTCACTGACGGTAGCAAGCTGCACGGAAAAACCCGCATTGTGGGCAATCAGCTGATGGTTGAGCATAAAATACTCGGGGAACTCAAATTCGGGCTGGAAAAAATCCTCAGCCTGCGCCGAAGGCTCGACAACGTGACGTGGATTTCTGACCTGAAGGCCGATTCCCTAAAATCCTCAGGCCCTCTGCTACCGCCTCCCTCCCCTCAACAAATCATTGATGACAATACATCAACTCATTCATTGCGGGTCGCGCCCAACTCGGAAATTACCTACCGGGTGCCGCAATTAGGATCCGGCACACTACACTTCCGCGCAACTGCATGCCCGGGATCAGCCAATCGCGGGGCAGCCAGCATCTCCGCCTCCTCCAGCGGCGTTCAGGTTACCCGGATCATTAAACCCGACGACAAACCACTTGCCGTTGAAGTCCCCCTTAAACCCGGTGCCACCTTGCAACTCGCAGTCAACTTTACCGGCCCCCTTGCCTTCCCCTGCAATATCGACTGGCGCGATGCGCATTTTGTCTCGCTGACCGGGGCTAATGCTCAATCACAACCTGAACCCCGCGGAAATTAAATCCGGATGGCAACGTTAAACTCATTCGCACTCTGGGGAACACTTGGCCTGATTGGCATCGCGGTGCCCATCATTATCCATTTGCTCTACCGCAAGAACAGAAAACAGACCGAATGGGCGGCGATGGAACTGTTGCGCAAGGCGCTGGTTATGCGCTCCGGACAAATCAAGATCGAGGACTTCCTCGTTCTCTTCCTTCGCTGCCTGGCCATGTTGCTTATTGCCACTGCCCTTGTGCGTCCGATACTCAATTCCGGAGCATCCAAATGGCTCGGGGAAAAACACGTTGGCATGGTGGTGGCAATTGATGCCTCACTGAGCATGGCACACGGGGAACACTCGCGCTTTGAGAAAGCCATTGCCAGGGCCCAGCAGGTTTTGAGCACCGCCCGCGAGGGGGACCCGGTGAGCATCGTGCTGCTCAGTGAACATCCGGAGTATATCGTGCGCGCTGCCGACTACGATCCCGCCAAGGTGGAAAACCTGCTAACCAGCAAGGCCACCAAGCCTTCCCCTTACCCGCTGGCACTGGATGCCAACATCAACCTGCTCGCCGAACTTGCCGGCGAACTGGAATCCGGAACGCGTGAGGTCTACCTCATTACCGATGCACAGGAATCTGACTGGGGCACCCTGTCAGGAAATTCCCGGAGAATCCTCAAGGCAATGACCAGAGAGACAGAATTCTTCGTGCTGCCAATCTCAACTGATGGTGAAGGTGAGGAAAACCTGAGCATCAGCAGCCTTCATTATACTTCCGGTCCCCTGCAAAGCTCCGGTGTTGCACGCTTTGAGGCCACTGTTGAGAACCACGGCCGCAATGTCGCCAATGGAACCAGCATCGAGTTCTGGCTCGAAGGGAAAAAAACGCGGCGACAGGAAATCGGGCAAATCAAGCCGGGTGGCTCGCAGGTCATTCCCTACTTTGCCAACTTCAATAATCCGGGCGACCTCAGCCTGGAGGCAAAATTAATCTCCAATAATGACGACCTTGATGCGGATAATGCCCGCTATGCGGTTGTCAACATCAAGGACTCGGTACGGATCTTGTGTGTTGATGGCAACTCTTCCGGAGAAATCGGCAGAAGCACCCGTAGCGCAGTCTATTATGCCGTGCGCGCATTCCGCCTGAAGAGTTCAGCACCTGAGGCGGCAATGGAAGTCACCCAGATCGGCGCAACCGACCTGCCACTGGAGCGCTTTGATGATTTTGATATCATTGTGCTCGCCAACCTTGGCAATCCTGCCCCCGAAACAGTTGCTCGACTCCATGGATTCACTGAACGGGGAGGAGGATTGATCCTCTTCGCTGGAGAGAACTTTCTTCCGGGACCGGAAGAAAATGCCGGTCCAAATGAACACTTCATGGTGGGTAAGGACAAAGATAAAACAAGCCTGCTCCCGGCCATCTTCAAGGAGCCGCAGATCGCAAAAAATGAAACCGGATGGTCCCTTAAAACACCGGATTCCGATCATCCTCTGGCCGCAATTGTCAAACGCCTCCCCGAGGACATCGTCAACTCAGCACGGATTAACAAGATCATTCAGGCAGAACCGGCCCCCGAATCCCAGGTTGTCCTGCGCATTGCTGAGAATAACGCGCCATTGTTGCTTGCCAGGGACATCGGGGCAGGCTCAGTGCTGCTGTTCACCACCAGTGCCGACCGCAGCTGGAACGCACTCCCCGTGCATCCGCTTTATGCAATGCTGCTTCAGCAGGCTGCCACAACCATGAGCAGTCATCCGGAATCACGGCTCACTGCATGCGGAACTACCATGGTTCATCGTATTAAAAGCAACGCCAAGCGACTGACAGTGATTAAACCTGACGGCACGAGCGACACCATTCGCCCGGACCAGATTGGAGAAACCCTCAACATCAAACTCACAGCTGAGATCCCGGGGATCTATCAGTATAAAGACGACAAGGACATCACGGTAACCGCCGTGGCTGCAAATATTGATGCCGGTGAATCCAACGTTCGTGTTATCGCCTCCAAGTCCCTCGAGGGCAAGATCGACAGCATTGGCCTGAAGGTAATCGATCCGGGAAGCTCAGCCGCCAATGCCATAAAGTCTGCCCGTCGCGGCAGCGACCTCTCAAGCCTGCTTCTGCTTTTTGCCATCCTCTGTTTCCTTACCCAGTCGGTGATCGCCAAGATATTCACCAGAAAAATCAGTCGTGGCGAGACAGATGTTGCCGCCTCACTTCAACTCAGCCAGGTGGCTGCAGCACGTCGAACCTGAACCAAGTGAAAATTCTCGATAATGCTTAAAGCACTGTTAGGACTCGACGAATCTGAAACTGTATCCGGACTAAGTCTGCATCTGCGCGGCGGCTGGCTGCTGGCGCTCTTGCTCATTGCCGGAGCCATTCTCTTTGCCGTCTATCTCTACCGCTCAGAAACCCGCCTGCCGCGTCCGCGGCGGATGCTTATGGGCGCCTGCCAACTGCTTGCGCTGCTGACCCTCATCCTTATTGTCCTGGAACCCGCAGCTGACGTCGAAGTCTCGCGCTCCTATAAACGCGACATGCTCGTCCTTCTTGACACCTCAAGCAGCATGGCAACCCAGGATAAGTTAACGCGTGCCGAGGACATCAAGGAAGCCGGAAAGATCCTCGGCAAGCTCACAACCACCAACCAGGATAGCGGGAAGGCACTGAGCAGCGCTGAAACCGAAGCCCTCAGCAAGAAGATTGGAAAACCCACACGCATTGAGCTGGCCCGCGCCGCACTGACAGGGGTGGAAAATGGCCTGCTCGAGAAACTCGAGAAAGATTACAACCTGAGTTTCTTCGCCTTTGACAACGTTCTGCGATCAACTGGCGGTGAAGACGGTATCCAGAAAGCACTGAGTGAACTCACTGCGGATGGCGAAAGTACTCAGGTTGGTGGTGCCATTGATGCCGCCCTCGGGCGCTTTGCAGGCAAGGAAGTGGCCGGTGTCGTGGTTGTCAGCGATTTTATCTCGGTCGAGGGCAAGGATCCCATTGAGGTCACGCGTTCCCTTAAAGGACGCAATATCCCCATACACACAGTGCCGGTCGGTTTACCCAGCCCTCCGGACATTCATGTGCGCAAAATTATTGCACCTGAGGTTGTCTTTAAGGGGGATCGCGTATTGCTGCGCATACAGATTGAATCCCAGGGTTACAACGGTGACGCCATTGAGCTTGCGCTGAACATCGAGGGCAAGAGCCCAATTACCCAGCAGCTTGAGTTGCAGGATGGGGTCCAGTTTGCCGACCTGACTTTCACTCCCGATGAGAGCGCATCGGGAACAATGAAACTTGAAGTAATTACCCCAATCCGTGCCGGCGAAGCCTCCGACACAAACAACGCCGCGACACACAAGGTCCGCATCCTGGATGAAAAAATAAAGGTTCTCTATATCGAGGGATTGCCGCGCTGGGAATTCCGTTACCTGCGCCAGGTCCTATTACGCGACCCGCGTCTTGATGTACAGTTTTACATGACCCAGGGAGATCCCACACTCGCACAGACTTCCCGCCAGCATATCGGGCGTTTTCCGCAGGACAAGGAAACCGCCTTCGGGTATGACTTGATCATCATCGGTGACGTCCCTGCAGGAAAGTTCACAACGGATGAGATCAAGCTGATAGAGGAACTGGTGAAAGGGCGCGGCGGCTCACTCCTTATGCTGGCCGGTCCCGTGGCTGCTCCCACTTCCTACAGGAACACGCCAATCGCTGATATCCTGCCGGTAAAGATCGGTTCCGGGAACTGGAAGCCGGTAAGCAGCAATTATCATCCAGTGGTCACACCGGCCGGACGTGAAAGCCAAGCCACTTCCCTCGCGCTTTCCAACGAAACCACAGACCGTATCTGGTCCAACGTTAAACGGATGGGCATGCTGCCGCCCCTTGATGGAGCAAAACCCGGAGCCACGGTATTGCTTACACACTCAGGCAGGGCGGAAGGCTTCGATCAATACCCGCTGGTCGCGTGGCAGCGCTTCGGTGCAGGGAAAAGCCTGTTTGTCGCCACTGAGGACCTGTGGCGCATGCGTCTTGAGGTCGGTGACCGCTACCATGCGCGCTTTTGGGCACAGACCATCCAATTCCTCACCCTTTCACGTCTGCTTGGACAGAACAAACAAATCACCCTGGAGACCAACCGCTCAACCTTCAGTGCAGGAGATACCGTGCAGATCTTCGCCAACGTTCTCGACCTTTCCTTTGATCCGGTTAAGGATCCTGACGGATACACTGTCATACTCGAGCGCAAGGGAATCGCCGACTCAGCATCCGAGATCACCCTGCAGCCGGTGGATGAAGATAATTCTCCCGGCATATATTCCGCGGCACACATCGCCGGCGAGGACGGCACCTACCTGATAAAGACCAGATCCACTGACGAAACCCGCTCCAACAGCACCGAGTTCGAGATCGCCACCGTCCCTCCCGAGACCCGGGAAACCGGGGCACGTCCCGACATCGCCCTTCAAATCGCGGAACTCTCCGGCGGCAAGTCCATGAGTCTTGCCGGGCTTGGTGCCCTGCCCGGAGAACTCGGTGAAGAATCTGGGCGACAAAGGATTAAGCATATCGAACGCGACTTGTGGGACATCCCGCTTTGGTTTCTAATTATCCTGCTCTTTGCGGGAATCGAATGGTTCCTGAGGCGACGCGAAAACCTCATTTAACCTTTTTTTTTACACAGGCCACCACTCAATAAACTGATGCCAGAGTCCACTGACATACAAATCGAAGATAAGCTCAAGGAAGCCTGGGCGGGACAGCGGCGCTTCGTGCATACCCGCGGTATCATTCGCCTGCTGATCTGGCTGCTGACGCTGCTCTTAACTGACCTGTTCATCGATTGGGTGATCCTGCGGGGCAGTGCCGGCAGTGCCTTTGGCCCGCTGCTGCTGGTGGTCAATCTCGGAATTCTCATTGCCGTGGCGTGGTACGAGTGGTTGCGTTACCTGAAGGACTATGATCCGCTGATCACCGCACTCGATGTTGAGGAAAGACACCCTCACCTGTCCTCACTGCTGGTTTCCTACACGCAGCTCACCAAACCCGCTGAGAATCAGTCCAATATCTCGACCGAATTAATAGCAGCGATGCGCGAACAGGCCATTGAGAAGTCGCGGCCGCTCAACTTCAGGCAAATTGTTGATTTCAGTCAGCTCAAGGCACTCTTTCTTGTCACCGGCGGCGTGGTGGCGTTCTTCCTCGTTATCAGCATCAACTGGCAAAGCCACCTCACCACGCTGTTCCAGCGCCTCGCTGGTGTCGATGCCTCCTATCCCACCAATACCGAAATTACCAGTGTCGAATGCAGGAAAATCGTGCGCTTCGGCGACTCAGTCACAGTCACCGCGACCTGGAGGAAAAAACCCCCGGAAAATGCGTTTATCTTCACCCGGCCGTACGGGGATGGAGAAGCAAACTGGAAACAGCTGCCCATGCAGAAGACTGAAAATGTTAACAACAGCTTCAGTCGGGAAATTGAGGGGCTCACCGGAGATCTCTCCCTGTATGTGCAAATCAACGATGACGAGAGCGAAGTTTATCGAATCAATGTCATCAAGTCCCCTGAAATCACCAATTCCACGATTACTCTGAAATATCCCGACTACATGAATCGTGACAAACTCGAGATCGACCAGCTTACTTTTGAGGCCCCGGAAGGAACCACGATTGGTTGGAAACTCATCTGTGACTCGGCAGTAAAGAACCTGCAGGTTATAAATGCTGCAGACGGCAAGAAAATCAAAGATGCAACCATTAATGGTGACGACCGCAATGAAGCCAGCTTCGAGATGAAAGCAGACCGGGCCATTAATTACAGTTTCCGGTGGACTGAGGGCATCAGCGCTAAATTTGGAGAAGCACAGGATTTTACATATGATGATGTGCAACACAGCCTCCGTGTTGTCTCTGACGCCATACCAAAAGTCACGTTAACGAGTCCAAGCTCAGACGGTTTGGCCACAGTGGCTAAAAAAATCCGTATCAGCGGGAGTGCTGGAGATGACCATGGACTCGGGCAGGCATGGCTGGTCTATCAGATCGACGGCAGTGCCGATACCCGCAAGCCCATCCATAACTTCGAGGGCAAGCCGAGCGGCAAGATCGCCTTTACCTGGGATATCTCGGAAGATATCAAGGAACTCAGGCCAGGCATGAAGATCTCCTACGCACTGGAGGTAAAAGACCTCTATCCAAGCCAAGAAGGCACAGTTCCGCACCTGCGCCGCTCCATAGCGCGCGAAATAGAGGTTGTCGAACCCGAAAGATACCTGCAATGGTATCGATCAGAACTTGCGGCCCAGAACGATGAACTCAAGCGTGCCCGTGACAGTGAACTCACAGCCTCGGCACAGGTGAAACAGTTAAGAGAACAGGAGGACGACAGCCAATGAACCGATTTAACCTTGCAATGATCCCCGCGGGCCTGCTGGCACTGGCTTTTAGCCTCGGTTTTGCAGCAGCACAGGATGAGACCAAATCGTCAACACCTCCGACTGCTCCACAGGTTAAAGGAGAAGCAACAGGGAATGCTGACATCCTGCAAACCGGGGCACGTCTCCTGACTGAAGAGCGGCGCCAAAGCGATGTCCGGCGCCGCACCACAAAAATTGCCGCCCGCATAGGGTGGTTGCTCAAGGATCTTGATGAAAACGGTCTCCTTGAAGAAGGTGGAGGGAAGGAACTCAATGATGACCGCAAACTACTCAAGGAGGTTGGGGAGAAGGATGTGCCCAATGTCAGAATAAAGCTCCGTAACGCCCGCCATGATCTTAATTCCGCATTACCCCATATCAAAGGTGCCGAAGATGACATCAAGCAGGTCATCAGCCGCCTCGACGAGGTCATCGACGGGGTAAAGACAATCCTGGTCGATAACCGCCTGCTTAAAGAAATAACGGAGATCATCAGGGATGAAGAACGGGTAAAAAACGGCACCAAGGAATGGGGCAGGCAAAACCTGGTCAATCCCGGGGGCGCAAAGCTCGACCGGAGCAGGCTCTCGCGTGCACAGGAATCCACAATCACCCGCTACACTGAATTCTTTGCCTTGCTGGTAAAATCCCGTGAAGCTACCGGGGAAAACACTGTGGCTGACGGCACCACGGGATCACGGTTCAGCAAGGCAGAAAAGACTCTGCTTGAAAGCAAACCCGAACTGGCAATGTCCAATGCAGTTGACCAAATACTCAACACAAAGGCAGGTGGAGCCGTCGAGGATCAGGAAAAAGCCATTGAAGCCTTGCGTGCAGCCCAGCAAATCCTTGCTGCCGATGAAAGCAGCTTTGATGATCTCGTTAACGCCATTGAGCAACTCATTGCCGCACAAAAGGAACTTAGAGAGGATACTGAAACTCCACACTCTGAGGAAGCCCGCAAAAAAAATGAGTTTCAATCACAGAAATCACAGCTTGAGGCACGCCAAATCGGGATTGGCACTGAAATCGTCAGCATCAAAGAGACGCACCTTCCTAATTACGAACCCCGCAAGAAATCAGAGGGTCCGTCCGCTCCTGTCGACAAACCCGGCGAGACTAAGGATATCTTTGACCCGGCAAACGCCGACCCATTTGCGGATGCCGATCCATTCGCAGCTCCCAAACCGGGTGAGCTCCCCTTTGGCGTCGATGCCGAGCCAACCTTTGAGCAGGATGTCGGCGATGCGCTCGTGGCGGCAGGAATTGAGTCAGAAAAAGCCCGGAAAGCCATCAATGGCAGCGACCAGAATGCAGCTGTAATCACACAGCTTAAAGTCATCGAGATTCTTGAAGGCGCACTTGCCGCCGCACAGGCTGCCGAGGCATTCGCAGAGGAAGGCTCCAGTGATGACGGCTTCGGTGATGACGGCTTCGGTGATGACGGCTTCGGTGATGACGGCTTCGGTGATGACGGCTTCGGTGATGACGGCTTCGGTGATGACGGCTTCGGTGATGACGGCTTCGGCGATGACGGCTTCGG
>JAYGGE010000164.1:0-49468 GCA_046581505.1 Verrucomicrobiales bacterium | reverse complement strand
CAGTGCTGAGGCCAGTGCCGCAATAAGTGCGCCATGCAGGGGGTCGAAGTTTTCCCAGCCGAGTTCATGCCTGGCGTAGAGGGCAAACCCGATGCCGCCCAGGGCACAGTGGGCAATGGCTCCGGCGATGTAGGTGATGCGCTTGGTGACCACATAGGTGCCGACCATGCCGAATGACACGCTGGCCAGCAGCCCGGCAATCACGGCATTGCGCAAAAAGCCGTTGAGCGGCGTGTTTAATGCCTCCAGCAATTCACTAGCCATGATGGTGGACGTGGTCGCCCGGCGGGCAGTCGTGGTCGTGGCGCACGGCAACGATATCCCCGCCGAATATTTCCTGCAGGGTCTTGCCGTCAATGCTGGCGGTCGGGTGCATGTGGACGTCCCGGTTGACGCAAAGCACGTGCTCAAGCCATCCGGAGACGAAACTTAAGTCGTGTGAAACGAGGACAATCGACATTTCCCCCGACAGCTTGCGCAGCGTTTCCCGGAACTGCCGCTCGATGGTCTGGTCGACATTAGTGGTTGGCTCGTCGAGCAGCAGCAGGTCGGGGTTGCCGACGAGGGCACGGGCAATGAGGGCGCGCTGGCGCTGACCGCCGGAGAGTTCGGAAAAGCGGCAACTTGAGACATCGGTGAGGTCGACTTTTTCCAGTGCAGCCATTGCAGCAGAGCGGTCGGATTTCCTAAACGGGCCAATCCCGATCCCGGCTCCGAGCCGTCCCATGAGGACAATATCGATGACGGTAATTGGGAATTGGGGATCAAAGTTGATATACTGGGGCATGTAGCCAACCCGGTGCCGCATTGTTTTCGGTTTGGCCCCGAAGACGAGGATCTTGCCTGTTGCCGGCTGTTCCAGGCCGAGCGCAAGCCTGATAAGGGTTGACTTTCCACCGCCGTTGGGGCCGACGATACAGATCGATTCCCCTTCATTGAGTGCAAAACTCGCTTTTTCCAGCACCGGTTTTCCGGGCGCGTAGCTGAAACTGATATTCTTGAATTCGAGCGCGGGCACTTCAGCTTGGGGATTGAGCGTTTGGATGGGCGCGATGCCTGCGCCGTGATGATTTATCTCAAGGCTTACAGATTTTCCTTCGATGCGGAGAGCCCTTCCACGATGGCATCAGCAATGGCGTGGAGGTTGGTTATCACATTGGGTGCGAGGGGATCCAGGGCTGCGACTTTGGCACCGAGTTGCTCGGCGATCACCCCGGCGCTGCGCGGATCAAACTGTGGCTGCACGAATATAACCCTGATCTTTTCCTCTTTGGCCACAGCGAGGAAACCGATCAGTTCCTTAGGGGTCGGGCTGTTGCCGCCAATTTCAATGGCTACCTGCTCAAGCCCGTATTCATGCGCGAAGTAGCAAAAGGCGGGATGGAAGACGAAGAATTTTCTGCCGGCGAAGGGCTTTAATTTTTCCGCAATCTGTGCATGAACCGCTTCAAATTGCGTTTTTGAGGCGTTGAGGTTCTCTGCAAAGGTTCCGGCATGCTCAGGTGCCGCGTTGCATAGTGCGTTTTTAATGTGATTGAGTTGAACCTTGATTGCAGATGGAGCCAGCCATATGTGCGGGTCGGATTCATGGTCATGATCGGCATGTGGGTCTTCCGGTTCCACTTCGCCTGCAACGGGTTGGTTATTTTCCCCATGGCTGTCGTGTTCGTGGTCAATGGGCAGCTTCTCGATCCCGGCAGAGGTGTTGATCACGGTAATGCCTGTGTTGGCGGCACTGATTTTGTTGATCAGGGTTTCCTCGAAGGGCATGCCGACGGAGAACAGGATGTTTGCCCGGCCGAGTGCTTTCATCTGGCCCGGGGTTGGGGAAAAGGTGTGCGGATCCTGCCCGTCACCAACGAGAACATCGATGTGCACGTGTTGCCCCCCCACCTTGCGAACCAGGTCAGCCAGCGGCGGGACACTGACTGTTACGCGTAATATTTCATCCCGCCCAGCAGGATCGTCAGCAGTCCCGTGATTGTCGTTACAAGCACTGAACAGGCTGGCAGTGCAAAATGCGGTGAGCCCCAGTATGGCTGCTTTGGCAGTGTGGCACATGGCATTGCAATGTTTAACGCATTGGGTTATAAACGCAATTAAATTGCATCAACAGAAGATTGATATTTCCGCCTGTGGCGTTAAAGTCTTCCTCCCCCCGAATTTATTTATCAAGGAACCTCAAATTGAAACACTCCCATGAAACGTCCAATTTCATTTTACATCATATCAAGCGTTATTTTTTCCATGATTGCACTTGTCCTGCCCGCCTTTGGGCAGGATGAGAAGTCAAAGCCGGCAGGAGTTGCCAAGCCCCCTGCCAAGCCCAAGGTCACTACCGAGCACAAGGACAAGAAGATTGTCAGTTATCTTATTGGTGCTGACATCGGTTCAAACATTAAGCGCGGCGAGATGGACATCGACATTGACCGTTTCGTTGAAGGATTCAAAGCGGCTTTTGGCAGCAAGTTGCTGGAGTATTCCGATGAGGACAAGAGCCGTATCCTGAGTGCGTTCAGCCAGGAGCGCCAGGGGATGGCACGCAAGAAGTCACAACTCAAGGCACACGGGCTGGAGACTCTTCAGCAGTGGGATGAACTTGCGGCAAAGAACAAGGCTGCGGGCGAGAAATTTCTCGCCGAGAACTCGAAGAAGGAGGGTGTGAAAACGACCACTAGCGGTTTGCAGTACAAGGTCATTACCACTGGTAAAGGAGCAATACCGAAGCCAACCGACCGCGTGAAGGCAAAATACCGCGGCACCCTGATTGATGGCAAGGTTTTCGATGAGTCGAAGGGTGACTTGCCAAAACAATTCAGTGTGCGCGGCGTGATCAAGGGCTGGACCGAGGCGTTGCAGATGATGCCGGTTGGCTCCAAGTGGCAACTGTTCATCCCATCGGGCCTCGCATATGGCGACCTGGGCCGCCGGCCTCCCATCGGACCGAACGCGACCTTGGTCTTTGACATCGAACTTGCCGAGATTACCAAACCGGTTCCTCAGGTTAGTCCGCCGGTGCGTGCCCCTGGGTTTGTGCCCGGCAGGAAGCCCGGCGCACCTACCAAGCCGCGCAAACCAATCACCGCCACCACCCCGCCGATTGCAGTTGAATTTCCGAAGGAAAAGGGCGGGAAAATCAAGGTAACCCCGGTTGACCCGAAGACCGGCAAGCCGATTGGCAAGACCAAGCTGATTGAACCAAAAGCCCAGGTTAAGCCCGAGAAAAAGAAGTAAACGCTTTTATCGGTTTGCAGGCTGCATGAGGGGCTGCAGGCTCCTGGCAGTATAATGTTTTCCACGGTTGAACCGGGAAGTGGCGGTGGTGAGCTCATTGCATTGAGCAGGCAGGCTTTGGTTTCCCGTTAAGGCGGGCACAGGGCGGCTATTACAATGCGGATTGCGCAAACCGCTCAAGCAGCATTCAAGAAAGATGTCAGAAGCAAACAGGACAGTCGGGGTAGTTGGCCTCGGCATCATTGGCAGCCGGGTGGCCAAGAACCTGCGTGATCAAGGTTGGCGTACTTGTGTCTGGAACCGCACACCGCAGGATGATCCGGGCGCACTGGGTTCACCGGGGGAGGTTGCCAGTCAGTCTTCGGTGGTGCAGATCTTCGTGCGCGATGGAGAGGCGCTCTTGGAAGTGATTGATGGCATGGCTTCGCAACTGGGCGAAGAGCATGTAATCCTGAACCATGCCACGGTGTCCCCGGAGGCAACTCATGAGGCCGCGCAACGCACCGGCAGCACCGGTGCCGCATTTATGGATTGTCCCTTTACCGGCAGCAGGGATGCCGCGGCGGCCGGCAAGCTCAATTATTACGTTGGCGGTGAACAGCAAGTCCTGGAGCAGGTGCGCGGGGTACTTGAGGCCAGTGCGCACACGATTACACATCTCGGAAAAATCGGCACGGCAACGGTATTGAAGATAGCCACCAACATGATTTCCGCGACCACTGTGGCAATCCTGGCGGAGGCACTTGCAGTTTGTGAGAAGGGGGGGGTTGAACCACAGAAACTGGAGCAGGCACTTGCGGTCAATGGCTGTGCTTCAGGGTTGTCGGGAATGAAGTTGCCGACAATGCTTGCCGGTGATTACGATCCGCATTTTTCGCTCAAGAATATGCTCAAGGATGCGCAATTTGGCCTGGCACTGGCTGATGACGATGATATAGACCTCCCTGTTCTGGCTTCCGCCGCCGCGGCAATGCTGGAGCAAATGGATGCCGGGCGGGGAGAGGAGGATTACTCTGTGGTTTACGAGAAATACCGCGCGGGACAGAAATCTTAAACGCTGCGCATGATTCATGGCAAAAATTCAATCGGCAGAATCCATCGAAGATTGGATAGCACGTGCGCCTGAAGATCTGGCTGCAGTCCTGCACAGATTACGGGCATTTATTCAGAATCTGCCGGCTGAACTTGAGGAACGGGTTAAATGGTCGCAGCCATGTTATGGCATGGGCAAGGCCAATGCGTTCAGTTTAGACTGGCACCCCGGCCATGCGACCCTGCAGTTGTGGGCAGGTGCTCATCTTCCTGACCCGGATGGAATTGTTGAGGGGACCGGGAAGGACCTCCGGCACGTGAAAATAAATTCGAGTGACTTCGTAAATTGGGCTGCCGTTCAAGAGTTGATGATTGCCAATTTGCGTCACCTTGGGTGGTTAAGCTGAAAAATGTGGATTGATTGACCTTACGCAGTTTCATTTTCAACATGAAATCCATTGATCTTCCCATTCACGCGATGTTTCACCTGTCCGGCAGTGACCGTTTCCGCAATCCCAGCGATCAGGAAAAGTCCCTTTCAGGCAGGAGTAAATGATTGGGGAGGGCAGCCCGACGGTTCAAACGGGCGGAAGATCCCGCGGCGTGAAAAATTCCTTAAGCCTCCCGCAACCAAAACCGATTTCACCCCAGCAGCCGATATCGAGCTCGATCATTGCAACGGCGCAGGTTATGAAGCGGTCAATCTCGTTTGCCCCGGTAAGGTAGTGGGCAAATTCATGAGTGCCCGGGTTATGCCCGAAAATCATTGCGTGGTTGATATTTACGGAGTTGTCGATGCTGCTGATGATGTGTTCGTATTCGGCTGCTGATGCAAGGTAGAGATCGGCAACAGGCTGGATTTGTGCCGGCTTGATATTGAGTGCACCGGCAATCAGTTTCGCGGTGGTGGTGGCCCGAAGTGCCGTGCTGCTTAGCAGGACATCGGGCTTGAACCCCCGCTTTTTCAAGCAACTGCCTATTTCAGGTGCCGCGGCGAGGCCACGTTTGTTCAGTGGCCGTTCATGATCAGAAAGACACGGATAATTCCAATCGGATTTGGCATGACGCACGAGGGTGAGAATTTTCATTCTTGATGAGTCAAGGACAGGGAGACCCCAGATTCTATTTAACCTGTTCAGGGAAGTCCCTGCGGTAACGCGCAAGGAGACCGGGGAAATCATTGGCCACCAGGTAAATGCGGCCACGGATGGTTTTTGTCTCGCCGGGTTCCAGGCCACCGATGCGCAAATCGCTGTGCAGGCAGCGGATCACTCCCTGGAAGAGTTCCTGATATGGCTCCCAGGCAGTTGCCAGAAGCCACTTGTCGTCACTGCTGACACAACCGATGAGCCCGAGGTGGGGTGTGTCGGGGTGCAACGGACGGGGGTTGACGTCTTCGCGCGGGACATGCTCCGGACACCAGACCTGCCCGGGGGTGTAACGGCCATTGACGGCCCAGTTTTCAGTGGGCATGAAGTCAGGCTTGGTGTCCGCATCCTGGAAAACGAATGACTTTTTAAGGTAGGCATATTTGTTGTCCGTGAAACCGGCCCCGGTCCCTGTGAAAACCCCGACACGGGTGCAGGGCTGTGCCCAGTGTGCAGCGGATATCTTGTCGCCCTGATTGCTGGCAACGAGTTTGAAGCTCACGCCGTCGGCGACGGCATGGATCACATGATCGACGATGACACCGTCTTTAAGCGTGCAGCGCAGTTTGAGTGCTGTTTTTGCAGCATTGATCGAAACGAGTTTGGTCTCATGACCGATGACCGTCTTGTCCCAGGCCTGGTCAGTGGAACCGGGGCGGCAATAGGCCTCAAGATACCAGGTGTCAATCTTGCCTCCCGGAATGTCGGGATGCCGGATGGTGAGGATGTTGTCTTGCCACTCAAGAGAAAAGGGAGTGGCTTTCCGGGCAGTCTGCTCTTTCGCGGCGATCAGTGTCAGTGTTGCAATGCAGAGAATGATAGCCTGCGGCATCAGTGTTGCTGTCCTGTTCATGGGGCGAGCCTGATGCGGTAGAATCGCTTCGCCATTGCTGCGCCTTCCCCGTCGATATGGCTGGTTGTTGAGCCTGCTGATGCCGGGACGGTGACCAGTGTTGACCAGGTTTTGAAGTTATCACTGTATTGAATCGAGTAACTGCGTCCGGGGACACTTTCCCAGGTAATGGCAATGTTGCCGTTGGCGGAAGCGGTGATTGAGTGCCATCTCAACTGTGAGTTGAGATCAAGCGGGTCGGTGCCCAGGGCGACTTCCTCACCGTCGGAGAAGCCATCACCATCGGTATCGGGATTGTTCGGGTCGGTGCCGGCGGCGGCTTCCTCGGAGCTTGTCAGGCCGTCATCATCAAGATCATCATCCACCGTGGGAAGTCTCCCGAAACTGAGCGCCTCACTGTTGTAGCTGGCCTCGATGTCTGCGGCGGTGAGTGCGCGCGAGTAGATCTTGACCATCGCGACCGATAACGAGCCGGAACTTGACTGGTGGCGGATGCCACTGGACTGGGTTTGTGCGCTGATCACAAAGGGCAGGGCTCCCCCTCCGGAGTCTGTGCCCTGGACGATGAGCGGATCGTGGTTTCTGTAGTTTATCTCCATGCCGTTGATGTAGATAGTGGACCTGCCGGAGCCGTCGTAGGTGTAGGCAATGTGTGTCCAGATGTTTCTTTCCTCCCGATTATCCCAGCCCATGGCGGTAGCGCTGCCCCAGTGTTCAATGGCACCGACTGAGTCGACGGAACCGTGGTTAAGCGACACCATGCTTCCGGATCCACCGTTCTGGCGTCCCCATGACACCACTGCCTCCCTGCTGCCGACAGCGGGGTTGAACAGCCAGGCCTCGACGGTGTGGTGGTTGTTGCCGAGCATCGAGGCCGGTGCTGTCGGGCCGATATACCAGTCACTGTCACCGTCGAAAATAATCGCTTGGACACCGTTGGTTTCACCTGCAGCGGGGATGTCGGATTCGGCCACGAAATTTCCGCCGATCAGGCCGGTGTTCGGCCATGATGCAACGGGACCGGTGTTTAAACCCCGGGAATCCAGCAGTACCAGCAAACCATCGGAGATATTCAGTGTGATGGGAATCGTTTTCGGTGAGCCGAGCGTGGCGGATGCGGTGAGGGTGACTTTACCGCTGTAAGTTCCCGGGCTCAGGCCTGCCGTGGTGAAGGTAAGGGTATGGCTCTGCGCGTCAGGGGGGCCGGTTGACGAGCCGTCTGCCGGGGTTACGCCGATCCATGCAACGTCCGTGGAGATCGTGTAGCTCATGTTGGTGGCGGCTTCCCCGTTCCAGATGTTGAAGGATTGGTTGTCGGCATTTGTGCCCTCCTGGGCGGTTATGCTGAGGCTGTTTAAATTCGTCGCAAGCACGGGTTGTGCGACTCTCAGCGTGACCGGGATCAAGAGCGGTGAGTTGCCGGCTTGCGGGTCTGTCACAGTGATTTCAGCTGTGTAGGTACCGCCGGCCAGGCCGGAGGTGGTGAACGTCGCTGTATGTGTGGTGGTGTCGCTGAGGCTGCTCGAGGATCCGGATGCCGGTGTGATGTTCAGCCACGGGGAATCATCAGCGATAGTATAGTTAAGCGAGTCACTGCCGGAGTTGCTGAGCACAAAGTTGATTGCGGCGGCATTTTCCCCGAACGTAGCGGCGACCGTGATTGCCGTGACATTGCTTTCGAGCCGTGGTGCGGTCGGCGGCAGGCTGCTTATGCCCGGGGTCCCGCCGGGATCAGTTGAGAGCTTCCAGTTGAGGGGCTCGGTGCCGAATTCGTTGCCAAAAATGCGCTCAATGGAATGGCCGCTGCCAAGTGCATCCGACGGCCACGGCGTTACGATGCCGTAACGCACCGAGTCAATCTCAATGAACCCCGGGTCGGGTTCACTGAATTCGGGCATTTGCAGGCGCAGGTTTTCGCCATTGTCCTGGAGGCTTCCGCCGAAGGGGCCGTAAATGGCAACTGCAGGATCAATGGAGTGCCGGGCGCGAAAGGTTGCAGGATTGCCACTGACGATTAACGCGATTGCACCGAAAGCCAGTTCCCGCGCCGGGGGAAAATCAAAGTCGAGCCCGTTGATCTTCCAGACGTTCTCGGGGATTTCAGGATCGAACAGGCTGACTGCTGCACCGCTGATGTTCTGGATCTCGATCCAGTCCATGCCACCGGTTGCGTTCTGATACATGATCTCAGTGATCACCAGCGGACCGACAAGCGGGGTGCTGTTTTCCTCACCAAGGGTGGACGTCTGCTGCGCGGTGAAGAATTCTTCCCCCTGCGAGTTGGTGTGGCTACCGAAGCTCACGCCGTTACGCGCTGCATCAAAGTCGCGGTCGGCCGCGAAGCTGATGGGCGTCCCGTCACTGGATTCAATGAGGTAGATCTGGTCACCGCCTGAACTGATGGCAAATTCCCAATCCGCCGGGATACCGGCATTTGGATTCCAGAGCCCGTTCGGGTTAAAGTCAGTCTCGTCAATGACAAGGTAGTCGCCTGCCGGCACGGTTGTGCCCCCGGGAATCAGGTATTTCTGCCAGTTGGCATCCGAGTCGGAAAGATACCAGCCCGAGATATCAACCGGCGCGTTGGTGTGGTTCCTGATCTCGACAGCGTCAAGTGTCGGCAGGTCAGTGTGGGTGAGGATCTCCGAGATACTCAGGTTAACACCCGGTTCACTGCCCGGGTTGCCCGGGCTGCCGCCAAACTCAACACTGGGGCGCCAGTTGTTTGAGTTATCGTAATCGCCGTCGGGGTCGATGATTTCAAGGCTGCTGCCTCCGCCGTCAGGGCGGGACGGCCAGTTGTTGCCGTCGTTGTATTCGAAGCGGTGAATGATGTTGCCGTCAGGATCGCGCAGGATCACCTCCTCGCCGCCGTTGGAGAGCGAACCGCCGGTCCATTCAGCGATGACAGTCACGCCCGCGCCATAGACGGCAGCGAAGGCGGCGGCATCGTTGGTGATGACAACCCGTTGACCGGGATTTAGGATATGGCTTGGCAGAACCAGCGCGTTAAAGGGCGAGCCGCCGTCGAAGCTGACCCCGGCAAGGTCGATGGGCACGCTGCCGGTGTTGGTGAGCTCGATGAATTCAATGCCTGTGCCGTTGGGGGCGTTATACATGATCTCGGTAATGCGCAGGGCGTCGAGGTAATCATTGGACAAGCCGGGGTCGATGAGCAGCACGTAGTCGAATTCAAAGCGTGCGTTCCTGGCAGTATCGGTGCTCGCAAAGATTCCTCCCTTGCGTGCGGTGGTGCCGGCGGGCAGCGCACGGCTGTAGAGGCTGAGCCACTCCCCCGGTTCCCCCCGGCGTTCGAACAGCAGCTGGTTGCCGGCACGGCGAATCCTTATGGTGGCATCACTTCCAGACCAGTTTGTCGAGTCGAGCTGGCTGTAGCTGCCTCCCGTGGAGCGCCTGACGCGCAGATAATCGCCGTCCTCAAGCATGAGCGTATAACGCGTGTTCCTTGTGCCCTCCCTCAGCTCAATCATCAACCCGACGGCAAAGTCGCCCTGATGCAGGGTGTCGAGTGATACATCGGTGTGCAGTGACCAGTCAGTGGAATCCGGCAGGTCCCGCCAAAGCGCAGGGTGCTTTGTGTTACTCATGGTCAGGGGAAGTGCGGATTCTTCACTGATTGCCATCACCAGGCTGCCCGGGCGGTCATCGAGTGAATACCAGGCCGATGGCGAGTCGCCATCGCGCAGTTCAAGATCCTCAGTGCTCCAGTAGTCCTCAAGGATCGGCTCGCTGAAGCTGCTCTGCCCGGACGCGGCAAACACCGCGGCTTCGCGCGTGAGGCTCTTTTCCCGGCCGTCGCTGTCGGTGGCGCTTACGGTGAACTCATAAAGGCCCGGAGCGCCGAAGCGCGAGACTGCCACCGGGCTGGTGGCACCTGTGAGGTTAGTACCGGAAACGGGACTGACAGCCCACGAGTAGCTCAGGGCTGTGCCCTCGGGATCATAGCTAGCGGATGCGTCCAGGTCGATTTTTCCGGACAGGTCGACATTGAAGGAGGCGGGATCGGGATTGAAAGCGATGACAGGACGGGCGTTGCTTGTCTTGTTGACGGTGTAAGTGTCGGTGCCGACAACATTGCCCTCGCCGTCAACGGCCTGGACAGTGAGGACGTTGCTCCCCTGCCGCAATTGGATACCGGTCAAACTCCACGCTGTCTGGCTGGAGAAGTTCCACTGCGCCTCGGGATGCCCGGCGACCTGCACGGCAAAGGCCCGGTAACCGCTGCTGCCGCTGAGGTTGATGGTGTCGGCCGAGGTGGTGGTTGATGACCCGCTGATGCTGAAGCTGGTGTTGAAGGCGCTGCCGATCTCGCTTTGCGCCCTGCTCCTGCGGCTGTTGTGCCAGCCGGTGTAGGTGCCCTCGTTGCTGCTGTAGGAGTTGGAGGCATCTTCTTCACAATCGAACCAGGCCTGCAGGCGCGGGCCGGTCGCCGCGTAGTCCCCAATCATCTTGCCCAGGTAGTAGTTTACCCTCTGTCTCACGTAGGACTTGTCGAAGAAATTGCGCACCCCGGCCAGGTTGCCGAAAAATGCCGCGCCCGTGCTGCCGAAGGTGAGATCCGAGTCCCACTGGATGAGCATCCACTTGCCGTCCGAGTAGCGGCGCAGGAAATAGCCGTTCTTGCCGCGGTTGCGCGTGAGGGTATCCCAGTCATCAACCCATCCGCGCACAACGGCGTTTGCCGCCATCATGTCGATGTCAGTGGTGCGCTCGATCTCCTCGCGGGTGAAGGAGTTTGTACCGACCTTGTTGACCCAGGTGGTGAAGGAGGAATAGTCGTATTCGGTTTCCCGCGAGCGCTTGATCCACTCGGCGTGGTAGCGCTCCGGCTCGTGGGTGCCCTTCCAGCCCCAGTCGGCATTGCGCTGCGAGCGTCCCCAGCCGTCATCAAACCACCATTCATCATCAATGCGGTAGAGTTCGCCCTTCTCACCGTCCTGCCAGTTGCGTTTCAGGAAATCATTCGCGTTGGGCTCAAGGTCCTCGCGCAGGCTGGCCGACCCGCCGTTGTAAATGACCCTGACAAACTCATTCTCGTTGGCGGCGTGTCCGCAAAGGTAGAGCCAGTAGCGGATGATGCGCCCGTGATAGCTACGCCCGCCGCCGGCATCGGAATCAATTGAGCGCTTGGAGTAGCCGCGGAAGCGCTTGTCACCGGGGGTCTTCCACTTGCCCTTCGACAGGCCATTGCCGTCACTGCGTGTCCACGGGCTGCCGCTTTTGCGGATCTCGCAGTTATAGAAGATGTCCTTTTCATCGGAGATAAAGGTGCAGTTGAAATACTGGTTGGAGAGGCGTGGAAAATCGTAGTCGCGTGCTGAGCTTTGGCCGGTTCCCGTGCTCAGGGAGTTCCTGTCATACTCGGAGATGACAAAGCGCTGCGTGCGCAGGTCGGTGGCAATATTGCTGTTGTCGACAACCCACATTGCCGGGCGCTCCGGAGCAAGCCCGGGCAGGATTGAGCCACCGCCCGTGCTTTGGGCGAGCACATAGAACTGCACGATGGCGTTGTCACTCTGGTGCTGGCTGAGGGCGACGGAGTAGACCCCGTCCCCGGCGACCTCATCGCCGTTTGTGCCATTGTCGTTCATTGCGGTGGTCTGGTAGGCCCCATTGCCCGCGCTGCTGTCACGACGGTGGTGCACGTTGATTGAGCTCAGGGGCGTTGCCGACTCCACGTTTGCCGTGATGATCACCGGGTCCGAGGAAGTGGGAACCGCCGGGCTGTGTTTCAGGTTTGAAACCGTTGGCGCGGGAGCATTAAGGGCAGTACTGTTCACGCTGCCGGCGGTACCGATGTTTGGCGGCACAGGCAGGTGCAGGACACCCCCGAATGAACGGTCCCAGGAGTATACCACGAGCGTTGGCTTGCCGGAAATCCAGCGCGCCTCGCAGGTGAAAGTCAGGTTGTCGTTCTGGCTGATCTGCGTGATATCAATTTCACAGCGGTTTGCCTTGTTGTCGCCGTGACCGGAGGAGATCAGGTGAAACTCATTGCCGAAGGTGTTGCTGGCGTGGTGTGTGCCCTGACAGAGCCAGCCCCCGGAGCCGTTGCCGTTGTGGGAAGTGGTTTCGCCGCCGCCGGGGAGTATATTTGAGTTACTGCCGTTGCGGGTGAGGCTGACATTGCGCAGCGCCAGATGGGCGTCACCGACACCAAACATGTGCAGCTCCTCGTGGTCGCTCGCCGAGCCGCGGGCGGTAAGGCGCTGATACTGGTCGGTGATGCTGAAGGACTGCCAGTTCGACTTGTTTGATTCCGCGGAGTCCGCCCAGGCGGTGGGCCTGGAGTTGTCCATGTCCGGATGCCTCAACTCAAGGCTGCTCCCCGCGCCGGCGGCAAGTACCGGCCAGTCGCCGCCGGTGTGGTAATGGACCTCATCCGCGGTATTGCCCCAATCGTCAATGAGTCGCACCCGCTCCCCGCTGTTTGACAGGTTTCCCGAGTAGGGGCCAATGACGCTTGCCGCCGGGAAGGCGGAGGAGGTGAGCTGCGAGTTGGCGGCGATCACGAGGTATCCGCCCGGGGCAATAGCGGTGCCGCCGGGAAATGTGTAGTTCACGCCGAGGTCAAGTTTCCAGCCGGAGAGATCCACGGCGGACTCACCCTTGTTGTAGAGCTCGATGAACTCCCCGTCCCGGTGAGCGCTGGGCGGCTCCACCATCAGCTCGTTAATGATGATGTCGGTGTAGCGGTCGGGATTATTGGCAGCGTTGCGACTGCCTGATCCGGAGGCAAAGAAACTACCCGAACCATCCGGGAAAGCGGCACCGTGGTCACGTCCGTTTTGCGGGTCAATACTGCACGCATCGAGAACATTGTTGCCGGAGTCGACAAGGAACAGGGTAAGCTCTCCTCCCGGAGTTTCGAAGTCCGTGTCCCAGCTGGTGAAACCTCCCGCGGCTACCGCCGTGCCGAGCGGCACCTTGTCGGAGAAGTCCCGCTCGCTGGCGAGCCACAGGCCGGTGGTGGCGACTGATGAGTTGCCGCGGTTGTAGAGTTCCACCCAGTCGGCGTTGCCGGTTGCGTTGAAGTGGACCTCGTTGATGGCGAGCAGCGCACCGAGGCCGCTGGCGCTGGCGTTGGGTGCATCGCGGGTGGGTGAGGTGAACAGGAACCAGGAACCGCTGCCTGCCGGCTTGCGTCCCAGCGAGCGCCCGTTAAGCGGCATGGAGGTGCTGATTGCGTTGGTCACGGTGGTGCCGTTGGCCCCGGTGAGGTAGATTACCGTGGGCGAGGAAATGGCCAGAGAGGACTCAGCGAAGCCGATTGAGGCGAGGCCTCCGGCGGCTACGTTAAGGCTGCCGGGGATCCTGAATTTTGTCAGGTTGGAGGGACTGTCACTGAGATACCAGTTGCCGATGTTGATTGTTGAGTTGGTCGGGTTGTAAAACTCGATAAAGCCGGTCCCGGCAGCACCCGGCAGCACTTCATTGATGATCACGGTCGGTTCACTGGGAGCCGAGATGCTGACCCGGGCGCCGAAGATGAAATCAGAGCTTGAATTACTGGTTTGCCTGCCGGCAACGGCAATCACGTTGCTGCCGTTTACCAGTGGCGGGTTTGAGAGGGAGATCACACCGAGTTCCTCGGCGGCGTCGCTGATGGTGCGGCTTGAGGTGGTGGTATGACCTGCGCCGCTGGTTGTTCCAATCCCACCGATCCACTGCCCGTTGAGCCAGAATCCCGCAGCGTCATCATTGATCAGGTCGACGGTGAGTGTCACGCCTGTCGCGGGGCCGTTGTAGCTGAATTCCTTGCGGAAATAGTAGCTGATATGGTTTGCAGCATTTGAGCTGTTGAGCAGGGCGGTGTTGAGGCCCGGAGCCGGCAGTGCTGAGTTTTCAAATCCATACAGGCCACCGTCGTTACCGCCGGCGTTTACCCTGGTCCAGCCGGAGTGGCTGAAGTTGTAGTTGACGTCTTTCCAGGTGCTGCCGAGGTCGATATTCTGGTCGTTGAAGTCCCAGGCATCAGCATATCCGATATAGGGGATGCCGACTGACAGGTTCACTTCCGGGTTGCCGTAAGGCTCCTCGGCAGAGGTTGGCTCAGGGGAGCCCGGGGTCGAGGTTGCGCTTGGGCTTGCCGCCCACAGGCGGTAATCATCGTTTGCGCGGCTGTCATCCTGCAGCACCAGGCTGTGGCCGGTGCCGTCGGCGGCAACCGGCCAGAGATCCTTGTTGTCGTAGCGCACCGTGCAGCGGGTGACACCGTTCTTGTCCTTGAGCGTGACGCGTTCACCGGCGTTGTCCAGGTTGCCGTTCCAGGGGCCGAATACGCGTATAGCTGCGGGCAGGCCGTAGGCGCTGCGAAAGGTCGCCGGATCGGTTTCACAGATGACAATGCGCTCAAAGGCCTTGAGGAAACTCTGGGATGCGGCACCGCTGCTGAAGGCCGGGAACTGGTAATCGACACCGCCGGTGAGCTGCCAGCTGGCGATATCAAAGGGGGTGGCGGTGAGGTTTTCCACCTCCACGAACTCATAACCGCTGGCGGGCGGGTGATACATGATTTCACTGAACACCACTTGCTCGGCACGGCTTGTTGCGGTGAAAGCGAGGATCGCTGAGAGGACGGCACTGAGGCAATAATGTTTGTACATGGATTTTTGGGGATTTGGGGATTTGGGGATTTGGGGATTTGGGGAGGGTTGGGGAATAAAGGAAGGGGGATTGAACCGTAGGAATTCCGGTGTGGCGCGAAGCATAGGGGAGGGAATGAAAAGTTGGGAGGATTCTGAGTTAACCTTAAGCCATATCTCGTTAAAACTCAGCTTTTGAAATTCAGGAGAATAAGGAGGCTGTAACTATGGTCTCTCATATTATAATAATTATATTTTATATTAAAAACATCCAATATTCAATATGATAACGCTGAACTGGGGTGTGCATGCTTGTTTTCCTCAGAGACGCCGCAGCGGGGAACAGATTTTGCCGCCAAGTTAATGCCGGCAGCCATTCAGCTGGCACCAAGAATGCTCCCCGCGCCCTTGCCCGGGATGGGGCAGGCGGTTTGGGAGATTCGTTGAATGGGTGCGCATTGCCAAGGGCGAGAGACGTGACTGGATCGATGGGATTCTTACAAGATTCTTGCAAGATCCTTACCTTGGCCTCACAACTTGTTTCTGAAAGCAATCATGTTGTGTCCCATGACAAAGTCCATCTTCAATATATCTGTCACCACATTCGTTCCGATTCTCTGGCTGCTCGCCTCCATCACAAACTCGCCTGCTGAAGGCGAGACCAGGTTTCGGCCACAGAAGGTCATTGTTTTCAAGGACGGCTACTCGCTGATCATCAAAAAGGGCATCGGCACTACCGATGAACTCGGGGAGATACACACTAACGAGGTGCCGGATGCGGCTGTGTTGGGATCGTTCTGGGCGACTTCGCTAGACGGCGGGCTGGTGGGGATGCGCGCCGGCTGGCGCGAGGAGACCATCGAGGAAAAGGTCGCCGTGACCGCCGCCGACAACCTTCAGATCCTGCTTGCCAACGAGGGCCGGCAAGCCGAAATCGTCTTCACTGACGGCCAGCGGGCCAGCGGCCTGATTCACAAGGTGCTCGTCTCCGAGAGCAGCCGCCCGTCTCCCCCAACACCGGCCCCATTGTCTTCACCGCCGCGCTCAAATCCCGCCGCGACCACTACGAGGACCGAGTCAGTGCGCAGCGGGTCGCATTTCATCCTGCGCACCGAGGCGGGCGACCAGCTGCTCGCGGTTGCCGCCGTGGGCTCGCTGATCATTCCTGACATGGTCACCTCGACGACGAAAAGGGTGCGCACGACGACGCGGAGCAAACGGCTGTCGTTTCGTTTTGGGAAACCCAATGCCAGGCAGGAAATCACGATGATGTATTTTCGCCCCGGTGTGCGCTGGATCCCGACGTACCGGGTCGACCTTCCCGGGCAGGGTGCCAAAGAGAAGATCGCTGAGATCTCGTTGCAGGCTGAGATCCTAAACGAGGCCGAGGAGCTGATCGACGTGCCCGTGGACATCGTGGTCGGCGTGCCGAATTTCCGCTTCCAGAAAACGCCCAGCCCGCTGGTGCTGGAGAGTGTCCTGCGCAACTCGCTCGCGCAGGCCGAGCCGGTGCTGATGACACAGATGCGCAATGATTTCTCAAACGCTGCCTACGCCAGTCGTCCCGCGGAATTGCGGCGTGCCGCTGCCGCGGCATCAGGGGAAGGCAGTATCGAGTTACCCGGTGAGCTGACTGCCAGCGGTGCCCAGGACCTGTTCATCTACAAGCTTCCCAACCTGCGCTTGCGCAAGGGCGACCGCGCTGCGGTCTCGATTTTCACCGCCAAGGTTCCCTACCGGGACGTTTACACATGGGACTTGCGCCTGACCCGCACCGATATCGCCACCGCCCCCGCCGGCAAGGGCATCGCCTCGCCGCTCGCGCTGTCGACGAATCAGGTCTGGCACCAGATTGAGCTTACAAACACCACCAAGGTTCCGTGGACCACCGGTGCAGCGATGATCATGATGGGGCAACAACCGCTGGCCCAGGAGCTGCTCACCTACACCTCGCCCAAGGACTACTGCCGCGTGCCGGTGACAGTCTCGGTCGAGACGCGTGGCAGCCTCGCCGAGACCGAGACCTCACGCCAAATCAAGGCGTTGAACTGGGATGGGCACCACTACGCGCTGATCAAGAACGAGGCGACCCTTGACCTCTGCAACAACAAGCCGGTTGCGATCGATGTCGAGATCAGCGTCAGGCTTGGCGGGCGCGTTGAGGAGGCAAGCGACGATGGCGTGACGACCTTGCGCGCCTTCGACAGAAGCGATTGGACACAATATCGCGGCAGCCAAGCTGTCAACAACAGCTCGACGGTTAAATGGAAGGTCTCGCTTGAGGCCGGCGCCACGTTCCTGCCGAAGATCCAGTATCATTACTACACGCGTCACTGATCCGGCGTGACTTAACAACTTGCCGTGCCCGGATAAAAGCTTCCGGTGTCCTTGTCCGGGGTGTGGGCTTGGTATTAGGGTGGTTGGGATGAAGAAGCGGTTTTTTCCTCGAGGTTTGTTTTGTGATTGGCGAGTGTGTGGAGGATCATCGGGCACGGATGTGTCATTTCCTGCAGCAACACGCGAAGGCCTTTGCGTTTGGCATGGCGCTGAGCACCCAATCCGCGTGGGCGCAAGCCATCACGTGGCGGGAGGTTGTGCATGAACAAGAAGCGCCATTCTACCAGAGCCTGGAGGCGCTCAGGGTCGCTGACAACCTGCTGCTCTTCCAGGCTGACATCGGTGGCTGGGACAAGATCGACTCGCGCAGGAACAGCAGGGACATGGTCAATGTGCTCAGCGCGGAACGGAAGAGGCAAGTAATCAAGGACAAGGGGCACCGGTGCAGCCTGGACAATGAGGCCACCTATTCGCAGATGCGCTTCCTTGCGCGGGTCTACGCGGTTACAGGTGAGCGAAAATACAGGGAAGGTTTCCTCAGGGGGGTTGGCTACCTGCTCAAGGCACAGTATCAGAATGGCGGATGGCCGCAGTTCTATCCTCTATTGGGCAGCTATCACGACCGGATCACCTTCAACGACCATGCCATGATTGGTGCCATCCGGATGCTCAGTGATGTCGCGGCCGGGCACCACCCCTTTGATTTGGCCGACGGGGTGTTGCGGGAGAAGTGCCGGGTGGCCACGAACAAAGGAATAGCATGCGTCCTCAGCTGCCAGCTTGTCGCGGACGGGGAAAAGACTGCCTGGGCCCAGCAATATGACGAGAAGAGCCTGCAGTGTGCGCCGGCCAGGGTGTCCGAGCTGCCTTCCATTGCCGTGCCTGAGAGCGCTGAAATTTTGCGCTTCCTGATAAGCATCGACAATCCCTCCGCGGAGGTCGTGGCGGCGGTGCAGGGTGCGGTGCGCTGGTTTGAACGGGTCAAGGTGGTTGACCGGAAACTGATCACCGTGAAGAACGACCAACTCCCCGGCGGCATCGACAAGCGTTTGATCCATGCCCCGGGTGCCGCGCCGATCTGGGGCAGGTATTATGAGATCGGCACAGGCAGGGTGATGTATATTGAGCAGGGAACTGTGCATTACAGCCTTGCAGCACTCAGCCACAAGCATCGCGTCGGCCATGCGTGGATCGGCGGGCAATGGCCGGCACGGCCGTTGCAGCAATACGCGGGGTGGAGACAGAAATGGGAGACGCGCACTTCCACGCCGGCTCAACCAGCGTGCATGGAATAGAAAGACCGGGATCACCGGGCGTGCCACTGCCGTTTTTTTGCACCCGCGGTTAATATTTGTCCGCTATTTCGCCTATCCAAGAAGCTTAACTTGGCGTTAAATACACGAGTGTTTTGCAACCGCATGGTGAGAATTTACATTGCCAACCCTGTGTGGCTGCCAACACGCATGCTTTGCCGGGTCACTTGTGTTTTGACAATGCTCATTGCTCCTGCCGCCATGCCCGCTCAGCAGCCCGGGACAACAGTCGCATTTACAGCACCGAATTTCAGCAAGGTGCTCTTTGATATCGACTCGGTTTTCCTGGAACCCGGTGAGTTACGGGTTGTTACCAATGCCCTGGCGGCGTTGGTGGCCAATTTCCCCGGCGACAGCAGGATTGTGCCCGGGCTGAGAGCCAAGGCACTTGCCATCTCGCTGCGACTGGACGGCACACATCGTGACTCCGCCCTGGCCCTGCAAAAACTAAAGAACGGTGAAACGCCCTCACCCGTGGTGGGATTTGACGCGCCGACTGTTGCAGTGCGTGAGCTATGGCAACTTGCAGAGGCGCTGGATCGCGCTGACGCCAGCAGGGATGACCATTTGCTGGCCTGCTACCTGATGGACATTGCCATGCTGATTGATCCTGACCGGCCGGGGGGCAGCACGAGGTTTGAGAAACTTTCACAAAGAAGCAAGTATGTTGGCTGGCAGGACGTGATTGCGCCGGCGAACCCCACGCCTCCGAAAATTCCTGCCGACGCGGGGCCGGGAGATGGCAAGCCTGTACCCCGCCCTGAGAACAAGAAAATTTTGTCCGATGAGCCGTCTGTTGCAGTTGAGAAGCAGCAAAAGCCGGCGGATCCTAAGCCAGTGCCTGCAGAGGAAACCGGGGAGGCAACAGTAGAATGACAGGTTATTGCCTTGGCTAGGGCCTCCCGGACCTGTTTCCCCGTCCCACATCCTTAAATTGCTTGCTTACCTTTTTTCCCGTTATCCGGTTGTTTCACAGACTTTCTGTGATTCGGAAATGCTTGCCCTGGAGGCTCTCGGTGTGCCGCTGGCGGTAGGGTCAATCAATCCGCCACTTGACCATTTCCGGCATCCACGGCTGGCGCAGCGCAAGGCGCCTGTGTTTTACCCGCCCCCGGCGAAGGCACTTGAGTCGCTTCGCAGGGCGGCCGAGGCTGACGGGTCATGGGCACCGCTCGCAGAGTTGATTGCGCAGCATGATGCCGCTTATGGTGAGCATTTCAAGGCGGCCACCCGGGCGCGCAATGCCCTGTATTTCGGCAATGTTTTCAAGGAGATCGGGGTCAGCCATGTGCATGTCCACTTTGCCAACCGGGCGACCCATACCGCGTTGTTCATGAAGAAGATGGGCATACCCTTCAGCTTCACTGCCCATGCCCAGGACTTCATGGTCGACCTCGGCAGCGATGAGCTGCTGCGTGAGATGGCCCGGGAGGCGCAGTTTGTTGCCGGGGTGTCCGAGTTCAGCTGCGAGTTGCTGCGTGAAAAATGTCCTGACAGTGCCGGCAGGATCAGGCGCGTCTACAATGGCCTGGATCCCGCGGCCTTTACCCCTGCGGATGCAGGTGCGGGTGGAGAGGCTCTGAAGATTCTCAGCGTTGGCAGGCTCATTGAGTTCAAGGGGTTTCATCACCTGATCAATGCATGTGCACAGCTTAAAAGGCGTGGCATCGCCTTTGAATTAAGCATCGTGGGTGAAGGCCCATGGCGTGAGCGCCTGCAGTCGCTTGCCCTTGAGCAGGATGTCGGCAAGGAGGTAAGGTTCACCGGGGTGCTGGGAGGGGATGCTGTTGGCCAATTGCTTGCCGCCAGCAATGTATTTGCGCTCGGGGCGGTCGTGGACAGCAAGGGCGCCAGTGATATCCTGCCCACCGTGATAGCAGAAGCCATGGCTGCGGGTTTGCCGGTCGTCGCAACCCGCCTTGCCGGGATCCCCGAGATGGTTGAGCACGGGAAGTCCGGCTTGTTGTGTGAGCCGGGCAATGAGGTGGAACTTGCGGGCGCGCTTGCACGCCTTGCCGGGGAGCCTGACACCCGCGCTGCATTTGCCCGTGCCGGGCGCCGGCTCGCCGGGGAGCGTTTCGCCCTTGAGGTCACAGCCGGGCAACTGCTGGGGGCTTTCCCGGGCAATGTTCGTGAACCTGCCCGCTTGCCCGGGCTTGTCTATCTTGCCTCGGGATGGGGTGAGTGCGGACCACGTTCTGCCGACCCTGAGCTGATTGCGGCAGCCGCACAGGACGGGGTGCTGCCAATGGTCCTGGGACTGCATGAGGACTTCAGGGTATCCTGCCCCGTGGCCCCGAGGGGGCTGCAGTTTGTTCCCGACGAACTTGTCCTTGATGCCGCCTGGCGGGCGGATGCAAAACGTGCCGAGGAGGCGAAGGGATTGACTGATGACCTGGAGCAAGCCCGCATAGCGGTTTACCTCGTGGAGTTTTTGCAACGGATTGGTGCCAGGAGGCTGCATGCGGCACGCTCGGATGTCATTGATATTGCCTGGCTTGTTGCCCGGCTGATGGACATTGAGGCAAGTTGCTGTATGGAAGAGGGGGGCAGCACCAACCGTGACCTACCTGTCATGGAGGGCCTTGACTTGAGCATTCGCAAAACGCGCCGCAAATTTGGTCCTTTTCGTTTCCGCATCAAGCCTGATCCCATCAGTCCTGCTGCCGCAACTGCCTTCATCCGTTCCCTGAATACTGCTGGCTGAAACCATGCGCCTGGCCGTCATCATACCCTGTTACAACCATGCGCATTACGTGGGTGATGCACTGGAGTCGGTATTGTCGCAATCGAGAAGGGCGGATCGCGTGATCGTCATTGATGACGGTTCTGAAGATGGCTCACTCGAGGTGCTCAAGTCCTTCAAGTCCCGTGGGGTGGAGGTTTCAGCGCAGGAGAATGCCGGTGCCCATGAGACCATCAACCGGCTGGTGGAGAAGGCTCACGGGGATTGTGAACTGGTGGCGATATTAAATTCCGATGACATTTACCTGCCGTCCCGCCTTGAGCACTGCCTGCCGGCTTTTGAGCGGCAAAAGGACCTTGCGGTCTTGAGCACGGCATTTGAACTGATGGATGACCATGGCCAGCAACTGGATTGCGAAAGTGCCCGGGCCAAATGGTTTCGTGCAGCGTGGTCCCTGCGCGGACGCGATTTCCCAGAGTGGATGGGGGTCTGTAACTTCCCGGCAACGACCAGCAACGTGATTGCGCGCACGGATTACCTGCTCGCCAATCCTTTTCGCCCCTACCGTTTCAATCACGATTATTACCTGCTTGCCAAATCCGTCCTGGAGGATCGTTTCGCTCTGGTTGACGAGCCGCTGCTGCGTTACCGGGTACATGCGAACAACACCATCACTACCGCTCCTGCGCCACTGGTGCGGGAAATGTTGCGCATGCAACTTGACCTTGCCGCAGCACTTGCCCCTGAACTGAAGACGGACCGGCACTTGCGTGGCCGCTACGCGAAGTTCCGCCGTGCCGGATGGCAGAGCATTTCGAGCTTTGATGCCGGCGGGGCCGAGGCCGCCTTTGCCGAGCTTGCCGCCCGCGCAACCGCGGATGAACTGGCAGCCCTTGCCGCCGCTTCTGATGACGTCGAGGATTTCCCCAACCGGCATCTGGTCAATGCCCATGACGGCGAGTCTCCTGTTACCGAAGCAACCGGACTCTCCGAGCGGCTTGATGTCCTGCGCGGTGAGCGGGATGACTGCAGGGATTCACTGGCTGCCGCCAGGGAACTTGCCAGGCTTCGGGGCCAGGTGAGCGCGACCCGCAAGTTTGCCTTTGGCCGTCTCTTCGGCCGCTATCGTGAACTTGTTTCTGATCGTGGCGGGACAGCGCGGGAAAAACTGGAGAATTTCAAGGTTGCTGCAGAGCGCGCCGGGTTTGACCTTTCTTGATTTCAAAAATCGCTCAATGCCCGGGCCGCCGGGGTCGGCCCCGGGTTCAGGACAGGTTGCCGGGCATTGCCGAGGCGCTGCAATTTTCCCGTTATCAGCGATCCTGCCGGGGATCGCGCTGAGGGATCTTTTGCCCGCTCCAGGCACTCCATTGTCCGTTGAGTTTGTCGGCATTGACAGCGCCGGTGTAGATGATGAAACGGTGCCGGAAGGTCTTGACCCTACCCTGTCCAATTGACCAGTCGCCGAGGCGGGCATGGGAGGGGCCAAAGCCGAACTGCCCGTCAATGCGCCAGGGGTTTGGAAAGCCGTCGTTTTGCGGGTGATCGAAGATGGCGACGTGGCCATCATCGGTGCGCCCCTTGATCTCCATGCCGACATCAACCCAAGCGGAGCGTTTTCCCTCTCCCTGCTGGTTGCGGTCGCCTGCTGCGTTTTTTGCCTGCGCGCGGATCCCCCTTGTCCACGGCATGCGCAGGAACAGCCCGCCGTAGTTGTATTTTGAAATGGTGACGTTTTCCCTGGCGGCCCCCTGCCATTCCAGGTCGAGTATCACCTGGCTGTTGCCGGCAGACTGCATTGTCCATGTTTGTGTTTCAGTGAGGACGGGTTCACCGGACTTACCGAGCATGTCGTATACGGTGGTCCAGCTGACCTGCCCTCCCTCGGGTTTGCCCACCCGGGTACTGACGCGCCGCCAGTAACCATCCCCGGGATGATGGAAATAGTCGCGTCCGTTGACGCGGGTGAGGCCCCAGTAGAGTCCGGTCTGGTGCTTATGATGTCCCGGGCTGTACTGGGTCAATTGACCCTTGCCGTCCGGGGCAGTGATCGGGTGGATATAGGGCCGGAAGTCCGGCCCGGCATTCTGGGTGAGCAGCGGGTCGGCAAGGCCTGCCCGGTAAACGGAGATTTTTCCGGCAGCGGCATCTGCCCGGACTTTCAGGATTTGTTGTGCCCGGGCTGATGGTTCCAGGCCCAGGGAGAGAATGATGAACAGGCACAGAGATGCGGGCAATTTTGTCATGATTGGCGGATGGCTTGGATTACGGCGCGTAAAGAAAAGTGGTGGTGACAGGGTCTGCCACACCTTGGAAGAAACTGAAGACACAGGCAAGCCTGCTATGCGCCCGCTCGCTTCCAGAAAGCAACCAGCAGGCTCCTAGTTACTGATGATAGTGCGGTTGCGCCCCAGTGTTTTCACCCGGCCATCAGTGTATAATACCATCTTTGTTTCCTCGGTAGCGGCTACATGCTCCTTGTGTTGCTCGCGGATTTTGGGCCAACCGCTCAAGGTAAGTTTGCCTTCTCCGGGGCGGTAGATTGCGCGGTGGGCGAAACCCTCGTGTCCGGATGGTTTACCTTCATTGCGCATGCGGATGAAGACATTACCGATACCCTCGCCATATGAAATTCCCGAGCCGTCGGTTTTGAGATGAACGATAAAGTGATCACAGCGCATGGCAAAATTCGGTGACTTGATCTGCACATCGCCGGAGAATTCCATCCTTGAGGAGTCGACATCGAACTCGGTTTGCTTAATTGCGCTGATGATAAGATCATTGGCATTGCCGGCTGAGGATGCAGGCGGCTCATGTTTAATGAATGGCAGGTTGTCCTCGGTTTTTGTCAGGTCGAGAACGTCCTCAACGCTCAGGCCCAGGGTATCCGCTCCCTGCGTGAGGCTTGCAGCAAGCTGCCTCGCTTTTCCGGACAAACTTGTCTTTGGTGTTTTTTCCGCAGCTTGCTGCGGAACTGTTGACAATGACGGTGGCGGGGCCAGTCCCGGCGATTTTTCACCATTGGGTGCGGCAGCGACCGTAGCTTCCTTGACGGGATCGAGAGAGATGAGGTCGCCGGTAATGATCGCGGGGGGATTGATTTCCGGGGGAGGGGTTTTAACAGGCGCCGCTGCCGCCCTGCGCTGTGGCGGGGCTGGAGGATTTCCCTTTGCCGTTACCGGCTCTTGTTTAGCAGCGGTGGCGGTATTGTCACCGGGTTTGGCAGCTGCAACCGGCCGGGAGGCCGGGATCACGGGCCCGGTGCGCAGCGGTGTTTTTCCGGTAGGCAGTTGTGACCCGGGAATCCCTGCAATAGACGGCGGCGGTTGCTGCAGCCTTGCTGGCGGGACTTTCCTCGGTGTGGTTGCCCTTGTCTTCGCTGCTTGTTGCCGCGCTTGAGGATTTGTTTTCGCCTTGGCGCTCAGGTTAGGCTGAGGCTTGCCGGCGGGGGGCCGGGGATTGCTCGACGGGGGCTTGCTCAGCTGTTTACCCGGTACTTGTTTATTAGCGGGTAATGATGCCGGCCCTGGCTTGATATTTTTTACGGGAGGCCTGATTTGTCGGTTAACAACAACTGCACGCGATGCGGCTGCCTTGTCGGTTGGGGGTGTGGATATTCTGGGCGGAGCGGGATTGCGCTGTTGGCGGCCGGGAATATTTGCCGATTTGGGTTGCAGCACTTGTCGAGTGGGTGGCCGCCCGGATGCCGGAGGGGGACTGTGCTGGGGTGCGCGCCTGGTGTCCGGGGGGCGATAGAGCGGGGGGCGGGTGACGGGTTTCGCGTTCCGGGCGTTTACCGCACGCCGGGTATTCTGCCCGGCGATTCGGGCAGGTTCGCGGGGAGGCGGTGTAAGCCGGTTATTATGTATTGTCTGAGCCGGATTTGAAGCGGTGTTGCTGTGGCGCGTTATCGGAGCAGGTCGCTGATCCCGGGTGAGCGGCGTTTTGGTCTTTTGGCTGCGCAGGAACAATTCACGGCGATGCTGTTCTGCAGCAGAGAGCGTTGTGCCGGCGGCAGCCACCATGCAATAAAGGCTGGCACCACCAGTCAGGCACCAGATGCCTAAAAATTTCAAATTAACAGCAGCTCGCACGGTAATTATAAAATAAACCCCGAGTTATAAGGCACTTAATAATATAAATAAACCTAAAATATCTTTTTATTACCCTGTCTGGTTCCTTCTGTTTTTATCGTAAATCATTGAAATTCAGCAGTTAATGTGATTTAAATGGCTGTTGAGGTGATCTTTTGTGATTTTGTTTTTAACGTTTCCGCAAGATAGATTGGCTTTTCGTCGCCGGGTTTGAACGTCAGGATGCGGTTACGGGCAGGGATGAGTCCGCGAACTTGGTTGCCCTGCCGGGCGGGAACTCTGTAATCTGCAGGATTTGTGGTTTGTCCTTGCCGCTTTTGTGGCGCAATTGGACGATCATGATTTAGTTTATATTTTAGCGCCACTAATTTACGGTAAGAAATACCCTGAATTGGAGTTTAATGTTGCATGTGGTAACAGTACTTTTTCATAGCACGATGACTTTTAGATTTTCCAATTCCTTTCTGCCGGCTGCCGCCTCCCTGGGCTTTATGACATTATTGGCCACGGCGGCCCCTGGTGCGGATCATCCTGCGGTGAAACACCCGGCATTTACTTCTGCGCAGGTTGCGTTTTTTAAAAGTGAAGTGCGGCCCCTCCTCACCGAGCACTGTATCAGGTGTCATGGCGGCAAAGATTCGAAGGGCAAGGTCAAGGTTCGCTCCGGTCTGCAGTTGATCAGCCGCCGCGGCCTCGTGCTGGGAGGCGAACACGGGCCGGCTGTCGATCAACAGGAACCGGCAAAAAGCCTGCTGCTCAAGATGGTGAGCTACGCAGATGAGGATCACTCCATGCCGCCTGTCGCAAAGCTCGGTGAGGAGCAATTGGCGATCCTGCATAAATGGGTGGAGATGAAAGCGCCCTGGACGCCCGGGGATATCAATTACCTGGAAAATGTGGAGCAGGCTGCTGCCACCACCAGCATAAACGAGACCACAAAAAACTACTGGTCCTACCGGCCGCTGAAGACCCCGGATATACCGAAGGTTTCCGACCCGCTCTGGTCCAAGAACCCGCTTGATGCCTTCGTCTTTGCCCGCCTTGCTGAAAACGGCCTGAAGCCAAACCCGCCTGCGGGTAAAGAAGAGCTTGCCCGTCGTGCCTATCATAACATCACCGGGCTGGCGCCGGCTCCCGAGCAGGTTGCCGACTTCGTCAGGGACAAGTCGCCCGGCGCCTGGCCGGCCCTTATTGACGAATTGCTTGACTCGCTTCAGTACGGTGAGAAATGGGCCCGTCACTGGCTGGACGTGGTGCGTTATGCGGAGTCCAACGGTTTCGAGCGTGACTCGGAGAAGCCGCACATCTGGCGCTACCGCGACTGGGTGATAGATGCCTATAACAACGACAAGCCCTACAACCGGTTCATCATGGAACAGCTTGCCGGGGACGAGCTTGACGAGGTGACACCGGAATCAATGATTGCCACCGGGTTTTTCAGGCTGATGCAGTGGGACGATGAGCCTGCCGACAGGTTGCAGCACCGGTATGATGTCCTTGACGATATTGTCCGCTCGGCAGCAGAGGGGTTCCTCGGCATGACAATCGGCTGTGCCCGTTGCCATGACCACAAGGGGGATCCCATTCCGCAGACCGACTACTACAGCTTTATGGCTTTCTTTAACGGCGTGACGAATCACTCAAAGGGGGGTGGGACCCTTCAGGACTTAAGCAAGCTGGGCAACCCCGAGCAGCGTAAGGAGGCCGAGAAAGATCGCCAGAACCGCATCATCGACCTGAAAAACCGGATCAGTGCCATTGAAAAGCTGGCAGCTGCCCGCTTAGCGAAAAAGGACGTGAAGCTTGCTGCCTTGCTCAAGGGTGAACCTGTCCAGCTGGCAGATCCTCTTCTTGTGGCGGATCATCGCAGCCGGCTGCAGAACTGGCATTACACTACGGGTAAACCGGGGGATAACTGGTCAGCGGTGGGATTTCGTGCTGAGAACGAAAAATGGAAGGTTGGAGCGGCTCCTTTTGGCACCAGCGTTCCCAACGAGAAGCCGAAGACTGCCTGGAACACGAAGGACATTTGGCTGCAGACCGGATTCCAGCTTACAGCGATTCCTGCGGGCCTGAAGATGAGCGCCTATCACGATGAGGATATTGAGGTTTTCCTTAATGGTCAGCTTCTTGGCCGTCGCGGCGGGCACACCACAGGCTATGTTGAGATTCCAATCGACAAGAAAGCCCTTACCGCTTTGCAGACCGGACGCAATGTGGTTGCCGTTCATGTCCGCAACGGAGGCGGTGGGCAGTTTTTTGACTTGAAGCTCGAAGCGGCAGCCGGTGTCCCGGGGACCGTGGATATTGCCAAGTTGATCGCTGAGCGCGGCAAGGAGGTGTTTAGCGTCGACCAAATGGCTACCTACAGGAAATTTAACAATGACCTCAGGAGGCTTGAGAGGGTTGCGCCTGTCGGCAAGGGGCAGGCGATGGTGGTCAAGGAGAGTGGCACAAATGCGCAACAACTCCATGTGCATATCCGCGGCAATGCCAACGCCAAGGGGGTGGCTGTGGAGCCGGCTTTCCCGAAGATCTTGGGTGGCGGTGAAGTCAATATTCCCGCGCCGAAGCCCGGCCAGAAGAGCACCGGGCGCCGACGTGTGCTGGCGGAGTGGATGACCGACCAGCACAATCCTCGCAGTTCCCGTGTTGCCGTTAACCGTGTCTGGCAGCAGCATTTCGGGCGCGGTATTTGCCCAACCCCGAGTGATTTCGGTTATTTCGGGATGCAACCCACTCATCCTGGTTTACTGGATTGGCTGGCAACCGAGTTTGTGCGTCGTGACTGGAGTGTCAAGGAACTGCAGCGCATTATCATGAACTCCATGACATACCGCATGTCCTCCCGTGCGCAACCGTCTGCGCTTGCCAAGGATCCCCAGAACAACCTGTTATGGCGCTTTAACATGCGCCGGCTCAGTGCCGAGGAGATCCGTGATAACGTGCTGGCTGCCGCCGGAAGGTTGAACCTCAAGATGGGCGGCCCGAGTTTCTTCTCCAAGCTTGACGAAGCGGTGCTCGCAACTTCATCGACCAAGGGAGGAAAGTGGGGCAATTCACCGCCCGAGGAGCGGAATCGCCGCGCGGTTTACATCAAGATCAAGCGTTCGCTCAAGGATCCCATGCTTACCAGTTTTGACTTTGCGGATACTGATGCCCCGTGTGCGCAGCGCTTTACCACCACCGTTCCAACGCAGGCCCTGAATATGCTTAACAGCAATTTTATCAATGACCAGGCGGTACATTTTGCGGCCCGCCTGAAACAGGATGCCGGGGATGACCTTGAAGCCCAGCTCAAGCTGGCCCTTGAAATTGTAACCGCCCGTCCTGCTGACCCGAAGTCACTCGCCATCGCCAGGGAGATGACGCAGAAGCTGCAAAAAGAACACGGGCTCAATGCCCAGCAGGTGCTGGAGCGCTTTTGCCTCGTGGCCCTTAATATGAATGAGTTCATGTTTATTGATTAACGGCCGGCTTACAGTATACGATCCTGAATCCACCTGAAAAACCACTTGTCATGAATACACCACGTAACACTTTCTGCGGACAAACCCAGCGCCGCGAGTTCCTGCACACTGTCGGTGGAGGGTTCACCTCGCTGGCACTCACCGGGATGCTTGCAAGGGACGGATTCTTCGGGCAAGACGCAAGTGCTGCCTCCGCAAATCCGCTGTTGCCGAAACCGCAAATGATGCCGGCAAAGGCCAAGTCGGTCATTTTCCTGTTTATGTACGGCGGGCCGAGCCACATCGACACCTTCGATCACAAGCCGAAGCTCTACCCGCTGGACGGCAAGACCATCGATGTCAAGACCTTCGGCCGCGGCGGCAGGAAGACCAAGGGGCGCGTGGTTGGCCCGAAGTGGTCATTCAAGCCATACGGGCAGTGCGGCAAGATGGTGTCGGAGCTTTTCCCTCACCTTGGGGGCTGTGTTGATGACATAGCCTTTATCCATTCAATGACCGCCGATTCACCGATTCATGGATCGGCAATGCTGATGATGAACAGTGGGTCGGTGATCAGCGGCAAGCCTTCCCTCGGTTCCTGGGTGAATTATGGGCTTGGCTCGGTCAATGAAAACCTGCCCGGTTATGTCGTGATGCTTGATGGCAAAGGCGGCCCGATTTCAGGGGCAAAGAACTGGACCTCAGGTTATATGCCCGCCAGCTATCAGGGAACGGTTTTTCGTTCGCAGGGTGACCCGATTCTCAACCTGCAGCATGCAAAGGGCATGAAGGCTCCCGAGCAGCGCCAGTTAATCACCTCACTCAACCAACTCAATGCGCAGCACCTTGCCGGGCGGGAGGACAATACCAACCTGAGTGCCCGCATTGCCAGCTATGAACTTGCCTACAATATGCAGTCCACCGCACCGGAGGCGATTGATGTCAATTCCGAGTCGCAGCACGTCAAGGACCTCTATGGCCTGGACGGCTCGCGTACTGATGACTTTGCGCGCAAGTGCATTCTTTCCCGCCGTTTGGTTGAGCGCGGCGTGCGTTTTGTCCAGGTTTATTCAGGCGGGGCACACAACGATGCAAACTGGGATGCGCATGGCGACCTTGAGAAGAATCACAACTACCACGCCGGCAACACCGACAAGCCGATAGCCGGCCTGTTAAAAGACCTCAAGCAGCGGGGTCTGCTTGATGAAACGCTGGTTGTATGGGGTGGTGAATTTGGCCGTCAACCCACTGCGGAGTATGCCAAGGGCACCGGCAGGGATCATAACGCCTACGGTTTCACCATGTGGATGGCCGGTGGCGGCATCAAGGGCGGGGTGAGTGTCGGCCAGACAGATGAGCTGGGCAGCAAGGCGGTGGAAAACCGGTATCATGTGAGGAATCTGCATGCCACCGTGCTGCAGTTGATGGGGCTCGACCCCAATAACCTCAGTTATTTCTATGGCGGCCTCAATCAGAAGCTTGTCGGGGTTGAAGGTGCTGACTCGATTCACCAGATTATTGCATAGCGGGGCGGGTTCCCCTGGTGTGCTGATTTTGACGCCAGTGGATGGCGGCCGGGCGTGATGCTGCCATCCTTGGCAGGCAGCGGTTTGGCGAAACGGCGGCGCTACCTTGTCGGCGTGTCAGGGGGGCGTGATTCGGTTGCGTTGTTGCACTGGTTGATAGAGGAAGGTTGCCAGGACCTCATTGTCTGTCATCTCAATCACGGATTGCGTGGCCGTGAATCGGGTGCTGATGCTGCCTTCGTAAGGCGTCTTGCACAGGTCCAAGGTCTCGCCTTCGAGACTGAGAAGATAGCAGTCAGGAAACTTGCTGGTGAGCGCGGACTTTCCCTTGAGGAAGCCGGCAGGGTGGCAAGGCTTGAGTTTTTCAAGCGGGTCGGGTGTCATTACCGCTGTCGCCGCGTGGTATTGGGGCATCACGCGGATGACCAGGTTGAGACAGTCCTGATGAACCTTTTCCGGGGGACGGGAAACCTGGGTGGAATGCGTGCGCGCTCAGAAGTCAAAACAGAAAACGGCCAACTGGAACTCCTGCGGCCGCTGTTGAGGGTTTGGCGCAACGCGATAAATACTTACCTGGATGAGCGCGGTCTCCGGTTCCGTGAGGATGGCAGCAATGCCAGTGATGTTTTCCTGCGCAACCGCATACGTGCTGACCTGATGCCGTGCCTGCAGAAGACCTTTCGCCGTGATGTCACCAAGGCCGTGGCCCGTGTTGCGGAGTTGGCGGCTGATGAGTCGGATCTTCTTGAGTCACTGGTTGCCGCTTGTGATATTGCCGGTCGGGTTGCCGGGGAATTGTCGGTTCCGAAACTGCGTGATCTCGGGATTGCCCTGCAGCGGCGTGTCATCCTTGCCTGGCTGCGTGAGCGCGGGGTTGCTGATGTGGGGTTCGAGGCAGTGGAGAGGGTGCGTTCGATGATTGATGACGAGTCGGTTGCCAAGGTTAACCTTCCCGGGGATAAGCACGCCCGCCGTCGCCGGAAGGCATTGTTTATAGAATAGCGGCCTGCTTTTTGCTATTTAGCCGGCCAGTTCAGGTGCCGGTGGAGAAACCGGTAGGTAGCCTGTTCGTTTATCGTGTGCGGGCCGACAAACCATTCGATCTCGGTGCGCTCGCCGATACCCAGCCTTGCCGAGTAAAGGTGGCGTACCTTGGCATATTCGTAAGCCACCCCCTCGTCCGGAGCGACCCCGTCAAAGTGACCGCGCTCGACCATGAAAGGGCGCGGTGCAATGAGTGCGGCCATCTCCGCGTAATTGAAGGTGCTGCCCAAATCCCATTCAAAAATCTCATACTCGCCGGTCCAGACGTAGCTGTAGCTGGAGCGCGTTGAGGCGTTTTTCCATACCCATTCATTGAAATCCGCCGAGCAGATTGACAGGCAATAGTTTGAGACGAGGGGTGGAATCCGCATCGCAGACTTGCCGCCGTAGGACAGGCCGTAGAAGCCGATGCGGTCACGATCGACAAAGTCGAGCGAGCCGAGCCAGTCGGTCAGCTGTTGATGCTGCGGCACCATCAGGGAGAACAATGTCCTGCCGATGGCGTTCGCCTTGAACTGCAGTGCACGAAACCGGTCACCGAAGATATAGAGGTTTTGCGGCGCGAAAGTGACAAAACCGCGCTGGGCAAGGGTGGTCGTGAAGGCTTTGTAGTAGTGGTGGTCCTGTTGTCCGATTGTGGATTGCGGCCGGCCCTCCAGCCCGTGCTGGCAAACCACCACCGGCCTTTTTTCACCGGCCTTGATATCTTTTGGGACAACGAGAATCCCGTAGGCGAAGAGGCCGGATTCGCCGCCGAACACATCCAGCACAACCTCATAGTAGCGCAGGTTCTCGGTTTCCTTGAAAAGCCGGCTGCGGGGGTTGGCGGCAACGGGCTTGTCATCGAAGCGACCTATCACATCCTTCGCGAAGCGCTCGCGGTATGCCTCGAGCGTCGCCTCGAATTTCTCCAGGGAAGAAGTATCGAGATTGGAAAAATAACGCCGCCGCACGGCTGCGCTTTCGGCGAGCAGGCCCTGGTTGTGACGGTCAATCTCCTCAAAGGCCCGCTTGCGCATGCCGGCAAGGTTCTCGGTGGGAAGGGGCTTGCTGCCGCGGGTCTCGATTTTTTTCTGCGCGAAGTCATTGATGCCACCGAGCCTGAGCCCGGCACGGGCGGCTTCGGCTTCCACTTGTGCCCTGGTAAAGGCGGTTATCCGCCCGGGTTTTCCGCCGGTGCCTGATGGGATCACGACCTCCGGTGCGGGGGAAGGGTCGATGATCAGGGTGCGGGGAGCCACCAGGCGGGCAATCTCGGCATCGCCGAAGTGGTTCAGCAGGCCGAAGACATTCCGGTAGGCGGGCTCGTTCCAGACCCGTTCCCTCGGGCCGAAGTGACCGATTACCCAGGCGCGGTTGACACGTTCATCGATTGCCGCTGCGTAAAGCGCGATCAGGCCGCCCTCACCGTCACCGCAGACAGCGACCTGTGCGGAGGCTCCGCCACAGGCATCGATGATGGCAGAGACCTTCTGCACCTCGCTGGCAATCAGGTGCCACCCGAGCTCAAAGGCGCAGCGATAGAGAAATTCACGGTTGGTGATCTTGCGGTGGCGCGTTGCCCGGTCGATCAAAACGGGAACGAACACGCGGTGGCCGCTGGCGGCCAGGATTTGTGGCCGGGTGGTTGTGGCGTAGCTGTCGGGGTCGGCCAGATAGATGGTGGTTGCCCTGGTTTCCGGCGGTTCCAGCAGCAACCCCTCCACCGCAACGTCACCAAAGGCCGCCACACGGAAGGGGCGGACGGTGTAGTGTTCTGTGCGGGATGAGATTTCACCACGCCAGAGCCGGGGATTTTTGACCCGGACATCATCACGGAAACCAATCAAGACTTTGAGTACTTCACGGCGGGGCATTTCCGTTTTTTTCTTCCGCGCGCTCGTTGCCGCATTGATTTTTTCCAGCAGGAAAGCATCTGCCGTATCGATCAAACGTGACGCGATGTCACCCTCCCAATTCAGGGGAGAAGTGCCGGCCAGGGGCTCTGCAGTTGCTATGGAAAATGCACCGGCCAGTGTCAGCAGGAAACTTGCGATGATTGTTCTGCCGCCGTTTATCAGCGAGCATTTTTTCACTGGCGCAAGTGGGTTGGAAATTACAGTTGGCATTACGGCGAGTTAAGCGCTTATGGGGAGATTAAGAGCAGATGAGCCAAGGTTTGCCGAAAAGCAAGAATATACGGCATGTCAACTTGCTCTTTTAAGCATCAGTTTAACGACCGCCGTCACCAAGTTTCTCGTAGAGGTAGGCAAGCAGTTCGATCAGGGTATTCTTCATGCCGGCACTTGAGGAGGCCCATTGCGCAGGGTCATAACCTGCAGGAGGCAGGGCTAAAACCCCGATTTCCACATCTGTTCCAAAGACCTTGCCCATGACAGCGCGGCTGCGCCGGGCGTGGACGTCAAGGGTGGCGAGGTCGAACCGGCGAGGGTGAATGTTTCTTTTCTCGAGTTCATCCTTCAGTTCCCGGGCGGCGGTGAAGGTGCGATTACGCTGGTTGTTTGCTGCCGGGACAATATTGATTCTTTCTTCGGGAACGCCGAGTGCCTGCAGTGTTGCAGCACTCATTTCACTGTAGGTCCTGTATCCTTTGGAGATATGGAACCCGCGGTCAAGTACCGGCCCGGTCAGCCAGAGGGATTCGTAAGGTGAATCCCCGGCGTTCATCAGTTCCGCGATTTCCTTCATTGAGTTGTCAGCCATCCATGACTCCACAACAAGCATTCTCGCGCCGGGGGCGCGTTGTGTCAGGGCCAGGAAGTCGTGTGAGGAGAAGAACAGAAGGCCCGCCGTTGCCAGCAGGGCGCAGAGGCCTGCCAGCAGGACAGGCCAGGTCGGCAGCCAGACATGCCGCTTCTTGAACAGGCGCAGTTTCATTCCTTGCCGTTGCCGGCCGGTTCAATACTGTCGAGCGGCTGCACTATATTCGCCTGCAATGCCCAGACTTTCTTTTGCACATCGGCCGAGAGTATTTCCTGCTCGCGATATCCGGTTGCAAACATCTCCAGCTTGGCGTCGATGTTATCAATGTGGTGCAGCGCCATCGCCTCCGGTGTTTTCGGCAATACGGGGGACCCGAATTCATGGCTGCCGTGGTGGGAGAGGATCAGGTGTATGAGGTGCAGGCGTGCCTTATCACTCGGCGGGTCAAGTGCTTTCCAGTCGGCTTTCGCTTTGGTTTGCGCTTCCTTCCAGAGGGAGTTGGCGAGTTCGACACCGAAGGAAATATGACCCATGAGCTCGGCACTGAAATCATAGGGCATCTTGAAGCCTTTTTCCGGGTAACTGTTTTCCCACATCTTGCCACAGTCGTGGAATAAGACGCCGGCGATCATGAGATCCTGATTGAGGTTCCCGTATACGCTGCATACAGCTTTGGAGCAGCGTATCATCTGGGCGACATGTTCCACCAGTCCGCCGCGCCGCGCATGATGCAGGTTACGGGCACCGCCGCTGCGCTTGAAACGATCTGTGAATTTCTCCAGGAAAAGTTCGCAGACCGCCTTAAAGCGCGGATCGGAAAGTTCGCTGCAGCTTGACTCAATGTAGGTGTAATCGGCCGCCTGTTTTGCGCGGGTTGTCTCGTCACCGGCAAGAACCCCGGCAATCTCCTCCTCCTGCAGTCGCCGCAGTTCACAGTCCCGGACATCCAGGCCATAGTCGTTGACTGACCAAAATCCCCTGGCACACACCCAGTCCTCTTCCTGCAGGGTCTCCGCTTTGGAAAACCCCGGGGAATCCTGCCAGACCTTGATCTTGATGGTTCCTCCCGAGTCGGCCATCGTCACTTCAAAATAGGGTTTACCACCCCGGGTTTCCCTGGCTTCCGAGGCGGCAACCTGCGCGTGCACTTCATATTCCCCGGGGTTGGCGGCAGCCAGTGATTTCAGTTCGGTGGTCGAGAGCGTTTCCATATCCTGCACTATTCTAAAACAACAGTTTTGGCGGCAAGTCAGCGATTTTAACGCAACAATTATCAGAATGTGCTGGATTTTTTCATAAAATTAATGATTTGTTGTCCGCCCGGGTTTTGTTCAGAAGTAGACAGCAATGGATATTCAATGGTTTCAGGTGTGTGTGTGTGTTGCCGGACTCGCAATTCCGGCCGGGGTTCTGGTGCTTGCCGCTGTGGATACAGCGCGTGCTGCAAAGGGACGCGGTAACGACAGGTAAACGGGGTGGAAATTCCCGAGGTAATCACCTGTGTTGATTGCGGCCGGAAGGCCCACCGCATGACGCATGAGCCGGAATTCGGCTTTCGTCCCGGTGACTGGGTTGCTTATCGCTGTTCGGGATGCGGCGACCGATGGGATTTGGAAGTTGCCGATAACGACCAGGCACCGCACGGAGAGGACTGTTAAGGGGCGTCTGCAGGTATTAGCTGCTACTTGTGATTTTGCTGCTCCCGTGGTTTGTAATGGACGAATGACCCGTGATTTCCAGCTCCAGTCTGACTATCGGCCATGTGGTGATCAGCAACAGGCAATCGGCAAGCTGGTCAAGTCGGTGACTGCGGGTAACGAGCACCAGACATTACTTGGGGTCACCGGCTCGGGAAAGACGTTCACGATGGCGAATGTCATTGCCGAGATCGGACACCCTACCCTGGTCATGTCGCATAACAAGACGCTTGCCGCGCAGCTCTACTCGGAGTTCAGGAACTTTTTCCCGGACAACGCAGTCGAGTACTTCGTCTCTTACTTTGACTATTACCAGCCTGAGGCCTACATCCCGCGGACTGACACCTATATTGAGAAGGATTCATCGATTAACGAGGAGATTGAACGTCTACGGCTTTCAGCGATGGGTTCACTGCTGACGCGCAGGGATGTGCTGGTGGTGGCCAGTGTATCATGCATATACGGCCTTGGGTCGCCTGAAGACTACAAGGACATGATGTGCCCGGTGCATACCGGGATGGAAATGGATCGTGACCGGTTGCTCACCAGGCTGGTTGATATGCTCTATGAACGCAATGACACCGCATTTGGCCGCGGCAAGTTCCGTGCCCGCGGTGACGTCGTCGACGTGGTGCCCGCCTATCTCGAGAACGAGGCGATTCGCATTGAATTCTTTGGTGATGAAATTGACCGGATCTCGGGTTTTGATCCGCTGACCGGAAATATCACCTCGCGCATTGACAGCTATACTTTCTATCCGGCCAAGCAGTTCGTCACGCCTGCCGACAAGATGAAGCGGGCGATTGAGGCGATCCGCGGGGAACTCGAGGAGCAGGTTGAAACCTTTGAGAAAGAACAGAAATACATCGAGGCGCAACGGATCCGTCAGCGAACCGAATACGATATCGAGATGATGCAGGAGATAGGGTTCTGTCAGGGGATCGAGAATTATTCACGGCACCTGGGCGACCGTGAACCCGGTTCGCGGCCCTCAACGCTGCTGGATTTTTTTGCTGAGGATTTTTTGACCATCATCGATGAATCGCACGCCACGGTGCCACAGATCGGGGGCATGTATAAGGGGGATAAATCCCGCAAGACAACACTTGTTGATTTCGGGTTTCGACTTCCGAGCGCACTTGACAACCGCCCGCTGAAATTCAGGGAATTCATGGGCATTACCGGCCAGCGTATTTATGTCAGTGCCACTCCGGCGCGCTTTGAGATTGAAAACAGCGTGGTTGGCAACCGCGGCTTTATCCCGAATGTAAAGGAGCGCTTGAAGCGGGGAGAGGTTGTGCCTGACCTGTTGCCGAGCATCTCGGGGGCTGCACAGCCGGAAGATGAGTTTGATGTTACCTCCGGCGGAGGCAACATGGTGGTGGAGCAGGTCATCCGCCCGACCGGGCTGCTCGACCCGGTGGTGGACCTGAAACCGCTCAAGGGACAGATTGACGAGACCATCGAGCTGTGCCGCCAGGCCAGCGAGGATGGCAACCGTGTCCTGGTGACGACGCTCACCAAGCGCACGGCGGAGGACCTTACCGATTACCTGGTTGGTGTCGACCTGCGGGTGCGCTATCTGCACAGTGACATTGGAGCCATCGAGCGGGTCGAGATTTTGCGCTCATTGAGGGCCGGTGAATTTGACATCCTCGTGGGCATTAACCTCTTGCGGGAAGGACTTGACCTTCCCGAGGTGGCACTTGTCTGTATCCTTGACGCCGACAAGGAGGGTTACCTGCGCAGCGAAACCTCGCTGATCCAGACTGCGGGTCGTGCTGCACGGCATGTAGAGGGCCGGGTGGTGTTGTTTTGCGACCAGGTGACCAGGGGCATCGAGGGGCTGGTTAACATCACTGATCATCGCAGGCGTAGGCAGATGGCTTATAATAAGAAACACGGCATTACACCGCAGAGTGTGCGACGTGCGGTGCAGGAGTCATTGCACGTTACACTGGGCGGCGAGAAGGTGAACAGGGGGGTGCTGGGTGAAGGTGGGGAGGATCTCGATGTTGTGGAAGTCATCGGGGAACTTCAGGTCGAGATGAACGAAGCCGCCGCCAGGCTGGAGTTTGAGAAGGCGGCATTGCTGCGTGACCAGATTGGGGAACTGAAGGCCCAGGCCGGTGATGTGCCGCCGGCAGGAAGTGGCCGTAAGCGGGGACGGCGAAAGGCATAAAAGATATTGCTTTGCGGGGTCTCGGGCCTGGGCTGAGGTGTTTTAACTCGCCACGGGCACTTTTTGAGGATGAACTTTAGGCAATCATGAAGATTGCCCTTGTGCATTATGCCTACCCGCCGGTGATCGGCGGCGTGGAGTTCGTCATGGAGCAACAGGCGGCACTGTTTGCACGTCGGGGGTATGCTGTCAGGATCATTGCCGGCCGGGCCGAGAGCATGGTCGAGGGGGTCAGTGTCGATGAGATCCCTGAACTGTTGCCAGGGCATCCGCGCAGCGTGCAGGCACAGGCGGAGCTTACCGGGGCCGGGCCGGCCCCGGTATACGATGAACTGAAGGCAGAGCTTAAGGCCAGCCTCACGGCACTGCTGGCGGATTGCCAGGTGGTTCTCGTGCACAATATGATGACAATGCATTTTAATCTCGCCGCTACCGCGGCGCTTGCCGAGTTGGCGGCACAAGGGGCAGTCGCCGCCAGGTTCGTTAACTGGGTGCATGACATCGCGGCCATTGATGAGGATTACAGTCTTGGCGAGTTCCTCGGGCGCGAACCGTGGAGCTTGCTTGCAGGTGCCCCGGAGCGCTTTGAACACGCGGTCATATCAAAAAAGCGCCAGCAGCAGTATTGTGAGCTCACCGGGATTGATACCGGGGCATGTCCTGTTGTTCCCAACGGGGTGCGTTACATCAGGTTGTTGAAGCTTACTGATCCCGTTCGAAAGCTGTGCCGGCAATATGGGGTCCTCTACCAGGACATCGTCATGCTGCAACCGACACGCATCCTGCGCAGGAAGAACATTGAGTTTGGTATCCGGGTTCTGGCTGAGCTCAAGCGGGCCGGGCACAAGGTGATTTACCTCGTTACCGGGGCGCCGGATGCGCATAACCCGGCGGCCTGGGACTATGGCCTGGAACTCAGTGCACTGGCCTGTGAGCTCGGGGTTGACAACGAGTTTCATTTTGTCAGCGAGGCATTCGAGATTTCTGACGAGGACCTTGTCAGCCTTTACAACGCGTCCGATTTGCTGTTCCTGCCCAGCCGGCAGGAGGGGTTCGGGTTGCCTCTTCTTGAAGCCGGGGTTTTTCGCATGCCGGTATTCTGTGCCCGGGTTGAACCGATGTGCTCGATCCTTGAGAACAACGTCAACCTGTTTGACCTGGCCGAGGAACCCGGGGTGGTTGCCCGGCGTGTTGCAGCTACCCTGGAAAATGACTCCGGTTACCGGGCACGCAAGGAGGTGATCAAGAATTACTCGTGGGAGAGATTGTTTGATGAGCGTATCAAGCCACTGTTTCTCGGGTAAGCGGCAATTGGCTGTTGCTGATGGGGTGTGAGGTTTTGTTTTTTGGCTGGTATTGGCGTATTATAAGGACATGATTCGTTTCCTGATTGCCTGCGTGATGATGTTGTCCGCGAGTTGCACTGCATCCACCCGTGAGGTGACTTTCAAGGGCACTTGTGATGTTTCAGCTGCCGTGGCACTGGATGAGAAGACGTTTGTGGTTGCCGATGATGAAGACAATATCCTGCGGATTTATTCCCTGGATAAGCCGGGGATGCCGATTGCGCAGTTTCCGCTCAACGACTTTTTGAAGACCAATACGGACAAGCACCCGGAGGCTGATATCGAGGGCTGTACCCGGGTCGGGGACAGGATTTACTGGATTACTTCGCATGGCCGCAGCAAGAAAGGCAAATGGCGAAAAAACCGTTACCTGTTTTTTGCCACCAGAATTATCAAGGACGGCAAAACTTACCGCATTGAGCCTGAGGGCTTCCCCTCGCGTGACTTACTCGGTGCATTGCGGGCAATCCCGGGGATTGGCCTGTCGCCGAGCATCGGGCGTATTGGTGCGGATGCCGGGGCGGCCTTGGCGCCCAAGGAGAAGGGGCTTAATATCGAGGGCTTGAGTGTGAGCGCTGATGGTAAAGTGCTTTACCTGGGCCTGCGCAATCCCGTCCCCGATGGCAAGGCACTCCTGATCCCGCTTGAGAATGCCCCCGGGGTGGTGGCCAAGGGTGAGCGTCCCAGGTTCGGGGTTCCGCTTAAACTCGATTTTGGCGGCCGCGGCCTTCGTTCCATTGAATACTCCGCGCATTTAAAATATTACCTTGTCATTGCCGGTTCCCGCACCAGCGGGCAAACCTCGGCGATCTTTTCGTGGAGCGGCAAGGCGGATTCAAAACCCACGCTGCTCAAGGGCGCCGGCAAACTCAACCCTGAGGCAATTGCCCCGTTCCCCGGTACTGCACAGGCGCAGATCTTCAGTGACGACGGCACGGTAATGTATAAAGTCACCCGCTCGGAGGCCCTTGAACCGCTGGAGGATGGCATGTGTGCGTGTAAATATCTCAAGGATCCGCGCAAGAAGGCATTCCGATCCATTACACTTGGGTTCTAGCAGGAGGGATTGCCGCCGCCCGGGAATTGCCCGGCAACTATTGAATATACAGGGCCTGTGGGTTTGTTTTTTGTCCTGATTCCCGGGTGGTTGCGATAATTCTCTTTCCCATTGGGTCAAATATTATACAATGAATGTGTATGAAGTGGCGTTTCGCTTTCCTGTTATTGACACTGTTGATGCCATCCTGCGGGAGTTTTCATGGAAGAAACCCGTTGTCCGCAATGAAGAATGGCGGGCAGCCGCTTGTACTTGACGGTCCCGGGCGGGTGAATGTAGCCCGTCAGGAGGCTGTTACTTCCGGTATCATGGTTCGTTCCCTGCCCTGGAATTGGTTCGACTAGAAGGGATGTTCCCGGGTGGAAGAAAATTTTAACTAATAACAAGGCGGGATAATCGTTATAATTCATGAAGACCTGCCGAACTGTTTTAACCAGGACACAGTCAATTGCCCCTTAAGCCAGCCATGAATCCGGGTCAGATCCAGAACGTAACCCCGATGCCGCGTCCCGGCGAGGAATTGCCGGATATCGGCGAGGAATTGCCGGATATCGGCGAGGCCGCAGAAAAATCGGCACAGGAGCTCACCGAGCGTGATCGCAATAAATCGCGAATCATGTCCCTGACCATTGCCGGGCTGGTGCATGTGTTCTTGTTCGTTCTCCTGGCCTGGATCGTGATCAGCAATTTCAAGGATGATGAGGTTGAACTGGTGCTTGAAGCCACCGGCGAGAATCTTGACTCAAGCATGCAGAAGCGATCCTTCGCCAAGAAGGTGACCCAGGACAAGCCTGCTCCGCCTTCAAGGATGGCGGCCATGACAATCGTGGCGAACAAGGCATCAGCGATGGTGATGCCTGATATTCCCGACTTCAATGACCTGCCGGCTTTAGGAACCGATTATGGAGACGGTTTTGGCATGGGCGGCTTTGGAGACGGGCGGGGAGGCGCGCGGTTTTTCGGCACCGGCGGCGGTGGCAGCCGTGTTATCCTGGTCATTGACACATCCACCAGCATGAACGGCAATTGTGGCGCGCAAGGAATCAAGGCCTTGCGCCGCGAAATTGAACGCACTGTTTCCTCGCTGCCCTCTCAGGCGCGCTTTAATATCCTCTGTTTCGGGGCTGATGTTGACGGCTTTGCCTCGCAGCCGGTTGCTTCAAATGCTGCCAACGTGGCCAGGGCCAAGGAATGGATGAAGGCCTATTTTATCAACAAGAAAGGCGGCGGCAGCTTTGATCGAACCCGCACTTCCCAGTTCGGAAACAAGGGGCGTGATGACAAGGGCATTGCCTACACGCCCTTTCCGCCCAATGCAGTGGGTTCGCTCAGGGGTACCAGCGGCGGCTCACGGATGGACCTCGCGCTTGTTGTCGCCTTTATGCAGAGGCCCAGCGGGATATACCTGATTGCCGACGGTGTCCCGGGAACCAAGCGCGGCGGCAAGAAACTCGGCAACAAGGCAATCGTTGACCTGATCCAGCTAGAGGCCAGGAACATTTTCCGGAACAGTTCGGTACCGCGTGTTAACTGTATCAGCATTAAGGGAATCGGTGAGGAGATCCTCAAGGATATCGCCAGGCGTTTCCGGGGGATATACAAGGCCGTTGATCCCGCGAAGGTATAGCTTGCGGGGTGTTTTACAAGCGGTTGGAGGCAGTCTAGAATTCGTCTTTCAAACCTGCAGTTCAGCGCGATTAGCTCAGGGGTAGAGCACATGCTTCACACGCATGGGGTCGCTGGTTCAAATCCAGCATCGCGCACCATTTTCTTGCCTGCGGCAGGGGCAATTGCCCAGACGGCTGCAGTGGTGTTTGATCCGCCTTCAGGCAGGGTCTAGGATTGCGCCCAATGATGCGCCTTCTAAAGTTCCATGTTCTCAATTTATTGGTATTTTTGCTGACTGTTGCCCCGGTCTCCGCCCAAAAGGGCAAGCCGTGGTGGGAGGCGGGACAGCCACGCTGGGCAACGTCAGACCTTGGCGGGGTGTTCAGTGCTACCATCGACTTGCGTGGCGCCAAGCCGGCCACTGTCTTTAAGGCCATTGCCATCACCCTTGGCGGCCAGGGGAGCCGGCTGACTGCGGTTTTTGACACCGAGATGCTCAGCCTTGTCACCGCGGTCCCCGAGCACGGGGTCATGTTCAACACCTACCGTGATGGGCTCGGTGGTTCCGGGCACTGGCTGGGAGCACCCTATTTGTTGAATAACCTGCCCGGCCCGGGCTGGGCCAGGGGCGAAAGCTTTGAGGATAGCCGGGAGCAGAAGAGCGGTCCCCTGCCCGCTAAGCATGCACAATACAGGGGTCTCTACAGGAATGGGGAAAATACCATTTTGTCCTATACGGTTGGGGGTGTTGGTATACTGGAGATGCTTGAAGCGGGGCCGGGCGGGAAGTCTTTGCGGCGTTACCTGGAGATTGATGCCGCAAAGAAGGAACTCCTGATGTCCGTGTGTTCGGCAGCCACACCGGCAATCATTGCGGGTTCATCAGGCAAGGCAGAATTTGAGGCTGTCGGTGATCGTAAGGTGTTGCGGATCCCGCCGCATTCCGGGCAGCTGCACCTGCAGCTTGTTATCGGTGGGGCCGAGGAAGGCGGCAAGGCTCCGGATCTCAAGGCGATGATCAAGGGTGGTTCCGGTCGTTACCCGCAGGCGCTGGTGACCAAGGGGGAGCTCGGGTCCGGGGAGAGTGCCTATGTCGTTGACACCATCACTCCGCCCTTTAAAAACCCCGGCAATGTGCTTTTTCGCTTCGGCGGGCATGATTTTTTCTCAGGCGGGGATGCCGCGGTATGCACCATGGACGGTGATGTCTGGGTGGTTTCCGGTATTGACGGGAAACTGGAGAAACTCAGCTGGCGCCGGTTCGCCACCGGCCTGTTTCAGCCGCTGGGGCTGCGTATTATTGAAGACAAGGTGTATGTGCTCGGGCGAGACCAGATCACACGCCTGCATGACCTCAACGGGGATGGCGAGGCGGACTTCTATGAGTGCTTTAACAACGGTTGCAGGATCGGCAAGAACGTGCACGAGTTTGCCACCGGCCTTGATACAGACCCTCAAGGCAATTTCTATTTCGTCAAGGGGCATGGTGGCCGCAACAATCATGCCGGCACGTTTTTGAAGGTGTCCGCCGATGGCTCGACCATCACGCCGGTGGCGACCGGGTTTCGCTGGCCGAACGGTTCCGGGGTTGGACCCAGGGGACAGCGCACGGTGGCAGACCAGCAGGGCGGCTGGGTGCCCTCCTCGCGCATTGACCTCATCAAGGACGGCGGATTCTACGGGTTCATGAACACCCATCACCGGGAAGTCGCGCCCAAGACCTATGACGGCCCGCTTTGCTGGATCCCGCACAGCGTGGACAACTCATGCGGCGGCCAGAGCTGGGTGGAGGGCAGGAAATGGGGTCCCTTTGAGGGCATGATGGTGCACACATCCTACGGCAAGTGCCGGCTCTTCATGGTGCTCGCGGAGAATATCAGCGGGGTTGACCAGGCAGGGGTGGTGGAGTTTCCGGGGGTGAAGTTCCAGTCCGGGGCGATGCGCGCGCGCTTCAGCCCGCATGACGGCCAGCTATACGTGAGCGGCCTGAAGGGCTGGCAGACCAGTGGTGCCAAGGACGGTTGTTTCCAGCGTATTCGCTTCACCGGCAGGCCGGTGCGTATGCCCACTGCCCTGAACGTCCACGCCAACGGTATCCGGGTCATGTTCAGCGAGAAGCTCGACAGGGAACTCGCCGAGGACCTCGACAGCTGGAAGATCGAGCGCTGGAACTACCGCTGGGCAGCGCAATACGGGTCGAAGGACTGGTCGCTTGCCGACCCGAACAGGCAGGGCCGTGACAAGGTCCCGGTGTCCTCAGCGCGGCTGTTGCCCGGCGGGCAGGGCGTGTTCCTGGAGGTTGCGGACATGCAGGAAGTGATGCAGATGGGCATCAGCTATGACCTTGAGGATACCGGTGGCGGCGAGATCATCGGGGCGATCTACAACACGGTTCACGCCATGGCTCCGGCATTTAAACCCTGAGCCGGGGAAGCCCCGCTATTGCGCCGCCAGTGAAACCCTGACCAGTTCCGTGTCATTGCGCACGAAGCAGGAGCGCATCGCGTAGGCCGGGTGTGACCAGACGATCTTGCGCTGCCGCATGTCGAGGCCGTTGGGCTCGATGATGTGCGCACGGCTGATTTCCCTGTAGCCTTTTGGCGAGAGCTCGGCGATCGCCAGGTCGCCCTTTTCGCTGAACAGGAAGTAGCGCCCCTCATGCGGCGTCACGAATACGGTTCCCCAGCGGGCCGGCTTCTCCAGGCCGACAGGGGCCAGTGACTCCCAGATCCTCTTGCCTGATTTCAGCTCCAGGCAGCGAAACTCCCCGTAGCTGCATGCGCCATAGAGGTGACCGTTGGCGATCACCGCGGTGTTCATGATGCCGTGCAGGTGCTCGGTGCGCTTCTCGCTCTCCTTTGCCGTCCTCCACAGGATTTCCGGTTGTCCCTGTGCTTTCAACCCCAGTGCCATTGAGCCGTTGTAGAAGGAGGAGAAATACAGGATGTTACCGACCAGCTGCGGGGTCGAGACACTCAGTCCGAAACGCAGTTTCCACGGCACCCTCCAGATTACCTTGCCGGTCGTCGGGTCAAGGGCGTTGGCCGCCTCCGGGTGCCAGATAATGAGCAGATCCCTGCCATTGTGGTTAACGATGACCGGCGGGGCGTAGCCCGGCTCCTTGGCACTCAGTGCACGCCACTTTTCCCTGCCGGTCATTTTATCAAGAGCCACCGCTACCGAGCCGTCGCCGCCGGCCAGGCAAATGAGCAGTTGGCCGTGGATCATGGGTGTTGCCGAGAAGCCCCAGGTCGGTGTCTTCGTCCCGGTAACCTCGTTGAAATCCCTTGACCAGATTTGCGCGCCGTCGATTACCTTGCGGCACATGAGGTTGCCCTCGGCACCAAGCGTATAGACGCGATCCCCCTCGATTAACGGCGTGGCGCGCGGGCCGGCGGCGTAGCTGATGCCGTAGGGGCAGTCATAGCCTTTCTCCCAGAGCACCTTGCCGCCTTCGGCATCAATGCAGACGAGCCGCTCGTTGCCCGGGATTTGGCCGCGGGCGAAGGGGTTGCCCGGGCTGGCGGTAGGATCGGCCACCTTGCGGTCCATGATAAATACCCTGCCGCCGGCAACTGCCGGCCCGGCGTAACCGCGGTTGACCTTTGTGCGCCAGAGGACTTCCGGGCCGCTCGCGGGGAAGCTCTTGAGGATACCTTTCTCACGCCACACCCCGTCGCGCTGCGGGCCGAACCACCCGGGCCAGTCATCGGCCTTTACTGCGGCGTTGGCAAGCAGCGAGCCTGTCAGGATTAAGAGGATTGTCTTCATTTGTGCCGGTGTTCCGCGAAAAAGAATTTCCTATGCAATAATGTCGTGCAATACCCTGCCGGCCACGTCGGTTAAGCGGAAGCGGCGTCCGCTGTGCAGGTAGGTCAACTGCTCGTGGTTGAGTCCCAGCAGGTGCAGGATGGTGGCGTGGATGTCGTGGATCTCGACGGTGTCGACGGCGGCCTTGTGGCCGATCTCGTCAGTCTGCCCGTAGGATGTCCCGCCCCGGGCTCCGCCTCCGGCCAGCCAGTAGCAACCCGCGTGCGGGTTGTGGTCGCGGCCGGTGGGCTTGCCTCCGGAGAGCTGTGATACCGGCAGGCGACCGAACTCGCCGCCCCAGATCACCAGCGTCTCGTCGAGTAGCCCGCGCTGCTCCAGGTCGGCAAGCAGACCGGCGATCGGCTGGTCGGTCTCGCCGGCAAACTGGGTGTGGTTTTTCCTGATGTCGCCGTGACCGTCCCAGCTGCGCGCGTTCTCCATGCCGCCGGAGTAGATCTGCACAAAGCGCACGCCGCGCTCAATCATGCGGCGTGCCATCAGGCACTGGCGGGCGAAGTGCGCGCAGCGTTTCTCGCCCAGCCCGTAAAGCGACTTGATATGCTCGGGCTCGCTGTCGATCTCAAAGCACTCAGGCGCCTCCTGCTGCATGCGGTATGCCAGCTCAAAGCTCCTGATGCGCGCGGTGAGCTCCATCTCGCCGGGATGTAGCTTCCCGTGCGCCGCGTTGAGCCTGCCGACAAAGTCGAGCTGCGCGCGCTGCTGCGCGTCACTCAGGCCCGCGATGCGTTTCAGGTTCGGGATCGGTTCCCCCTTGGAGCGCACCCAGGTGCCCTGGAACGCGCCGGGCAGGAAGCCACTGCCCCAGTTCGCCGCGTGGCCCTTGGGCAGGCCGCGGTTGAGAGGGTCCGACATGACCACGAAGGCGGGGAGGTTCTGGTTCTCGGTTCCCAGCCCGTAGGTGACCCAGCTGCCCACGCAGGGGTTGCTCATGCGCGGCACGCCGGTATTCGCCATGAACAGGGCCGGGCTGTGGTTGTTGGACTTGGTATGGAAGGACTTGATAAAGGCCATCTTGTCGACGTGTCCCGAGAGGTGGGGAAAGAGGGAGGATGCCCACATCCCGCTCGCACCGTATTGCCTGAACTCGAAGGGTGACTTGAGCAGCGGGCCGACCGCCTTGTCAAAGAAACCCGTGGTGTTGTCAAATCCCTCAAGCTTCTTGCCGTCAGCCTTGTCCAGGCCGGGCTTGTAATCCCAGGTGTCGACGTGGCTCGGGCCGCCGTTGATGAACAGCCAGATGACACGCTTGGCGCGGCCGAAGCCATGCGGGTGTCGTGTTGCCAGTGGATTAGGGCCGATATTCGTCACCGCACCGCCCTCACCGAGCAGCATGGAGTTGAGTGCCAGCATGCCGATGCCGCCGCCGGCGTGCTGCAAAAGCTCGCGGCGCGTGAAGGCGGGCGCGATGCGTCCGCAGTGGTCGTTGTTGTTGGTCATTCGATGTAGATGAACTCGTTGGCGCTCATCAGGGCCCCGCAGAAGTCGGAGAGCGCCTTGTGCTTGTCGCCACCGCGGGATTTTTCCTGCCCGGCAAGGAACGAGCCCGCCGCGGCAAGCTCATCACCGGAAGGGAGTCTGCCATAGGCGATCCGGTAGGCTTCGGTGACCGGATCGGCTGCACCGGAGAGCCGCTTGGCAAAGCCCTCCGCCATGCGCCGCATGTTGGGGTTGTTGATGAAAATCAATGCCTGGCTGGGCGTGGTCGTGATCGCGCGTCGCCCGAGGCTGGTCAGCGAATCCGGCCAGTCAAATGACTGCATGACCGGCACCAGCTTGCTGCGCTTGATCATGAAGTAGATGCTGCGCCGGAGCATGCCCTCATTAAGGGTCCCGGCACCATACATTTTCTCATCGAGCAGCTCGCCCACCGCGAGCGCGTTGTCACGGATCGCCTCGGCCTCCAGCCGGCGCGGCATGCGCTTTGCCCGGTATGCCCCGCTGTTGAGGATGAGGCGGTGGATGTGCTTGAGGCTCCAGCCGTTGTCGATCAGCTCAAGGGCAAGCCAGTCGAGCAGTTCCGGTTGCTTCGGCTCCTCGCCTTGCAGTCCAAAGTCGTTGGGTGTGGCGACGATGCCCTCGCCCAGGTAGTGCTGCCAGATGCGGTTGACGATGACCCGTGCCAGCAGGTGCCCGGCGCCGTGCTCAATGTCAGTGATCCAGTCCGCGATTGCGCTGCGGCCCTTCTCCGGGCGCGGCACCTCGCCACGGCTGAGCACCTGCAGGAAACCCAGCGGGGCGACCTCGCCCTTCTGCCGGGTATCGCCGCGCTTGAGGAAGTGGGTTTGCTTGTAGAAGTTCGGGATGCTGCCGCTGCTGGTGTGGTGGCGCATCGGCTTGACCTTGTTGCCGTCACTGCAGACCATGACCTTGGTCACCGCCTTCTTCCGTCCACTCTCGAGGCCGGTGAGGTTGCCCTCAAGCTCGCGCCATTTTTCATCAAGCGGCTTGTAGAGCTCGAGCAGCCGGGCGCGCAGCTTGTCGTCGAACTTGCCCTTGGCGGCCCTGATCAGGGTGTCAATCTGCCGGGTCGCCAGTTCCCCGGGACTTGCCCCCCCGTCAAGTTTAAGCCCGGCCGGGTCACGCCCGGAGACGGACAGGCGCAGCCGGCCGATGTTGTGCCCGGTGTTGTTCTCGAACTTGAGCGTGAACACCAGCTTTTCGCCGGCCTTGCAGTCAGAGGGGTTGGTGAGCTCGAGGATCGCCGCGTGGTCCTTGCCGAACTGCGGGTCAAGTGCCCAGGCCGACTTCGCGTTGTTGTCGATCACCGCGGCTACCGGCAGCCCATTCTGCTGGAAGGTCGCCCTGGGGTTGGCGAGCTTGAGGGCACGCCCGCCGCAGCTCAGCTTCAGGTCAGTGAGCGCGATGTTGCCGTTGCTTGCCCGGCCGGGACCTCCGCGCGTCATCGACTTGTGCGCCAGTGCCTCGAGCCTGATGGCCCTGAGGCCGTCGGCCGGCGCGGGGGCGGTGAAGGTGTAGGTATCAAAGGCGGGGTTCTTGCCGCCGACCAGGTGCGAGCCGTCAGGCTGCGCGGTGAAGGTGGCGCCACCCTTGGAGATCAGTGACTCCGGGCTGAGTATGGTCCACTCAGGGTCCGTCGCGGGAGCGCTGGAGGATTCCAGTCGCGCCTTGTTCCAGCTGCGGAAGGCGGTGATGAGTTCTCCCTTTACGTAGGAGTCACGGGCGGCTTGTGCTACCGCGATTTTTTTCTCGAGCTCGGCGTTGCCCCTGGCATCGAGTGCTGCCATGTCGACGTCGATGTCGCTGCGCACCGTGGTGGTGAAGGCGGAGAGCATCCGGTAGTAGTCGCGGGTCGGGATCGGGTCATACTTGTGGTCGTGGCAGCGTGCGCAGCCGATGGTGGTCGCCAGCATGGCACTGCCGATGGTCGCCAGCATGTCGTCCATGGCATCGTAGCGGACACGCTCGGCCTCGCTGATGGTGATCTGCGTCGGGAACACCCCGGCACCCAGGAAGCCGGTCGCCATCATCGCCATTGGCTCCTTCGGCGCAAGCTCATCGCCGGCGATCTGCCAGCGCACGAACCGGTCGTAGGGCATGTCATCGTTGAAGGCGCGGATCACGAAGTCGCGGTAGTGGAAGGCGAACTTGCGGTCGTAGTCCTGCTCAAAACCGTGACTCTCGGCAAAGCGCGCGATGTCCAGCCAGTGCCGCGCCCAGCGCTCGCCGAACTGCCTGGAATCAAGGAGCCGGTCGACCAGCTT
>JAYGGE010000188.1:0-8969 GCA_046581505.1 Verrucomicrobiales bacterium | reverse complement strand
CAATCATTGGCATGGACGCGAATAATTCCGGCACCGGCAACAGCCGGACCGACCATGACCTTTCCCCGGCCCCGCCGGCGACAGCGGGCGATCCGGTGAACGGGTTCAGCAACGCCAACCTGAGGAGGACCTATGCCTTTGGGATCAACGTTGCCTCCACCACCGACTCCGACGGTTCACTGGCGATTACCTTCACCAGCAATGAGGGTGGTGTTTACGCGGTCGACTACAAGGAGAGGCTGGACATGAAAAGCTGGTTAGAACTCGATGATGGCATCATCGGGGCAAGGGGATCCACCACCTGGATCAATGACAATGAACTCCAGCTTGCCCGCCGAAGCGGTTTCTACCGCGTTCGTGATGTTTCACCGTAGGGAGAGGAGGTTGTCCGGGATCAGCTTCGTGGTGCTTATTTTGCCGTTGCCAGTGACCAAAGGGTGATTGATTCGAGGGACTTGACCAGGATGCTCTCTTGCAGGAGGAGCGGGGGAGCCCATGTCTGGCTTTCGGCTACCTGATAGGAGGCGACTTTTTTATAACCCTTTCCGCTGGCCTCAATGATGCGCAACTCCCCGGTGTTGATGAGGGCAATGACATGTCCCGGGACGGACAGGAAGGCGACGTTGTTGCCGATCCTTCCCAGGCTTAACCAGAGAATCTCCCCGTCTTTCGGGTCAAGGCAGAAGAGTTGCCCCGACTTGAAGTGCGACATGCCGAAGAGCAGCCCGCCATTGATCACCGCAGTGCTCATGTCGAGGGCCACCTTTTCCTGGTGCCAGAGCCTTTTTACCGACCATGTGCCCGCCTTTAGCCTTGGCTCAAGGCACTGGATGCCGCGGTTCTCGCCACCGAGCAGGATGCGCCCCTCATGGAACACCGGGGTCGGCATGTTCTGGTTGTGGGTATGGTGGGGGGCTGGGTGGCTCCATAACAGGCGGCCGGTATCAACTGCAACGCCAACCAGGTTTTCATGATTCCACTGCACGACCTGGCGGGTGCCCATTATTTCAACGACCAGCGGGGAGGAGTAGGAGGAGCCGTCCTTTCCCTGGCGCCAGATCTCTTTGCCCGAGCGCACGTCGAGTGCCAGCAATGTTCCCTTCTCGTCGTTGCCCAGGTGCACGATGAGCTTGTCGCCGTCAACGATGGGCGAGGATGCAACCCCCCAGTAGGGTTGGTTTTTCCGGAACTCCCTGCTGTAGTCACGACGCCATAACAGTTTCCCGGATGCGCTGTCCCATGCGGAGAGAAGGCCGGTGATGCCCAGTGTAAAGAGCCTGCCGCTGGCGAGGACGGGACAGGACTTGGGTCCCTTGCCGTGTCGCTCGCCTCCCATTCCCATCCTGAAGGGAACAGGATAGGCCTTTTGCCATTCTTGCCTGCCGCTTTGCAAGTCCAGGCAGCGAACCACCTCGTTTTCCCCCAAACGGGTGTGCAGGTAGACACGGTTGTCCGAGAAGAGTGGGGAAGCGTAGCCCGTGCCGACCTGCAATTGCCATACCTTCTGCAGCTTTTGCGGCCATTTCTCAGGAGCAATGAAGCCCTTCACCCAGCCGTCGCGCTTTGGGCCCAGCAGGCCGGGCCAGGCGGGAAGTGCTTCATTGGCAGCGGGGGAGGCAATGCCAAGGCAGAGCGCCAGCGAGCAAAGAGAAAGGTTTCTGATCATTTACTGGGGTAAATACAATATGGGGGCCTGATTTTCAATGCATTACCCTGTTTTCTTAACTTAAGCAGGCAGTCGTGGCCTGCATCAAAAGGGCAACCGGCGTATTCTACTTGCCAATGGGGTTATTAAGAGGTTTAATTTCTCACAGTGACAAGGTTTTTACCATTTGTTCTGGTTGCATGCGCCTGCCTTCAGGGCTGGATGATTCCCGCGGAGGGTGGGTGACGCGTCAGCAGCCGCTCAGTTGGAGGCGGCAGTTCCAGCTCTAGTTCCGGTGGAGGTTTCCGTTTCACCTACAGGGACCGTCCGCGCATTAACGCCAAGCCGACAATATCCGCTGCGGCGGTGAAGAGTGACCTTGAGAACGCCGCATTCTTCAACCGTCCTGCCAGGAAGTGGAGCCTGGCCGCAAGCCCGGGTAGCGGTGCGGTTGCCGCGGCACAAGCCAGTTCAGTGTCCAGTTCAGTGTCCAGTGCGGGATCCGTGCAGGCCCAGACAGGCAAAGCAGGTAAAGAAATGCTTTTCCGCAATTTTGATATGCAGAAGTTGACCAATGCCTCCGGGAAATCGATCTCGGCAAGGCTGGTGAGTTTTGACGGCTCGGTGGTAACCATGCGCAGCAAGGGCAAGACTTTCCGCTGTCCGCTTTCAAAGTTGTCATTCGACAGCCAGCTGCTGGTCAAGTCGCTTGCGGATTTTCAGTCCTCAGGTTCCTGAGGGGGCAACAAGACAGCAGGATTCAAGCCGCTTTCTTCAAGGGATAGGAATTGCTGATTGTGCCGGGGTTGTATTTCCCGGCACGGCTCTACTGATTGAGCGTGGCGGCGTGCTCCCTGAGCAGGCTGGAGATCCTGGGGCGCAGCTGCTGTATTTTCGCGTTGTCGAGGCCGAGGCCGGCACCGTCACTGATTGCGGTGTAGAATCCCGCCAGTTCATCGTTCCAGGGCGATGACACCACGTCAATCGGGCTCTCTCCCCGGCGGTTCTTACTGATGACCGAGGCGCCCTTGTTGAGGAACAACTTGGTGATCTCGGTGCGGCACAGGAAGGCGGAGATATGCAGGGGTGTGTTGCCATCGGCATTGGCGGCAGAGAGGCGGGCACCCTTGCTGATGAGGTATTTGGCGATTTCCAGCTTGTCGTGAAAAGCGGCGGTGCTCAGCGGCATCATCCCGCCCTCCTTGCGCAGTCCATTGACCGGTGCCCCTGTGGCGACGAGTTTCCTGGTCTCCGCAAGGCTGCCCGTTGAGATTGCCTCTGCCAGGGCATCACGAATTCGTTCCGGGTCCTTGGCATCGGCCAGGTCGCCTGCTTGTTCCCTGCCTGCCGATACATGGAAGATGAAATCGTTGCTGAATAACCCGTTTGGATTCTGTATTTGCAAAAAGTGCATGCCGGCGGCGGGAAGGGTCTCAAGGCTGATCATGACCTTCTCATCCTTTCCAATGCTGAGGGTGCCCGGGGATTTTTTGCCGTCAACGATCAGGCTGGCACCCTCACGGATGTGCCTGCCACTTACGGTCATTGTCTGCTTGGGCTCGAAGATCACGGGGAACTTCTGGGCTCCCCTCTGCCGCTGGATCGGGCCAAGTGTCCAGAGTGCAGGCTGCGGGTGGTCGTAATCGGCATTCTCGCCGTGCCGTGCGGTGAAGGTGCCTACAAACTTCCCTTCCGAGGCCAGTGACAGCAGTTTTGCACGCGCAATGGGCCTGCGCTCGCCGGTAACCTCAACATAGTTGCCGTTTTCGAACTGGAGCCTTGCCGGGGTTGGCCTCGCGCCTTTAATGAACACGCCTTCAAGCTGAAGCACGATGCCGCCCTCACTGGAGGAGGACTCCAGGGCATTGAGCAGGTCGCCGGTCAAATAATCTTCGGCGGTATCCTTGTTAAGGGTGACCTGTCGGGCGAAAGCGCCGGAGAACCCGGTGCTTCCCTCCAGCACCATGTCCCACACAGGGTCAAAGCGTCGCCTGCCGGCCCATGAAAACTGCCATACCCTGCGCTCGGGGATTCCTTCCTCCGCCACGCGCCGGTAGAAATCAAAATCAATGATATTGAGGCGACCCTGCGGCAGGATGAGGAAACGGTCATAAGCACCCCGCCAGGTGGGGGCGTCCATGCCGGTTCCGGGAGTATTCGTGCTCACCCAAAACGGCATCCTGTGGCAGTCTCCACAGATGTTCGGCCTTGGCTTTGTCGGGTCGTTGTCACCCTTGATGTGGAACAAATCGAACCCGGTCCTGGCCCTCTCTGAGAGCACATTGGTATAGGCGCGCCGCTGCGCCGGGGGATATGTGACATTGAGCAGGAACTTGGCCATGTCATCACGTTCTCTGGCCGTCAACAATCCCGCCTTGTCCTCGTCGTTCTTCCGGGTGCTGCCCACCGTGGCCATTGTGGAGGCCAGGCCGGCATCGATCAGGTGGCGGGTAGAGCTTTCCGGTGAATTAACACTGCTGTTGGGCTTAACCCGCCTGTGGATATTCGCGCTGTTGTTTCCGCCGTAAGGATCTCCGGGGATGCCGTCCCAGTGGAAAGGGGCTGTGTCCCGCAGGCCGCGGATGGGCATGGTTGAGCGAGGCATGATCTGGTTGCCTCCGCTCACGACTGGAGTCTGCAATACCCAGAGCAGCTGATCAGTGTGTCCATCCGGGTGGCAGCTTGCGCAGGAAAAGGTTTCAGTTGTTGATGCCGCGGCCTTGTTGAATGCGACACGCCCCCGCTTGAATGCCGCGTGCGTTGGATCCTGCAGTGTAATGGTTGCCTGGACCTTGAGCCTGGCCGGGTCGGAGACATTGACCAGGGAAACGGTGTTGGCGACCGCATTGAACACCCATGCCCGGGAGGGTTTCCCTGCACCCGCGGATTCAAGCGCGATGCCCCGCGGAACCGCGCCGACAGTCACGCGCCCGAGTATGTCACCGCTTGCGGCATCAACGGTAAAGATCTTGTCTGATCCGGCAGCGGATACAAACAATGTGGAGTCATCGCTGCTGACCTGGATTGCAAAGGGCGTGGCCAGGGCCTGTCCCGGACCGGGGTTTTTGGGCGGCAGTGGCTCAAGGTTGATGAATGTTGGTTTACTTGCGGAATCGCCGCTGAACTTGACGCTGGTGACCTGGTTGAGGAAGGCGCGGTTCCCCAATTCCTTCAGGCTGTGTTTCTTCGTGCCGGAGCGGCCGTTGATGTCGTTGCGTGCGTCGGCTTGGGTGACAAATACACGGCCACCGGAATCGACAGCAAGCCCGTAGAGCAGGGTGCCAAGGGTATCAACGACCTCGACCAGCTTGTCTGTCCTGGTGTCAAACACATACAAATCACGATCAGGAACCCTGGGGTGCTTGACGATGTCGGTGACGTGGCCCAGTGAGAGCACGTTGTTGTTGGCAATCGAGTGCTCATGGGCATTGAAGGTTACCAGATCGCCGTCGATCTTGTAACCTCCGGAAAGCTGGGTCTTGTTGTTGGACTCGAAGGGCAGCACGTAGAGACGATCCCCGCGCACCACGATTGCCCTGGGATCCTGTGCCGTGATATTGAGTCGCTTTTCGACCTTGCGTGTAAGCACGTTGACGACGGCAATCTTGTTCTCCGAGGAAAGGGCGACATAAGCCTTGTCATTTCCTGCAAAGGCAATGCCTACCGGTTCATCAAAACGGGTCGCCTTTGTTGCCCGGTCAAATTCCTGTATGGTGGCGATTACCTGCAGGTAGGTCGGGTTGGCAGGCGCGATGTCAATCACGCTGACAGAATCCGAGACATGGTTGGCGACCCAGATTTCCCTGCCGTCCGGCCTGATGGCAATGCTGACCGGGTCGATGCCGACGGAGACGCGGGCAATGATTCCCCTGGTCTTTGTGTCGATCACGTCAACGGTATCGGAAGGTGTATTGACGACAAAGACGAGGTTGCGATGCAGCGCAATTGGTGAGGCGTGCGGGCTCATGAACGAGGGGTGGCCAATCTTTGCCGGAGATTTCGGTGGAGCTGTGAAATTCTCGGGAACCCTGGGGGAAGTGTCTGCGGGTTGCGCAACACTCTGGGCATACCAGCCTGCAAAGAGGGATGTGCCAACCAGCAATACCGCGAGAGTTGTGGGTAAATTAATCCTGCCCATGATATGTGTTTCTCAGTTTTGTAGGCGGTTTAACCGCTCTTTGGTATATAATCCCCCTAAATGCCTGATATCCATGATTTTTTTGGCAGGAATGGGGGGCTATGGCGCCTTATTGAACAATAAGGCCAAAGGCGAGGGGCTTAACCAACGCAATTCCTTGCTGCTCCCTGCTGGCTTTATGGAGCCTTTGGTGCGTGTTTTTGTGTTTATTGGTGAGCGGATCAGTGGCCGAAAATACTTCTGGGCATGATGAGCCCCTGGTGTTTGGGGCACTCTTTTGTTGCGCTGCCAGAGACTGGATAATCTATTAAGCGTTAGGCCTGTTGACTCAGGTAATTGCTGATTCAACTTCCATGCTCCAAATGTCAGATTCCAGTGACGAGCCAAACCGCAAGTCCTGGCATATATTTAAAGGTTACCGGCACCGGCGAGAGGTTTTTGTGGGGAAGGATCCTGTGGGCGTTCCTGAGACTGAAATGCTGCCGCTTGATCAGTATATTGACAGTGACAAGAGCTCGAGGCGTTACCAGAGAGTCGTCTACAAATATGCGTCAAAGATTCATGGCGGCGGCAGGGTGCTCGATATCGGCTGCGGCATCGGATACAAGACAATCAAATTCTTCCGAAAATCGGAAACCTTAGGGCTCGAGATTGAACCGACCCTCAGTTTGCTCCGCGAAAAATACCCGCATCGCTGCTGGGAAGAGGGCAATCTTGAGAACCTTCCAGAAGGCAGGTTCCCGCTTGTTATTTGTGCGGATGTGATTGAGCACATCATTGATCCCGACGACCTGCTCAATTTTATCGGGAAAATTGATTTCAGCACCTGCGTGATGTCCACGCCTGACCGGGATACCCTCAACAATGAACTTGGACTACCACGAAACAGCAGTCACCTTCGCGAATGGTCATTTGCCGAGTTCGGATACTATATAGCTGAGCATTTTCAGGTAATGGAGCACTTCCAGTGCCGGGAACCGGGTTACAAATCGCAAGTCGTTGTTTTCCGCAGGCAGATTCCTGCCTGACCTGTTTCATGCAGGGTTGATGAGAGCAGATAATACCTGCGTAAATTCGGGCACGATGCGCTACGCAGGAGGCGACGTGCATGGCAGGGAATCAATTACAGTGGCAGTGCTTCTGGAAATACCCTTATTCTGACACCCGGACCCGGAAAAATGCCATGTTAGGAGTGTTCAGTAGCGGAAAGGTAAAGGATGTGGTTTCCCCGGTCGACTGGACGCTGTCGTCTATCTCAAAATCCCAGTTGGCGAGATCCGGGGACTGGTCGACGGCATAGAAGGTATTGGGTCTGGATCTCCAGGTCAGTGTTATTTCATTGCTGGCTTGATTAAATTCCACGCCGGTGATCTCCAGCGGGGTTTCATCGTTCGCACCGAGCGGGGTGAGTGTGCCGTCTGCAAGGTTGGCGATAATTTCTGCTCCCAGCACGACATCCCAGACTGCGACATCGTCGATTTGGCCGTTGAACCAGTTGTTTGCACCATCATACACGCCGCCACCGCCGATATTGAAAGTAAAGCCACTGTTGGCCAGCGGCGCGGGTCCAGCTCCGGTTCCGGAGAGTTGCCCGTCAATGTAAACCTGCTGGTTTTGTGCATCTCCTGTAACGGCAATGTGTCTCCAGCCATCGCTTGACGGGCCGAAGGTAATATTGACTGCACCGGCGCGCGGGGTCCACAATTGCATGGTTGTTGCGCTGATCATGCCGAACTCGACCAGGTCATTCTGCCCGAAGAGGCCGGTGCGGTTTGCCTGGGAGGCTGTGAAATTAACCCAGCCGCTCATTGTAAAGCCATCCTTGAGGTTGAGCAGTTGTGCTCCGGAGCCGACAAAGTCATTAATGCCGTCAAACTGGATCGCGTAATCACCCGCAGAGTCTGTGTGTCCTGCCACGTATACCGGACCACCGTTTAGTGTGCCGTTGTTGCCGCCGCTGACATCCTCGGTGGTAACCGGGTTCTGGTCGTCAAACGGCCAGTAGGCAAGAGGCACGTCCAGTGCCGGGAAGCTGTTTGGATTATTTGGGTTTGTGCCACTGGTAATTTCGTCACCATCATTGAACCCGTCACCATCACTATCGGCTACAGTCGGGTCGGTGTTGTGCGTGGCGATTTCGGCCCCGTCCTGGAGACCGTCACCATCAGTGTCAGAATTGGTTGGATCGGTGCCGGTGTTGGCTTCAACTCCATCATTGAGACCGTCACCATCACTGTCTTCGTTATTCGGGTCGGTTTTGGCTGCGAATTCCTGGGCATCGGTGAGTCCGTCACTGTCCGCGTCACCGGTTCCGTCAGTGGTCGTGATATCGCCAAAGTTTGCGATTTCCCATGGGTCACTCAATCCATCAGCATCATTGTCGAGTGACGGTCCCTTGCCGGTGAAGCTGGTGTCGAGCAACACAAAGGCCGCGTTCTGGTTCATCTCGACTCCGTCGACCACGCTCACCTCGAAGTGGTCTCCGCCACCACCTTCCCACCAGACAAACACAATGTCGTGTGCGCCGGCGGTGAGGTATGCTGCTGCACGCGTGTTGGTGGTGCCACCCGACTTGCTGATTTCACTCGGGTAGAGCATCTCAATCTTAGCATTGCCGTTCTCGGTATGGAAGGTGTTGGCCGGATCCATGAAACGCATCAGGCAGCCGTCATCGGCACGAACCTGCACGGTGTAGTCGCCGTCAGCTGGAACCACCAGGCGAGCATGGGCAACCATCGCAATCCGGTCGCCACTCTTGCTGCCGCCATCCGTTGGATCGGGGTAAGCTTGAGTAGGATTGATCCTGCCGGCATTACCGCCGGTTGCGCTGTGGTTGAGTGAATCCAGGAAACCATCAAAGAGACCGCTATAGGTTGAGGTCTCGGCATCGATATCACGGATGAAGCGCATCGTCTGGTCAAGGTTGTTAACCTGCTGGTTGAGGCCGTTTGTGGCCTGATACCAGATCTTGGCGTGCCAGCCTGCTTCATCAGTGCCTTCCTGCGCAAGGTATGGCAGCACACTTGCGGGAATTACACCCCAGCGCGAAGCGGGGTTGTATTCACCCATGTCACCGAAGAGCTGCCAGTGGTTGGCATTGAGGTTATTGTGAAGGCCGCTGTTGATCAGGATCTCCTGGTTGGAGCCGCCACCTCCCTCGAAGGAGAAGAACTCAACCACATAGTC
>JAYGGE010000042.1:0-9019 GCA_046581505.1 Verrucomicrobiales bacterium | reverse complement strand
CGTCAGCCGCAGGGTTGTCTCATCAAGTTGCTGGTATGAGGTTGCTCCCCTGGCCAGGGCAACGGGCAGGGAGAAGAATAAAAGTCCCGGGCCGTGGCCGTCGCTCGGGTTGTAATCAAATCCCTCGCCAGCCAATAGATCTCCCATGCGGTAGGCCTGGACCGCCTCATCGGTGTGCATCGGGCGCAGGCTGAGATCCTCAAGCCGAAGGGAGGCTCCCAGGATGAGGGAAAACACGAGGACAAGGGCAAACAGGCTATTCTTTAAAGCTGGAGGCATCGGGATTGCAGTCGAAGGTATAGCGGGAGCTGATAGTTGCAAAGGGGCAACAGGCAACAGGCAATAAGCGTACTTGCGTTCCTTGCGCATCTCTCCTTCAGTTGCCCTCCGGAATAATGTGGCGGAAAAAAAACAAGGATGGGCAGGAGCCGCGCGAGAGCATGCGTGAGGCGCTGCGCCTTTTTGCTTACCTGAAACCTTATCGGCGCCATTTTTATCCCGCGCTGGCCTGTCTTTTTATCACCGCTACGCTGTCGCTTGCTTTTCCCTACCTGATGGGGCAGTTGATCGGCGGGGCAGTGGGAGGGGGGGCTGAGTCCGTTACTTCCCAGATTGACCGGGTTGCCATCAGCCTTGTCATTGTTCTCGCCCTGCAGGCCTTTATTGCCTACTGGCGCATCCGCTGGTTCGCCTTTGCCGGAGAGTCCGGTCTGGCAGACATCCGGAGGGATGCCTACTCGAAGCTTGTGAGGATGCCGATGAATTACTTTGCCGAGCATCGCGTGGGTGAGTTGAGCAGCCGTATTGCCGCAGATCTGACCCTGATCCGTGATACCCTGATCCTGACCGTGCCGCAGATCATCCGGCAAAGCGTGATGCTGGTGGGCGGTCTCATCTTTATCTTCCTATCCTCCTGGAAGCTGACACTGGTGATGCTCGCCTGCATACCGGTTGTAGTTATACTCATGGGGGTCCTTGGCCGTGGTATCCGCAGATTCTCAAAAAGAGCGCAGGATGAACTGGCGAACAGCAGCGTGATAGTCGAGGAAACCCTGCAGGGCATTGCCAGCGTGAAGGCGTTCAGCAATGAATCCTTCGAGACCCGGCGTTACTCGGGTTCATTGGGACGTTTTGTTGAAGTTACCCTTGGCGCGGCCAGGGCGCGTGCCCTTTTTGTGTCATTCATTATTTTCGCGTTGTTTGGAGCCATTACCTTCGTGGTTTGGTATGGGTCAGGCATGCTTGGGAGGGGAGAGATATTGGTTCATGAATTCAACCGTTTTGTGCTGTTCAGCATCTTTATCGGGGCGGCTCTCGGGGCCTTTCCCGATATCCTCAGCCAAATACACAAGGCTGTCGGGGCAACATCCCGCGTGCGTGAGATACTGGGTGATAAAACTGAGGATGTCGGTGGAGACGGCACACTTCAGGTGACGCGGTTTAGTGGCGCGGTTGAGATGAGAGGTGTCCATTTCAGCTATCCCTCGCGCCCCGATGTTGAAGTGCTGCGGTCAGTGAATCTCAGGGTGGCTCCGGGAGAACGTGTTGCCATCGTTGGGCCCAGCGGAGCGGGAAAATCCACTCTGGTGCAGTTGCTGTTGCGCTTTTATGACCCTGTAAGAGGGGAGGTGCAATTTGACGGGAAAAATGCCCTGGACTACCCGCTCCAGGCGTTGCGCTCGCAGATGGCAATCGTGCCGCAGGAGGTATTGCTCTTTGGCGGCAGCATCAGGGAGAACATTGCCTACGGCCGGCCCGGGGCTGATGAGGCGGATATTGTTGAGGCGGCCAGGAAGGCAAATGCCCACGGGTTTATCGAGGAATTCCCGGAAGGCTACGAGACACTGGTCGGCGACCGGGGGGTCAAGCTTTCCGGTGGGCAGCGACAACGCATTGCCATTGCCCGTGCCATCCTTGCCGACCCGGCGATCCTGCTGCTGGATGAGGCGACAAGTTCCCTTGATTCAGAGAGTGAGCAGGCAGTTCAGGGAGCGCTCGACGTGTTGATGAAGGGGCGCACCTCGATCATTATTGCGCACCGTCTGTCGACCATTCGTGAGGCTGACCGCATCCTGGTTTTGCGTGACGGTGAAATTGTGGAGTCGGGAACCCACGATGAGCTCTCCGGGAAGGACGACGGGGTCTACCGGATGCTTTCACAACTGCAGTTTTCTACAGGCTCACGGACAGTGAATCACCGGTAGAAGTCCATTGATTTCCCTTTTTGCCTGGGAGAATCAGATGCGGAGTGGCCGGATCAAACATGCAAAGGATCACTGACGTCCTAGTCAAACTAGCAGCAAAGGAGCCCAAGATCACCGCGCTGAAAGTGAGAATGGGGGCAGGCTGCCTACCTGCCAACGCCGATGCACTCCGGTAACTGCAGGCTGCTCAACGCTCACAATGCCTGGCAGGGGATATTGTAAGGAGTGAGCCGAGTTGAAAAAGCTGTTTTTCGGATGTAGCATTGAACCTGCCAATGAAATTGACTCTACTAAACCTACTGATCGCCGCGGTGGTGTTACCGGCGACAACGGCGTTTTCGGGCGTCATCAGCATCAGTATGACTGACCCCGGCGGGCAGTTTGACCTCGCCCCGGATGAAATTGCGGGGGTCGTTGCCAGCCCGAACTGGAACAATGTTCCCTACACTCCGAATCAAAACGGGACGACGAAGATTGCCCAGGTCATCCATAACTCGAGGGACGAGGCGACTTCTCTCGGTCTGAGTTACCGGGCGTGGGATGGCAGGAATGCGAGCTCGATCCACACCGACGACGCGAATTCCCGCATGATGAAGGGCAAGGGGCCTTCACCGTTTAATTCAAGCAGTGATCCGCATCCCTACGCGGCAATTGAGCTTACCGGCTGCCATGCCGTTGCCGGCGAGATATACGATGTCTACATCTATATTGGCACCGGTATCGGCTTCACTTCCGGCAGCTACGGCAACATGTATCTGAGCGGAGCGGGCACCTTCGGCAGCTTTCCCTCCGCTGCCAATAGCGTGGCGATCAGTGGATACCGGACGCTTAACTCGCGTTTCACCAACACGGCGGGCATTTCGGTTTATGATCCCAACAGGGGCTTTATCCGCAGCAATGCGAATGTCGCGGGTAACTACCTTAAGTTCGAAGACGTGACCCTGGACACGCTGACCATCACCCCGCAAATGCTCAATTCGCAGTCAAATTTTCACGGTGTTTCAATGGTGGGAATCCAGCTCATCGGGTCCGATCCGCCCAACCCGTTGATTATCACCTCAGTCAGTCGTGATGCGCTGAGCGAAAAACTGACGTGCAGGTGGAGTTCGAACCCGGGCATGGTCTATCTGGTGGAGTCCTCGACTGACCTGGAGACCTGGCTGGAGGTTGATGACGCGGTTCACAGTGGCGGCGATTCCACCAGCTTTATCTACTGGCTGGATCCCGACCCGCCGGACAGTCTTTTCTTAAGGGTTCGTGAGCTCTGAGCCTTGCCCTTGCCGGGGATAAAAGATTCCTGTGCCTTGCGCTGAGTGAATGACACCTCCCGCCGGGTGACTGGAATTCACGCAGAATTTATCGGCGTGCTGGCTTACGCCTATGCGGACAGGGCACGCGATGCGTTTGAAAGGGGAAACCTCAGCTGGGCGCGGGAGTTCTTCCAGGCTGGGTAACTGATCTACGATCGGCTGCCGGCGTTCGGGCTTTAGGGGAGTTGGCAGTGACACAGTAGCATTGCCAGCAGCCGGGGGAGTTGCTAGGGTTGGGAAAGACAATTAAATAATTATGGCTTTAATCAAATGCCCCGAATGCAGCAACGAAGTCAGCACCGTTGCTGACACTTGCCCACATTGTGGTTATCCAATCAAGCGTGGTTTTCTCGGAAGGGCAGGAAGCGAACGTGTATTAAATGTAATTGCCTTGATTGTTATTATAATAATACTGTTATCGGATTGAACCGTTCACAGCGCGACCATACCAACCCGCGCGTCACGTTGCAAGACAGGGCAGGTTGTCCAGGATACCCCTTAGCCTGCCCATCACAGTGATTCGCGCGTTACTTCGAGGCGAGCATAGCAGCTTGCGCCTGCAGTGAGTTTGATTTCGCGGATCTCAAGCGAGTTGTCCGTCGCGATAACTGTCCCCGCGCTATTGATCCAGGTGACAAGGTCAAACGAAACTTTGATTTGGTAGGTGAGATCGGTTTTTGCGGTGTCGGCGATGTATTGTAGGCGGAGGGTTCCATTGGTGCCGACTAAAACGGGTTCCCTTGTCCGGTCGGATGAGTGCGGATTGCCTTCGGTGGCATACTCAAGGAGGTTGAGTCGTCCGTCGTCATCTGGATCGGCGCTTTCACCGGAAATGTTGGAGTCTGCGAGTTGTGTTGGGCTGAACTCACCAAGCGCCCACCGGTCGTAACCACTAGGAGGTGTTGATCCAAGCAACTCCAGGCTGAACGTGTTAAGTTGCCCGGTATCAATGCCGAGTTCATCACTGATATTAACGGTCCAGGTGCCGGTGGCTGATTCACCCCAGTGATGCACGGAGAGGAAGGTGTAGTTTATGTCAGAATAGCCGTCGCCGTGAACTTCGGAGAACCTGCTCATCGTACCGTCCGGTGAGGTGAGCGTGATCACCAGGTCACCGCGATAAGAGTGATTTATATCAACTGTGAGGCGGACGTGCTCGACGCGCAGTTTGCCGGGAGGAAAAATCAAAGACGCGCTTATGCCAACGGAATTATCATCGGGGATAGGAAGGCCAAGACTTCCGGAGGTGCGGGTAACGGACTGCTGTGGACCCAAGTTCTGCCAGTTCTTTGCCAGTGCAACCGCCGCTTCCGCGTCCACCATTCCGGCGCCGTAACCGTGATGAAAAGCGAAGCCGGCACCGTTGATCGACCAGTTGGGATCGGTTTTAAGGTTAATTTTATTGGAGCTGCGGATTAGGATTTCCTGTATGTCGCGCCAGCCGAGGTCGGGGTTGGCTTCCAGTATCAGGGCGACCACCCCGGCGACCAGCGGAGTGGCTGAGGAAGTGCCACCAAACTCATCAGTGTAACTTCCATGGGCAACGAGGGTGGTAGTGGTGATACTGCTTGTGCCTCCATTTGAAGGCGCGCAGACAAGCACATTGGCACCGGATTCCGAGTAGTAGGATTGCTGCTTGCTGCTATCGACTGCTCCCACCGAGATGGTTTCCGGCGCATTGTTATGGCCATCGTAGTTTGAATAATCACCGTTTTGGCGACCGTTGCCGCCTGCCCAGACGTAGATGACTCCGAGTCCGTCACGTCCGTTCTGGGTTCCGTCGATCAGAGCGTCGGCAACCAGTGGATCAAGGGAGTAGAGGGCATCACCGCTATCATGCCAGCCCCAGCTGTTGCTTTTGATGTCGATTATATCATTGCGCCAGGCGAGCGCCTCGGCTTCTTCTTTGGCTGTAATGCTACCGGCGATAAGGCGCAGGCCAACGAGGCTTGCTTGAGGTGCGACGCCGGTGACGCCGATTGCATTCCCACCCCTCGCGGCGGCGACTCCAGCGCAGGAAGTGCCGTGACCATCAAAAATTGACGTTGGCGTTGGATCGTCAGGCGCTCCATTATTCCAGTTGTGGTCAATTGTGGTATTGGCGTTTGGCGACAGGTCCGGGTGAGTGACCTCAAGGCCGTCATCGACAATGCCGATGGTGACGCCGGAACCGAGATAACTGTTCCATACGGAGGTGACATTCACATCGTGACCGGCAATGCTGCCGTTCTGGCCGGTGTTGTTGAGGTGCCACTGGTAACCTGTGTTTGAAGTGTTCCACGCATAGCGGGGATCATTTGAGGTGAAGCGTTTCATTGCCCGGCTCGCCAGCAGGGGTTTGGCCATTGCGACACCCTGCACTTTGCGCACACCAGCAAGTTTGATTAGCGAATCTCCCGGGTTCTTAAAGGAAAGAATTAGATGGCGCGGGCTAAAGGCGGGAACTTCGAAACTGGCGGCTTGCACTGCCGCGGCAATCTCGGCTGCAGGGACCGTGGCGTCCATGGCAACTACAATTTGGCGGCTTAAACTGCGGCGAAAGCGTTCCAGACGCGGTTTACCGCGTTCATATAGAACTAGTTCAAGGCGCGCGTCCGCCATACCGTCCCGGCGTGCAGCATACTTGGCGGTTGCCGTTGCGTTCTCCAGTTCTCGGATATTGAGAGGGTGATCGGTTCCGGATGCTGGGTGGCAGTGTAACTCGTCACAGGCCACAGTATAGACTCGCGACCCGTGTCCATTGTTTAGCGTGAGCTCCGACTGGATTTGCTGCGCGGAAATACCGGTGATAGTGACTGTCAGGACAATAACAACAGGGACGACGGGGAGAGATAGGTGGAAAACCATAGGGTTCTGGTTACCTAGACGAGTTAAATCGACCGATTATGCACAAAAAATCCCTACCTTTGGCGATAGCTGGGGAGGGAACTGATTGCCTTGACCGACTTAACTGAACTCTTGAAAAGTTGTTGCAGTTATTGTTGCAGTTTGCCCTATGGAAATTATAACTCGCTGGGTATAAAAGAAGTACGCGGACTGGGACTCGAACCCAGGACCAATTGGTTAAAAGCCAACTGCTCTACCAGCTGAGCTACCCGCGCTTTTTTCTCGGAGGCGCGCGAAAATACTGCTCCAAGCGGGGATCGCAAGCGGGATTTTCCTGTTACGAACAGTTGGTTGTTGTTTTCACGGGGGATTAACCAACACATTTGACGGTTTGGTATTTCAAGGGACGGTTAACAGCTGGGAAAATACGGGGGAACGGGAGCCCGGGGAAAACACGCTTGCCATTTGCGTTTAAAAGCCCGGGTATAAACAATAAGAGAAAGGAGTGTCTATATTTTTATGAGCAGTGATTCATTCCCCGGTTCAGCTCCAGGCAATGCGGTTGGCATGGCGGCCTTTGAGCGTGACGGCTTCCTGTTGAGGCCTGCGTTTCTTTCTGCGGATGAAGTGGCGGAGTGCCTGCTGCAACTGGAGCGATATATTGCTGATGTTGTTCCCGGACTTTCCCCGGAAGAGGTTTTCTATGAGGAACGTGAAAACCCGGAAACCCTCAAGCAACTGCAGTCGATGCATGTGCATGACCGGTGGTTTGGCGATTTCTTCGGGGGCAGGGTCAGGCAACTGGCGGAGGAACTTCTGAGTGGGGAGGTGGTCGGCAGGAATATGCAGTTTTTCAATAAGCCTCCCGGTATAGGGCGCCCAACCCCCCCTCATCAGGACGGGTATTATTTCAAGATCGATCCGCCCAGTGCGGTGACCATGTGGCTGGCGCTTGATGAGGCCGATGAAGACAACGGCTGTGTGCGCTACGTGAAAGCTTCACACCGGAAGGGAATGCGCCCCCATACGCTTACCGACACACTGGGATTTTCACAGGAGATCAGCGACTTCGGTACGAGTGAAGATGAGGAGAATGAGGTGGCGGTGACTGCGGCGCCCGGTGATTTGCTCGCCCACCACGCGCTGACCATCCACCGGGCTGATCGTAATTGCTCTGCAAGGCGCAACCGCCGTGCCCTTGGCTGTATATTCTATTCAGTGGAGGCCATGGAAGACCTTGCGGCTGAGGCGGACTACAGGCGTCAACTCGCCGGGCAACAGAGGGGGAGAATTTGACAATGGCTTACACTGAGGAGGAACTCTGCGCCCTTGCAGGGGATTACCGTAAAGGGCTGCTTGAGGATACATTACCCTTCTGGTTGCCGGATTGCCTTGACCTGGAACATGATGGTTACCTGACCTGTCGCGATCATGACGGGACGCTCCTTGATGATGACAAGTCGGTGTGGCAGCAGGGGCGATTCGCGTGGCTTCTGGCAACGCTCTACAACACGCTTGAGCCCCGGGAGCAATGGCTTGAGGCGTCCTCCTCGGGCATTCGATTCCTGCGCGATCACTGTTTTGACGACGATGGCCGGATGTTTTTCCAGACCACACGTGATGGCCGTCCGCTGCGCAAGCGACGTTACTTTTTTTCCGAGTGTTTTGCGACAATGGCCCTTGCCGCCCACGCAAGGGCGACAGGGGATGATGGCACTGCCCGCGAGGCTCGCGATTTGTTCGGCAAGTGTCTGGAATATTACCGCCATCCGCAGCTGCTGGTCCCCAAGTTCACTGATGTTCGCCCGGCCAAGTCAATCGGCGTACCGATGATCCTGTTGAATGTTGCCCAGCAGTTGCGCGAGACCATCGGACTGGATGAGGCTGAGGCGTTGATTGACAGTCTTATTGTCGAGATTCGTGACGACTTCCTCAAGCCTGACATTGAGTGCGTCATGGATCAGGTTGCCCTGGACGGATCGATTATCGAGCATTTTGACGGCTGCACGCTCAACCCCGGGCATGCAATTGAATGCGCCTGGTTCATCCTGCACGAGGCAGGTTTCCGGGGTGACGAGACGCTGGTCAAGCTTGGCTGCCGGATGCTTGACTGGATGTGGAAGAGGGGATGGGATGGCGAACATGGAGGGCTATTCTACTTTGTCCACCTGCATGGCGGGCCGGTACAGGAATACTGGCATGACATGAAATTCTGGTGGCCGCACAATGAGGCTGAAATAGCAACGCTGCTTGCTTATCAACTCAGCGGCGACCCAAAATATACCGATTGGCATCAGCGGATCCGCAAATACAGCCTTGCCACTTTCCATGACGCGCACCATGGCGAGTGGTTTGGCTACGTGCATCGTGACGGGCGGCGCTCGTCAACGCTCAAGGGCAACCTCTGGAAGGGTCCCTTTCACCTGCCGCGCATGCAGTGGTATTGCTGGCGATTGTTGCAGGCTTGAGGGGGCGGCCAATCTCTTCAAGGTGAATTTTGCCGGCGCTATTAAGCTTAGTTACGGGCTTTGTGACAGTGGCAGGAGGAAATGTCCCCCGATCCTGCCGGATGCAATTGCTTTGATGAACCTTGCGGATCCGGCAAAATTTTTATAAATATTTAAAGATGAATGCATTGTATTTTATCAAGAAAACGATTTGCATTTTGGTGATCATTTC
>JAYGGE010000006.1:0-4530 GCA_046581505.1 Verrucomicrobiales bacterium | reverse complement strand
CTGATCCTCTTCGCTCAGCGAATCGATCTGCACAACGAACTTCCTGTTGTCATCACGGATGAGGTTCACCTTGTTCCCCGAGATCGAAACCACTCTGGCCTTGATTGTAGTACCGGACTTGTTCGTGAAGACCCTTAATGGCCCAGCGTTGACCAGCCCCTGTTCGCACCAGCAGGGCAGTGCCTGGAGGGGAGTATCCGGTCCCTTGTATTGAACACTCAGGGCTTCCCCGCCACTGCCCTCGAAGAAGAAGACATCAATCTTTCTCCAGCCCTTGCGGAGCTCAAGTTCACCAGACTTCGTGACTGCCGGATGGATTCCATTGTTGTCGACTACCAGTTGTCCATCGACGAGCAATGCGCTGCCGTCATCGCTGGTGGTCTGGAAGGTGTAAAGCCCGGGTTCCTGGACATCGAGATACCCCGTGAAGGCCAGAGCGTAACCATCAGCTCTGTCAGCCATCGTCAGGTTGAAGCCATCGGCAATGCCTGTCTTGAGGACCTTGAGACTGCCAAACTGGGGCAAAGTCCCCCAGGATCCCTCGTAATACTTGTAGCTGACACCCAGGTTGAGCGTTTTCACCCCATACTTGCGAGGCTCGGCTTTGCTGAAGATTGCCTCGGCAACATTGCTCATGACGCCATCACCCCTGTAGAACCTGGCGCGAATGGCCGTGGTCTTGCTGACCTTAATAGCATCGGTGTAGACCGGTGATTTTTTGTCCGGCAGGGTGCCATCGAGGGAATAGTGGATGCTGCCGTTGCCTTCTACTGCCTTCAGGGTGATGGTCGAGAGCTTTGAGAACAGCCTTTTCCCGCTGATTTCCGGGGCACTGCTGCCGATACGGAAGGGAAAAGCCGGCAGCCCATCACTGTTCTGCAGGTTGGTGTTGGACAGGTGGTGCCAGCCGAGACGGACCAGGGCAGGCTTGGGAACCTTCTTGCTTGCCACCAGCACGGTATCGCCTTTGATCACGGCCTTCGCAGGGAAAAACTTTCCATCTCCGGCGACCTCGAACCCATCGAGCGGCTCATTGTTTCGCGTTTTCAAACCGGCACCGGTATTGCTGAAGTTCACCCTGATCATGTGCCCATCGACCTTCATCGACTTGAAGGTCGGTCCACAGAAGGAAATGTCCCGCCCATAGTCTTTGGCGAGGGCCCAGAGGGCCAACCGCTCTCCCACCCCGCGCTTGTCACGCGGGTGAACCGGGTCTCCGCCGATGTCGTTTGTTGAGGCGATCCCCGTATTCTTGACGGTGAGGGTGCGGGCCTGTGCTTCCCAGAACAGAGGCAATCTGTCTCCCAGTCCGGGAGCCAATTGGACAAGGTAGAAGGGGAAATCGCCCTGTTTCCAGATCTGGCGCCAGGAATCAATCAGGGCCTTCTGCTTATCGAAGTAATTTGCCCGGTCCCCCGCCCAGAAATTCGTCTCACCCTGATACCAGATCGCCCCGCGAATCCCATAGGGTATGACCGGGGCTATCATGCCGTTATACCAGAAGGCCTGCCCCGAATGCGGTGAAAACTGTTCAATGGGCATTCCGCCCACCGCCGCCGCTATCAGCCCGACAGTCACATCGAGATCCTTGACGAGCTTCCTGCCGAAGAAAAACCCGGTGCCTGAAAAGCTGGCTGCCGTCGCGGGAGAAGACACCGCCCATGTCCCGTTCACGTCCTGTATCGGCGCCCGCTGCCAGGTGGTGGCGACCTTGAAGAGGCGCAACTTCGGGTTATCGGCTGCGGCCAACTCTTGCTGGTAGTTAAGAACGCCTTTCCACCAGGCCGCCCCGTGCATCAACCCGACAGGAACCTCCATGTTTGATTGTCCCGAGCAGAGCCATACCTCTCCTGCCATGACGTTGTTGAAAGTGACAGAATTGCTCCCGGCCACGGTCATCACGTAGGGACCTCCGGCCTTGAGCACAGGCAATTCAAGCCGCCATTTTCCGCCGCCGTCGGCGGTGGCATCGACCTTGATGTTGAGATCCCTTCCTGTCAACGTGAGGGTAAGCTTCTCTCCGGCTTCAGCCCAACCCCAGACCGGCAGCTTTATCCCGCGCTGAAGGACCATGTGGTTGCCGAAGATGCGCGGCAGTCGGACATCGGCAGCAGCCGGGATGGGCGCCAGAACCATGACGGCAAGGATAAAGAGAGTCTGCAGGAGATTGGCGCGGGAGAGGATCTTCATTCGGGAACTCCCGGGAAAGGCCCGGGGCTTGATGCCAATGGATCTCGAATGAGGGATGAATAAATTGTTCATGGTATTTACAAGCAAAGATGAAGATATGCCCCTTGGGCAACAAGATTTAGCGGAAGTGGCGTTAGTTGGTTGATCTTATAATGGCTATGCGCGATTTTTTCCTTCAAAAAACTCATGAACCCGACCGTTTGTTTTCATATTTCCAGCCTGATATTTGGCCTTTTGTCCGCATCTGCCGGAGAACAGGGGATCCTTGCCGGAGCAGCCGAGAAAAATATCACACCGCCGGTTGGTCTCGACATCATGCACCCCCATCGACTCAATGCCGGTGCACACGACCCGCTTTTCCTCCGCGCCCTTGTCCTGAAAGATCATAAGGGAACCTCGGTGGCGCTGATCACCGCAGATCTCATCTGCACTGGTTTTGCAGCCATGGACGAACTGCGTGAACGGGTAAAAACAAAGGCCCTTGTCAACGAGGTCTGGTTCAATACCAGTCATGCTCACTCGTCCCGCTGGCTGCGGGCCACCCCGGAACCTGAAGGTCCATGGACCGACGAGATGATTTGGGACGAATACCATGCCCACCAGCTTAAGGAAAATTCAAAGGAGGCCAAGTGGAACAAAATGGTTCATGATGCAGCCCTCGCGGCAGTGATCGAGGCGAAAGAAAAACTGATCCCCGTGAAACTTTACACCGGCCGGGCCCCAGTACAAATAGGGTTCAATCGCCGTGTTACTGACTCAAGCGGCTGGACACGCATGGGGGTAAACAGAAAAGGCGCCGTCGTTCCCTGGGTGAACGTCCTGATTGCCAGGAATCTGGAAAACAACCGTCCCATCGCGATCCTCTTCGAGCATCCGGCTCACCCCGTGACAGTTCCCCCCCTCAATAAGCTGGTGAGTGCCGATTTTCCTGGCGCAGCCGTGGCACGAATCCGGCAGGCTCTCGGTCCGGATGTCATCGCGATGTATGGCCAGGGATGCTGCGGGAACATCAACAGCTTTCCGCTTCGAAGTTCCCTGGCTGATGCCCTCGCTGCGGGGGAGAAACTTGGACAGGCAACCTTGCAGGCTGTCCGCGACAGTGAACCAATATCAGCCACTGCAATCACCCTGCGCTCCAGGAGGATCCATCTTCCCACACGGGCGCTGCCCGCCCAGGAAATGGTGACGGAACTCAAGCAGAAGAACAAGGGCCAGCCCGCACGGATGCGTCAGCTCGACAAGATTGCCGCCATGCGGGCAAGAAAGGAAACTCCCCCTCCACGGCGTTTCGATATTTATGGCGTGCTGCTCGGCAAGCAATGGGGTCTCATCGGGATGTCATACGAGACCTTCAGCCAATACGAGCTCTGGATTGACAGGAACGCTCCTTTCAAACGCACCATGGTTTTTGCCCTCACCAATGGCGGACGAGCCTATATAGGAACAGACAAATCTCTGGCGATGGGCGCAAACGGGGGCTACGAAGCTGCCTGCCTGCCGAATTGGGGTGGCCATGAAACCATGTCTCCTTATCTCGGGCCACCTGCAGTCGGTTGCGAAAAATTGATCCACGAAGCCCTTGAATCGCTCTGGAAGTTTCCCTGACTCCGAGGCAGCCATTCCCGCACCCGCCCTTATCCCTGGCGTGAGGTGCAAAAGCCCGGCAACCCGGCCTCCAGAATGCGGTGCAGGATCCAGAAATCACTGCACCCGAGCTGAAGTGTCATGGAAATGAATATCAAAATAACCGGAAATCGACACTAGTCCTGCAGTTAATCATGGGTCAGCTTTGACGTGGACAATATAAGGCAGATGTATAGATGAAGAAATTGAAGCAAGTCCTGATCATCATCAACCTGAAGACGGTCACAGTAACCCTGCTCGCAGTTGCCTCGACCTACCTGTGTCGCAGGTTTGAAATTACTGCCGAATTCCCAATGACACTCATCGCAACGGCTGTCGTCTTCCCGATAGTGTTCTCAATAGGCGGAGCATACAAGAGGCGGGAAAGCGCCCTCACGAAATACAGTTCAATCAAGGCTCATGGCCGGGCCATTTACTTTGCGTCAAGAGATTGGCTGGAAACCACCGATGAGCAGATCCAGGGCAGGGTAAAAGGCCTGCTGGAGGAATTGCTTGTCGCCTGCCGGACCCTGTTTCTCCATCCGGTCTCTGAAATGACAGCACACGAAGAGAAAGTCTACAGGATATTTTCGCAACTCTCGGCGTTCATCAAAGAAGACCTGCGGGGCAAGGGCCTCCCTTCAGGCGAGGTATCACGCTGCAATCAGTTCCTCAGCAAGATGCTCATCGCCTTCGAGGAAGATCGGAAGAGCGTCG
>JAYGGE010000195.1:0-9467 GCA_046581505.1 Verrucomicrobiales bacterium | reverse complement strand
GCCCCGTGAGAATGAGGGGCTCATTATGCACCGTGATTTTTGCGGAGTGTCACGCTGGCGCACCTGTTACACTGCGGATGGAACCGGTCACACGATTCTCTACACCATGGATAACATGGTTGTGAAGCTTGGTATTGCCGTGCATGACCGCATGGAGGCGATTTCACTGATTCATGACGCAGGGAGATGCCATGGAGCCGTGGTCCGATGCCTGCGTACTGGTGAATTGAAAACTTACCTGGCAAAGGCCACTGTCATTGCCAGCGGGGGGTTTGGACGCATCTACAAATACAGCACCAACGCCATTATCAACCAGGGAACAGGCCAGTCCATCGCGCTTGATACCGGGCTGGTGCCACTGGGTAACATGGAGGCAGTTCAGTTCCACCCCACCGGTATCGTGCCTACAGACATTCTCGTCACCGAAGGCTGTCGGGGAGACGGTGGTTTCCTGCTCGATGTTGATGAATACCGATTTATGCCTGACTACGAGCCGGACAAGCAGGAACTCGCCAGTCGTGATGTTGTCAGTCGCCGTATGACTGAGCACATGCAGAAGGGCAAGGGAGTGCCTAGTCCGGACGGAGAACACCTGTGGCTGGACATGAGACACCTTGGCGAGAATCACCTGCGCACCAAGCTGCGTGAGGTATATGATATCTGCATGTATTTCCTCGGTGTAAACCCAATCAGGGAGCTTGTCCCGGTACGGCCCACCCAGCATTACAGCATGGGTGGCATTCGCGTTAACAAGGACGGCCATGCATATTCGCTGAAGGGCCTGTGGAGTGTCGGTGAATCAGCCTGCTGGGACTTGCACGGGATGAATCGCCTGGGTGGAAACAGCCTGGCGGAAACCGTTGTGGCGGGAATGGTTTGCGGCCAGCACATGGGCCAGTGGGCAAGTTCGCAAATCCTTGAAGTGGATACTGCCCTTGCGGGCAATGCCCTCAAGGAACAGCAAGAGCGGATCAATACCCTGGTTGCAGACGGGATGGGTGAAGCAAACGAGAATGTCGATCAATTGCTTAATGAGGCACAGGATATCTTACAGGCGAAGGTTGGGATTTTCCGCAAAGGCGAGGAGCTGGAAGAAGCGGTTGCCGGGTTACGAAAAATTTATCAACGCTCAAGGAATTTAAAAATGCGCTCTGCCTTCAAGGGGGCCAACCCCGAACTGGCGGCGGCATTGCGCCTGCCGGGGATGCTGAAGCTGGCATTGTGCGTTGCCAAGGGTGCCCTGCTGCGCACCGAGAGCCGGGGCGGGCATTCCCGTGAAGATTACCCGAAGCGCAATGACAGGGACTGGCTCAAGCGCACGCTCGCCCGTTGGCCTGTTGGTGCCGATGAACCGGAAATCAGTTACGAGCCGGTAGGCTTGCTAGAGAGCCCTCCCGGACAGCGCGGTTATGGCGGAGCTGAAAACATCGAGATGGAACAGTCCGTTGCCCAGTATAATGCGAAGGTGGAGCGCGAATGGGTCGAACAGGGATGGCAGGAAACTGTCACGCCGCTGGGTGCTGAACTGAAGGAAATGATCGAATACGCCTCAACAAAGGAATCCTGAACCATGGCAAGAGAACTGACACTGCGCATTTTTCGCTACGATCCCCTTAACCCGGAGTCGAAGCCCTGTTTTGTGGACTACAAGATGGAGGAAACCCCACGGTTGAACCTGTTTGTGGCACTGCACCGGATAAGGGAGAAGCAGGCACCGGATCTGCAGTTTGATTTCGTCTGCCGTGCCGGCGTCTGTGGCTCATGCGGCATGATGATCAACGGCCGGCCGACCCTGGCCTGCAGAACCCTGACGGCAGAACTCCCTGAAACCATTACCCTTGCTCCAATGCCAGCGTTTAAGCTCATTGGTGACCTTTCCGTTGATACCGGGACCTGGTTTAGGGGCATGTCCGAGCGGGTGGAATCGTGGATACATACCCAGAAGGAATTCGACCCGGAGGCGGAAGAGCAACGCATGGATGACGGCACTGCACAGAAGATTTACGAGCTCGAGCGCTGTATCGAGTGCGGGTGTTGCGTCGCAGGGTGCGCAACGGCCAACATCAGGGATGATTTCCTTGGAGCCACCGCACTCAATCGCATTGGCCGTTTCATGCTTGATCCCCGGGACGAGAGGGACAGTGAAGACTGGTTTGAACTGGTCGCCACCGATGAGGGGGTTTTTGGCTGCATGGGCCTGATGGGATGTGATGACGTCTGCCCGAAGGATCTTCCGCTGCTGGAGGTATTTGCCTACATGCGGCGGCGAATGTCCCAGGTCGCCTCCGGCAGGGCCAAGCCTGACGCCGGCACCAGTCATCCCGTTATCAATTGACATTTTTCCCGTCAGGAAAAGAAAACTTCGGCCGGTTTCCGGAGAGGTTCAATTTCCGTGTAAAGAGGCAAGCATTTATTTGCCAAAGTGAGCACTTCCGCAGACAGTGGCGGTGATGTCAGATGAAAGCTCCTTCCAACTCCCTTGTGATGTCCAACTCGACGATAAATGGGACACCTCAGCACTCCGGGCAGTGGTAGACAAGCGCTGTCATGCCGGCCGCAAACCCTCACATCTCTTCCTCGGGCGCAAGGAATCCTTACTGCTGCGCAAGCACCTGGGAGATGCCTTTGGCTCAGATGCCGTGGCAACATTCAATGATCTCTACTACATGGGCATGCTAGTCACCGAGCTTGACACCCCGAGTTGCGTGCGTGTTGCTGGAGAGAAGTTCATGGACAAGCTCGAGCGCGGCGGCCTTGACCTTGGAAACTGGGGGGAAGAAGACTTCTCCGAATGGGAGCTGCATTTTAATTAATCGCTAAAAAAGCTCAAGCTGCCCTTCTGCTTCACTGGTCTTTTGAGGCTCGAAACGCACACCGACTCCAAGCAGCCGGACTGATTTGCCCTCACCGCGTCTCCACCCTTCCTCAAGCAGGCCTTCAAATATCCCGGGGGACAGGTCCACGGCCCGGCATTCCGCAGTTGTCTGTTGAAAATCCGTAAATTTCACCTTCACAAAAGCCGCTCTGACAGTTCGTTCGGAGTGTTTTGTTGACAATTCGCCGGCAAGTTCATCGATTAGCTTTCCAAGTTCACCGGTACCTTCATCAAGCTTGACCAGATCTGCGCGAAATGTCCGCTCAACACTCAGGGATTTCCGTTCCCGGTTAGGAGTGACCTTTCTGTCATCAATCCCGCGGCAAAGCTGAAACAATACGGCCCCAAACTGGCCGAATGTCCTGTGCAGATCCACAAGGCTTATCTCCTGGAGTTCGCCGCAGGTTGTCGCTCCCAGTGATTCGAGGCGGGCGGCAGTCTTGTCACCAACTCCCCATATTTTGTTTACCGGCAGTGACTGCATGAACTGCGGGATTTCGTCCTCAAGGATTTCAAACTGTCCGTCAGGCTTGTTCCAGTCACTGGCAATCTTGGCCAGCAGCTTGTTCGGGGCTACTCCCGCCGAGCCGGCAAGCGAGGTTTCCTCTTTAATGCGGAAGCGAATTTCCTCCGCGACAGCTGAACCTGAAGATTTAAGACCCGTGAGATCAAGGTAGGCCTCATCAAGGGAGAGAGGTTCAACCAGGCTGGTGAATTCTGCGAAAATTGACCTGATCTTCATTGATTCAGAACGGTAAAGATCATGCCTTACAGGAAGGATAATCAGTGCAGGGCAACGCTCAAGGGCCTTGAATGAGGGCATTGCTGAACGGCAGCCAAACTTGCGTGCCTCGTAGTTGCAGGTGGTGAGGACCCCCCTGCCCCCGGGTCGCCCTCCAACAGCAATGGCTTTGCCTGCCAGTTCAGGGTGTTCACGCAGTTCGATCGCCGCGTAGAAGCAATCCATGTCAACATGGATGATCTTGCGGGGTTGAGGATTTTCTCCGCCGGGTTGCATCTTGGTTGGAATCGGTGATAATTTGCCCGCCCTGTTAATTCTTATTGCAAAATAAATTCAAATCTCCAGAAAAAATGAAAATGCCCTTTATCAATTTCGCCAAGGCAGCGACCTCCCGGTCACTTTACGTAGCATTTACAGCCGCCATAGCCTGCTCCTGCGCAAAAGGAGATCCAAAAGAGGACGCTGACAAGAAAGCCGCTGCCAACGCTCCAGCAAAGACGGCTCCGACCGCAACCTCTAATCCTGTTGTTGAGATCATCACCAGCAAGGGGGCAATCCAGGTTGAACTCAACAGGGAGAAGGCGCCGATCAGCGTTGCCAATTTTCTCTCTTATGTTGCCGACAAGCATTACGACGGGACAATCTTTCACCGCGTAATAAAGGACTTCATGATCCAGGGCGGTTGCTTTGCCAAGGGTGATGTGCCGGCGCAGAAAAAAAGCAAGGAGCCAATCAAGAACGAGGCGAAAACCTCAGGTCTTTCAAACATGCGCGGCACCATCTCCATGGCCCGCACGAATAGTCCTGATAGCGCCACTGCCCAGTTCTTCATTAATGTGTTCGACAACAAGAACCTCGACCCGGGTGGCTTTAGTCCGGACGGCTACGCCGTCTTTGGAAAGGTAATAGCCGGCATGGACACAGTGGACAAGATCCGGGCGGTAAAGACCGGCACCATGAAGATGCAGACCACGGGAGGATTAGCTCCCATGGACGACGCTCCGCTCGAGCCCGTAGTCATTGAGTCTATTTCCCTTAAAAAGTAATCCAGGGTTTCCGGGAATGGAATAATCCCGCTAGATCGCGTCGCTCATCAGCTTGAGAGTGCTGTCAACGGAGGCATCCTCGTGGACAATTGCCTTTAAGCTGCGGGCCACACTGGCCGGCGAGGCGTGTTGCCAGACATTGCGACCGACGGCAACTCCACTAGCCCCGGCATCCATGGCCTTGCGGACCATTTCGAAGAGCATGCGGTCATCGCCCATCGCAGCCCCGCCAAGCACCACCACCGGAACCATGCATGCATCGATGATTGCCTTGAACTCATCAACGCTGCCACCTGTTGGGTAGGCGGTCTTGACCACGTCAGCTCCAATCTCGGCGGCAAAACGCGAGGCAAAGGATATATTCTCAACAGTGTATTGCTCGGGGTAACCGATGCCGTATGGCAGTGACTCAAGAATCACCGGCAATCCCGCCTCCATGCACTCGCTCACAAGGCTGGTGCATTCACGAAAGATTCGGTCCTCCTGCGGGTGATGCGGGTAGCACATGTTCATCACTGCATTTGCCCCGATTTGCAGCCCGTCCTCCACCGAAAAGGCCCGGTAGCTGCCATTATCGGGGTTGTCACCATGCACGGGCTTGTAGATATCAGTGCGGAAGCACACCCCTTTACCGTTGAGAACATCGCTGCAGGAACGTCCCAGACCATAGTTGACGACATAGCCGTCAACATGGGGGTTCAACTCCTCGATGAGGGCTGCCGGGTCCTCAAGCCCTGGCACAGGGATAACAGCACCGTGATCAATGGGAAGGATCACGGTTTTCCCCTCTGTGAAGAAATGCTCCCAGTGGCCGCGGAAATGAGGATCATCAGTCATTGCTACAGGTTTACTTAAACTGGCTTGAGGACAAAGAAAAACTTGGCTTCAGTGGAATGATCCGGTAAACCGGATGGCATCTAATCAAAGAGTCATCAAACCCGAGAGAAAAAGAAGGCATGCCATATCTGGAAACCAACGGAATTAAGATGTTTTACGACGAGCAGGGCTCAGGGGATCCCCTGCTGCTGATCATGGGAATCACCGCCCCGGGAGCAGTATGGGAGGCGCATGCTGAGGCCTGGCAGGAAAACTTCCGCTGTATTCTTGGCGACAACCGTGGAGTTGGCCAAAGTGACAAGCCGGAAGGCCCCTACTCAAGTGAAATGATGGCCGATGATTATGCCGGGCTCCTGGACGAACTGGGAATTGAAAAAGCGCGGGTGGTGGGATGCTCGATGGGCTCAATCATTGCCCAGCAATTGGCCCTGCGCCATCCGGACAAGGTGCAAAGCGCCGTATTGATGTGCACCTGGGCGCGTTGTGACCGCTATGCAAAGGGGGTCTTTGAGCACCTGCAGGACTGCAAGGCGAGGTTAAGGCCTGAGGAGTTCATGAAATACGTGCAGTTGCTTATCTTCACCAAGCCCTTCTGGGATAATGATGACGGCTACCAGGGGATTGCCGATGGTCAACTTGAGGCGACCAATGGCGCCGCTCCGCAACCTGTCCATGCCATGGAAGCCCAGGCGGTTGCCTGCATCGATCACGATGTCTACGATCAACTCGGGGACATTAAGTGCCCATGCCTGGTTATTGGTGGAGAGGATGACATATTTACTCCGCGGTGGATGGGCGAGGAGACGGCTGCGGCGATTCCTCAGGCAGACCTGCACCTTTATGATGGAGCGGGTCACGCGTTTCACTGGGAGAAACTGGATGATTTTAACCCACGTGTCATGGAATGGCTCCAGTCACATTAAAATCAGCAGGTTATATTACTTAATAACGAAACAACGCAAATAAAACGATATGGCTATTAAATTTGGTTCCGAAGTCTACACCTGGTTCATGGACGGCTATGGCGAAGGTAATGACAATCAACTTCCACACATGGCGAAAATCATCGCCCAGTCCGGATTCACCGGTATTGAACCGATGGTTCTTGAGCCCTATGACACCTACTGGATGGGTGACTGTAAGGATCCCGCCAAGCTTAAGGACGCGCTTGATGAGGCAGGCATTGAACTTGCCGCACTTGCCTTGATCTGTAAATGGGATGGCCTAGAGGAAACCGAATCCGAGCGTATCTGCGCAGACTGGACCATCGAGGCCCTGAAGCACTTTCCTGATGCCGCTCTCGGCACGGTTCCACTTCCCGACGGGCGTCATGAGTTGGAGCAGAGGCGGTTAAACCTGGTAAACAACGTCAATAGAGTTTCCCGCAGGGCCGCTGAAGCGGGACTTCAGTGTTCCTTTCATCCCAACAGTCCCCCGCCATCAATTGTGCGCACGCAGGACGATTATGATGTCGTCCTCAACAGCCTGGAGCCATCGGCGACCGGCTGGACCCCGGATGTCGGCCACATTGCCCGCGGCGGCATGGATGTGATTGATACCATGACCAAGTGGGCACACCTGGTCAACCACATCCATTACAAGGATTTCTCAGGCAATGGTCCGGAGCCGTGGTCGCAGATGGGCAGCGGCAAACTGGATTTCCACAGGATCACCGAGTGGCTGACGCTGCGCAATTATGAGGGCTGGATTATCTGTGAGGACGAATGCGAGAAAGCAATCAAGGATCCGGACGGGGTGACCCTGCAGAATGGCAAATGGTGCCAGGAAAATCTCGTGCCCATGGTGTAGGTCAACGTGAAAGCAACTGCAGCTTATACTGCCCTGACTCATCATCAGGGATAATCAGTCTCTAGTCCGGCAATTCCCCCTGCGCTTTACAAGAATCATGTCGCAATACGCAATCGGGCTTGATTACGGGACCAACTCCTGTCGCTCCCTTCTTGTTGACCTTTCCGACGGCACGGAGTTGGGCAGCACTGTGTATGATTATCCTTCCGGGGAACTGGGCATCCTGGCCGATCCAAAGGATCCCAACATCGCCCGGCAGAATCCTCGGGATTACCTTGATGGGCTCGAGATCATCATCCGGGGAGCCATTGCAGAAGCCGTTGCTGCGCGACCTGATTTTTGTCCCTCACAGGTCATCGGGATTGGTGTGGACACCACCGGCAGTACTCCAATCCCTGTCGATGAATCCGGAACACCCCTGGGACTCAAGCCTGAATTCAGTGACAACCTCGCCGCGATGGTGTGGCTGTGGAAAGACCATACAGCGCATGCAGAGGCAAAGGAGATCACTGAAAAGGCGGCTCAAATGCGCCCTCAATATCTGGCAAAGTGTGGCGGTATCTATTCCTCGGAATGGTGGTGGGCAAAAATCCTGCACCTTAAGCGCACTGCGCCTGATGTATTTGATGCCGCGCACAGTTTCATCGAGCATTGCGATTACATTCCCGCCGTGCTTGCCGGCAACACTGACCCTGCAACTCTGAAGCGCGGGATTTGTGCCGCCGGCCACAAGGCGATGTATTCAGAAAGCTGGGGAGGGTTGCCTGACAAGGAATTCCTTGAGGCACTTGACCCGGCACTCGCACCATTGCGCGAGCGCTTGTTTAACACCGCAGTGAGCGCCGGTGAGAAAGCCGGGGAACTCTGCGGGGAATGGGCGCAGAGGACGGGGTTAATCGAAGGCACGGCAATTTCCGTCGGCGCATTCGATTGCCACATGGGTGCAGTGGCATGCGGGGTAAAGGAAGGCACCCTCACTAAGATCCTCGGCACCAGCACATGTGACATCACGGTGAGCCCGGTCGCCCGGGAACTTGCCGATATTCCCGGACTTTGCGGCATCGTTAACGGCTCGGTTCTGCCGGGGCACTTCGGCATTGAGGCCGGACAGAGTGCAGTGGGTGATATTTTCCTCTGGTTTGTCAACCATCTCGTTCCTGAGAGTTATGGGTCATCTCCGGAGGAGAAATTCTCCGCGATGGAAAAGGCGATAGCTCAGGAAAAACCCGGCTCATGCGGTCTTCTTGCCCTTGACTGGAACAACGGCAACCGCACAATCCTTGTTGATTCGAGACTTTCCGGCCTGCTGCTCGGGCAGACCCTGCACACGCAAGCACACGAGATCTACCGCGCCTACATTGAGGCAACCGCATTCGGTGCCCTGACCATCATTCGCCGCATGGAGGAATACGGGGTGCGCATAGAGGAGGTAATCACCACCGGCGGACTTGCGGTAAAGAATGCCACCCTGATGCAGATATATGCCGATATACTGGGACTGCCGCTCAAGGTTGCTGCCAGCGATCAAACCTGTGCCCTAGGCGCCGCGCTCTTTGGTGCCGCATCCAGCGGGAAAGTGACATTAAGCGAAGCACAGGATAAATGCGCAAAGGTGCGGGAAAGTTCCTATCACCCGCTACCGGAGAATCAGGAGATTTACGCGAGGCTTTATACCCTTTACCTTGAGCTTCATGATGCCTTCGGCACTGAGAAATGGGATGGTCAACTTGACCACGTAATGAAGGAGCTTATCGAGATTAGGGAAGTCCAGCGTTGATTTTTCCCGGGAAACAACCTCAATAATGCAAGCTTATCGGGCTGTATAGATACACCCAGTAGGAATCGAACCTACACCTACGGTTCCGGAAACCGCCGTACTATCCATTATACTATGGGTGCCTTGGTGTAAGCTTTCACGGTAACAGTCCTGCCTTTTACGCGCAAGCGTTCGTAACCGTCCCCGCTAATCATTCGATGTGTGTGCTTTACAGCACGGAATAGCAGGCAAATATTGAGCGCCCCTTCAACCATGGACAAATCCCCTGACATTGTCGTCATCAAGTTCGGCTCAGGCATCCTCACGCAGCCTGACGGCATGGCGCTGGATGATGCCAGCATCGAGTCCCTCGTCTCTGCGGTAGCCGGTGTCCACGCATCA
>JAYGGE010000125.1:0-8552 GCA_046581505.1 Verrucomicrobiales bacterium | reverse complement strand
TGGCCGAGCCAGAAGATGGTGAAGTCGCTGGTGCCGGCATTGGCCAGAATTCCCGAGAGATAACGGCCGTCGGCAGCCACGCTGGTATCGTTGAAAATCAAGCGGTCGCTGCCGTCGTAGGTAATGAGGTTGGCGGCACCGTTGCCGCGCTGCGTGGACGAGACAACCATGCCCGGAAGCAGCCAGCCGTCGCCGTCCACCGGGATCCAGGATTCGACGACGTTGCCGGCAGTCGCGACCCCGGTGCGGCCATCATAGTGGGCGACCAGTGCTGATCGGGCAGCGGTCGAGAGCCCTGGCACATCGTCAAACAGGCTCGCAGATGTGTCGGGAAGAGAGATCAAGCAGGTGGTGAACGCCGCCGATAGAAGCCTGATTTTCATTGTTGAAGGCCAGATTGGATTGGGGAATTGCAGTCGAATCTGCCCTGTAAACTTCCCAAATTTTGACAGAAAATCTACACATTTTTAGAAGCCTTGCCCCTATGTGCTTTGTTTCATGGATTTATTTCCCCGCTCTGCCCCAAGCCTGGGAATGGATGGAGGTTCGCCTCCCTATTGCCGGTCAATGGACAAAAATACGATATACCAAAGATGAAGTCACGGTAAAGGATTGCCCGCTGCGCTGGGACTATCCAAATGGCACTCCGCCCGGGCACAAAATCCCTCCCACCACCAGGAAGCAACTCTCCCCTTGAGTTTCATTCCTTGAACAAGCGGGACGGGAGAAAGCAGGAAGGTTCTGGCGACAAGCGATATTGAAAATATAAGCAGTGGGGGTTCATTCCCCCTGAAAAAATACAGTGCCACTGCTAGAAGTTTACAGCGGAAAATTCCTGCCACCCCCGACCAAAGACATTTGGGCGGTCTCAACACGCCTTCATGCGCAATTCTTGGATCCGATGCTGATGTTTGGTAGATTTGTGGGGTGTCCGGGGCAACGTATTCGGTTGCAATCTGGAACAAGGGATTCGGAGAGCAATGCCGCCGATCCTTTGTTCGATTATCTTTGCTAAGTTTCGGCGTCCCAGACGCATAGTTCTCATGACCAGCCCTGATCAAATCTCTCTCGTGCAGCGCCTGTTCGTTCAGAACATGGTGGCGGTGCGCGGATTCGTGATCGCGCTGATGCCGGACTTCAGCCTTGTCGATGATGTGGTGCAGGAGACATTTCTCACCGTCACCGCGAAGGCGGATGACTTCGTCGAGGGGACGAATTTCCGTTCTTGGGCATTTTCCATCGCCCGCTTCAAAGTATTGGAGGCAGCACGTAGGCCTGGATCTAAAGAGGTGCTGCTCGATGCGGAGGTGATCGAGGCACTCTGCGCGACCGAGATGGAGGAACTGCAGTCGGATGAGGGATTGCGCGCCTTGGAGGAATGCAAAGATGGATTGGCTCCGCAGGCCACGCGGGTGATCGACTTGCGATACGAGCACTCGCAGCGGCCACCTGAGATCGCAGAGAAAATGGGCTGGACAGTGAACGCGGTGAACGTGGCGCTGGCACGCGCCCGAAAGGCGCTGAGGGAGTGCGTGGACCGAAAACTCAGAAAGCAGACGAGCTGATCGACCGATGGACCCGACACGATTCGACTACCTGCTCAACCGCTATCTCGACGGCGAACTCTCGCCGGACGAGAAGAACGAGCTGCAGAACACCCTGCTTTCCGATCCAGAGGCGCGGCGTCAGTTCTGGCGTGATGCGCAATTGCACGGGTCACTGCGTTTGCTTGGCGAACAGGAACCAGGAGCGCGCGAGGCACGGAAGGACTTCGCCCTGACTCCAGAGACCAAGGTCGTCCGCGCCCGGCGATTCTGGCTCGGAGCCGCTGCCAGTGCCGCCGCCGCGGTTCTTGCTGTGTTCTTGGGGCTCTTGTTAACGCGCCCGCTCAGTGCTTCCGCAGCACTGCAGCAGATCATCGACGCGGCGAGCGATGCCGGCGACCGCAGCTACGAGATCCAGGTTATGAAGGGCAATGCCGTCCGGGAAATCGGTGGCGGGCACCAGCTCAGGATCGACGGTGCTACGCTGTACCTGCGTGGTTCTGACCAATACGTCCTCATCCAAGATCTCGACGACCGAGGTCAAAAGCGCCTCACTGGCTTCGACGGGCAACACAGCTGGAGCATGACCGGCCGCGGTCCTGCCCGGATCAGCCGAGACCCCACGCGCTTCCGTGGCAACCTTCCCGGAGAGCAACAGGACGCGACCTTCATCAATCTACGCGGCCAGCTCGAAGGGCTGCGCAGTGACTATGAACTGACAATCCTCGATCCGGAGGATGATCTGCACGGCCTGCGTGCGATCAAGAAATCCAAACAGGTGCGCGGTCCGCGCGAGATCGAAGCCTGGTTCGACCCCGAGTCCGGAACGCTGCACCGGCTTGATCTAGCTGGCCTCCCGCAGCAGAAAGGCGGGCCGTCCGCGGTGCGCATCGAACTGCTCGAGGAGCGCAATCTCGGCTCTGACTTTTTCTCCCACACCGCGCATCACGAACCTGATCGCGGAGTGATCGAGGAGAGTCCTAACTAGTGATGACACCCCAGCCCCTGTTCGTTCTGAACAGGGCAGGAAGCCCGCGAATATCCTTTGAAATGAAAATAAAACCCGTCCTTCTCTTTGTCGCAGCTACGCTGGCAAGTTCGGCTGGCGCCTTCGCCAAGCCGAACATCGTCTTCATGCTCTCCGACGACCAGTCGTGGAACGGGCTGTCGGTGGCGATGCACCCGCAATTTGCAGGCTCCAAGAGTTCTGTTGTCAGGACACCGTACTTGGAAAAGCTCGCCGCCTCAGGGCTGCGGTTCAGTGCCGCCTATGCACCGGCTCCGGTCTGTTCGCCGACGCGGATTGCCCTGCAGACCGGTAAGAGCCCCGCGCAGCTCGGCTGGACCAAAGCTGCCCCGGTGATGACCGCAGCAGATGGCTACAAGTTGATTCCGCCGCGCAATATCCGCTCGATTTCCCGTGACGAGGTCACGGTCGCCGAGTTGCTCAAGACAGCGGGCTACGCCACCGCCCACTACGGCAAATGGCATATCAGTGGTGGCGGCCCGGAGGCACACGGCTACGACGAGAGTGACGGTGACACAGGGAACGGAGATGCGGCACCTTTCAAGGACCCTAACCCGGTCGACATCTTCGGCATGGCCAGGCGGGCGGGCGTGTTCATGGAAAAAAATCATAAAGCACGCAAGCCCTTCTTCATCCAGATGTCGTTCCACGCACTCCACTATCCGGAAAACGCCCGGGCGAAAACGCTCGCCGGTGTGCGCTCACGAATTCGGGGCAGCAACGAGAAGCAGATCGGGAGAACCGCGATCGCGGAGGACCTAGATGAAGGTGTCGGGCGCGTGTTGGCGGCGATCGACAAGCTCGGCATCGCCGACAATACCTATGTGATCTACATGTCCGACAATGGCGGTGGCGGTGGCAAGCGCGGCGGACTCAGCGGCGGCAAGGGATCAGTCCGGGAGGGCGGTATCCGCGTTCCCCTGATCATCCGTGGCCCGGGGATCAAGGCGGGCGGTTTTTGTGACCAGCGCGTCGTCGGCCAGGATCTTCTGCCGACCTTCTGCCAGCTCGCTGGCGTCAAGGCTCCGCTTCCAAAAGATGTCGAGGGTGGCAGCATCGTTTCACTCCTGCGCGGGGACAATCATCCGGTGAAACGACCGCGTGAGGAACTCGTCTTCCACTTCCCGCACTACCAGGGAATAGATGGCCCGCACTCGGCGCTGATCCTTGGAGACATGAAGTTGCTCAAATTCTACGAGACCGGGACACTCAAGCTCTTTGACCTGTCGAAGGATCTCCCCGAGAATGCCGATCTTTCCAAGAAGGAACCAAAACAAACCGTGGCACTGAACAGACGCCTGGAGATCTACCTCGCGGAGGTCGGTGCCAAAATGCCGATCCCGAACCCGGATTATGACCCCAATAAACCACCCACTCCGCGCAAGGAAGGCAAGGGCAAGGGCAAGGGCAAGGGCGGCGAAAAAAAGGAGAAACGCTCTAGGAAAGACCAACCATGAAAGCACTGATCCTTATCCCTCTTATTGCGACAGCGGTGTTAACGCCTGCATCGGCACAGAAACGCGGAGGCCGCGGCCCGAAGATCGCCAAGCCGCGCATCGAAGATACCATCAAGGCCAACGTCTACGCCGACAACTGGTTCGTCCTCTACATCAACGGCGAGCTGGTAGCGACCGACTCGATCAAGTTCATCCCGCACAACGTGGTCTCAGTCGACATCCTGCCAAAATACCCGATGAGCATCGCGGTGATGGCCAGGGACAACGCCGACCCCGAGACCGGGTTGGAATACAACAACACCCAGGTTGGCGACGGCGGCTTCATCCTCAAACTCGGCGACGGCACGGTGACCAGTGCCAGGTGGAAGGCGAAGAAGTTCTTCTGGGGACCAATCGGCGGCGACACCGGGAAACCGCGCACGCAATCAATCCCGATTCCTAAGAACTGGCATGCGGTCGATTTCGACGACTCCGCGTGGGAGGATGCCAGTGAATTCACCCAGGAGGATGTTGGACCGAAAAAACCGTTCTTCGAGCACGACTTTGACGGTGCCAAATTCATCTGGAGCGGCGACCTGAAACTCGATAATACCGTGATCTTCCGCCACCGGGTCAATGCGCCACCGGACGGGAAGACGAAATCATGGGACATGTCGAAGCCACCCTACGCCAACCCCGCTGATCTCCGGAAAGCAGCAGGCTTAACAGTCCCGGGGCGAACAGGCAAAGATGCCGGGACACCAGCCCGCATCCGCCCGGAAAACCCTGCAGGAAATGCCCCGCTGAGCGCAAAACCCTTCATGAAATTTGCCGACACGGTAAAACTGCGCTGGGACAGGCAAAACCTTTACGTGGAGTCCAACGGTCTTCCTGGTCACCCGATGATGGTGGGGATCAGGGCATGGCAGCAGCAGTTGCCCCTGCCCCAGCCCTACACCGGAGACAACGCATGGCAGATCCCACTGCGAGCCGTCCCGGCTGAGGAGCCAATGTCGGCGAAGAGCAATTTCTTCCGTGGCGCCATCGCCCTCGCTGCCAACGGTGTGCCGATTTTCAACCCGATCAAGAACGATGGCCGCACCGATACCTTCCTCGCCGGGGAACTCGACCAGTGGGGCGGGCACTGTGGTCGTGCAGACGACTACCACTACCACATCGCGCCGGTCCACCTGCAGGAGACGCTCGGCAAGGACAAGCCGCTCGCCTACGCGCTCGATGGTTACCCGATCTACGGCTACGACGAAGCAGATGGCTCCAGGGTGAAGGAGCTCGACCACTTCAACGGTCATCATGACAAGGATGGCAACTATCACTACCATGCCACCAGGACCTACCCCTACCTCAACGGCGGCTTTCACGGCGAAGTCAGTGAACGTGGCGGCCAGGTCGATCCTCAGCCGCGCGGACAACCGGTGCGCCCCGCGCTGCCGCCGCTTCGCGGGGCTGAAATTACCGGCTTCAAGTCAGAGGGAAACCACCACCATCTTCACTACGAGTTAAAGGGAAAGACCCATGCCATTCATTATGAAGTGGCAGATGACGGTGCGGTAAACATTGAATTCGTTGACCCCGGTGGAGATTCGACCACTGAAACCTATCGCAGGCAACGCCGTGATGGAAGCGACAGGCCACGGCCACCGGGACGCGGTGGTGACACTCGCAGGCCACCGCCTGGAGGAAACAACCGCCGCCCCGGGCAAGGGCGCGGTAATGAAAATATTCCGCGACAACCGTGGATCTCCGCACACAGGGACGAACTGGATACCAATGGCGATGAAGCTGTGACACTTGCCGAGATATTGAGTGAGGCGAAAAAAGTCTTCACGGGCTATGACGGTAACGGTGACGGGAAAATCACCGAGGGCGAGACCAGGGGCGCCAATGTCCGCAGCCCCATGGGCGGCTTCGTGCGCCAGCATTTCGAGGAACTGGACAGCGACGCCTCCGGTGGAGTGAGCGCACAGGAACTGGCCGCCACGGTGCGGCGGATGCTCAGCAAAGCGGACACCAACAAAGACGGTAAAATCGAGGGCGAGGAATTTAACCGGCCGGCCGGGGGCGGCGAACGCAGGAGGGAAGGGAATCGCGGGGAGCGACCACCGCCTCCTCCCCGCGCAGGCGAACGGCCACCACCGCGACCTCGCGCTGATGTTGATTCCACCAGCAAACCCAACATCATCCTCATCCTGGTCGACGACATGGGATGGAAGGACATGGGATTCGCCGGTAACAGTTATGTCCGGACTCCAAACTGTGATCGACTTGCCCGGGAAGGGATTGTCTTCACACAAGCTTACGCCAGCGCACCGAATTGTGCCCCTACGCGCGCATGCCTGCTCTCGGGTCAATATACACCACGCCACGGTGTCTACACCGTTGTTGATGATCGTCATTCACCCGGCCAGCCACACCACAGGATTCTTGCCGCACCGAGCAATGCCTCAATGTCGACGGAGGTAACAACCATCGCCGAAGCCCTCAAGCCGGCCGGCTACTCCACCGCAATGTTCGGAATGTGGAACCTCGGCCGCGGACGGGACGGGCCGCAAACGCCCTCCGGGCAGGGCTTTGACCGCTATGTCTCGACAAAAACACTCGGTTTCGAGAAAGACGCCTATCGAGATGGTGATCGTTATTTAACTGATGCCTTCACCGATGAAATTATTAAATTCATCAACAATAACAACGGCGAGCGGCCGTTCTTCATCTACTTCGCCCCACATGCCACCCACCATCCCTATGATCCTAAACCCGGGTTACTGAAGAGGTACCAGCACAGGCCCAATGGAAATCACTTGTCTCCAGAATACGCGGCCACCATTGAGGCGCTTGATCTCAATATCGGCAGGTTAATGGATCAACTCAGCTCAATCGGCATCACCGATAACACGCTCTTGATCTTCACCTCCGACAACGGCGGCAGCCCGGAAAACGTTACACCGCTTAACGGCTCGAAAGGATCCCTCTATGATGGCGGCTTGCGTGTGCCGTCCTTCATCTGGGGGAGCACAATAAAAAACCCGGGGCGGCAGTCCGCCATGCCGATCACCAGCACGGATTTTTTTCCCACCATCCTTGAGATTACAAAGTGTTCCCCGCCATCCGGCCAGCCGCTGGATGGCCAGAGCCTGATGCCACTGCTCAGGGGGACTGACCTCCCGGCACGTGACCTGTTCTGGCACTTTCCCTGCTACATCGGCCGGGGAAGCCCCTCGAGCGCAATCCGCCGCGGCAATCACAAACTCATCCAGTGGTTCGAGAATGAACGGGTTGAGCTTTTTGACCTGTCACAGGATCCGGGAGAAAGCAGGAATATCGCCAGCGCAAATCCCAAGATCGCCGCGGTGTTGTTGAAGGATCTCAAGGCATGGCAGGTGCGCACCGGCGCCCTCCTGCCGGGGGGCGCGAATCCCGATTATGACCCGACAGCCAGAAACCGTGGCGGTAGCCGCAATGATCGCGGCAAGGGCAAACGCGCGGGCTAAGAGAAACCTTTCTTCTCCCGGACAACCCGGGCTAGGGTATGCCCTAATGCAAAACGTGCTGCCCTTGATCCTCCTGCTGTCATGGGGAGCACTTTGCCCCTGCCCCGCACAGTGGCCGCAATGGCGTGGCCCTTCGGCAGATGGCACCTGGCAATGCCCGGGACTGGCGCTGGAAATAGAGAATCCAGTGCGTTTGTGGAAACAGCAAATCAGCGGCGGATACAGTGGGGTTACCGTAAGTGACGGGAAGGTTTACACGATGGACCGGCCGGAGAAAAAGGATCTCGAGCGCATCCTCTGCCTTGAAGCCAAGACAGGAAAAATCATCTGGAAACACAGTTATGCCGCCAGCTATGAAAGTTTGAGTTACGAAAGTGGCCCGCGGGCATCGGTTACCATCCATGACCAGAAGGTATACTCCCTGGGATCGGTAGGCCACATCCACTGCCTGGATGCCGGAAGCGGGAAAGTTATCTGGTCAAAGGATACCGTGCGCAAACTCGGGGCCCACCGCCCGACCTGGGGCTTTGCCGCCTCACCGGTCATCTGGAAGCACACGGTCATCTACCAGATCGGCACGGCAGACGGCGGTTATGTGGCTTTCGACAAAGACAACGGCAAAGAGCACTGGCGGGGGTCCGATGACCCGGCCGGCTACGCCACCCCGGTCTTTACCAGGCACAGGGAGAATGACCTGATGCTCGCCTGGACACCGGAACACATCCGCGGCATGTCACCGGACACCGGCAAAGTGCTGTGGTCGGTTCCCTACAAGGTCAAGTATGGAGTCTCCATCGCCATGCCGATCTGCCACGATGAAACCGTCCTCGTCTGCGGCTACTGGCACGGCTCAAGGGCAATCAAGCTGGGAAAAAATCCCACGGAGGCCACGCTGCTGTGGCAGGAAGAGGAAAAGATCCGCGGCCTGATGGCCCAGCCCCTTTACCGCGACGGGTTGGTCTACCTGCTGGATAGCAACAACGGCCTGTGTTGCTTTGAACTTGGCAGCGGGAAAAGGCTATGGAATGACACGGATGCC
>JAYGGE010000058.1:0-7167 GCA_046581505.1 Verrucomicrobiales bacterium | reverse complement strand
GCACGATGCAACTCTCGGCGGTGTAGCGCTGACAGCAGTTTTCCGTCTCCCCGAGGCGCAGATACCCGACACCGATATTGAATCGAACACGGTTGATCCAGACATCGCGCAGGGTGCTGCTTTGGAAGGTGACTTCCGGGGCCAGCTTGAGTGCCTCCTTGAGGTGGGCAATTCCCTCCTCAAGGTTGTTCATGCGCAGCTCCTCCCGCCCGAGTGCGTAGAGGATACGGGGTTTTAATTGTGATACCTCATCGGGTGGTATTCTCTCCAGGCTTGCCCGCAATTCCGGGATTTTTCCCGCACCGAAGAATGAATCCTCGCGGTTTGTTCCCTTGCCCATTTCCTCAAGCGTTGCGAGGATTTTTCTTTGCCCTCCTGATGCAGCCGGCAGCAGTGGTATGTCCCCGGCATTCCCGGCAGCACCGGGTGCCGTCTGTTTTTCAGGTTTGCATGCTGTTGTGATGAGGATTGCCGCAACAGTGGTTATTCCCGCGGTTATACGAAAAAGCCAGCGGGTCAGGGCTTGCCATGCAGCACCCGGAACCGGCTTGAACTTGCGGTGCAAGGTATGCCGTGACACTTGATTGAGCCCCCGCGCGTGTCTGGATATCTGTACTTGGCCGGGCAAGTTGGTTTTGGTAAACGGGATCAGGGTATCGTTGGGGATTTGTTGATCACTTTATATGATCCCCCGGTTTCCGGCTGCATCAACTTTCGCTCCTTATACCGGGCTGCGGGGAATTTCATGGACATTGCCACTCCGGTTCCGCTTCAGCGTGTTGGTGCATCCGGGGCATTCTTCCCGGGAAGTTTTCTCCTCAGGGCGGCAATGATTTCCCGGTGTTCCGGTTTCTTGGCGAGGTTGGTCCATTCGTTTGGATCGCTGAGGTGGTCGTAGAGTTCCTCCTCACCGCTGGCGTAGCGGATGTAGCGCCAGCGTTCTGTGCGCAGGCCGTGGTCGTTGCGGTGAAAGGTCGTGAGCACCGCGTGGGGCCATTCTTGCATGGGATTTTTCAGCAGCGGCACCAGCGAGTTGCCTTCCAGCTCCTGGGGCGGGCTGGGCAGGCTGCACAATTCGCTCAAGGTCGGGTAGAGGTCGATCAATCCCACTGCGCGCCGGCTGATACCCTTGCTGATCCCGGGCCCGGAGAAGATCAGCGGCACGCGGGTGGATTCCTCCCAGAGTGAGCGCTTGGCCCAGTGTTCCTTCTCGCCCAGGTGCCAGCCGTGATCGCTCCACAAAACAATGATGGTGTTTTTTGCATACTTGCTTTCACCCAGTGCCTTGAGGATTACCCCCACGCAGTGGTCGACAAACTCCGTGCAGGCCAGATATGCCCTGACCGCGTTCTTCCAGTTGCCCGATGCGGTGATTGAGCGGTGGTTGAGCGGGGTACCATGCATGTAGCGGGTGATTTCCAGGCCGGCCGGCGGCAGGTCCCCGAGGTCGTCAGTGCGCACCTCCGGAAGAAGCACCTTTGCCTCCGGGTGTCGTGCAAAGAACCGCCCGGGGGCGTAAAGGGGAACGTGCGGCAGCCGGATGCCGACAGCCAGAAAGAAAGGTTTCCTGAAATCTTTCTGTAATTGCCTGGCAGCCCAGCGTGAATTCATGAGGTCGCCGAATTGTTCCTCCGGCAGGTCAATTGGCCCGAAATCACGAACCTTGATCCCGGGCACGCTCGAGACCGGCTTGATCCGGAACTGCTTGTTGCGCGCGTCGCCTGCCGCCTTGAAATCATGCCAGTCCTTCGGGTAATTGTAGGCTCCATGATAGATCTTTCCGCGGCCCAGGGCCTGGTATCCATTGGCCTTGAAGTGGGCGGGCAAGGTCACCGCTTTTTCCAGGACCGGGGCAAGGTGGTGGGGCTGGTTGAGGTCATAAACGCCGGAGGTCGATGGCAGGACGCCGGTCAACAAGCTCACGCGCGAGGGATTACAGATGGGGGCCTGGCAATGGGCATTGGCAAAGAGCACGCCGCCTTCTGCGAGCCGGTCGATATTCGGCGTGTTCACCTGCGGATGTCCCTGCAGGCAGCCCACCCAGTCATTGAGGTCATCAATGGCGATAAACAGGACATTGGGCGGGTTGCCGGCTTGGCTGGACGGGGGCCTGCCGGCGGGATTTCCTTCTCCCGGCTTGTCAGCGAGGCCAAGGCAGGGACAGGCGGGGATGAGCAACCACAGTAAACGCAGTTTCATGCCGGGCATTGTAGACGCTGGTGTTTGCTTAAAACAGCGAAGAAACGGCCAATACGAAATCCCTGATTTGACCTTCCCAGTCCACTTTTCTCATCCGCAAGAATTAAAATTAATTAATTTCCACTTTATGATTAACAAAACTCTTGAAAGTGCGTTAATGTAACGTTAATAAAACGTCAATCCGCCCCTCGGGCATTACGAGTTAACTGAAAGACAATTCTATAAAAACCATGAAATCCCACAATATCCGTATCGTTTTCGCGACCCTTGTTTCCTGCGCGATCGCCTTCCTCATCAGCTTGAGCAGTGCATCAGCTGAAACGCTTGACACCCTTGTCGAATACGGCAACGGCGCTCAAGGACCCATACCCAACCCGGCGGGCAACTCCCGTGGTGCCGACTTCAGTGGTGCAGCAACTAATACATACGTCATCACCGCAACCGGAAGCGACATCTGGGGCAACAGTGACCACGGCAGCTTTATTTATGATGCCGACGTCACCCGTGCTGCCGGCTCAAACTTCTCTGCGGTTGTGCGCTCTGTCACCATTGCCGCCGACCCCCTTGAACAGCTTGCAGGCCAATGGGGACGCACCGGGGTCATGGCCCGTGACACCCTTGACGCAAATTCTCCGAATGTTGCCCACATCCGCAAGACCAATACCGGTGGTGCCGGGCATACGGTTTTACAGGGACGCAAGAATGCCGGCCAGGGTACCGATCGCGGTCCTGGCAACAATGGTCAGTTTACCAACGGCGCGCAAAACAACGCCAATGGTAGTGTGCGCAACACACCCATCTGGCTGGCAATACATCGCGTCGATGGCAAATGGTATGGTACCTGGGCTTCGGACGATAACGGGTCACCGGGCGCATGGAGTGCCCCGAAGGAGCGTTTGGACAATGCTGGCAACAACATGAACGGCGATGTCCATGTTGGCCTTGCCCACCAGGCACACAGCAACAACAACGCGCGCGGTTCCGGCGGCAACACCGCCGTCTTTGACAACTTCAGCGTCAGCGATTTCGGTACCTTCAGCAGCGGAGGCAGCGGAACCTTGGTCCTTGACGGCACAAACGTTATCCTCAACACCGACGCCTTCAAGCTGGGTAACGACCCGGCAGCAACCGAATGGCGCGTCGATCACATCTCATCCGGTGCTGCTGTTATCAATTCTATCGGGATCACCGCATTCCACCAGGGCGACAGCCTTAATGGAAACGGCTCCACGCTGAGGGCGATCGATGGTAGTGGAATGACTAAGGGGGATGCGAACGATCCTTCAACCTGGACTGTCAGCAGCACGGCTTGGGCCGATGACTGGCAAGGGTTCTCGAGCGATAACACAGGTGACAACACCTGGGTAGTCATCGAACTTGACGGCTCGACAGCAGATCTCGATCAGATGTATCTGTGGAATGTGGCAGAGGGCAACGCCCTCAACCGCGGGGTAAATGGTTTTGATATCTACTTCTCCGACAACCCGACGCTCACCCCTCCGGCAGCGAGCGGTGCTGTGACGCCCTACAGCTTTGCTAGCGGTGGATGGACACAACTGAGCACTGGTAACACTTTGGCCCAGGGAACCCAGGTCGGTGATGCTGGCCAGAGCTTCGATGTTTCAGGTGCTGCGGGTGCCAAGTATATCGGCCTTCACATCACTTCCAACCATGGCGGCCCCCGCACTGGCCTCGCTGAGATCGCATTTGCGACGGCTTCAACTGAAGCCACCCAGGGTGGCACCGGAGTGGTAGCCAACCTGACCCTGGATAACCCGGTTACTGCAGCCACCACAAGCGTTAAGCTCTATGCCGACGGTTCACTTGTCACCACCCTTAATCTCGCTCCTCTTGTGACCTCAAGCAGTTTCACCGGTTACAAAGAGGTAACCGTCGTCATTGCTGACGGCGTAACCAGTGCAACGGATGAGGCCACCATTACCGCCACTGACAGTGCCGGTAACGCACTTGCCTCAACCGCCACCCGCGACGGCAGCAACGTAACCGTCGTCATCACTGTTGGCGACGTGGAACCACTCAGCTCGGTTACGGTGAACCTCGCCGGCGCAACCACCGCAGGCGGATCTCTCAGCTACAGCCCAAGCCAGGGTGCATACCCCTTCTATGAAGAGATGCGTGCCGGCCTGAGTGCACCCACCAACTCCACAACCGGCTGGGATGTCATGGAGTGGACCGGAAAGACCGGCTACGTCGGCGGCCTCAACGCCATCCGCAATGATGCACCTACCGCAACGGCGACTGTTCCCTTCATCAACTTCACTGACCCGGAATCCAACGCCACCGCGGGTGACTGGAACGTCGATGATCGCCCGATCATCACCAACACCCCCGCAAACGACAACAACTACGTCACCTTTGCCCGCACCACGTGGACTGCCACGGCCGGCAACTACACCATCCGTGTCAGGAGTGACGACGGTTACGGCCTGCGCATCAACGGCGGCGCGACTGTTGCCGCCGTCAAGGGTGCCGCCCAGAACACGGCGGGCGCTGACGGCGCATCCTCCTACTTCACGGCCGGAACGGGCAACTCCAATGCCTACATCCAGATCGTTATCCCTACCGATGGTGACTATGTGGTTGAGTTCTTCTCCTTCGAGGGAGGTGGCGGCTCCAACCAGGAGATCCTGATCAACACCGGCCATAAACAGAACCTCAATGCCAACTTCTGGGAGCTCTTCGGTGACATGAGTGAATACAACCCCGCTTCGCGCTGGGGCGATATTCCCTCAAGTGTCCTGCCATACCTTGCGCAGGAAGGCACTGATGAAGCTGGCTGGCACGCCAAGATCTGGTATCAGGCAAGAAACGGCTCCAACCAGGACGTGGGCAACCTTGACCAGACAATGCGCTTCATTCGCGACATTGATGCCGGAACCTCAACCTACAATGGTCTCTTCGATGGTTTCCTGGGTTCACTCAACCACAGCCCAACCGGCGGTAATGCCGGCAGGATCAATCCTACTGAAGCTTACCCCGATCCAACGGATGGCGGCGCCAAGAGTAACGACCGCATCGCAATGCTTGCCCATGCCCGCCTGGTGATACCCGCTGACGGAGATTACACCGTGCAGGTTCGTTCCGATGACGGCTTCCTGATGCGTTTCCTTGATCCGGCCAACACCTTCCATAGCGAGAACGGCAATGGCAAGATTGAGATGCTCTACCCGAGTGAGATCACCCACCAGAACGGCACCGGTGACTCCAACACCCGTGCCGCAGCATATCTCACCGCCGGCACACACGACATTGCGTTTGTCTGGTGGGAAGGTGGCGGCGGAGATCACTTCGAGGTCAGCTTTATCCCCGGAAGAAAGATGAACCAGAATGCGGCCTTTGTGTTACTCGACACCAGCTTCCTCGGCAAAGGGCCGTCCCTCGACAATGATCTTGATGGATTGAGTGATCCCTGGGAAATCGCAAACTTCGGTAATCTTGACCAAGACGGAACCGGTGACGCGGACAGTGACGGACTCACCGATGCCCAGGAATTTGCCGCAGGCAGTAACCCGAACTCCACTGACTCTGACGGTGACGGGCTGCTTGACGCGGCGGAAGTTGCCGCAGGCACCGACCCGGCCAACAGCGACAGTGATGGTGACGGACTCAAGGACGGTGCTGAGATTGCCAATGGTAGCGATCCGTTAGTTGCTGACATTGCACTTCACCCGAACCTGTTGCTTTATATGGACTTTGAGGGAGGTGCGCCTGTCGACAAGAGTCTCTATCAGCGCGACCTCACCCACCATATGTCCAGGTATCCCGGTGGTGAGGCCCCGGCAAAAGCCATTGACGGCAATTACGGCTCGAAGTACCTCAACTTCAGCAAGTATGGAATCGGACTAATCGTGACCCCCGCCGGTGGCGCCAGTGTTGCGGAAAAGCTCGAGCTTTCCACCGCCAACGATGCTGAGGGACGCGACCCGTCATCATATGTTGTCTCGGGAACCAACGATGCAATCAGCAGTGCTGAGAATGGTCATGGAGCCAGTGAAAACTGGACTGAGATCTCCAGTGGTGCCCTCGCCCTTCCTGCTGGCAGGAGCGTGCAGAAAGCACAAACGGTAACCTTCGCCAACGCCACTGCCTACACCTCCTACAAGATCGTCTTTGGGACAATCAAGAATGATGGTGACAACTCCATGCAGATTGCTGAGGTTCAGCTGCTGACCGGAGCAGATGCTGCTATCATCTCTGCCGGTGACGCTGTCGTCGGTATTGGTGGAGGACCTTCAGGGGCAGCCGGCCCAGCTGCAGGTGCCAGCCCAGCCAGCGCGTTGCGACTCGGTGGTGGTGTCATTAAGACCGACATCCATACCCACACCCATTTGGAGAGCTACACCATGGTGGCCTGGGTCAAGCCCAAGGCAGCCTCTTTGAGCGGTGACAGGTTCTTCTTCGGACAGCAGACCCAAGGTATCCATAGCGGCCTGCGGGGTAACGGCAGGCCTCACCAGGCACACTGGGGTGCCGATGATTATGGCAGCACTATCCTTACTGCCGATGAATGGGCCCACCTTGCGTTTACCTACGACGGCAAGCAGGATAACGACGGTAATACCGGCACCGGCATCATCTACCTCAACGGCAGTGAAGATGGGACGAAAGCCGACAGCAAGAAACGTCCAAACCAGGGGAACAACCTCCAGGTTGGTGGCCGCCATGGACAGCAAAACGGTAATACCGGTGAAAGCTGGTTCATTGGTGACATTGATGACGTAGCTGTCTGGAATAAAGTCCTGACTCCGGAGGAAATCACAGCCTTGGCTGCCGGTCAAAGTCCGCTGGGTGCTGATATTCCTCTGTTGATCACCAATATCGTGACAACTGGAACAACAGCCAATGTTGAATCAATAGCCTTCACGTTCAGCAACACGCCCGGCACCAAGTATAAAGTCGAGCGTTCATCTGACCTGCTGATCTGGGAAGAGCTTGACGATGATGTCG
>JAYGGE010000150.1:0-95350 GCA_046581505.1 Verrucomicrobiales bacterium | reverse complement strand
CTTGCCAAGTGCGATCGCAGCGCTCAGCGGTAGCAGCAGGAGTGCGGGGAATGTTGTTCTTATGTGGGAGGTTGTTGTTGTGTGAATCACTGGCGGTGGGATTTATCGGAAATTGTGAATCGCCATGAAGGATTACTTAATTAAAGGGTTTCAAGCCATCCCTGCAGAAGGCCCCAGTCATGGCGGAGGGATTTCCACTGGATGGCGCGTTGTTTCTCCATGTGCGCAGTGGTTGGCAGCAAGCGGAGTTTTTCCAGGCTGATGGAAGATCCATATACCCAGTCATCCTGTTTGAAGGTGAAAATACTTTTGATGGTGGCTCCGCCGCATGAGTGGCAATCAATGCATGACTGCATTATCGTGCGGGCAGGCAGGCCTGATTTTGATTCGAAATAATCAGTGTTGTACACAAGGGATAATCCGATTTTTTTATCAGGAGATACGGGATTCAGGCCCCCTGCATTGTTTTCAAAGAGGGCGTTGCGGTTGAGGGTGAATTTAAAGACAGCCTGGCTGGCTTTGTGATCTTTGATGTGTTCACCAACTTCACGATAGACGCGCAACTGGACACTTTGCACCAGCGGGGTGACGACGATTTTTCCAGCGCGATTAATGACGGCCATTTGACGAACCAGCGCCACTGCTGTACCTACCGGGAAAGCCGGCATGTTTTTGTCCCATACAGAGGGATTTTGCGAGGTCGCGCAATGCGTGTTGAGTTGTTTGAGGTAGTTGAGCGTTGCTTGCCGGCCGCCGGGAAGCTTGTAGTAGACAAGGAAAGGTGATCTGCCGCGGTAATACCTCATGTGGACTGGCGCACTGGGTCCGGATAGTGCGCCGCGCACACAGACCCACGGTCCATCCGGAGCGAGAAGTTTCTCAGGAAGCAATGGATGTCCGGGGGGTTTCTCCGTGTATTGTGCGGCAAATTTAGTTGAGCTGACAGCCATCGCATAATTATCAGGCAGGGTTGCAATCTCTGTGTCGGTCAGGGCCAGGCGTGAGATGACTTTAACCAGCCTTTGACGCAGGGCTTTACGGGCCTCGTGCGGTTCCTGTGTTTCAGAGCGGCTTACATTGGCCTTGCCAAATGGGAGCGGATTGCGGGCGTTTGCGGTCCAGTCGAAGACGGCCCAGAGGTCATGTTGCAATACGGCACGCTTAACCGGGGTTTGTATTAACTTTTCCCCGTCATGATTGATAAATTCGTCGAGTAATGCGATGGCGTTGCGGTGACTTTTCCCGCGCAGCAGGAATTCACTGGTTTCGGGCCAAAGCAGGGGGTCAACCGAGTTGTGGCCATATCGCTGTCCGGTTTTGTCAGTTCGCACAAAAAGGGCCTGGTGAAGTCTGTTCCAGATGTGATTTGTGTCAGGGCTGAATATCGGTGCTGCCGGCGGAGTGTTCAGTGACTTTATCTCGAGAGCCGCGGAGCGTTTAGTCTTGATTGCCCGGGTGGTTTCTTCCGCGTCGAGGATCATCGGCACGGGACTCCAGAGAAAGAGCAAGAAAGCAAATTTGCGCATATGTAGAAATGTTAACCTATTAATCATGAAATACCAACATACTGAGCTTGAAATTCCTGACCCGGGCAGGTTGCGCTGGTAAGGGCTGATGAGAGCTGTGTTTTATTGAGTTCATACAAGTGAGCAAGCGTATAATGCGCGATTTTTTGCCTGCGCTGTGATTCGCGAACTCGTTGACATTGGCCTGCAGGTGACCTTTTGTGGAAAGGTCTGGAGGAAATCCCCCTTCATGATTATTTGTCATGCATTATTCTTTCGGCCGAGGCGTATTTGTAATTGGTTTTTGGATCTTCTGTTTCTTGTCATCACATGGCAAGTGTGCGCCACGCATTACCGAGTTGATGGCAGGGAATGAATCTTCATTGGCGGATGAGGATGGTGATTTTTCGGATTGGATTGAATTGCACAACCCGGATACAACAACCGTTAATCTTTCCGGCTGGCACCTCACCGACAGTGATGGAGATCTTTCCAAGTGGAAATTTCCAGCGATCGTTATCCAGCCAGGTGGATTCCTTGTTGTTTTCGCTTCAGGAAAGGACAGGAGAGTCCCCGGTGGGCAGTTGCACACTAATTTCCAACTTAGCGCCGATGGTGAGTATCTCGGCCTGATCGCTGAGGATGGGTTGACCGTCATTTCAGAGATTGCGCCGGAATACCCCAGTCAGCAGGCGGGCCTATCCTATGGCACAGGCACATGGGGAGATCCCGTGCGCGAGGTACTAGTGCCATCGGATGCTCAGGTAAATTATCTCATTCCCACTGACAACTCACTTGGCAGCAGTTGGCAGCAGCCCACCCCCGAGTTTAGCGATTCACTATGGAGGAGAGTCCCGCATCCCGCCGGATTTGAGTCAAACGGAGGGCAGTTGGAGCCGTTGATAGCGACCAATATTGCTGCCGGGATGAAGGGGATTAACCCGGGTGGCTATTTCAGGTTTCCATTCCAGTTTGATTCAGTTGACCGCCGCATTGTCTCTGCTCAACTGCGGGTATTCATTGATGATGGATATGTCGCCTATCTCAATGGCGTGGAGGTTGCGAAGCTGAATGAACAAAGCCCAATGCTTTACGATTCCACTGCTTCGGGCTCGCGCGTGGATGGAACAGTAGTGGGAGCGCCCCTTAATGTCGATATTTCCGCGAACGCGGGAGCTGTTCGCCACGGGGAAAACGTGCTTGCGGTTCACGCAATGAACACTTCAGTCAATGGCTCGGATTTCCTTGTCGGCGTGGAGTTGGTGTCCGATATCCAGGATACCGCCGGCGGTTCTCAATATGGCTTTTTTGAACAACCGACACCGGGATCCCCGAACCGGGCGATTTCCAGCCTGGGCAAGGTGTCAGACACCAAGTTTGACCCGGACCGGGGATTCTTCGAAGACCCGGTAGAGGTCGTGATTGCCACAGCAACTGAAGGGGCGGTAATTCGCTATACGACTGACGGTTCTGAGCCAACTGCCGGCAGTGGAATGATTTACAATGGGCCATTGACAGTGAATGCAACGACAACACTGAGGGCAGCGGCATTCAAATCGGGGTATTATCCGACTGATGTGGACACGCATACCTATTTATTTCTTGATGATATCATCAGGCAATCCTCATCAGCGCCCCCCGGCTGGCCCAGCGGCAGCGTTAATGGCCAGAGCTATCAGTACGGGATGAACCAGTCGATTGTAAACAACTCGAATGAGTCGATCGGCGGGGTCGAGCGCACTAAGGCGGCACTTGTGTCCCTGCCGACAATTTCAATCGTTACCGAGCAGGCCAACCTGACAAGTGCGTCAACCGGGATTTACTCAAATCCCGGCTCGAGCGGCATTACCTGGGAGCGTGAGTCATCAATTGAGTTCATCCATCCTCCGGGCTGGATTGATCCTGACGGTAATGAGAAGGGGTTCCAGTCACCGTGCGGGCTCCGCATCCGGGGCGGGTTTTCACGACGAACCCAGAATCCTAAACATTCATTTCGTTTGTTTTTCCGGGGTCAGTACGGCAATGGCAGGCTCAATTATAAACTTTTTGGCGATGAAGGAGTTGATGTCTTTGATAAGTTTGATCTAAGGGGGCCACAGAACTATTCGTGGGCAATGGGTGGCACCAGTCAAAACAGCTTCATTCGTGATACCTGGTCGCGTGATCTGCAGGGCGAGATGGGGCAGCCCTACAAGAAAGGTCGCTGGGTGCACCTGTATCTCAACGGCATCTACTGGGGGATGTGCCAAATTGACGAGAGGGCGGAAGCCAATTACGGCGAGACTTATTTCGGCGGCAATGAGGACGATTATGACGTGGTGAAGTCATTCGGCGGAGTGACGGATGGCAACAGGGCTTCATACCAGAGGCTTTGGCAGAAGTGGCAATCAGGGTTCAGCAGCAACGCCGATTTTTTTGATGTGCAGGGCAGGGATCCGGATGGTGCTTTGAATGCCGCCCGCGAGCGACTTGTCGACATTGAGAATCTGGTCGGCTACATGATCATCACTTACTACACGGGGGATCGGGACGGGCCGGGGTCGCGCTATACTCAGCCGCGTCCCAACAATTATTTCGGGATATACAATCGACTCAATCCAGATGGCTACAAATTCTTCGAGCATGACAGTGAGCATTCCCTTGGCACGGGTGAGAATAATATGGTTACACCCTTCACCCGCAGCAGCTCGCTTAATGACTTTAATCCTCATACCCTGCATGAGCGTTTTGCGGCTGATAATCTTGAATACAGGATGATTTTTGCCGACCGGGTTGCTGCATACTGTTATAACGGGGGATTATTAACGGATGCAGTGGGAATTGCACGGGTCGACCGGAGGGCGGCCCAAATCGATACTGCCATTATCGCACATTCCGCCAGATGGGGAAGTAACAGCCGGACAAGGCAGGCCTGGTTGGGGGCGGTTCAGGGGGTTCGCAACTTCATCACCGGGCGGGTTCCAACAATCATCAATCAGTTCCGTGGGGTTGGCTGGTATCCGAGCATGGATCCTCCGACATTGAATCAACACGGCGGGTATATCTCAAGTGATGAGCAGCTATTCATTGGTGGAGGTCCGGGTGTCATTTATTACACTCTGGACGGTGGTGATCCGCGACAACTCGGTGGTGGCGTGGCACAGGAGGCAAGGGTTTTCCAGGGCAACACAACTACGCAGACCTTACTTGGGGCGGGAGCAACCTGGAAATATCTTGATGACGGTTCCGATCAGGGGATGACCTGGCGCGGGCCCGGGTTCAACGATACGGCTTGGGAAAGCGGTCCTGCTCAACTCGGGTATGGTGATGATGATGAGAATACCGAGTTGGGTTTCGGTGGTGATTCGGGTAACAAATACGCAACTGCGTATTTTCGTTCAACTTTCAATGTGCAAGATCCTGCCGAGGTAACCGGCATCAACTTGCGATTGCTTTATGATGACGGTGCGGCTGTCTATCTCAATGGCACGGAGTTTTTCCTCAGCCCGAACATGGCCTCAGACATGAGTTACAATGATTACACGGTTGGAGGAGTTGACACGACAAGCGAGGATTTCCAGCGCTTTGACGGTCTTTCCGCAAAATCACTCGTGGCGGGTGAAAACATGATTGCGGTTGAAATTAAGCAGGGTGATGGCAGCAGCTCTGATATCAGTTTCGACCTGGAGTTAACCGGTGTGAAAACCTCCGTGACAAGCCCTTTGTTCCTGACAAATCCGGGCATTTCAATCCTGAGTTCACGTGTTAAGGATGGTGATGAGTGGAGTGCCCTTAGCAGAGCGATATTTATGGTCGATACTGAGGCGGCAGACGCTTCCAATCTTGTAATTTCTGAGATTCATTATCGCCCATCACTGCCTGACGAGGATGAATTGGCTGAGGGATTCAATGAGCGTAGTGATTTCGAGTTCATTGAGTTGGAGAATGTCGGGTCACGACATATTAACCTAAAGGGGTTACAGTTTACTGCAGGGATCGGGTTTGAGTTCGGGTCAGAAGGAGCAATACACATGCTGGCTCCGGGAGAGCGTTTGCTGCTGGTCAACAACCTGGAGGCTTTCCAGTCACGCTACGGTGGCGCTTTGCCGATTGCCGGAATGTATTCGGGCAATCTTGATAATGATGGCGAGCAACTGCTGATAACCGGCCCGGATGGGACGGAAATTCTTAACATGACTTACAATGACGCGGCACCCTGGCCGGAAAGCGCTGACGGGGACGGATACTCGCTGATCCTTATTAAGCCCGGCTTACCGGGTGATTCCAGTTCACCTGAGAGGTGGCGAAGCAGTGCTGTGCGGGACGGCAACCCCGGTGGCAGTGATGCATTAAGCTACAGTTCATGGAAGGATTTCCATGGTATATCTGCAGATGATGCAAATGCAGATACGGATGGTGACGGGTTAACGCACCTCATGGAATATAGCCTTGGGGGCCATCCTCTACAGAAGTCAACCGGTCTGGCACCTTTTGCCGAGATTAGATCCTTTGTGGTCGCAGGTGTTACTGGCGATTATCTTGCCATTGATATCCGGCGGAGACTCGGAGCCGACGATGTGAGCTCGGTTGTGGAGTTCAGTAATTCTCTCGTCAATTGGGGGCAGGAAGAGTCTTCACTGCTCCTGGTCGAAGTTATCAACAATGATGATGGCACTGAAACAATGACCTTTCGGGTCAGGGATGCCGTTGCTGATGGAAGGCGGGTGTTCGTACGCGGGCGGTTCCAACTGGTGCCGTAAACCGGACTGCCGCTGCAGTTTTTTTGCATCGGCCTTTCATTGCGGGCACCGATCATCACCAGCCTTTTCGCTTACTTGATGAAAGGAAATAGAAGAATCCGGCAATGCTCATGGCGTTGAGGAACACGAAGCTTGCGGCAAGGGAGCATGGGCGGAATTGCGCTAGGGGAGTATATAATCCGAGGAAGGCAGTCAAATATATCGTGAATTGGATGCAGCCTAGAACTGCGTATACCGGATGGAGACCCAATAGAGCTGTGTTACCTGCTGCGCAGGTTATTAGCAGGAGTGGAGCAAGGATTCGCAGATACTTGTGGGAGATTAATTGCCACCACTGTGAATGTCCCCAGGGCAAAAGCCACTCGGGATAGCGGAAAAGCATCTGAAAGTTACCTCCAAGCGTTCGTATCTTGCGCATTCTTTCTCTTTTGGAATTCAGTGGTTGCGGATCAATGGCCCGGGCATTCTTGGTGAAAATTATTCGGCCTTCTTTCCTGGACGCCTGCATTGGGATGACGACATCATCAAGGATGGTGTCCGCTGGCAGTGGGACAAAATGACTGGCACGGATTGCATAGATAGCTCCGCTGCATCCTATGGCCGACCAAAACTGTGACTCATGGGTTCTGAGCTGTTGCTCAATCTTCCAGTAAGTGCTGAGACCGCTCAAAGTTCCCGGTTCCGAAGGAGCTATACGCAACTCTCCACTTACGCCTACAACATCCTGATCGTTGAATGGGCGAACAAGTTCTGTGATGGTGTTGCTTGCAAAGCTTTGACGCGCGTCAGTAAAGACCAGGATATCAGATTCAGCTGCCTTGGCGGCCATGTTAAGGCATGCCGCCTTGCCTTGCCGCCGGGGACTGGCAATGATCCTGAGGTGTGGATGCTTGACGCAATGCGCTGTTTTTACCGTGTCGTCACTGCAGCCGTCGCTGACGAGTATTATATCGAGTTTCCCGCCGCAGTAATCAGATGCTAGAAGATTCTCGATTCGGCTTTTGATAGCAGGCTCTTCGTTGAAGGCGGAAATCAATACGGAAACAGAGATGACCACGGGGGGATCTTGACGGCAGCCGGCACTGAGACTGGCGGGACGCAATCTTGCCAACAACTGCATCAAGAGGGGATACCCTATAAAGGTGTATCCCAGAAGTAAAAGCGCAGTCCAGAAGATGACTTGCATACATGCTAGGTTATTCCAATCTCCACTCCCGTTCCCACGTAATCCAGGTGTGCTGCTTGGTGTAATTGCAATAACATTCTTGGGTTTATTGATGAAAGCAAGTATGCAGAAGATTAACCGATGGATCTAACATTTGTTTTCCCCTGCCTAAATGAAGAGCAGACTCTGGCAGAATGCATTCATGCCGTGCGCGAATCCCTTGACAGTGCGTGTGATGAATTGACGTATGAGGTGATTGTTGCAGATAATGGCAGCAGTGACCGTTCATGTGAGATTGCATCTGAACTGGGGGCACGAATTATTGCAGTGAAGCGTCGAGGTTATGGGGCTGCGCTTAAGGGTGGAATAGAAGCGGCTAGGGGTCGTTATGTGATGTTTGCGGATGCTGACGGCACCTATTGCTATGAACATTCTCTTGCTTTATACAGGAAGGCTGTTGAAGAGGATGCAGACATGGCAATAGCCTCGAGGATGGCTGGAAATGTTGAGAGTGGGGCAATGCCATTTTTACATAGGCGCCTTGGAACTCCAATTCTGACAAGACTTATTAACCTGTTGTTCAGGGGCAAACTCAGCGACTGCAATTCCGGTTTCCGGTGTATACGCAGGAGTTCCTATAAATGCTGGGGAGTTCGCTCTACAGGGATGGAGTTTGCCTCGGAATTGTTGATCAAATCCCTCAAGGCCAAGGCGCGGACGGTAGAAGTGGATTCCGGGCTTCGCCGGGGGCCAGAAGGCAGAACGGCGCACTTGCGAACATGGAGAGACGGGATGCGACATCTGCTCTTCATTCTTTCTGAACGTCCGGAGTTGTTTGAATTGGTTGGTATAATTCTGGCAGTTGTTGCCAGTGTGCTGCAGTTGGCAGCTTACTGGATTGGACCTGCCAATCTTCTTGGATTGAATATATTTGATCTGCATAGCAAAATCCTGCTGCTGCTCGCAGGGCTTGCTGGCACACAGTTTTATGTATTCAGCTGTGTTCTTTATCTTCGTGGAGGACGCACGCTCATGAAATGCACAAAGCGGTTGATTAATCTTGATGAGGGGATCCTTTTCTTCTGGCTACTGGTTACATTTGGAATACAGGCGGCAGTTATTGCCGGCATCTTCATGATGTGGATTTGGTCCGGATTCGAGGGTCTTGATCTTGTTGATGCATTAATGCTCGCCGGGCATCTTCTAAGCCAGTTGAGCGTCTTGGCCATAGGACTTCTTGGCATTCATGTCCTGAAGAAGACCTGAATCTAGTCAGTATTGACTAGCGACTGAACGGGCTTTTTGCAAAGCACATGGTATTGACCGCCAAGGGGAAGTTTGCGTAAGGGATGCTCTAGGAATCTGAGAAATTTGAGTCCTGCCGGGAAAATAAATGCAAAGTCCGTGCTCACTATTTCGAATCCCGCAGCGCATAGTATTGCCCGGGCGTTTTTCGGCCAAAGCAATTTGGCGTCTTCGTCAAAGGGGACACGGTTCATGATGAATCGCGTCATGGGGTTCCAAGGGTTATTTTCCCAGAATGAAAAGTATCCGCCGGGTTTCAAGGAATCAAACACCTGGCTGGCGGCGGCGATTCGATCGGCAATCTGTATGTGATGGAAAACGCCATTGCAGTACGCGAGATCACAGCCTGATTTAATCTTAAAGATTCTAGTGTTAATGAATGTAGAAGTCGTGCTGCCGTGTTTTTTACGTGCTGCCACTAGAGATTTATCGGAAGGATCAATGCCAGTGATCGTGTCAGCATTTAAGTGCTGCCGGAAAAACGGGGTTGTGCTGCCTGTACCGCATCCAAAATCAAGTACGCTTGCGGTTTTGGCGCTAAGATTTTCCATGTTGTCGGCAAGGAGACAAATGCGCTTCCTTGCGAAATAGCTTTTTGATTCACCGGTCAAGCGCAGGCCGCGCATTAGTGCAGCATCGTAATGATCAGCGAAATTGTCGAATTCCGGGTTATTGTCCGAAGGAAAATCTTCACTAGACATTGACTGATGAGAGCATATATGGCGTCGGGGTGCAATTCCCGCTATGTTGCAAGTAAGTCCATAAAAATGCGATGTTACAACCCCTGTATCACCGGGAAAAACACAAACAGATTAAGGTGATTGGCCGTGCGGTTGGGGTGTTTTGCTCTCTGTTGGCTGTCAATGTGATCCTGCAAACCTGTAACCGGGCTTACCTGAATGATTTTGGCGGGCATCCGGATGAGGCTTCTCATGTTGTCACGGGATTGATGGTCAGAGATTACCTTGCAGGCGGTTTTTTGGAGTCCGCAAATCCATTGCATTATGCTGAAGCCTATTATGAGGCTTATCCCAAGGTTGCTCTCGGACATTACCCCCCCGTTTTTTACGCTGTTACCGGCGTCTGGCTTCTGTTCGGAGTTTCGACGGCTTCAATCCTTTTTCTGGCAGCAGCCCTGACATCTTTTTGCGGGCTCCTTACCTTTCTGCTCGGCAGTAAGTTTATGGGCAGGGGGTGGGCCTTGGGCGGGGCATTACTGTTTACGTTCACTTCTCTGGCGCAGCGCTACACGTCGGTTTTCATGTCCGACATGCTGCTGCTTGCGGGATGCCTGCTTTCTGCGGCTGCCTTTATCAGATTTATGGATCGCGGGCGTGGAGTTGATTCTTTGTTATTTGGGGTTTTGGCGGCGATTACCGTCCTCACCAAATCCTCGGGGTTGCTGCTAGGAATGGTGCCGATTTTCGCTCTTTTCTATGCCTGCAAGGTTAAGACATTCAGGAGTCGTGAGTTGTGGCTTGCGCCCATTGCTGTTGTTCTCCTGACAGCACCTTGGCTCTTAATTACCTATCACATCACAGCGGAAGGGGCCATTGATGCCGGCATTGGTTCTTACATGTCAGACGCAGTGCCTTTTTTTGGAGCAGCGATGTGGATTATATTTGGACCGCTGCTTTTAATTCTTGTTTGTGGAGAAATTCTTTATTGCACCATTAATGGTGCAATATTCAGTCGAGGGGTCAACGATTCTGAGGCAGTGATGATTGCCCTGGCGTTCAGCGGATTGGCATTTTATCTGGTTGTGCCTGCCGGGCTTGAGCAACGATACCTTCTGGTCATTGTGCCGGCAGTTATGCTTTTGGGTCTCAAGGCGGTGCAGCGTATCTGTTGCTGGGTCACAAGCATCTCCGGACTCAGGGGCAAGTCAGCATTAATTACGCAGTTGCTTATGGGGATCACCGTTGTTGCATCTATTGGGATGGACCGCTTCGAGTGGCAGGGGAAAGATGCGGATGGGTTCAGGGAGATTATCGCGGCAGTGACTCAGATGGCGATGCCGGGGGAGGATGCGCTCCTTGTGGTTTCTGATGCGCGCGGTGAGGGGGCAATGATTGCGGCTTCTGCGCTTGCCTCTAATAATCGTCCGAAGGAAGGAGTGCGTGTTCACCGCGGCACTAAAATGCTTTCTTCAAGTGACTGGCTTGGGCGGAATTACAGATCAGGGTTTAATACGGTTGCTGAATTACGGGATTACCTGACCAGTGGGCGGATGCAGTTTTTAGCGCTTGATCTTGGAGTGCCGGACCATAAAAGGGTCGGTTACCATGATCTCGTGGGAGAGGTCGTTGCCGATCATGCTGCTGATTTTACTGAAGTTGGTAGGTTCCCCACGAGAAGAACAGGAGGCATCAAGGCTGACGTTGTGCTTTATCGCTTGAAGGCAACGGGCGCACGTAAAAGGGAGAAGAATGAACCATGGATAATAGAGGGGTCGCCATAAAGGGGCGCGTGATGCGTGATGAGGTAAAGCGATGAACATCATTTACAGTTCCCGCACGAGAGGTGTTGGAGCGGAATCCGTTCACATAGCTGGAATCTCGCGTGCTTTTGAGGGGCTTGGGCACGAGGTATTTTTTGAAAGTCCTTCCGACATTGATCCCGGCTCGGATCCTTACCGGGAAAAATCAGGCCTGGCTTTCTTTTGGAAAATTCTCGCGGGGAAACTGCCAAGGCTTCTCTTTGAATTCAGTGAACTTGCTTACAACGTGTTCGGATGGCTTAGGATTAGCAGACGCCTGCGCAGTGGTAAATTCGGACTGGTTTACGAGAGGCATGCATTTTTTCTCTGTGCTACGGCATTCGTGGCACAGAAATACGGCATTCCTCTGGTTGTCGAAGTGAATGAAATCGTCGGGGATGAACGTGTAAGAAATCAACCCGTTCTTTCGTCACTGGCGACTTGGTGTGACAGGAAACTGTTCGAGCGAGCATCATTAATTGTCGTTGTGTCCCCATATCTGAAGAGACAGATCATGAAGCGTCACGGCATTGCCGGGGAGAAAATCGAGGTTCATTGCAATGCTGTTGATAACGTGAAGATGGAGCAGTGCCCTGATGTTGATCGATTTATCCGTGATTTTGACTTGAGGGGTAAGTTTAACCTGGGGTTTGTTGGATGGTTTGTTCAATGGCATCGGCTTGATATCCTTGTTGAGGTCTTTGCCCGGCTGTGTAATGACCTCCCTGAATTAAAAGCCAACCTCCTGCTTGTTGGCAATGGACCGCTAGGGGAGCAACTTGTCCGTCAGGCGGCAAATCTCGGCATTACAGAAAATGTAACCTTCACCGGGACTGTTGAACATGACCGTGTTCCGGAGGCTTTGCGGGCAATGGATATTGCGATTATCCCCCACAGTAACGAATATCGGTCTCCGGTTAAGCTCTTTGAGTATATGGCGCAGGAATGCGCTGTGGCGGCTCCTGACACAGAGCCGATTTCAATGGTAATTGAGAATGGGAAAAACGGGATGCTCTTTACTCCCCTCGACAAGGAACAGATGTTCCGCACTTTCGTAAGGCTTGCAACAGATGCCGACCTTAGAGTGCGCATGGGGAGGCGTGCACGCCATGATATCGAGAGTCGGTATACGTGGAGGCATAATGCACGGCGGATTCTTGGGCACTTACAAGGGATTGAGAGCTGACATTGTGGCATGGCAATGAGTTTTGCGTTGCGGATGCACCGGGGTAATTGTAAGGGGAATTCTTCGTCAACTTGAGTAGTCTGAAATTGCGTGAGCCAATGCATTGGTCAGTCGCAATGGATTCCGGATCAGTTTCAATTGGCGGGGGTGCAGTAAAACCGCTGTTTTTTTGTGATGAATTTGAATAGCAGGCTCCTTGGCAGTTCGACTCTTAACCTAGTCGAACATGCAGTCAGGTTGATTGCCATGTTTATGGTTACGCCGATTCTGATCATTGGGTTGGGCGAGGAGCAATATGGAATTTGGCTGCTGCTGATGACTTTTTTCTCCTATTATAATCTGCTCGATCTGGGAGTGGGAATTGCCAGTGTACGCTTTATGGCCAGGGCTCTGGGGGATGGCAAGGGGCACACTGAGTTGGTTGCTGTTACGTGCAGGAGATTTTTCCGGAGAGTGGCATTGGCATCACTTATCCTCACATTTACAGGCGTTGGGGTGCTTTTCCTGTTGTTCGATCATTCACAGACACTTCTCAGCGCACAGTTGGTAATCGCTATTTGCGGTTTGGGCATCACAATGAGGTTCATCTTGATGATATACCAGGTTATCATCAAGAGTCACTTGCGCTACGGCGTCATTGCCGGGGCATCGATGCTCAGGATTCTGGTGCAAAGTATTCTTGTCATTTGGCTTGTAAGATCCGGGCATGGGCTGGTTGCACTTGCTATGGTTGTCGCCGCTTGCGACTTTGGACAGCAGATCGTTCAATATCTTTTTGCGCGACGACTTGTCGGGAAAATTGATTCCAGCAGGACGGGGAATGATGAGGTGCTTGGTGCTGAGTTACTGCGCTACTCGATGACTTCATTTGCAATGAAGCTTTCACTTACCCTGAAGGATCGGATTGACCCCTACCTGGTGGGAGGGGTTCTGGGAGCAGCGGCGGTCCCGCTTTACTCAATCGGAACTCGGTTTCTTTTTGTTACTGGAGACATCATTAATGCGTTATTTGGCGGGCATTTCCTCGCCGCTTTCAGCAGACTTGAGGCAGAGGGAGATCAGTCCGCGTTGCGCAAGAAATTTCTTCTGAGTTTGCGGCTATGCGCCGCATTTACCACCTTCATTGCCGGCGTGTTTGCTGCCCAGGCGGGTGTGTTTATCGAAAGATGGCTTGGGGGCAGGTTCGGTGAATCTTATGTAATATTCCTCATTATCGTTGTCCCCTACGCGCTGTACATGATGCAATATCCTTCATTGAGCCTTATGGGCAGCCTCAATAAGCATGCCCACGTGACAAAGGTTACTGCGGCGGGAAGCGTCATCAATGTCGTGTTAAGTGTTGCTCTGGCGATTCATTTTGGACTTAAGGGAGTTGCGTGGGCAACGGCGATTGACCTTGGGCTGGTTTACCTAATTCTGTTTCCACGCGTGGTGTGCTTTCACTCGGGGATTAGGGGCAATTACTACCTGCTCGCCTTAGCCCGGGGGATGATTCCCACAGCTGTCGCGATGTACGGTTCTTATCTTGCATTGCGGGAATGGATGGAACCGGATTATTCGCGGATAGTAATGATAGGCTTGATCCAAACGGCTCTTTTTTGTGCTGTGTTTTGGATATTTGTTCTGAAGGGCGGTGAAAGGGCATGGGTGGCGTGTACCCTTAAGGAAAGAGGTGGGTCACGGCTGTGAGGTGTTTTTATTGCGGAATTGTCCAGCTACCACGTTAGTTTGTATTAACGATCAATTATCTTGATGCTCGGTGGGCAATAAAGAAAAACAACAACGGACAACGGAGCAGCTTCGCAACCATTTTGAAGTTGAGCGTGAGCTTGCCGGAAGATTAAGGAATTCGAGTCGTGGAGAACGACCATCTTTGTTCCCTGTGCTTTACGACGAACTTTTCGAGAGGGTTCCTGACCACCCCCGGCTAGTCCGGAGGGATGCTCCCGAGAAGAGTTCCGTGGCAGTAGCCGCGAGGTTGCGCCTTCTGCAACCGCACCTTGATTGCGGATTTAAGTTTCTGGAATTTGCTGCCGGAGATTGCCGTTTGGCTTACGAGGTGTGTTCTCTTGTTGAAAATGTTATTGCGGTGGATATATCCGATCAGCGTTCATCAGCTGACATTGTTCCTGATAACTTCAGCCTAATTATTTACGACGGGTACAACCTCGATGTGCCGGATGTGTCGGTTGATATTGTTTTCAGTTATCAGTTTCTGGAGCATTTGCACCCGGAGGATGTCGGTTCTCACTTTGAGAATGCAGCTCGTGTATTGAAAGAGGGAGGAATGTACGTATTTGATACTCCGCATCGATTTTCCGGGCCTCACGATATTTCCAGACATTTCGGCAATAAGCTTGAATGTTTTCATTTCCAGGAGTGGACTTATCGGGAAATGTTCGAATTGTTGAACCGGCATGGGTTCAGTTGTAATTATATATATGCGGGAGGCGAGGTGCGGAAAGGATCCTTTTTAAATGGCCTGTGCAGATTGACGGAACGATTGGTGGCCATGTTGCCACGGAGATTGTCCAAAATTGTTAGCGCTCGAGTATTTCGCAGTGTGACAATGATGGCAGTCAAGGGGTAGTTTGACGTGGCACTGGATACCAGTGCAATTGCACGCTTGAATTAATTGAGTGCGCTTGCTAAAAAATCCTGACTGTTGATTGTAATGCGCTGATGGCTGAATTTTCCGCGGATGACACATTGCAAATTAAACGGGGTATTTCCGAGTTGCCTTTGGTGTCGGTTATTATTCCAGCTTACAACTATGAGGTTTACGTCGGAATTGCCATTAAATCGGTAATTGCCCAGAGTTATCTCAATATTGAAATAATTGTTGTTGATGACGGGTCGACGGACAGGACTTCAGAGATCGTTCGCTCATTCGGAAATCGTGTGCGCTATGTGCGAAAGAGCAACGGGGGGCTTTCGTCTGCAAGAAACTATGGAATTAGTAGGTCAAAAGGAGAGTTCCTGTTGTTTCTGGACGCTGATGATGAACTTGAACCTGAGGCTATAGAACGTATGTATGATGCGCTCTCGAATTTAAGCAGTGATTACGCGTTAATAGCGAGCAGGTTTACCAAGATTAATGAAGTGGGCGATGTGATAGGAAGGCAGGGAAATGCCCCTGCAGGTGATGTTGACATTAGTTGTCGTCAGCTTGTTTTGAGGAATCGGTTTCCCGTGGCTGCATTGATCCGTCGCATTGCAATTATGGAGTGCGGAATGTTTGATCCTGAATATGGAACTGCCCTTGGATCGGAAGACCGGGATATGTGGGTGAGAATTTCAGCGATTTATAAAATTTATATGCTGGCCAAGCCCTTTTTGAGAAAAAGGGTGCACGGACTGAACATGAGTTCACATGCTTCGAATCAAAGCAGGGGAATGATTCGTACAATTTCCAAGGCACGTTCTTCCGGGGTGGTTACCAGTTTAAACTTCCCCTTTTGGGCGCAGGTTGGCGCCATTCGCCGTTTCCAAGTGGCGCTTATGCGAAGAGATTGCGGGGATCGTTCAGGAGCGTGGTGGGAATTGCTCAAATCAGCCTTCGTCTGGCCGTGGTTCTTTTCGTTGAGACAGCCTGGTCTGGTACCGTTTTTCCGGATGAGATGTGCAGTGCGGTGGATTATTGATCGGAATGTCTGATGACGGCAGTCCTGGGGAAAGAGCCAAGTTCTTTCGTTGATTTATTTCAAGCTGGTTTGTCCGCTTATTCCCGGTTACCTTCGATCAGGGCAAGAAGGTCAATTCAGAGAGACCGTCACCGCAATCCTGCCCGATCCAAGACCGGAATCATAGATGAAACCTGAGGATTGTTTGCTCAGTGTCCTGACAGTGAATTTGGTCATGTCCGAGATACTTTCCAGTAAGCTTAATCGGTCAAAGATCCCGACATTCAGATGCAGATCTCCGCAGTAATCAGCAACTTGAGGGAAGTGATTGCATGTGAGGGTCTCATTCGCGCAGCAGTTGTATATACCCGCATTTTCCGGTGGTATTTTTACAAGCGATTTACCGGCGCAGAATTTATAACGCGTTCGATTAACGACTACAGGATGCTGTTAAGCCTACGCGAGCCCGGCATATCGGAGATGCTTAATCATTACGGAGATCGTGAACCTGAGCACGTTAGCATTCTCGAGGAATGCCTGGCTGAGGGCATGTGTGTTTTCGATATTGGCGGCAATATCGGCTACTATACGCTGCTGATGGCATCAAGAGTCGGGCCAGCCGGAAAGGTTTACTCCGTGGAGCCTGTCCCGGCTAACTTTCGTATCCTCGAGAAAAATGTTGCTATAAATAAATTCGAAGAACGTGTTGAAGCCTCGCGGGTGGCGATGTCAAACGTCAACGGGACGGCTCGGATCGATCTCTCCAACCGTTCCAACTTGCATAGTCTCCATTCAGGCACTGGAAAACAGATGGATAGCCTGCTCGATTTAAGCGGCGAATCCATTGACGTCGAAACCCTGGACCTGGCGACTTACCTTGAAGGCAAGCGATTGCCCGAACTGTTGCGCATGGATGTCGAGGGCCACGAGGTGGAGATCCTCTCGGGCTTGGCTCAATGTGCCGAAGCTATGGGCTGGTATCCGGATGTTCTATTTGAAGTTCATGCCGAGTATTATGACTGCGGGGAGCACGATATCACGGCGCCTCTTAACGCACTGTTTGCTCTTGGCTACCAGCCGGTAATGGTGGGCTCCAACCAGGATCCCGCCGAGGAGTTTGATAAACGGAGCCTGGTTCCCAATAAAAGGGTGAAGATCAAGAACATCACTCGCGGGATTTACCGCGATGTTGATGTCATGGCTTTGCTCGAGATTATGCAGGTGCCTCGACAGGCCCGTTGTGTTCTTTTGCGGAGATCTGACCAGCATGGTGCGTAAACCTGAACAACTTTGTTGCGGTTATGTCTGTCGAGTTTACTGCTCGCGACAGCGTTTCGGCGCAATCCCTTAAAGTTCCAATCCTGGAGGGAGTAGCCCCTGCCTCCAGCTTTAGCCGCAACCGGCTCGTTTCATTGCCTGGTTATAAACACAGCATTGTAGGTGGCGGTGTTCTTGAGATCGGTTCAGGTGGGGATGGAGTAGGTATTTCTATACTCCGAGGCAACGTTTTTCTTGTGAAGAGCGCAACGGGTTGAATATTGTGGGCATCAATGGATGAACTGAATGAGTGTGGATTTCAATCGATAGCTACTTCACGGTAAATGCCGCTTGAAAAACCTATTTTTATTGTCGGGATAGGTCGCTGCGGGTCGACCATTTATCATCGCATCCTGTGTGAACATCCCCGCGTTTCATGGCTCACAGGATTCGCCGACTGGAATCCATCAAGGCCATCAGGGAACAGGAGAATCATGAAAATGGCTGATTGGCCTTTGGCGGGTTCTCTGGTGAGACGGATTTATCCTTCGGAGTGCTATCGCTTTTGGGAATACCACTGTCCCGGGTTTCGGCGCCCATTTCGGGACCTTTTTGCCGAAGATGCTTCGCAACGCAGCAAGAGGAGAGTAAGAGAGGCTCTTGAAGCTGTGACGACTGACAGGAGGCCTCGACTATCGATGAAAATAACAGGATGGCCCCGGTTGGGACTGCTCGCCAGGATATTTCCGACTGCTAAATTTATTCACCTTGGTCGTGACGGACGAAGCGTTGCGAATTCGTTTATGAACGTGCCGTGGTGGAGGGGCTGGCAGGGGCCTGAAAACTGGAGATGGGGGGAACTTAAGGATGATTACCGCAAGGAATGGGAAGCTCACGGCAGGTCATTTGTTGCCTTGGCAGGGATACAGTGGAAGATCTTCATGGATGCATTTGAATCTGCCAAGAAGCAATTACCTGAAGAAAGTCTGCTGGATCTGAAATACGAGGATCTGTGTGCGGATCCGGCCAGTGCATATGAGAAGACATTGAATTTCTGCGACCTTCAGGATAGTCCGTCTTTCAGTCAGCGCTTGGAGCAGTTTTCACTCGTTGATACGGGGGAAAAATGGCGCAGGCATCTTTCCGGGAGCCAGCAACGTATATTGAATGAAGTGCTTGCTGACTATTTGGAGAAATACGGATATCTGAGTGATGCCTGATAACCGCCTAAGGGGATGTAATGGGGACTTGTGGCACGCGGAAGGGCTTGCGTGTTAAATAATGGATAAAGTGCAGCAAATTGAATCGGCTAACCCGGATATATGCAGTGGCAGGAGGTTGAAGCCGCAAATGCTGTTTGTGTCCAACTTGTTTCCTGATGCATCTTCGCCTTACCTAGGCCTGGATAATGCAATTTTGCTGCACCAATTACGCGACTTTGTCGATGTGCGGGTAATTTGTCCTAGACCGTCTCTGAGGATACCCGCCGTGTTCCGTGCCGCTTCCGTGAAGTTGATGCCCCGTGAAATCGACATGGTTTTCCATCCTCATTTTATTGAGGTGCCTTACGTTCCCCTTTTCGGGAGCCTTTTCAATCATCGGCTAATGAAAATGCGGTTAAGGAATATTATTTCCCGCATCCTTAGGAAAAATGCGATAGACATTATTGTCTGTTCATGGCTTTACCCAGATGGATGTGCAGTTTCCTCAATTGCGCAAGAACATGGGGTTCCGGTGGTACTCATCACGCAGGGGACCGACACTCATCAGTATATCAATAAACCAGCACGCAGGGATTTCATTCTTGATGCAGTGGAGAAAAGTGGCGCGGTGATTGCCAGAAGCGCTGAGCTTGCGCGCTTGCTGGAAACTGCGGGCGTTGATTCAGATAAGCTTTACCCGGTCCATAACGGAGTGGATCGATCCATTTTCTATCCTCGTGACCGGGAGCTTTGTCGCCAACAGTTGGGGGTAGCGCGTGATTTGCGGGTTATCATTTTCGTGGGGAATTTTCTCCCGATCAAGAATCCGGAATTTCTACTGAAGGCATTCTCCTCCAGCAGGATAAGTGATAAAGTGATTCTGGCAATGATTGGAAAGGGACCAATGAGGTCCCGTCTTGTCAGGATGGCAAGAAATCTCGGAATTGGTGATCGCGTTGTATTTACCGGCCCTCTGGATCCTGAAAATGTTGGTAGGTGGATGGGGATTGCTGATTGCCTTTGCCTAGCCAGTCATAACGAGGGATTGCCTAATGTGGTCATAGAGTCTCTGGCTTCCGGCTTGCCGGTAGTGGCGCCTGATGTCGGTGGAATCGGGGAATTGGTGAACAATCCCGAACTGGGCACCTTGGTTCCAGTCGGTGATATCCGAGGGTATATCAGCGCCATGGTCAGGCAACTCAAGGACACTGATGCGCGCACTCAAACTGCACTTAACGGTTTAGTATCTTCATGGCGTGAGTGTGCCGAAAAGCATGCGCGTATCATTGATTATGTGCTTAATGTGAAGCATGCAAGCTTGCGAGATGCAGATCAATGCGCGGATGATGTTTCTTCCTTGCCCCGGGCGCAGTAGTCGTGGTAATGCATGCAATCCCCCCGGGTCTGTTGTTTATAATATATAACTGAAGTCCTTTCCCCTAGAGGTGCCAATCGATCACAGAAGTCAAAAGCACTGGACTCATGTCTGCCGGCACTTGCTGATCGACATAGGTTTGGTTGCGGTGGCTTTCGCTCTTGCAACTTCAGTGCGTTTCGAGAGGTGGCTACCTCCGCGACTGATTGATTACATGCCCGCAATCTGGCTGGCTGCCGGAGCGGTTGGCGTGGTGCTTTATATTGCTGGATTGTATTCCCTTTATGCCCAGCGCAAGAATCGGTTCGTTCGAAGTTCACTAATCATAGCTGCCATCAGTGTTGGAATGCTTGTCATACTTGGCTACGGCTCAATTGACTATTCTGCCCGTATTGGAAGAGGTGTGCTGCTGATCTCTTTGCCCTTTATTGTCACTCTCGTGTTTGCTCACCATCAGTATTTGTTCAGCATAGGGGGCAGGTTCAGAGAGCGTATGGCATGCTTGGCATGCCAGGAACTGCACGAGCAGGAGGCGCAACTCATTGCAGGTGTTGATCAGCACCATACAGAATTTGTGGGAATGATAACCGTGGCAGGTTACTCCCTTGTCAATCGTGATCACTGGCTGGGTGATTTGGAAGATGCCGAGGCTGTAATAAAGAAACACCAGATCAGTTGTGTGCTTTGCCCTCCAGGCACCTTGGACAGCAGCGCGGCAATCAGTCAAATTCGTCGTCTCCGTTATTCCGGAGTTACTGTATTTTCACTTGCTGATATTTGTGAGGAGTTTTTCCAGGCGGTCCCGCTGAGACTGGTGACACCTGACTGGTTGCTGCATTGCTCAGGTCAACCGAGACTTTTTTATGTTCGTAAATTAAAAAGATCTTTTGATATACTTGCATCATTATTCTTCCTTGCCCTGTTCGTCCCGCTGCTGGTTCTCTGCATGTCGGCAGTGAAGTTGACGTCACGCGGCCCGGCATTCTACCGTCAGAAACGGTGCGGACGTTTTGGTCGGCAATTTGATATCGTCAAGTTGCGGACAATGAGGATGGATGCAGAAGAGGATGGTCCGCGCTGGAGCCCGGCAAATGACGATCGTCTAACGCCCATAGGTTCAATATTGCGCAGGTTCAGACTGGATGAGATTCCTCAATTGTGGATGGTATTGAAAGGAGATATGTCTTTTGTGGGGCCCCGACCCGAGCGACAGGAGTTTATTGACCAGTTGAGCATTGACATTCCGTGTTTTACTGAACGGGTAATGGTGCAGCCCGGTATCACAGGATGGGCTCAGGTTAATTATCCGTATGGTTTCACCATTGAAGATTCCAAGCGTAAGCTTGAGTATGATCTCTACTACATGAAGCATATGGGTTTATTGCTGGATTGCTTTGTGTTACTGGACACCGTCAGGACGGTTTTTCTTGGTGGAGCCAGAAAACAGCCCGGGGTGATTCTCGGGGAATTCAGTAATTCCCTGCACCAGGCATTTGAAGGTCGCGGCATCGAAGATCTTGGAGCGTAGAAAAAATTAGGGAGTGCTCTGACTATGCGTAATTCCATGTTTGCCGATGATCATCGGCATTTGCTTTTTCAATCAAGAGGTCTTGTAATCAGTAATACCAAGGCTCCCGCAGCTTTAATTTCTGAGAGGCATGGACTTTTTCGCCGTTAGCGCAATTCTTATCATCTACTACATCAGGCCTCAGGATTGGGTTCCCGGATTCGCAGGCACGAATGTAATTGAGCCGATAGCGATTATTGCAATAATAGCTGTTTTCTTGTGTCGTCGAACGAGGATTCAGGGTCGTCATTTCAGGACTCCGCAGAACTGGCTGATGCTTTTATACGGCAGCTATATCATTCTTACTTCACCTGATCTTAACGAGGCACTGACTGGGTTTTTGCCTCTTGCTGTTTTCTACTGGGTTACTCTTGAGTCACTGGATAGCGAGAAGCGTATTGTGACTTATCTCAACTTGTGGTTTGCCATGCTTATGTCAGTTGCGGGATTAGGTGTAATGAGTCTTTATGGCATTGATTTAACCGGAGCCGCAGAGATGACGGAGAGATTCAAAGGAAGATTGGCTCTCGGCACTTGGATTCACGGCAATCCTAATTCACTCGCGCATACTGTAATCGTTGCCATTCCGGTGTGTTATTTCCTGATGATATGGAGAAGCGGAATGCTGAACCGTTTGCAGGCAATTCCGCTTTTGATTATTGCGGGGTATTGCGTTTATTGCGCACAATCCCGCGGTGCATTTGTTGCCGGGATCCTTTTAGTGGCATTTGCTTTGGTTCTCGGACGGGGAAAACTGGTGCATCTTTTCGCGGTGTTGTTTCTTCTTTCCAGTGCAACAGCATTACTTTCGACACTGCCCAGAATGAAGTTCGACATTCGTTCTGATGAGGGGATCCAGGGGCGGATCATGGCCTGGGAAATTGCCAGAACTTCATCACGCAGAGAACTAAGTGGTGAGGGGTGGAAGAAATTTGATGCCTATATTGAATATGAAGGGAGAACCTCAAGAAAAGCGACGCACAGTTGTTATGTGCGTGTTGCTGCAGATCTCGGATATCCCGGGCTGTTTCTCTACTGGGCAATTATGTGGTGTGCGTTAAGGTCACTGTTCACTTTGAAGATTGAGAGTATTGAAGTGGAGCGGCTGAGACGAGTTCTGCTTGTAATGCTTGGGGCTTACATTATTTCCGGCTGGATGATCGACCGGTCATACTATGTTGAGTATTTCCTAATCGCCGCAGTTTCCGCTGCGCTGCATCGCCTGCAGAGTGAGAAGACGGGAGCACAAATTGCCTCTTATTACGAGGGCTCTCCCGGCAGACATGGTTGCATGGAGACTGGGAGCAAGCCGGGTTATCCCGCTCAAGACATTGATGAAGAGCCAATGGACACAAAGAGGCATTTACCGTGGGCACGGTTTGGGTTATTGGACTGCGCTGTTACAATTGCGCTCACATACGCAACGCTGCGCGTATGGGATTATATACTTGAGACATTCTAAGGCTGATAGTCCTGCGTATTTGGGATACGCGACTACAGTCGCGCAACCCGCAGGTAAAGATTGCTGTATTTGGCGGTCATTTTCTCAATGGAGAATCGCGTGGAAACTGTTTTGCGTGCGGCAATTCCTTTCGTTGCAAGGCAGTCCCTATTTTCGTATTGAGCACAAAGCAACTGGGTGAGCATTGATGCACTTTTCATCGATGCCAGTGTTCCTCCTTCAGATTCGGCCAGGATTTCAGAATTTCCGCAAGCTGTGTTTGCGAGCACGGGCGTGCCACATGCCATTGCCTCAAGTATTGCGTTGGACATGCCCTCGTTTATTGATGGAGCCACCAATAAATCGATTCCCTGGTAAAAGGGGACGATATTTTTCTGGAAACCGATCCAATGGATCCGATTGCTGTACTTGCATTGGGAGATTTTCTTCAACACCTCGGATTTTCTCGGGCCGTCATCTCCGGCAAGAACAAGCATCACGTTATCGTGCAGGGAGGCAAAATCATCAAAAGCTGCGAGCAGAAGGGCGTGGCGTTTGAATGTTCCAAAACGGCCAACCGATCCAATCACAAGGTCGTCAGGGGAAAGTCCGGCAATTTCAAGGTGCTTTTTTGCAGTTCGTTTGTTGTCCGGAGGGAAGAAGAGGTTGGTATCAACTCCGTTAAGGATGGTGCAGATGTCATTCTTCGGGAATCCGAGTTCAATGAGGTTGTTGTGCAACTGGGCTGAAACCGCATGGATGCAGCAACACCCTTTATACATGAATTTACGGGCAAATTTTCTTCTTATTACTAATTCGCCGGGTGTTAATTCTGCATGTTCCCCGTGAATGATTTGCCAACTGCGACCGAAGAATGAAGCGATAAAGGTGTAGATAAGCGGCCCAAGGTTGTGAGTATGTATAATGTCAGGTTTGATACGCAAAATGGTTTGCCGCAGCATCCGGATGCATGAGAACGAGAACCCGGGTTTCTTGTTGAGGATGTATAATTGCGCAGTGGCAGGTAAGCGATCAGCAAAGGTTCCGCCTCCACGGAGGCAGCAAACATGAAAATTAAATGTTTCGCGCGGCAGGTTGCGGCAAATATTGGCGATGCCATTCTCCATGCCGCCGCCGGCCATGGAGTCCACAACGTGAAGGATTGTCAGGGGAGGTCTCCTGGGAGCAGTCACGCTTTTAAGGGAAGCCGGGACTGTCAATTGCTGGTCCCGCTTTCCGATTCCGGCGCAGGGCGGGGGTGGAATTGGCGGTGCAGATCATCATCCACAGATGTCGGGGATTGAGTTGTTCCGGAAACAAAGTGTCCGGCAGTCACGGGGCGCCGGACGTTGACGGCGGGAATGCTATAGTCTGTCTGCTGGTGCGGGGGATCAAGTAACTCATCCACATCATCGAGTGAGGCATAATAATCGGCAGAGTAATAGCTGAATTGATAATAATTGACTTTTTTGGAGAGGTCGATGCCGTTTAGCACGAAACCGAAGAAATGGGCACCGGCCTTTTTGAGTAATTCAACGGCATCGGCGACATCTTTTTGCGAAGTTTTTTCAGCGCGAACCACAAGGACCACGCCATCTGCAATTCGTTGGATTGATGTTGTTTCGCTCAATCCGAGAATAGGGGGAGTGTCAATTATTATTCTGTCATATTGTGAGGACCACTCGGCAATCAACTCGTCGAAGAATTTCTGTGAAAAAACCTCAGTTGATCCTGGGATGATAGGGCCTCTCGGGATGACATGGAGGTTCTCAAGTGAAGAACGCTGAATTAATTGGTCTGGTTGTGCCTGTCCGGTGAGCAGTGTCGTCATGCCCGCGGCATTGTTTGTCCCTGTCAGCTTATGAATTCGTCCTCTTCGCAGGTCAGCATCAATAAGCAGTGTTTTCTCGCCGATGGAGTTAAATGCCCATGCGATATTGGCGGCGTGTGTGGTTTTGCCTTCCGTGGGCCTTGCGCTGGTAATCATGATGGTTTGCGTATGGCCCTCCGTGTTAGGGTGAAGCACGATGTTGCTTCGTATGATCCGGAAATTCTCCAGTAGCTGGTTAGGGATATGTGAGTCGAGTGTTGGGGAGCGTGAAATGTTTTCAAGATCGGATTTCTTCATCAGCGGCACGATCCCGAGGCCAAGCATTCCGGTTGCAGATTCAATTTGCTGGAGTCGAGATGCGCTTGAGTCAAAGAGTTGCAGAAGCGTTGGCAGTCCTATGGCCATTCCCGCCCCCAAAATCAGTGAGATAATCAGCAGTTTAGCCTTATTTGGCGAGACAGGGATTGTGTCCCGCATTATTGTATGTCCCGCAAAAATAAGTTCGAAGCGCTCTTTTTCCGCCCCAAACTCAAGGGCTGCAATTCTTGCTGACAATTGCTTCCGCTGGATTCCCCATTCCAGTTCGCCTTTATCAAGGGCTTCATAGTCCTGCTTGAGCTTTGCCCATTTTCTGGTGACCTCATAATAATCGGCGAGCCGTAATTCCAGCGATTTTTTCCGTTCAGACAAGCTCGAGCAGTCAAGTTCGAATTGTTGGCCCAGATGCTCGAATTCAATGTTCAGTTTTGAAGTTAAGTCCTTGATGTTGTTTTGCAGGTCTGTGACAAGCGAATTCTGGGGACCTACTCCGGAGGCAAGGGTGTCATTGATTTTCTCCTCTGTTACTCGACGTTGTTTTGCCAATTCCTGCCATGCATGAATTCTATGTGAAGGCAACGGATTAATGATGCTTGTCACTTGTTTGTCTACGGTGAGTGGAGGGGTTTCCCCCCTAGTTGAATTTCGCCGCAAGCTCCCGATTTCTTCAGGTTGATCTTCATAGAAAGAGGTCAATTCCGTGAGATTACTTAGCAATACCCTGTTATTGCTGTTTTTGACGAGCAGTGCGCGAACATCTTCAGACTGTTGCAACCGGGCCCTGACCCAATCAAGGTTAACTGGCACCTGGCTCAGACGGGCATGGAGGATTTCTACATCAGCATAAGAGTTTTCCTCCTCGAATTGCGCTTTGGCAATCAGCAGGGCATCGCGTTTAACATCTATGGCATCTCTTTCAGCCTTGTAACTTCTGACTTTTTTGTCCCTTGAAAGTTCGTGAAGTTCCTTTTTGTGAGCCGTGAATTCTTCGATTAGGGCAGGAGTGAATCTCCGGACTATCTCCGGACTGGTGGCATATACCTCAATTGAATACTGATCATTATTTTCCAGTTGAGCTCTGAATGTCGGGATGAATTGTTCTTTGATCTCATCCGCACTTGTTTCCTCATCTGCCAGTCCGATGCGGGTGGCTATCCGCTTAAGCATCGGCTTATTTGCGAGCTCATATTTAAGATTACGCTTTGTTCGGGCGATGGACTGTCGTCCGGCATCACCAGATTCCGCATCCACTGCGTAGGCATAGATTTGAACATTTACTAGGCTTTTAGCGTAGTAGAGCGCATCACTGTAGACATAATAAATGATTCCCGCCAAAATTGCCAGGCAACATACTAGGACGGCAAGGCGGGTGTAGCGACTCAGTGCCAATACGCGACTGATGAACTCTTGTGAGTTGAAGTTCTTCTGTTTGGGTGGATTGAAACTCACAATATGTCTGAGCAGCTGAAGTCAGGCGAAAACAGTTTGATTAGAAGCCGAATATCCGCTCTGGAACGACAATAATGTCGCCGGACTGGGCAGGTATATCAGCCGATTTACCCTGATTAATTCCTCTGACGTTCATTGAGATTTTTGTTTTCAGCCCTCCCTGCCCGGTGCGTAAAGCATGGATTTTCTGAGTGTCACCGAATTTGGTGATGCCGCCTCCTATCAATAGCGCTTCGTATAGTCCTATGCGCATTCCACCCGTAACCGGAATACTGTGCTGTCCGGGGGCCTTTACCTTGCCTGTAAGGTAAATAATGATGCTCGGTTGTCCTGATGGAGTGCGATGGTGGGATTGCAGACGATCAACAATTACCGTGGCGATCTGGAGTTGGTCGGGTTCCAGTGTTTGCTTGATTTTGGCTTCAGCCTCTGGAACAGACAACCCGTTGACCGTAATTCTGCCAACTTTTGGAATAATAATATCACCGGATTCTCGCACTGAATAAATTTCATTGAAACTGGGATCTTCCCTGACAAAGATCTCGATACGATCCCCGATTGAGATGGCTCTGATTGCAAGTTCGTTCGTTTTTGTGCCGGTTGCAGCAGAAGGGGGAATGACGGCATTTCCCCTAGCAGGGTCTTCTTGGCTGCAGCCATTTAAAAAAACAGCACAACCCAACGCGAGAAATGTGTTAAGAGGGTGCAGGATTTTCCGGCATGGATTCATGGAGGTCACGGTGTTTGTTGTTGAATTCCTGGTGTCTGAGTGAGGGATGTTAATGCTCATGGGAAGACGGATTTATTTCGAAGACTTCGACCAGACTTTTTCCGCGTTTGCGTTTATGAATTCTTTCTTGTGGGGGGTTGATTGCACAGTAACCAGAAGATGATCGAAGGAAGTGCGAAACCTCTTGAGGAGTTTCTTTCGAGATTCAGTGAAGTTTTCGCGTGAACTGCCGCGATCACGATGGGAAACGGTGACGAGAATGCGCATATCCCCAGTGAACTTGCTGGAAGGGGAAATTCCTTCGACGTAGACGGTTCTTGGCACTATTCCGGGCAGGTTGGCAGGATATTTTGTGTCGTCGACCACCCATTCGCAATGTCGTTTTTCCCTCTTACTTGAGTCCACTAACAGCTCTGTTTTTGAGATGTCTTTCCAGATTTTAATTCTTGCGGTCGAGGAAAGCTCTTCGTCCAAAGAGGTAAATTCCCCGCTTTTCCCGCTGCGGTTAATCCCCGCAACTTCGAGGGTCACTACTGCCTCGCCGCGAAAATCAACACGGTAAGGTGTCAGGCGAAGGATAAGTTTGCTCATTTCTCCAACTCCCACCACCAGTCCGGGAGGGGTTTGCTGAAACGCACCATTATCGGCAGGATCCCAGTTGTCGATTTTTCCATCGTAGTTCATATCGCCATCCAGATCTAATTTTGCGATCCGGCGTTCCTTGTCGCGGTAGAGGGTGGATCGCTGTCCATAGTATTTGTGGAAGTCGCCGGGAAGATCACGATCAGTTTCTAAAACGCGCGCTTTTGGGCTGATTTCCTTCTTTGCCTGAGGTGCTGCAATAACCATTGAGGCGCAATGCATAAAACTGAATGCCGTTACACTCAGCACTAAAAAGGTTCGAATATTACAGTTTGATAATTTCATGATGGCTTTCCCTTATGTTGCATTTTTTCCTTGAGATACTCAATTAAAACGTTCGGGTTAGGGCGGCATAGAAAAAGTGCTCGTGAAAACCTCCATCTGACCTGTGAAAATCTTCATACTGGTAGTTTAGCTCAAGGTGTAGACGTGACATGATGCGGTAGTGCATCCCTGCCCGATAGATCCAGCGGTCCGAGACGGGAATTGAGGAATGTTTTGTGTTTTCGTAACGTGCGAGAAGCCTGATATTCATGTAATCTGTGATGTTGGCTGACAAGTGGAGTCCGGTATTCCATCGAGTAAGATCCTCGTCATCGTGACGATTTTGAGCCCCTATGAACAAGCGTGCTGCGATACGCGGTGTTATAGTGTGGTTGAGGGTATACCTCGTATATTTGTAGAGGCCGTCATCACCGTAAACATCGTCATCGTAAACAAGTCCAGCGTAGAGTGATTGGCGTGTAGAGGAATTAATTTCGTGTATTACTCCTCCCTCATAAAGAATGGTGTCATTTGTCCCGGATTTGGATGCTCCGCTGTTCCAATGGTGCCCGAGTCGAGTGTTGACCCGGATATTCTCGGTAAACCTCCCGGTTGTTCCCAGCCATGCCTGGTGCAGTAACGAGTCGAACCTGTCTCTGGTTGTCAGGTTATAGGAAAGGTATGGTGAGAATGCAATATTGGTTCCTTCGTGAGCAAGCAGGAGTTTGCCCCTGTCACGGACATGATGATTTGCAAATTTCGTTGTATGCCAGAAGTCTGTATGGTCAAGTTTGGTCCAGAATCGCCATTGCTGTCCCACTGGGCGGGTCCCTTGGGCTGCAATTACGTTACTGTAGACAAGTCCTGCGTCATCAAAGTATCCGTTGGCCCGGGCATTGTCACTCCTGCCTAGCCGATAGCGGCCTGCGGTCTGGATCTCGTCAATTTCGAGAGGATCCAGCATATCATTAGCGCGGTGCAGTACCTTGAATTCATCGTAAATGTGGATGTCCCAATTGTCGATTTTCCTGTTCCAGTTAAAGCGTGCAAACGATTGTGAAGCGGCTCCCAGATCGACACCCCATTTGCCGTCACCAGGCAGGTAATAGAGGGTTGCTGACAGCGAGAAGTATAGGTCGTCGGTTAGGCGGGCGTATGCCCTGCCTGAAAGTTCGAGTATACTGAGCCAGCCGTCATCGTGACTTAGCGGGCTATGTTCGGACTGGTAATCTGAATAGAGTGCCTTTGCTGACACGCTCAGAAGGTCAAAATACAGGGGGCCGGCTTTAAGGTGAGCCAGATCCGGGTTGAATTGCCGCGTAAAGGGCAGTCCCGGGTCGAGGGAAAAGTTGGTATCAAAGCTGTTGTCGGATTCGATGTTTATCGATTCCCGGGGCGAGAAAAAGCCGAGTGCTGAGTCAATTGGATTGAAGAATTTGTCGTGTTTCTCGAAGAAGTTTTCGTCGGGGTCATCATACTTCCATATTCCGGTTGTACTTAAATCAGGACCTCCGGATTCGGAGCCGAACGGGGCTCGTGATCTCGGGTAGCCGGCTGTTCCTAATAAATCCCCGGAGAGCAACAGTGTTTCGGTTTTGGTTGGGAAATAACCTGACTTTTCCTTTTCACGGCCATTTGCTGTCAGCAACAGGCAACCGCAGGCAGTTGTTACGGTTGCCCTGATAATTGGATGATGCGAATGTGACGGTTTCAAATGCGTGCAGTGCATGCTTTGCATGATTTGGTGCGCATTTTGTTACTGTGGCTGCTAGTTGCGTTTAAAGGCACCCGCATTATAGCTTCGAAAAAGGCCGATGGATCTCAGGAAATTGTGATCCGCGGTAAATATACACCTAAGGGAGTAGGTGGCCATTCCTGCAATCGGGATCAACAATATAAAAGACACCCAGAGAATTTTCCGTGACATGTAAATGTCCTGGCTGCGAACGCTGCTGATCGTTGCGATTACCAGCACGAGATAAATACAACCCAAACCAAAATATACTTCGGGGATAATGTTTTTAGCATCCAGAGTCAGGAACCGATGAATTACTGTTTTCATCCTTAATTTACTTGTGGCTGGGTGGTGTTACTTGGGGAGTTTGTTTTATGTTCATCTCGTAGAAGTGACTTGTGCTCGCTTAATAATCCCCGTTTATTGTAATCAAATATTAATTTAACTTGCTCTAGTTATCCGGATGACCCAAATATATATTTCAGTATTGACAGGCTTCTAGCTAAATTGTCAGGATGCAAGCAAGAGTGAGACAAAAACGAACTTACAGTGGCTTGCAATACGTCACGGCGAGCCTGAAAATTTTAATACCTGTAATTATTCCATTTATTGTAAATTGCTCGGGGATTCATGAGGGTGGAAACTCAAGTCGAACACTTCTTGGGGCAGGTGATTATTTTGGAGGTTCCTCGAGGGATTTCTGGTCTCCAAAAAGTTATGTTCCGCCTGAAATTCGCCATAAATCAGATAAACTCAGCGAAGAACAGGCACCGGCAGATTAATGTATTTTTATCATTAAAATGGAGGATCTGCAGGCAGGTGGGGCAAAGTATATACTGGAGGATCGTCAAATCGCCAGGGGATTCAGTGTGATTGAGGCGATTGTAATGCTTGGTGTTTTGATTGCTTTTACACTCGTTGTCATTGCCCTTTTGATTCGTGAATTTGGTGTGGAAAAATATAACGGGCAGGAGATTCCTTCAAATGCATCGATTGAAGCAACTCCCTGAGGTGTTTTCAAACAGCGCTTGTGTCTGACTTCCAGGAAAAGGAAAAAACCAGGTTGCCCGCTCAGGGAGGATGGTTGTTACGAGTGCTGTGCGTGATGTCCATGACTTATCCGCTGCTGCTGTTACTTCTGGCTTACGTGATTAATCCTTTCGTAGGTGAACGCAATGCGACTTTTGCGTTTTTGCTCTATCTTCCTCAACTGCTCTGGCTTGTCCCCCTCGTGCCATTTGCTGCCGTTAGTTGGCGGTTCGGTGGCCGTTCTTTCTGGATCCATCCGGTTGCTTTAATTTTGTTTGTCATCTCTGGCATGGGCTGGCGGCCGGGAGGATTGGCTGCTGAAACGCCTTCTGTGCCAGGCAGGACAATCAAGGTCATGACGTTCAATCGCGGACAACATTCCAGCTATAGTTTGCAACCGTTCAAGAATAAAGAACAACCGGATGTAATTCTTCTGCAGGAAGCGTTACGCAGGACGGGGAATTATCGGAGGGCGCCGGGTTACAAGGAATTCCCGTACATTCAAGGATCGGGTGAGTTTATAGTCTTAAGCAAGTGGCCGATAGTTGAACTCAAAGAGATTCGCTCCTCCAAGCGGGTTAATTTTAGCACGGCTACTGCGGAAATGCGGGGGGCAGGGAATTCTGAGGGGGGTGATTTGCTTGCTGTGCGTCTGCAACTGGAATTGCCGGAGGGAATAAAGTTTGCTCTATACAATGTGCATTTTCCCACTCCGCGCGATGCGCTTACTGCCAGCCAACACGGTGGTTTCCTGTGGGGCCTGCTGGGAGTTTCCGGAACGCCGATGGCCAAGAAGCGCCTGGTCTACGAAAGTTACTGGAGGCAGCGGATTAAACAGGCGGTGGATTTTATCAGTCAGGTAGAGGGCGACCCCTTGCCGACAATCATTGCCGGGGACTTTAACATGCCGTCAAACGGTTATATTTATCGTTTATTTGCGGAAAACTGGAAGGATGCCCATCGTGAAGCGGGCAGCGGGTTTGGATATACCTTTCCGGGAAAAACACGGAATCCTTTCAGTTTAGGGAGAGCTTGGCTGCGGTTGGATTACATCTTCAGCAGGGGGGAGTGGAGGGTTTCAAGTTCTACAGTCGGGAGTGGCGATCAACCGCAGCATAGACCACTTTGCGCTGTTTTGGTGTATCAGCCGGAAGCCTAGAGATCTGGCAAGTGTGATTAAGGTGCAGGCACGTGGTGAAGCCTGAATCCCGGGGAATAGGCGAGTGAATCAAGTGGTCGATGGGCTATGCATGATGCTGTGGTAGCGGTAATTGCGGAAATCACCGGGGTTTCCCGTCATGCCGTCTTCGGCGGCATGGATCATGTTAACCATTTCCCGTGCGCTGGCGTAATGGAGTTGCGGTGATGTTTCGGTTCGTGTCTGCGCCTCAAGAGCTTTGTGGAATTCTGACATGGGATTGCCAAGGAGCATTTTACGATTTGAGGGAATAGCTCCGTGAGTGTGAAGTTTAATGAATACCCACTCATCACACCCGGAAACACGGATGTTAAGTTTCCGCCAGAGGTTCATCCGTGTGATGGTGGGGGGATTTTTAGCACTGAGTGATCCGTTTTCTATCCGGGGAAGGATTCCCCATTTTCGCCATCGCCAGTTTAACCCGAGTGGTCCCTGCACCATGAGGAGCCCCTCTCCTCCGGGTGAATTCACAGCGCAGGGGTGCACTTCATCGAGCGGGGCAGTGGACTCTATTCCGGAATAGTAGATTGAGTTAATGGTTTTGGGTTGAGTCGGGTGTGGTGCGGAGGGCATAGTGAAGTCCGCGTAGCAACCTGCCTTCTGCAATACAGAGATTTCGTTGGCAACGCCGCAATTGATGCCGCGCGGGTCACAATTTGCCAGGGCCCAGTTGCCGTGAATGAAGCCGAAAACGATTTGCCCGGCTTCATCGACTGATAAAAGCTGATGCCGGGCAAGTTCTGATTTTCCCCGGGCAAGGGTTTTCCGCAGGTTTTCAGCAGTGTCGGAATTGTGGTGCAGGTGTATTTCTGTTTCGCATCCAGTTTCGGCACAGAGTTCTGCGATTACTGCGAGAAGTTGTTCATTGTATTGTTCAATCGGATAAAAAAAAGTGTGCCGGGGCGGAATTCCGCACGAGTCACGGAATTGTTCTGTTTGGCGTGCATACATGTCGCGCCAGAGGATAACTCGGCGCAGTGCGCCAGAATGGTCAACTTCATGGAGGGGTTCGAAATGATCGCAAACAGTGAGGATCAGGTGTCGCTGCGCAGCACATTCTGTTCGTTTGCGCAGTAGATAGGGCAAGAGCCATCTGTCTATTGATTTAGGAAGTGCCACTGCGTGTTAATAAGAAGGGGCATGGCACCGGTTGCAACGTTCGATGCGTTTTGAGTAGTTTTAACTAAATTGCAGAAATCGAAAAAACCGGAGTGCATTAATAACGGTTTGTGGCTTAAGGTTCCTTAATGTCGAACTTGTGCCCAGCGCTGTTTTTTATGGCTATCCTGCAATGCTCTGTGCGTGGTGAGGATAGAGGGATCTTGCATGATTGGAGCTTTAAGCAACAGGAATGGAAAGGGCAGCAGATTACTGATGGACGTAACACATTGCGGGCTAAGACTTCATCACTGCCTGAGTTTGATGATCAGGGAGCATGGGTGACCGGCGCGTCCGGGGGGATTGCCATTGAGGGCGTCAAGCCCAGTGTGTTGCCATCGCGGAATATAACCGTTGAGGCTGATGTTGTCATTGATGAGGGGCAACGGTGGGGTGGAATTCTATCGTATGCACAGGACAACGGTGATTATGAACGGGGGTGGTTGCTTGGCTACAATGAAACTTCCTTTCTTTTCTGGGTCTCCACCGGAGGGGCACTTAATCAGGTGATCGCCGAATCACCCTTTGAGCCCGGACGGCGGTATCGTGTAACTGGCAGCTTTGATGGTCTGAATATCAGGATATATGTTGATGGCAACCCCGCCGGGGAAACCAGAGTGGAAGGCAGCATCGCTTATCCTGATTGGGCTTATTATGCGATAGGTGTTTATAAGGATAAAGATGAGAATTACCCAATGAAGGGCAGACTTTTCTCGGCTTCAGTCTTCAGCAGTTCGTTGCGGGAAAATGAAGTCAGGGCACGTGCAGGGCTGCCTCTCACAGCCGGTCCTATTAAGTTTACCGCGCGTCCCCTTCTCCGGTTCACGGACAAGGAGACTGCGAGAATCGAATGGCGTAGCGATGGCTCAGGCGGGGGAAGGGTGGCTTATGGCAAAGGCAAGGAACTTGACCGGATGGCGATCTCGACGCACAGCAATGGCACACATTCAGCTGCCCTTGAGGGGTTGGATTTTGCCACGACTTATTATTACAGAATTGTACTGAATACGCCGGAGGGGCAGCAGTTCACACCCATTTATGAATTTACCACGTCGCTGAATTTCAGTGTTGCGGGGATTCCGGGGAAAGCAGATGAACAGGCAGAGCTGCAGGCTATGGCCATCCTTAAGGAGACTGGAGTTAAGCGCGGTTACTGCCTTGTTATAGGGGGTTCAAAACCGGAGTTGCTCATCGAGTTGGCCAGATTGAGTGAACTTTCTGTGATTGCTCTGGAGAGCAACAGGGATACTGTCAATTCAACCCGCAAGCTATTGTACCGAAGGGGTGCTTACGGAGCGCGTGTTACTGTTCTTGCCGTCGATGATTTGGATGGAGTCATCCCCCTGACTAGTTGCATGGTCAATCTCTTGGTCTCTCTTTCCCGTGGAGAGGACGCTGAAATCCGGCGTGTGCTTGTGCCAGGAAGGGGCAAGGCTGTTTTCTTGGCCGATGGAGGAAGGATCCTGTCGCGATCCAAGTTTAAAGACAGCGGCGACTGGACCCATCAGTATGGGGATGCCGGTAATACTGCGTCGAGTAAGGATACCCTCGGTGGAGCGACCGGGACGGGTGATTTTGCGGTTCAATGGGTTGGTCGCCCCGGGGCGGATTTTGGCATTGACAGGAATCCGCGAATGCCGGCACCCATTTGTGCCGGAGGACGCCTTTTCCATCAGGGCATGAACCGTATGGTCGCACTTGATGCACGCAATGGCGCGATTCTCTGGGCGGTTGAAGCACCCGATCTCAGGCGGGTAAATATTCCGCGTGATTGTGGAAACTGGTGCGCAGATGATGATTGGCTGTATGTCGCAGTGAAGGATCAGGCCTGGATTCTTGCCGCAGAGAGCGGGGAACGTCGTGAGATACTCAAGGTGCTGCCTGATTCAATGGCAAAGCATGGGCATGAGTGGGGTTATATCGGAAGAACTGGGAATATTCTGCTGGGGTCATCAGTAAAGGCGTCGACGGGATACACCAGCTTCTGGTCAAAAAGAATGTGGTTTGACGGAAAGGGGCCGAAAGATGGGACTGCCCAGGTTTGCAGCGATAGCTTGTTTGGTTACTTGCTACATGCCGACAATGCAAAGCCGGCTTGGGTTTATAAAAAAGGAGTCATTCTAAATCCTACCATTGCCGCCCTGGATAACCGTGTATTCTTTGTTGAGACGCGTAACTCAAAGGTTTTGGCTGCTCCTGCGCGGCGACTTGCAGGAAGTGACCTCTGGCGGGATCAGTTCCTTGTCGCCCTTGATGCAGATTCAGGAGATGTTGTTTGGGAGCGCCCGCTTGAAATTGAGAAAGGTTCAATTGCGTTTTATCTGCAGGTTTCGCCGGACGGATTGCTTTTAACCGCATCCAACACGAAGTTTCATCTGTATGTATTTAACCCGGCGAGTGGCGAGCCAACTTGGCGCAAATCCAGTGCGTGGCCTGATGATCACCACAGCGGGCACTTCCAGCATCCGGTAATTACAGACGGTAATATTTACCTTCAGCCCAACGGGTATCGACTGACATCAGGAGAGTTGATATCTTCAAGAGTGGGTCGTCGTGAAGGTTGTCATACCTACGTGGGTGCCGGTGGTGCGCTTATTTACCGGGGAAAATCGCGCCAGATATCCATGTGGGATCGGCAAAAGGAGTCTGTGACCAGCTGGGCTCGTTTGCGTCCCAGTTGCTGGCTGAATATTATTCCCGCATCGGGCATGCTGCTGGTTCCTGAAGGAGGGGGCGGATGTTCCTGTGGCGGCTGGATGGAGACATCGATAGGATTTTTGCCCAGAGCACGGTTGGGAGGTGAACAATGATATTGCGCATACTGATACTTGAAGCCTTGCTGGTTGCGGGTTGCGCGCTGGCAGAGGATTGGCCAACTTATCGTCATGACAACCGCCGGTCTGGAGTCACTCAGGAAAAGGCAATACTGCCCCTTTATCAGTCCTGGGTGAGGCGATCTTCAGTTGCGCCAATGATGGCATGGTCCGGACCTGCCAAGTGGGATGCCTTTTCAGGGAACAAGGATCTTCAATCAATGCGCAATTTCGATCCTGCGTTTTTTGTCACTGCGGCACAAGGAGCGGTTTATTTCAGTTCTTCTGTTGATGACGCCGTTCATTGTCTCAACGCCGGGTCAGGCGAGGAACGCTGGGTGAGTTTTGCGGGAGGAGCGGTGCGCTTGCCTCCAACAATAGAGCAGGGGAGGGCATATTTTGGATCCGATGATGGGTATGCTTATTGCATTGATGTAAAAGAAGGGGGGGAAATATGGAAATTTCGAGCTGCTAGGAGCAACAGGTTGATTGCCAGTAACGGCAAGGTCATTTCACCCTGGCCGGTGCGCAGTGGTGTTCTTGTCAGTGGCCAGCACGCTTACTTTGCTGCGTCGCTACTGCCTTGGGAGAACTCGTATGTATGCGCTCTGGATAAAGTCAGCGGCAAGGCGAAATACGTGTCCGAGAATGCCAACATGACCCTGCAGGGGGCATTACTTGGTTCTTCCACGACAATCTATGCTCCTCAGGGCAGGAGCGTCCCGTTGCTCTTTGAAGCATCCACAGGAAAGGCGCTGAGGGGTATTCCCGGGATGGGAGGGACGTTTTGCCTGCTCACTGAGGACGAGCATCTGGTTGGCATACCGCAAAATCAGAAATCTTCCGGAAATGTCATCCAGATTGCAGATCCTTCAGGCTCGGAAGCAATGCTGCAGTTTCATGGAGCGGAAAGGCTGCTGGTTGTTGGAGAAATGGCATTTATTCATCAGGGCAACATCCTTAAATCCTTTAACCGTGCAGAATACGGACGGTTACATGTTAAGATAGCTGCCCTGAATTCGCAGGTCAAAACCGCGAAGAACAAGGTGAACCAATTCCGTAAGAGTTTTAATGCATTGTCAGCGCAAAAGAAACAGGCAGCAGAAAATACAGCTAAAACAAAGATTCAGCAATTTGAGGATTCAATCAGAAATTCCCAGCAGGAGATTTCCACGGCCCGCAAGGCTGTGCCGGAATGCTTTGGCTGGGGAATCAAGTCACCTGTGCCCTATGAGCTGATTTACGCCGGAGGAGTATTGTTCATTGGCGGAAACGGAACGGTAATTGCGTTTGATGCCGGGACAGGGGAGGAGTTATGGTCGGGAAGCGTAGAGGGCCAAGCATATGGCCTGGTGTTTTCAGAAGGGCGTCTTTTTGTCAGCACTTCACTTGGTCACATCTATTGTTTTTCAGGAAAATGATTAAATTTAATCGCGTAGGAGTTGTAAAAATTGCGGCGTTATTTTTTGCGGCATCATCAATGCTCATGGATGCTTGCCAGGTTCCGGTGTTTCGATATGCGCTTGAGCGCTGGCCTGCAGATCCTTATGGTTTGGCAGTATTTCATAACGGTCCACTGACCAAGGAACAGGAAGCAGTTGTTGCAAGTGTTGACTATGACGTGAATTTGGAAATTTTCACGATTGATGCCAGCAAAATGACGGCACCTCAGATTGCCAGGTTTGGTAAAGTGAAGATTTCCGAGGGACAGCTCCTGGCGCGCTTGTATTACCCGTGGGAGAGCGGACGCAGTGAGTCGCTTTGGGAAGGCGGGCTGACGCGAGAAATGCTCTCAAGGATCGTGAATTCACCAGTTCGCAGAAGGATTGCAAAAGACATTCTTGCTGGTGAATCAGCTGTCTGGGTAATTCTCCAATCAGGAGAGATCGAAAGTGATAATAAAATCGAGGAATTGCTCAACAAGCATCTCAAGGAGATCAGTCAATGGTTGGAGATACCTGAGGGTGTGGCAGGTCCTGGTGAACTTGAGCGTGTAGCAACCGGCGAAGTTGCAATGGAGGACGTGTTGCGTTCAACAATCCCACTGAAAATTTCATTCAGTGTTGTGAAGGTCAGTATGGATGACCCTGATGAGGAGATCTTCATCCGCATGCTAACCGGGTTTGTCCCTGAACTCATGGAAGAACATCCGGGGCAACCGCTTGTTTTTCCTGTCTTTGGACGGGGAAGAGCACTTGATGGGATTGCTGCAAAAATGCTCAATGAGGAACTCATGGCATCCGCAGGATCCTATATTTGCGGCGCCTGTTCGTGTGAAGTTAAGCGTGAAAACCCGGGGATCGACCTGGTTATGAGCGTTCAATGGGATGATTTACTGGAGGGGAGTGCAGTTGTCATAGACAAGTTATTGCCACCTCTTGAGGGGGTTGGGGATCTTGTCGCAGTGCTGCCTCCGGAATTTCCTGTTGCTGTAACCGTCAATCCGGCGGCTGACAGCAAAGCGGATGAGCCAGCAGGAAAGTCGGTATCTCTGCTTAGCGTTATAGGCGTATTGTGCGGAGTCTTGGTTACAATTCTGATAGGATTGACTTTTTTGATGAAACGCCGCTCGTCGTGATGAGTCCTGCAAATCTTGTTGTCCGTGAGATTATGCATCGAAGGGTAAGCTTCGTTCTCGGAACGCTGGCGATAGCGGTTTCTGTTGTTTGCCTCGTCGGGGCATTGGCCGTTCTTGAGAGTTTCGACCGGGCTACCGACAAACAGCTTGGGGAGATGAATGCAGAAACGGAAAATATTCTCAAGGCGCACGAAGACGAGATCCGCAAGGCTATGAAAGGATTGGGCTTTAACATTCATATTTACCCTGATGCGCAGGATCTGGCTGAAATATACAGCAAGGGGTATGGCCTGGAGACGATGCCTGAATCCTATGTCAGGAAACTTGCTGATTCCGACATAGTGACGGTTAATCATTTGCTCCCCCGATTGACTCAAATGGTTGAGTGGCCCGAGGGTGACACATCGGTATTGCTTTTCGGGGTGCGGGGAGAGGAGCCAATCGCCTTCCGCGGCGCCAACAAGAAGGGGGAACTTATTGACCCGGTTGCTAAAGGTGAAATTGCCCTTGGTTATGAACTGCACCACCGCAGGAAAATCATGGCTGGAGACAGTATTGTTTTCCGCGGCAGGAAATTTAATGTAGCCAAGACGCATGAACGTCGGGGCGGGATTGACGACATTACAGTCTGGGCTTCACTTTCTGTCGTGCAGGAGATGCTTGGTAAGCCGGGCAAGATAAACTCCATCCTTGCCCTCGAGTGCAATTGTGAATCGCTTGACCGTCTCGGTGAAGTTGTAAGCGAGATAAAATCAATTTTACCAAACACGCAGATTATTGAGGTGGAAAGCAAGGCTCTTGCGAGGGCGCAGGCACGCAACGGCGCCAAGTCCCTTCGGTTGCGTGATAAAGAAAAATTCCTGGAAGATCGTGAGAACTTGCGGGCTACTCGGGAAGGCTTTGCGAATGTTATGGTAATCCTGGTTACGTCACTGAGCCTGATCTGGATCGCTTACCTTACCGCGTCCAATGTTCGCGAACGAATAATGGAGATCGGGACTCTTAGTGCAATTGGAGTGGGATTCAGTAAGTTGCTGCAGGTTATTCTTTCGCGAGCTATCTTAATGGGAATCTGCGGGACTTCCCTTGCCCTTGCTTTCCTTGCCCTGTCTGGAAAGTTGATTTGGGAGATTGATGTGTTTGAGCTTGTTGCCCTTGGCGGCTACGGCTGGTTTGGCTTAATCATGTCGGTGCCGTTACTGAGTTGTGCTGCTGCATGGCTGCCCGCGTTTGCCGGGGCACAGCGGGCCCCGGCGGAGATATTGAGAAATGACTGATACCCGAGCAGGCAACCCGGTCGCAAGAGCATCCACCCTGGGAAAAATCTACGACGCAAGTCCTGACCCGGTGGTTGCCCTTGATGGAGTTTCCCTGCAGGTGCATGCAGGTGAATTTCTTGCTGTGTGCGGCCCAAGCGGTTGCGGAAAATCGACCCTGCTTTTAACGATTGGCCTTTTATTGAGACCTGATGCCGGCAAGCTGGAAATTGCCGGTCAAAACATCGCAGAGCTTTCCCGCTCGCGGCAGATTTCTTTCAGAGCGCAAAACATTGGGTTCGTGTTCCAGGATTTTCACCTCATTCCGTATCTCAATGTTCTTGAGAACGTGATGGTCCCAACTTTAGCTGAACCGCTGTGCAATGTGCAGGATCGGGGAGAAATGCTGCTTGAGGAAATGGGCCTGACTGCTCGCCGCGACCATCTTCCCTCCGAGTTAAGTGCCGGCGAGCGGCAAAGGACAGCTCTGGTGCGAGCCCTTATGCTTCGCCCGCGACTGATCCTTGCCGATGAACCTACCGGGAATCTTGACCGTGATAATACGGATTGTGTTTTAAACCATCTTGCCAATTACACAAAAAGTGGCGGCGCAGTGGTGTTGGCAACCCATGATGAGAGAGCGATGATGTGCGCGGAGCGAAGGGTTTTCATGGACAAAGGCCGAATCGTTGGCTCAGGTGAAGTGAACAAGCGATGAGAATAATACTTAACTTTCGCGGGCAACTCGCAAATGCACTGGGAGGGAGTTCTGAGAAGATTGATGTTGATTGCGGGTCGTCAATTAACTCGATCCTGCAGGATCTTGCCTTACGCGGCGGCACGGCGTTCACTGACATTGCTTTTGATTCCCATGGAACGCCGAGCAGGACTCTGCTTGTTGCAGTTGATGGCGAGCAAGTGACTGATTTCGGGATGGCGCTTGCGTCCCATACGAAGGAAATCACGTTCATTCCTCCGATTGCGGGCGGATAAAAGATAAATGCTCAGTGATACTGATCGTGCCACCTATGAATGGCAGCTTGATGTTCCCGGTCTCGGTGAGAGCGGACAAGAGAAACTCGGTTGCGCGACTGCCCTTGTGTCGCGCGTTGGCGGGCTTGGCGGCCCTTTAGCGATGAGCTTGGCCGCGGCGGGGATCGGCAAGATTATTCTTGTTCATGCGGGGAATTTGGAAGAGGCGGATTTGAACCGGCAAACCCTTATGTCCCGCCAATGGATTGGAAAACCTCGGGTGGAGTGTGCTGCAGAGACCATTTCCCGGTTTAAGCCTGAGATTGAAGTGGTGCCCGTGAACGAGAATTTTAATATCGATAATGCGCGCAGTCTTGTCGCGATGTCGGATATTGTATTCGACTGCGCCCCATTGTTTGAGGAGCGCTTGCTCATGAACCGTGAATGTGTCAGCGCCGGCAAACCGATCATAGACAGTGCCATGTATTCAATGCAGGGGCAGGTCATGTCGATTGTTCCGCAAAGAACGCCGTGCCTGGCGTGCATTTATCCCGAGATCCCGGACCACTGGGAGCGGCGGTTCCCGGTGATTGGTGCTGTGTCATCCCTGGTGGCACAGGTTGGTGCCCTTGAGGGAATTAAATTGATTAGTGGGTTTGGAGAGGTTTCGCTTGGGCAGATGATACTTATCGATGCGCAAACAATGAGCTTTAGCAAGGTTAAGCTTGCCCCCCGTCGACATGATTGTGCAGTGTGTGGTGACTTGACTCAAGATCCATGAATCGAGCGAAGATTGTCTTTTTGATCCTTGTAGCTAGCCTTGTATTGCCGCTTGGATTTATCCTGTTGAATCCTGCCCAAAAAGGGACACCGCTACTTGTCTATTGTGCCGCGGGGATGCGCAAGCCGATGGTGGTGATTGCCGACAACTATGAGGAGCAATACGGGGTTAAGGTTGACCTGCAATTTGCTGGATCCGGAACGCTTCTTGCGAATGCTGAAGCATCACGTTCGGGAGATCTTTATCTTGCCGGTGATCTTAGCTATATTGAGATTGCTCGAGAGAAGGAACTGGTAAAGGAGGCAATACCGATCTGTGGCCTCACTGCAGGTTTAGCAGTCCAAAAAGGAAATCCGTTGGGGCTTTCCTCCTTGCTGGATTTAAGGGACCGAGCTGATTTACGCATTGTTATTGCCAATCCCGAAGCGGCTTCTATCGGAAGGTTCACAAAGAAGATATTATCTAAAGCCGGGTTGTGGGATGCAGTTTCATCGAGGGCACTCGCGATGAAACCAACTGTCAATGAAGTCGCCAATGATGTGAAATTAGGAGCCGCAGAGGTGGCTGTTATCTGGGACGCAGTTGCCAAACAGTATCCGGAACTTGAATTCATCCATGTTCCCGAGTTTGATGCGGAAACGCAGACAGTGGCGATTGGGATCCTAGATTCTGCCGAAGTGCCTGCTGATGCCCTTCGTTTTGCACGCTATGCATCTGCGCGCGATCAGGGGCTGAAGCATTTTAAGAAATTTGGCTACAAGGTTGTTGAGGGAGACAAGTGGCAACCGAGACCGGAACTTGTTTTCTTCAGCGGGGCCATGCTCAATCCCGCGATACGTAACTCGATGGAACAATTCAAGAACCGTGAAGGCATCCGTTTGAAATTTGTTCCAAACGGCTGCGGCATTCTGGTGTCTCAGATGAAGGCCGGAGTGCGGCCTGATGCCTATTTCTCTTGTGACGTGTCCTTTATGCAAGAGGTCCAGGATTATTTCAGCAAGCCAATGACCGTGAGTTCAAACGACATGGTTATACTTGTGGCAAACAATGCCCGAAGCAAGATCAAGAACTTGGCAGGCTTGGCTGCTCCCGGGCTCAGGATCGGACTCGCTCATCCGAAAAATTCAGCACTTGGCGCTCTTACACTAAAGCTTTTAAAGCAAGCGGGTGTAAGAGTTGGTAGTAACAAGGAACTGGATTCAGCGACCGGCGATTTTTTGGTAAACCAGTTACGGGCAGGTTCTCTTGACGCTGTCATTGTTTACCGGAGTAACGCACAAGCGAACCCGGCCACTCTTGAGACGGCGCATATAGTGGAGATAAACCAGCCAATGGCGGTTGCGTATCAACCCTTCGCTGTCGGCCTGCATTCTGATCACAAGTATCTCGCCGGAAGGATGTTCCAAGCTTTGGTTAGCAATCAAGGCCGGGAGCAATTCCTTAAAAACGGGTTCGGATGGGAGTTGGCCGAGTGATGGCAGAGGAGGGTTATAGCCCGAGTCGCATACGCTCGGACGTGCCGTTCTTGGCGGCAATATTGGGAATATCCGGGATGTATGTTCTCCTCATTCTTGCTGTGCTGGCGGCGGATGCATCTTACACCTCGGCGAGTGATTTGTGGGCTGCGGTCAATGATCCGGACGTGCGCACATCAATCTGGCTGACCCTCCAGACCTGCACAATTACAGCGATAATTTCTGTAATTGTCTCAGTCCCCACTGGATATGTTCTTGCGCGCTATAACTTTCCTTTCAAACGGTTGTTTGATTCAATCCTTGATATTCCCATCGTCTTGCCCCCCCTAGTGATTGGCTTGAGTCTCCTTATTCTGTTCAACCAGGTCATGATTGGCGGTCAGAGTATTGAGCGGTGGCTGGGAGAGTGGCTGAGCGGCTTGCATGCATGGAACGACAACATTCCTTCCGGGGTCACCTACAGAATTCCGGCTATCATACTCGCTCAATTCACTGTTTCCTGTGCATTTGCCGTAAGAACCATGCGCAACACTTTTGACAGCATCGATCCTCGTCAGGAGAAGGTTGCCCTGACGCTGGGGTGTGGCCGCAGTGGGGCTTTCTGGCTGATTGCCCTTCCTCAGGCCGGCCGCGGAGTTGTTGCGGCTGGAACACTTGCGTGGGCGCGTGCTCTAGGTGAATTCGGTCCGGTGCTTGTTTTTGCGGGTGCCACGAGAGGAAGCACGGAGGTGCTTGCGACTACTGTTTTTCTTGAGATATCAATCGGCAATCTGGAGGGTGCGGTAGCAGTGTCTTTTCTGATGATTGCCGTCGCGGTTCTGGTTTTAACGACTGTGAGGATCTTGGGCATAAGACAAAGCGTCTAGTTTCACGATGATTACAGTCAAAAATCTTACTGTCCGCTTGGATAACTTCGTTTTGGAAAGGGCTAACCTGATCGTGCCGCAGTCCGGCTATGCGGTTCTAATGGGCAAGACTGGCTGCGGAAAGACGACCTTGATCGAGTGTATATGTGGCCTGAAACGGGTGCAGTCCGGAAGCATTTTCTTTGGTGATCACGATGTGACAGGACTTCGCCCCGCAGAGCGCGGGGTTGGTTACGTTCCCCAGGACGGGGCATTGTTCTCGACAATGAAAGTTAGAGACCAACTTGCCTTTGGCCCACGCGTGCGGGGCTGGAATAAGCGCGATGCATTTGATCGTGCCGGAGAACTTGCCGAGGAACTTGGTATAGAGCATCTAATGAACCGAATCCCAAAAGGCTTAAGCGGGGGAGAACTTCAGAGAATTGCCCTTGGCCGCGCACTTTCCTGTCGACCGCAGGTGCTTTGCCTGGATGAACCCTTAAGTGCGCTTGATGACGAAACCAGAGAAGAAATTTGTGAATTAATAATGCGGTTGCGCTGCAATCACCCATTTACGGCACTGCACATCACTCATTCCCGCGCGGAGGCAGAGCGACTTGGCGATTTGGTGTTCATCATAGACGATGACGGACGTGTTAGGGGTGGGGATTAACGCCTTATATGTCATTGCCCCGCGAGTTGCTTAATGCCGGCACGGGACAACCGCACTAGATGCCAGTCAGGGAGAATTTGCGCGCCAAGCCTTTGGTAGAAATCAATTGCCCGGGTGTTCCAGTCTAGTACGGTCCATTCCATCCGTCCGCACCCGCGGGAACTCGCAATTTTAGCCAATTCAATGAGCAAGGCCCTGCCAATACCAGTTCCGCGATGAGTGGGTTGAACGTATATATCCTCAAGATAGAGGCCCGGGCGCCCCATGAATGTTGAATAATTCTGGAAGTATACGGCAGTAGCAATCAGCGCTCCGCTAAGTTCGACAACGAGTGCGTCTGCTACCGGACTGCTGCCGAAAAGAGCTTTGTGCGTGGAGTCAGTTGTGGCTTCGACGAGATGATCGATTTTTTCGTAAACTGCCAGTTCCATGAGCAGACCATGGATTGCCTTGACATCCTCCAAACTTGCAGGGCGAACGGTAAATTCGGGCATGCCGTTTTATACGGTATCGTGAGCCATGTATTTAGACAGTAAGGCCAGATTCTATCCCGGGTTCAAAGTTTTTATCTTATTTGACGGTAAAATAAAAAGTAACCTACTTACTGTCAACGGCTAAAGTGCTGCAATTAATGAAAGGACGGCGTATTAAGGAATGATTTCCATCTGTGTCTAAGGCATCCAAATCACAGTGGCACAAGAGACTGCGTGTGCAATACTAGCGCCGTTTCCAACCATGGCAAAGCAACAAGAGTCGAGGACGCAGAAGGATTTCATTCGTGAAATTGTGTCTTCTGATCTGTTGTCCGGAAAGCACAAAACCACGGTAACGCGATTTCCGCCGGAACCCAATGGCTACCTGCATATTGGTCATGCCAAGTCGATTTGCCTTAATTTTGGCATCGCCGAGGAGAATGCGGCGAGTGGTGCCCGGTGTCATCTTCGTTTTGATGATACGAATCCTGCCAGAGAGGAAACTGAATATGTTGAGGCAATCAAGGAGGACATCCGTTGGTTGGGATTTGATTGGGGAGATTGCCTCTATTTTGCTTCAGATTATTTTGATCAACTGTACGACTGGGCTGTTGGCCTTATCAGGGCCGGCAAGGCCTACGTTGATGACTTGAGTGCGGACGATATTCGCGAATACCGCGGCAATCTCACTCAGGCCGGGAAGGAAAGTCCATGCCGTAACCGTGACTGTGAAATTAATCTGTCGCTGTTCGAGCAAATGAAGAAAGGCGAATTTGCTGACGGGGAAAAGGTTCTTCGAGCCAAAATTGACATGTCTCATCCCAATCTTAATCTTCGCGACCCCGTTCTCTATAGAATCCTGCACCAGGAACATCACCGCACTGGTGACAAATGGTGCATTTATCCCACATATGATTATACGCACGGGCAAAGTGATGCCATTGAGGGGGTAACCCACTCTCTCTGCACTCTCGAATTCGAACATCACCGCCCCCTGTATGAATGGTTTGTTGAGAATCTTCCCGTGCCAGTGCAGCCCCGGCAGATTGAATTTGCGAAACTGCGTCCTTCATACTTGCTGATGAGCAAGCGCAGACTGGTTGAGATGGTTGATGAAGGGCATGTTGACGGCTGGGATGATCCCCGTATGTCAACGCTCTGTGGATTGCGCCGTAGAGGTTACCCCCCAGAGGCAATTAGAAGCCTTTGCAAGACTGTGGGGATCACTAAACACAATAGTGTAACTGATATTGCTTTGCTGGAGCACGCGGTTCGTGAACAACTTAATAAGACAGCAATACGCCGCATGGCGGTAATTGATCCGATAAGAGTTTCAATCGTCAACTGGCCCGGGGATGGCTATATTGAGTTGATGGAGGCAGTGAATAACCCTGAAGATCTCACGGCCGGTACGCGAGAGGTTGTCCTCTGTGGTGAGTTGTTTATTGAACGCAGTGATTTCATGGAGAACCCTCCTGACAAATATTACCGCCTCAGCCCGGGAAGTGAAGTGAGGCTTCGTTACTCGTATTGCATCCGTTGCGAGGAAGTGATAAAGGGCGAGGATAATGAAATCATCGAACTGCGGTGTAGTTATGATCCTGAAACTCTGGGGAAGAATCCACCTGACCGCAAGGTTCGTGGAGCTATTCACTGGGTGTCAGCAAAAGGCGCATTTGAGGCTGATGTTCGCCTTTATGACCGGGCATTTCTCGTCGAAGATCCTGTGGCTGAGGATGACTGGCGCTCAGTGATCAATCCCGAAGCTCTCGTTGAGTTGTCCGGCTGTAAGATGGAAGCTTTGCTGAAGGATGCGCTTCCCGGTGAATGTTTCCAGTTTGAGCGCAATGGTTACTTTTGTGTAGATACAAAATATTCTCAACCTGATCATCCTGTATTCAACCGTACTGTCGCCCTGCGTGACTCGTGGGGGAAGAAAAACCTCGTTAAATGAAATCCCTCTGGAACAATGGCGAATCAAAGAAGTTTGGCAGGAGCCTAGTGGGGCAAAGGGTTTATGCCTCACGGTTGCTGGGTGCCAATCCCGATCTTGTGCTTCACGGGGGAGGCAATACATCTGTTAAAGTCTTTGAGAAGGATTTTTACGGAGAGCAGACCGATGTGATTTACATCAAGGGGAGCGGCTGTGACCTGGCAACCATTGACAAGGGAGGATTTTCCCCCTGCAGGATGGACGCTTTGCTTCAGATGGCTGGAATGGAGAGTGTATCGGATGCTGATATGGTTGCACAGTGCAGAGCGGCAATGCTTGATTATGCTGCACCAATCCCGTCAATTGAAGCTATCTTACATGCGGTCATTCCGCATCGATTTGTTGATCACACCCACGCCGATGCCGTAGTGGCACTCACCAATGCCCCCGGCGGCAGGAACAGAGCGAAGGAAGTCTATGGTGATCGTGTAATGATAATCCCCTACGTCATGCCGGGATTTGCGCTAGCGCGAGAAATTCTCAAACGAATCCGCCGCGTAGATGTCTGGAAACTGGAGGGAATCATCCTCATGAACCACGGTATTGTTACTTTTCACGATGATGCCAGGAAAAGCTATGAGTTGATGATAAAGCTGGTAAGCCTGGCAGAAATACACATTAGGGGAAAATCAAGGAAAGTGAAGGTGGGAGCGCCGGCAAAGTTGCGGGAGGATTTACCGGGCCTTGCCCTGATCAGGCGCACAGTTTCGCAGTGGAGAGGCTCTGCAGTTTTTTCCATTATAGACCAGTCACCTCATGCCCTCGGTTTCTCAAACCTGAAAAACCTAAGATCTTTGGCTGCCCGAGGACCGTTAACGCCGGATCATGTCATTCGAACCAAGCGGGTTCCAGTAATTATAGGCAGTAATGCCGAGGAATCCATAGACAGATTTGCAAGGAACTATGCCCTGTATTTCAACAAGCACAGCAGCGGAGATCTTGTCATGCTTGATCCTGCCCCCCGCTGGGCCGTATGGCCGGGGCACGGCACGATTTCCTTCGGGACAACACTCAGCGATGCCCAAATAGTCGGTGACATAGTTCGCCATACCCTCACTGCAGTGCAGCAGGCTGAAAACAGCCTTGGCGGATGGCGAACCCTGTCGGCATCGAAGTTGTTTGATATTGAATACTGGGATCTCGAGCAGGCGAAATTGTGCGCGCATGATTATCAATCGACTCCTCACCAGGGCAAGGTTGCCATGGTTTCCGGTTCTGCCGCCGGCATCGGGCTGGCTTGCGCAAAATCGCTGGCGAAGTCCGGGGCGGCTGTTGTTGGACTTGATCTCAATCCTGATATCGTAAGCGAGATGGAAATGATCGGGGCGACAGGGAAAGTGGTGAATCTGACTGAGGAAAAGCAGGTAATTAAGGCGATTGATGAAACCGTGCGTAAATTCGGCGGACTTGATATCGTTGTGAGCAATGCCGGCATATTTACTGCCGGCGCTTATCTCGAAGACATGGACCAATGCAACTGGGACAAGTCAATTGCGGTGAACCTTACCAGTCATCAGATCCTGCTTAAGCATTCAATTCCTTATATGAAAAGCGGCATCGAAGGGGCTGTCGTGATGGTGGGTTCACGCAATGTCAATGCACCTGGGGCAGGGGCCGGCAGTTATTCCTGTGCCAAGGCCGGGTTAACACAACTCTGTCGGGTAGCGGCTCTTGAATTGGCTCCTTTTGGGGTGCGATGCAATATTGTTCATCCGGATGCGGTATTTGACACCAGGCTGTGGACAGCAGAGGCGCTGCAGCGCTCTGCGCAACGCTACGGAATTTCCGTTGAGGAGTACAAGACACGCAATCTTCTGAAAACCGAGATTAAATCAGCTGATGTCGGGGCAATGGTTTCGGCAATGGCAGGAGCATTGTTTGGCAAGACAACCGGGGCCCAGGTGCCGGTCGATGGAGGTAATGACCGGGTGATTTAACGGCACCGGAAACTCAATTGTGCGTTGCTGTATTTAAGGCAATGAGCTGACCTGCGAAACTCAGCCGGTTAAGGCTGCAGGTATTTTGCTAAATATTTTCCAGTAAGACTTTGCTTATTGGCCATGATCTTTTCAGGAGGGCCCTGTTCGACGATGTGGCCGCCGTCAGGACCGCCGCCGGGTCCGAGATCAATAATCCAGTCTGAACACTTGATGACATCGAGGTTGTGTTCAATGACAATGAGCGTATTGCCGGCATTACGCAGACGGTAAAAAACACTTAAAAGGGTTTCAATGTCAACGAAGTGAAGGCCTGTTGTCGGTTCATCGAGGATGTACAGTGTTGATCCTGTTGCCTTCTTGCTTAATTCGGTCGCCAATTTTACCCGCTGTGCTTCTCCGCCGGAAAGTGTATTTGCAGGTTGTCCCAGTCGCAGATAGCCGAGTCCGACCTCGGCAAGAGCCCTCAGTTTTGTTTGAATCTGGGGTATACGCGCAAAGAATCGGACCGCTTTGTCGACAGTCATGTCGAGGATCTCAGCTATATTTTTCCCCTTGTAAGTAATATCAAGAGTGTCCCGATTGTAGCGACTGCCATTGCAGGCCTCACAGGTAACATAGACATCAGAAAGGAAATGCATGTCAATTTTGATCGAGCCGTCCCCCTGGCAGTGTTCACATCGTCCGCCCTTTACATTGAAACTGAAGCGTCCTGCACCGTAACCTCTGACTTTGGATGCTGGCAACTGGGCAAAAAGGGAGCGAATTGGGGTGAATGCACCGGCATATGTGACCGGGTTCGACCTGGGACTGCGCCCAATGGGTGATTGATCTATAACAATGGCCTTGTCAACCTGATCTAGGCCGTAAATGCCATCGTGGATGCCGGGGATTTCCTTTGATGCATAGAACCGGCGAAACAGCGCGCGGCGGAGAATGCCATCAACCAAGGTGGACTTGCCGCTGCCTGAGACCCCGGTCACACAGGTAAAGGTACCAACAGGAAAGGCGGCGTCTAGATCCTTGAGATTATGCTCTTTAGCGCCGATGACACTGATCCAGCCGTCGGTAGGGGCATTCACCTTAGAATGAGGAGGAGGCTTAACGCGCCTTTTTGGTACGGCAATCTTGAGTTCTCGACTAAGGTATTTCCCGGTTATTGACGAAGGGTTATTTTTCAGGCAATCCGGTGTTCCCTGGGCAACAAGTTGCCCCCCGTGCGGACCTGCGGCAGGACCAATGTCGATAACGTGATCAGCTGCAGAGATTGTTTCGGCATCGTGCTCCACAACAATGACGGTATTTCCAAGATCCCTGAGCTTCTTAAGTGTACCGATGAGCTGTACGTTATCACTCTGGTGCAGGCCAATACTCGGTTCATCAAGAACGTAGATTACGCCTGCAAGGCCGGCTCCGATTTGAGTGGCAAGACGAATCCGTTGCGATTCACCCCCTGAGAGAGTCCCGCTTTCGCGATCAAGACTGAGGTAGGAGAGCCCGACATTCTCAAGAAATTCAAGGCGTTTGCGAAGTTCGCAAATGATCCCGTCAACGATTTCATGCTGCTTGCGTGTTAACTCCAACTCATTGAGCCAGACAAGCGTTGCACTTATACTTTGTGCGGTCACCTCGTCGATGGCGAGCTCGTTATTGCCGCTGTGGGCAACCGTTACAGAGAGAATCTCCGGCTTTAAGCGCCGTCCGCCGCAATTCTGGCACGGCTGTGGAGTCATGTAACGGCGGACATTGCGGCGGGTTGTTTCGCTTTTGCTTGTTGCGTGAAGTCGCTCTGCCTGCGCGAGCAAGCCTTCGTATGGTTTCGCCATACCTGCCGAGGGACTGGGTGTCCTCCAGTCAGCCTTGATTACTGTATCGCCGCTACCGTGGAAAAGCGCATGGATGAACTCTTTGGGTAAATCCGCGTAGGGGATCTCGTGGGTGATGTCAAAATGCGAGACTAGTGCATCAATCTGGCGATCATGCAGGGCTCTAAGTTTTTTATTGCGTGACCACCATGTTTTAACCGCTCCCTGTCCGAGGGTTTTTGCGGTGTCGTTTACAAAGAGCAGGGGATCGGCTTGCAGGATGCTGCCAATTCCATGGCATGCACTGCATGCTCCAAGGTGACTGTTGAATGAGAAGTGCCTGGGCGAGAGTTGGGGAATGCGGAAGCCGGTACGGGGGTTGGCGAAGTCTGTCGTGAAGATCTCATGCTCCCATTCTTCGGAATCGGATTTCTGGAACATTACTTCAATTTGATCGTCCCCCCAGCGGAGAGCGGTTTCTACTGAAGTTGCCAAACGAGATTCCATGCCATCCTTGATTACCAGCCTGTCGACAACGGCTTCAATAGAGTGTTTTGCCTTTGCGTTGAATCTTGGTGGAGGTTCATCAAGCTCGATGAGTGCGCCGTCAACCCTTGCGCGCACAAAACCGTTTCGCTTTAGCCGATCGAGGGCAGGCTTTACATTGCCTGCTTCATCTTTCATTACCGGGGCGAGAATAATAATACGGGTGAGTTGAGGCAGTGCGAGTAACTGGTCGACGATCTCGGCAAGAGTGAGTTTTAAGACAATTTCGCCGGTTTCCGGGTCATGCGGAACGCCGATTGCAGCGAAAAGAATTCGCAGGTAATCATATATTTCAGTTACTGTCGCAATCGTTGATCTTGGATTTGGCGTTGATGCCCGTTGTTCAATGGCAATGGCAGGGGAGAGTCCATCAATTGAGTCCACGTCCGGTTGCTCCAGCTGGTCAAGGAACTGACGTGCATAGGCCGAAAGGCTTTCGACGTATCGTCGCTGTCCTTCCGCATAGAGGGTATTAAATGCCAGGGAGGATTTACCGGATCCACTGGGTCCGGTAATTACAACAAGGTGATGGCGAGGGATATCAACATCAATATTTCTGAGGTTGTGCTGACGTGCACCCCGGATGCGAATAGGGCCGGGGCTGGTTTGTCTGGATTCTGGCACGACAGATTGTTTGTGTGTAGCGCAATTGCGCAATCCGCGTAAAGATATACACCACAAGATGCCAGAGCCTGAAGTAAATAAAAATCCTGCTTTACCGCGTATACTAGTGGCGCACGACGATGTCGGCACCTTGCGTCTTGTTCGTGAGACCCTTGAGAGCTTCACTGCCTGCAGGGTAGATACTACGCCGAATGCTGAATATGCCTTTGAACTGGCTCTGCAGCGTGAATATCGATTATTCATGTTTGGACTTGGGCTAGATGTAATTAACGGAGATTTACTCTATGGACTGCTGGTCAAGGCTTTCCCGCTTTGCCACAGCGAGGCACGCGCATGTCCCGGAGTTGTCTACATAGGAGAGGCAGAGGATTCAGCGAGAGCTGAACTCCTGCAACGCGAGGCGCGAGTGAAAGGAGTCCTGATTAAACCGCTCTCGGTCGATCGCATTATTGACCGGGTTAAAACAGTAACCGCTCTTAAAGCGCAATTTCCGGGTTCCAGACCTTCGAAATGAAGCCTCGATTCGTCCAGATCAATCGGATTGCCGTTAAAATTTGCGGAATTACATCACAATCTGATGCGTTGGCTGCCTGTGATGCGGGAGCCGATGCCCTGGGGTTTAATTTCTGGCCAAAGTCAAAGCGTTTCATTGAACCAGAATACTTCGAGCAATGGGTTCGTGAATTACCCGAGTCAACTGAGCGGGTTGGAGTTTTCGTTAACGCTGAAGCAGGGGAGGTTTTCCGCCTTCTAGAAACCGGGGTGATTCATGCGGCTCAATTTCACGGCAATGAGACATTGCAATATTACCAGCGTTTTTCAGCGAATTTCGGCACACTGAAGGCGTTTAGAGTGAAAGATGACTGCTCGGTTGCACAAATCAGCAGCTTTCCGGCAACAACAGTCCTGCTTGATGCATACTGTCCCGGCGAATACGGGGGAAGTGGGGCTTGTTTTGACTGGCATCTTGGTCGGCGATTCGTCCTGGAGAATCCCGACCGCCGGGTGGTTCTTGCCGGCGGTTTGAAACCGGATAATGTGGGCATAGCTGCTGCAGGAGTCCTGCCCGCAGCCGTGGATGTTGCAAGTGGCGTGGAACGAACCCCGGGCATCAAGGATATCTCCAGGGTAAATGATTTCATTGCGGCTGTGCGTGAAGTTGAGATTCCCGATTGACCGACTCCGGATTGCACCGACTCTCGCTGTCCATGAACAATCAGGCGCATCGTATAGCAGTGCTTCCGGGGGACGGGATCGGCCCCGAAGTGATGAGGCAGACTCTTCGCGTCATCGAATCTGTGGCAGAGCGGTTTCATCTCAGATTTGAATTTGATGAACAACTCGTTGGCGGTGCGGCAATTGACGCGATGGGTTCGCCTTTGCCCGAAGTTACCCTAGAGGCCTGTGAGAAAGCTGATGCGATACTCTTTGGTTCAGTGGGCGGGCCAAAGTGGGAAGCGCTTGCTCCTGACGAACAGCCCGAACGCGGAGCTCTCCTGCCATTGCGCAGACATTTCGGCCTTTTTGCGAACCTCCGGCCAAGCATCTGTTTTCCGTCTCTGGCTCACTCATCCCCGATCCGTCAGGACATTGTCGATGGCGGCTTTGATGTTCTCTGTGTGCGTGAACTTACCGGGGGTATTTACTTCGGCGAGCCAAAAGAGATTCGTGACGATGGCAGCGGGCGGGTTGCTGTTGACACTATGGTTTATCACGAATCCGAGATCGAACGTATCGCCCATGTTGCTTTCAGGTCCGCAACTGCCCGACGAAACAAACTAACCTCCATTGACAAGGCAAATGTTTTACACAACGGAATTCTCTGGCGTGAAACCGTTACAGCCGTGGCCGCGGATTACCCGGCCGTGGAACTTGAACATCTTTATGTCGACAACGCCGCAATGCAGTTGATTCGTCGTCCTCGGGATTTTGATGTTATCCTTGCCCCGAATCTTTTCGGTGACATCCTGAGTGATGAAATGGCGATGATTACGGGTTCGCTGGGAATGTTGGCGAGTTCAAGTCTAGGCGAGGATCAAGGAGGAGGACTTTATTTCGGGATGTATGAACCCAGCGGAGGTTCGGCACCTGATATTGCGGGGCAGGGTGTGGCAAATCCATGTGCTCAGATTTCATCTGCAGCATTAATGCTTAGATATTCACTGGGCCTTACTGATGCTGCTGATGCAATTGACAGTGCTGTCCGGAGCGCGATTGACTCCGGAATACGAACCGCCGATATTTTCACGGGAGCAATAGACACTCAGCAAGTGGGAACCGAAGGCATGGGTGAGGCTATACTCGCCGGTATTAATGGCAGTTTTTAAGGGGATGCATTGTCATGGGCAGTGGTGACGCAGGCGAGTGAAAACAGGCCCGACAAGCTTCATGTTGCTCCGGACGACCAATAATTATTCATTGTAAGAACCGCTAATGAGTTCAATCAAATTACCGGAGAATAACGGACAGGGATGGTATAACTCACCCCTATATTACGATATAATTTTCGATCAGGACACGATTCGTGAAGCTGATTTCCTTGAGAAGGTGTTCAGCAAACATGCAAAGCCTGCAGTTGCATCAAACCTAAGAATTCTTGAGCCTGCCTGCGGAAGCGGGCGCTTGTTGGAGGAATTGTCGGTCAGGGGGCATGGAGTCACCGGGTTTGATGTTGAGCCGGCAATGGTTGAGTTTTCCAGGCAACGGCTCAAGTTGGCTGGACATGGAGGCAGCGTCATCAAGCAGAGGATGGAGAAATTCACAATACCCGGGAAATTTGACATGGCATACTGTCTGGTTAGCACTTTCAAATACCTTCTTAATGAGCGTGATGCGCGATCCCATCTGCGTGACATTGCCCGACATCTCCGGGCGGGAGGAATCTATTTATTGGGATTTCACTTATCGAATTATGCCAGGACAAGACAACAACGCGAATGTTGGAAAGGGTCAAGAGACAGAATACGCGTTGATTGCGTTATTGATTCCGCTCGGCCTGATTCTCACTTACGCCTCGAGAATCTAGAGAGCACTTTGGAAATCAGTGAAAACGGCACAACAAAAACAATGAAAACCGCGTGGCAATTCCGCACTTATGACGCGGCACAGGTCAGGTCAATGCTGCGTGCTGTTCCCGAGTTTACACTTGTGAAATGTTATGATTTTTGTTATGACAGTGATCAACCTCGCGAACTTGAGGATTCGTGGGAAGATGTAATTTTAGTCCTGAGGAAGAACAGCGATTCGGGAGCGGGTAATCGGCGGAGTTCAATGTGATCTGTTAATTTTCAGCTGTGGGCTTTGACCTCAATGGAAGTTACAACTAGTTTCAAAGGCAATGATCCGGGGGATTCCCAACTGGCTTCGTTGCCGCATTGAACCGATTGAATTGCTTTGCCGCCTGTTTCTGGGTGGGGTTTTTCTTATTGCCGGAGCCGGGAAGATCATTGATCCGCAGATTTTCGAATCAACAGTTCGTAATTATCAAATCCTAGAGGATCCCTGGATTGCCTGGGCCGCGATGACCCTGCCGCCTTTCGAGTTGATTGCAGGAGGATGCGTGATTCTGCGTCTGCTTTACCCGGGCTGCATTATTGCACTGGCATTGGCGGTAATTGGCTTTATTACAGCTCTCATATCGCTGCTGGCCCGGGATATTGACATTGAATGCGGGTGCCTTGGAATTGCCACAACACTGCAGCTACAGTTGTTCATTGATGTCGGTTTAATTGCGCTGGCAGTGGTATTATTGCGGGTTTGGTGGCAATCTCTGGCTGGTGTGAGCAGTTGACTAGCTGCTGAGTTCAAGCATCCTGAGGATCGGTTTCTCAGCCCGTGCCCTTGTCTCTTCGGGCATAGTGATTTCAGGAGTGAGGTCACGAAGGGCATTACGGAGTTTCTCGAGGGTATTCATTTTCATGAATCGGCATTCGGCGCACGAGCAGTGTTCAGTGGGACCGGCAATGAAGGTCTTGCCCGACACCTCTTTGTTGAGCCTGTGCAGCATCCCTGCTTCTGTCGCAACAATAAAGTGCGATGCCATGGAATTCTTGGCGTAGTCAACCATCTTTTCAGTCGAACAAACGACATCAGCCAGCATTCGGACGGCATATGTACATTCGGGATGGGCAATAAGATCCGCGCTGGGGTATTCTTCGCGGATTCTGGCAATGCTGTCTCTGGTGAATTCAATGTGTACGTAGCAGGATCCCTGCCAAAGATCCATTTTACGTCCTGTCTGTTCCATTACCCAGGCACCAAGATTCTGGTCGGGAACGAAAAGAATGGGACGATTTCCAGGGGCGGTCTCAGCAATTTTAACTGCGTTGCCGCTTGTGCAGATGCAATCGGATAGAGCTTTTACCTCAGCGCTGCAGTTAATATAGGCGATAACGTAATAATTTTTTCCCGAGTTATCTTTTAAAAAAGCAGAAAGTTTCTCCCCTGGACATGATTCCTCGAGGGAGCATCCTGCATCTTTGTCAGGCAGGATTACAGTTTTGTTTGGATTAATTATTTTGGCTGTCTCGGCCATGAAATGAACACCGCAAAAAGCAATGACATCGGCTTGTGTCTCTCGTGCGCGATAAGCAAGCCCGAGGGAATCGCCAACATAATCCCCAATATCCTGAATCTCGCCGCGTTGATAATTATGAACTAGAATTACGGCATTGCGCTCTGCCTTTAATGCAAGGATTTCCTGCTGCAATTCGGCGGCATGTCTCGGCATGGCCATTGTATTCTTTGGCATTTGACATTAAGGTAAACGCTTCGCACATCGGCGCAAGGTTCAGGTCATTGAGTGACTGTGCATACAGGTCGGCGAATTGGCGGAGAGAGACCCGCATTACAGCTGAATTTAGGGTTCAGGCCAGTCCACGGGGGCGTTGTTTTTAATGAAATCCTCCTTTTCAAAGGCTTTGTTTACTGCCCAGTAAGCACGCCTTCAAAGCTTCGGATTGAACCTTTTGGCAATGTTTTGCCATTGTTAATTGTCCGCGGAACAGTCCTATTTACAAAAACCTAACAGTCAACAGCATATGACCACTATATCCGCAAAAAAAAATGCCCTTAATTCTGCTCTAAAGGTTGCTTAAATGCGCGATCTCTCTTTAGTTGCATGAGTAACTGACAACGGGATTTGGAGGGGGGCTTTCGACATCGTTGACGGGACTTTCCTGACTATAAATACATGGCTGACAACGAAGATTCTGAAGCGACTTCTGAGGAGATGAAAGTCAGAGACGGACAACAGTATGATGCTGCCCAAATTGATAAACTCGATGGTCTTGAGGCGGTTCGTAAACGTCCAGGTATGTATATTGGAGATCCTGATGTAAGGGGGTTGCACCACTGTGTTTTTGAGGTGGTGGACAACTCTATTGATGAGCATCTTGCAGGTTTTTGTGACCAAATCAAAGTATCCATACATATTGATGGATCGGTTTCAATAGTGGACAACGGCAGGGGAATTCCGGTTGATATACATCCAAAATTCAATGTCCCTGCCATTGAATTGGTCCTTACCAACTTGCATGCTGGAGGTAAATTCGGGCAGGGAGCTTATAAATATTCCGGAGGTCTTCACGGTGTTGGTGCAAAATGCGTAAATGCCCTCTCTGACTGGTTTAGGGCCGAAGTAAAGCGTGAGGGCAAGCTTCACTCAATCACATTTGAGCGCGGAAAGACCACTAAGCCTCTCGAGGTTATCGGGGAGGTTCCCAAGGAACCCACCGGGACGGAAATCACCTTTTCCCCTGATGCCACGATTTTCACGGACACAATTGAGTTTGAATTTGACCGGCTTGGAAAGAGAATGCGGGAACTTGCATTTCTTAACCCCGGTCTCACTATTGAACTGATTGATGAACGGCCGGAATCAGAAGCGGCTGAGACTTTTTTCTACTCACGGGGAATTGAGGAGTTTGTGGCCCAGCTTGGTGCCAACAAGTCACTTGCCCATCCTGATCCGGTAATCGTCAAAGGCAAGCGAAAGGTGGCAGTAGACTATGATGGTAAAGTGACTGAGGATGATGTCTTCGTAGACGTGGTTTTCCAGTATAACGACAGTTACAATGACCACATCCTTTGCTATGCCAACTCAATTCCGACTGCGGACGGAGGCACGCACCTTACAGGGTTTCGCGGAGCTTTAACTAGAGCGATCAACCAGTACGCAAAAGTTAACAAGTTGCTCAAGGACAAGGATCCTGCGCTTTCAGGCGATGATGTGCGCGAAGGCATCATCTGCGTAATTAGCGTCAAGATGCCCAATCCACGCTTTAGTTCGCAAACCAAAGACAAGTTGGTAAATACGGAAATTGAGGGCGTTGTCGGCTCAATTGTTTACGAGGGTCTGCAGTCGTATTTTGACGAGAATCCGCAGGTTGCCAAGATGGTCATTGAGAAAGCGGTTAATGCCTCGCGCGCGCGAGAGGCGGCGCGCAAAGCCCGGGAAACGGTACGTAAATCCGTGCTTTCCGGGGGAGGGCTCCCTGGAAAGCTGGCGGATTGCTCGGAGCGCGACCCGGCAAAATCCGAATTGTTCATCGTTGAGGGTGACTCTGCGGGAGGCTCGGCAAAGTCGGGACGCAACCGCGTTAACCAGGCAATCCTGCCTTTACGAGGCAAAGTCATCAATGTCGAGAAAGCACGGCTTCACCGGGCTTTGCAAAACAAGGAAATTCAGGCAATGATAACTGCGATTGGTGCAGGTATAGGAGGGAGTGTCGGTGAAGGCGACCAAGAGGGGGTCTTCAAGATTGACAAGGTTCGCTATCACAAGGTGGTGATCATGACGGATGCAGACGTTGACGGTTCACACATCCGTACTCTCTTATTGACTTTTTTCTGCAGGCACATGCCGGAATTAGTACGAGCCGGCTACCTCTACATTGCACAACCGCCACTTTACAAGGCAACGAGAAAAAAACGTGAGGAATATGTTGCTGATGACTTAGCGCTTAACGAAATTCTTATATCGTTGGGTTCCGAAGATGTGCATTTACGTAAACCCGGGCAGGACCAGTCTGTCGAAAAGGACCTGTTGAAAGGAGTGCTGGAGACGCTTGCACAACTGACCCGCTATACCAACACACTGGAAGGACATGGCGGTAATTTCCGAGACCTGCTCGATGCCCGTAAAGACGGACATTTACCGGAGTATATGGTGAGGGTGCGAACCGGTAATAAGGAAAGTATAAGTTATTTTGGTACCGAGCGGGAATTGCTTGAGTACGCGGCGGAAAATCGCGATTTACGCCTCTTTAATGAAGATCTTTCCGAGGAGGAAACCGAATCCTATCGGCAACAGTTCGGGGGGATACAGCGACGGGCCCTCAAGTACGAACTGCATGAGGCAACCGCGATTGCGAAGATTCTCGCCCGGCTTAACGAGTTGGGGGTTGAGACCGAGCCGTTTTATTCCGATGACAAGCCGATTTACGAACTTGTCGGGGGGGATGGAGAGCAACAGGAGGTTGACTCGGTATTCAATCTTTTTGAGATACTCGGCAAGGTGCTTGATATAGGTCGTCGAGGAATGCGCATCCAGCGTTTCAAGGGGCTGGGGGAAATGAACGCCAAGGAATTGTTTGCCACCACCATGGATCCCGAAAAACGCCAGTTACTGAGGGTTCGCTATGATAATGATAATCAGGATCAGGCCGACAACATGTTTGATGTTCTAATGGGGGATGTGGTCGAGCCGCGGAAACGATTCATTGAGGACAATGCCCTGAATGTCCAGAACCTTGATGTCTGATCGGTTTCTGAAGCGTGTAGAATATTGCAAGTATGTCTGAAGAAACGATCAAGCCGATCAATGTTGCTGATGAAATGTCGAAGTCCTTTTTGGACTACTCGATGTCGGTGATTATTTCGCGAGCCCTTCCCGATGCCCGCGACGGACTCAAGCCCTCTCAGCGAAGACTGTTGTATGCAATGCATCACGACTTATCGCTTTCACAGGGCAAAGCACACCTGAAATGCGCAAGGATCGTCGGTGAGACGATGGGTAAGTATCACCCCCACGGTGACGCGTCCATCTACCCCACGATGGTTAACATGGCACAAGCGTGGACGATGCGCGAAACCCTGATCGACGGTCAAGGCAACTTCGGCTCTGTCGAGGGAGATGCACCTGCCGCCATGCGATATACGGAGGCGCGGCTGACCCAGATGGGAACCGCAATGATGAATGATCTCGAGAAGGGGACTGTCGATCATCAGGAAACCTATGACGGGAATTCCACCGAGCCGGTAGTATTACCGGCTGCAATTCCCAACCTGCTGGTCAATGGCGGGACGGGGATCGCTGTCGGAATGGCAACCAATATTCCTGCTCACAATCTCGGTGAGGTGATTGACGGGGTGTGTGCACGAATCGACAACCCGAAACTTACAATAGAGGACCTCAAGGAGCATATTAAGGGACCGGACTTCGCGGGGGCATGCGAAATTCGCGGCTACAAGGGAATCGACAGTTATTTTAGAACTGGCAGGGGCAGCGTGAAAATGCGTGGAGTGATGGAGATTGAGGAAAGTCCCACCGGAGCTGCGCTTATCATGATCAGGCAGGTTCCCCACGGTGTAAACCGGGCTACATTGCAACAGCGAATTGCTGAACTGGTGCGCGAAAAAGTGCTGGGGGACATTTCAGCAATGCGCGATCTTTCTGACGAGGAGACACGTATTGAAATCACCCTGAAACGTGATGCCCGGCCACAGGTTGTGGTGAATCAGCTCTTTAAACTGACAGCAATGGAGACCTCCTTTGGGGTTAACATGCTGGCTATTCATGAGCGGCGTCCCAAGCAGCTTTCAATCATTGAAGCTCTCGATGCCTTTATCGAGCACCGTCGCGACGTTATCATCCGCCGCACCCGTTTCCTCCTTGGCAAGGCTGAGGACAGGGCTGAAAATCTTGAGGCATTCCTCCTTGCTCTTGGGCACCTCGATGACTTTATCCGGATTATCCGCGAATCGCGCAATCGTGATGAGGCACGGGAAAAACTAAAGGCTTACACGTTCTCTGTTGAAACAGCAGAAAAACTCGGGGTTCTGATTCGCGATCAGCCCAGCCTGCAGGATGATCGCTATGTATTCAGTGATCGTCAGGTCAATGCCATTCTCGAACTGCGGCTTTACCAGTTAACGGCGATGGAGCAGGACAAGATCAAGGGGGAGTATGATGCGGTAATCAATGAAATTAAGGACCTGATGGACATCCTTGATAAAGAATCGCGGGTATTGTCGATCATCAAAGAGGAATTGCTTGAGATTAAGGAAAAACACGCATCCCCCCGTCGCTGTCCGATTCTCCCCGATGAAGGAGAAATTGGCATTGAGGACCTTATCGCCAATGAGGCAATGATCGTGACCCTGAGTCATCGCGGTTATGTAAAGCGCACTGCCGCCAACGAATATCGTGTACAGGGCAGGGGAGGCAAAGGTGTAAGGGGGATGGAAACGAGAAGCGGGGATGAGGATGCCCAGGATTTTGTTGAGTGCCTCTTCACTGCACGGGCACATGACTACCTGATGTTCTTTACCAATACCGGGAGGGTTTACGTTGAGCGGGTATATGAACTTCCCGAAGTATCCCGGGCTGCCCGGGGAAGAAACATTAAGAATTTCCTCAATTTGCAACCAGAGGAGTCAATCGCCGCTGTCTTGCGCTTAGCTTACCAATTAAATGATTCAGGGGAAGACGTGACATTTGGCGAGGAGGTAGGCTTTGTTCTTTTTGCAACCCGTAGCGGGCGGGTCAAGAAGACAGGCGTGCACGACTTCCGCAATTATCGTAAGGATGGCATCATTGCCATAAAGCTGGAGGAAAGCAATGAGCTGATCGATGTACGGCTCACCAGCGGCAATGATGAAGTCATTCTGGTTACCAGCCGGGGGCTGAGCCTTCGTTTTAATGAGAAGCAGGCTCGATCAATGGGCCGGGCAACTGCGGGAGTTCACGGCATACGCCCTGGCGAGAATGATTATTTAGTGGGACTCGTGCTTGTCTCGGATGACAAGAAATTGCTGGTGGCAAGCGAGAATGGTATCGGCAAGCGCACAGCATTCGATGACTACAGGCTTCAATCAAGGGGCGGAAAAGGAATTATCACAATGAAGTGCACCGAGAAGACCGGTTCAGTCGTGGGTGCAGCTGCCGTGAGAGATGAGGATCAATTGATGCTCATTACCAATGGTGGCCAGAGTATTCGAATCCGGGTTGATGAGGTGCGTGAAACGGGCCGTAATGCACAAGGGGTCAAGCTGGTCACGCTTTCGGGTGATGAACGCCTGCAGGACATCGCGCCGGTTGTCTCCGAGGATGATGAATGTGACGCTGGCGGTGAATCCTCAGATTCGACGGAGGATAGCGGAGGGGCTGAGCAGGATATTACACCGGGAAGGGATCCGACAGACGCCTCCGGGTAGCCTCATTAGTTTAAAAAGGCTAGCGATCCTTGAAATAATTCTTCTGTTTGGCGCTGACCGGCATTCCCAGGTAATTCATTGCCATGAGCATGTCTTCCCACAATTTACGTTTGTCGGAGTTTGACCCGCTGCGCAAAAGATAGGAGGGATGATATGTGACTATGGCTTTATGAGCTCCCAAGTCATAGAGCTTCCCACGTGCCCGGTTGACGCCCCCGTCAAGGCCAAGCAGTGCCTGCATTGCACTGCCGCCAAGTGCGATAATTAATTCCGGCCTTACCACATCGATTTCATCCCTGACACACTGGATCGATGCCGCGATTTCCTCAGCACTCGGTTTACGATTTTTCACCCCCTGGTCAGCATCGCTTATACGTGGTCGAAATTTGAGGATGTTTGCAATATAAACATCCGTGCGGCTCATTCCCATGGTTTCAATAATCCTGGTTAACAGCTTGCCTGCAGGACCAACAAAGGGCTTGCGTTGTTTTTCCTCCTCGGCACCGGGAGCCTCTCCGATGAACGCTATTCGTGCATCCGGATTGCCAACGGAAAACACCATGGTGCTGCGCAGTGTTCCCAAAGATCGGCAGGATTGTGAATTCTCGGCATGTTCCCTGAGCGCTGCCAACTCCAGTGTCTTATTTTCCGAGGCGGGGATTTGCTGCCCCGGTTTAACTGTCAATGTTCTTAATTTCCCTAGGGCGTTCTCTGTGAGTAAAACATCCACGACGCCTGAGTCGGCAAGTTCTCGCAGATAATTGTAGAGCAGCCTTAATGAAACTGCCGGAGGAATTGAGTCACTCAAGGAAGCGTAATTGTTGCCATAGGAATGGTGGAGCTATCCACGTCGGTAGTCATCTAAATAACTTTCTGTCGGGGCATCAGAAAAATCCACTGCAGGCCGGCCTGCCTGTTGCCGCCGGTAATTGCGGAATCGTCGTGTCATCCAGACCCCTGAAGACGGGAATATTTTTATTCCTGTGGTAAAAAAGAAAACAAAGAGAAGGAAAAATGTAGGTGTCACGCCCAGTCCCATGCGGTTGGTGGTGGCGAATATAGCAATAGTGAAGGCGAAAGTGAAGGAAATTGCAATTCGTGCGATCATGCTTCGCACGGCATCGGAATACTCTGAATCTTCCATTTCCGGAAGACAGTAGGGTCTGTCTTTGGGGTTATCGCGCAAGGGGGTTGATTACATTAGCTCCTTGAGGAGTTGCATGCAAGAACTCGAGATTAAAATATACTGATATTTGTCGGGCAGGGCAGTGCATCAGCAGGCACCCCCGGGAAGTTCCTGTCAATAAAGTCATTCCATATTCCCTGGGTTTTTCGGGAAACAAGCAAGTCGCTCTTTTCCATACAGGGTGAACAAATCATGAAGGACTCCAGAAGGTCACTGCCCAGGCAGGCGGCACCCACGATAAATTCCGGTTCAGGGAGTTGGTTTCTGGTCGTTCGACAAATTCCGCAATGTTCGGATCCAAGCCCTGATTTCATGTTTTGAGCATAATAATTCTCAAGTGCCTGACGGGATTCCATTGAGAACTCATGAATCATCCCCGTGTGGCAGGGTGAGCATAGAGCATATTCAAAAATCACTTCACTGCGTTTAAAAACCTTGGCAATCTGGAACCCGTCGTTGAAATCGGACAGTGTTTCACCGCATCGAGTGCAGGTAAGGAAAGGACGTTCCTCATATTCCGAATACAATTCTTCGGGGATCGGGTGCGGGGTAATATGGTCAGAATCTTCCATTAGCGCGGAACAGGAGGGAACATTAGCAATGTGATAGACTTGAAGAATAACGGCCTAGGGCTAGGTTTCAATATGTCATGCCAAAAATTAGGCCCTCTGATCAGTCTCATGGCGGGTGCGTTTGTTTTCTGTATGCCGCTGAATACAAATGCCTTGGCAAACTGGCCCTTATTCCGCGGCAGTCCTGACATGCGTGGAGTTGCTGATGAGGCGATCCAATTGCCTCTGCAATTGAGCTGGGTTGTCAAGATAGGCCAAAGTGTTGCTGCTAGTCCGGTGATCTTCGATGCCCGTGTCTACATAGGGACAGAAGAAGGGCGTTTTGTTTGCCTGGATTTAGTGGCAGGTAAGCTTCTCTGGGAATATAAAGCGGCAGATACAATTCAGGGTGCGGCGTGTGTCACGCGCGATGCAGTGGTATTCGGATCAGGTGATGGAATTCTCCAGTCTTTGAAAGTTTCAACCGGCAAGCTGAACTGGAAGTATGAGACTGAGGGCGAGATCCTGGCAGGCGCGAATCTTTACCACAGCGAAAAGGATCAAGCTGATTATGTTCTCATTGGCAGTTATGACAACTATCTTCACTGCGTGAACTTGGCGACAGGTAAACCGAAGTGGAAGTACGAAACCGAGAATTATGTAAACGGCGCCGCAGGAGTGCATAAGGGAAATATCTATTTCGGCGGCTGCGATGCACAGATTTACTGCATTGATGCGGAAACCGGCAAGATTGGAGTATCCATGGATGCGGAAAACTACATTGCCAATTCGATCGTTGTTTCAGATAATGTTGCCTACGTTGCGCATCACGGCAACCGCGTCGCGGCATTTGACTTGACGGTGAAAAAACGCCTGTGGGAATTTGGCGAGCGCGATTTTCCGTTCCTGGCATCACCTGCAGTAACCAAGACATCGGTCTATTCGGCAGGGCAAGACAAGCGGCTTTACCGGATAAATAAAAGTAGCGGAAAGGGTATTTGGGAATTTAAAACCGGAGCGGGAATTGAAAGTTCGCCGGTGGTCTCCGGGAAATCAGTATTTGTCGGATCGGGTGACGGCAATCTTTACGCAATCGATGTCGATACAGGGAAAGAAAAATGGAGCTACGATATCGGAGAATCCATTCGTTCATCACCGGCAATATCAGACGGTAAAGTTGTTATCGGATGCGATGACGGGAAAGTCTACGCATTCTCGGCGAAACGCCTTTAGGTTTTCAAACTCAGGCAGGCAATGTCATCTTCAGATTCTCAAATCCCTATTTCCTCCTCCGAGGACGTCCAGACAGAGGTGGGTAATTACTTTGTCTCCAATTACCCGCCTTATTCATTCTGGAACCCCGGGAAAGTGCCTTGTGCTCTTGATGCTCTTGAGCAAAAAGCGCCGGAGGATTGCCCGTTAGGGCTGTATTTTCATATCCCGTTTTGCCGGAAACGATGCCACTTCTGTTACTTCCGTGTCTATACGGACAAAAACGCAGCGGAGATCAAGGCTTATATCGATGCCGGAATTCGTGAAATTCAAATGTATGGGGAAAAACCCTATCTTAAAGGAAGGATGCCCAAGTTCATCTATTTCGGCGGAGGTACTCCATCCTATCTTTCAGTTCCTCAACTTAAGGATTTAACCGACAGGATGAAGGCTGTCTTTCCATGGGATGAGGCCGAAGAGGTCGCTTTTGAATGTGAGCCAGGTACACTGACCGAGAAGAAACTGGACCAGATCCGCTCGCTTGGAGTGACTCGCCTCAGCCTTGGAGTTGAGAACTTTGATGATCATATCCTTGAAATAAACGGTCGGGCGCATCGCTCTGGTGAGATTGAACGCTCCTACAGGCATGCGCGTAAAATCGGATTCCCGCAGATCAATATTGATCTAATCGCCGGAATGATTGATGAAACGGACGATAATTGGCAGCGGTGCGTGACTGAGGCAATCTCACTGCAGCCTGATTGTGTCACCATCTATCAGATGGAGATTCCCTACAATACAACGATCTACAAGGAAATGCAGCAAAGCGGAAAAGTCACTGCCCCTGTTGCTGATTGGCCAACGAAGCGTCGCTGGGTAAGTGAGGCATTCGATGCCTTTGAGTGCGCGGGTTACACGGTTACCAGTGCCTATACTGTTGTTAGGGATCCAGAGAGAACCAAATTTGTCTACCGTGATGCGCTTTGGGGTGGTGCCGACATGCTCGGAACAGGAGTTGCCTCATTCGGCCACATTGCGGGCATCCACGTGCAGAATGAACATGACATAGGAGCTTATCTGAACCGGGTTACCGATGGCGAACTGCCAATTTGTCGGGCCTACCCAATTGACCGTGAGGAAGGCCTTATCCGTGAGTTCATTCTGCAACTCAAACTCGGAAGCGCAGACATGGATTATTTCAATAAAAAATTCGAGACTGACACTGCCGATCTTTTCGCCAAGCCCATCGAATATTTGCAAAATGAGGGGTTCCTAAGCTTTGACGGGGCAAAAATTATCCTTAGCCGTGACGGGTTGCTGCAGGTCGATCGCCTGCTGCATGAATTTTTCCTCAATGAGCACCAGAATGCCCGTTATGCCTGAGCAAACATCGGGTGATTTGCTTTCACTTCTGCTTCCGCTGCATTTTTTTTACGCACAGACCGGGGAAAAATTACCCTTGGTAAAACTTGTTAATGGCGACAAACTTCCTGAGCCCGATCGATCCCTTCTTGTGCACGAATCAGACATGACCTCCACATTGAAGCGTTTTCACGGGAGTGATCTGATCCTGAATGTTCTCCGCTCAGATAGCAGTGACGGTTACCTTATCCGTATGGTGATTCTCGAGAGGATTGATAATGGGCAGCCGGTTGAATTCGGTGCTATCGGGATCAGGCTTGAGAAGTTCCAAGACCCATTGCGCGATGCAGTCATTGCACAGAAGACTCCGTTTGGCGGCTTGCTGGAGAAATATCGTGTCGATTATCGCAGTAAGCCCAAAGGTTATTTTCAGCTCACAGCAGACAGCAGAATTGCTGATGCCTTGGGTGAAAAGCACAACGCCAGGCTATATGGACGATGCAATGAATTGACTGATCCTGAGGGGTTTGCGTTTGCGGATATCGTCGAAATATTGCCTTCATCTTCGGTCATTGACCCATCTTATCCGGACAATCAAGCGTATCTATAAGCAACCGAATATCCTTTTAGAAACCATTGGATAGAAGATGATCCAGAAAAGTGCCGATGTAGTGGTGATTGGAGGCGGGCCTGCCGGGGCTACAACTGCGGCCCTCCTTGCAAGTAAAGGGCGCGACGTTGTCGTGCTGGAGAAGAGCAAGTTTCCCAGGTACCACGTTGGCGAGTCGCTCATGCCATTCTGCTACCATACGCTTGATCGACTGGGTCTTCTCGAGGAAATGGACAAGGTCGGGTTCACTCAGAAATTGAGTGTCCAATTCGTTACCGAGGACGGCCGACAGTCCCGGCCTTTTTATTTTTTCCAGCATTATGATCACCCCTCTTCCACAACCTGGCAGGTTCTTCGCAGTCAGTTTGACAAGATGATCCTGGATCGCGCCCGGGATAACGGGGCAAGTGTCCACGAGTTGACCGCTGCCAAATCACTTATTGAAAAAAACGGGAATACAGAGGGTGTGAGAGCAGTCGATCAAGATGGGACTAGCCATGAGATTTCGGCTTCCATGGTTATTGATGCATCAGGACGGGACACTTTGGTGCAGACAAAGCGTAAGTGGATGAGGCGGGATCCCGGTCTCAGGAAAATTGCCATTTGGACTTATTATCAGGGAGCAAAACGTGACCCCGGTCTGGACGCCGGGTCGACCACTGTCGCCTACCTGCCTGACAAGGGGTGGTTCTGGTATATTCCGCTCGACAACGATATCGTCAGCGTTGGAATTGTTGCAGAGCGGGATTACCTTTATCGTAACTCAAGTGACCCGGGGGAAATCTTGATAACAGAGGTTGCAAACAATGCCTGGATTGCTGAGCATTTGAAGTCGGGAAAGCAATTCGGGCGCTACTGGACCACCGGAGAATATTCCTATCGTTCGGAGTTCTGCGCAGCCAATGGCCTATTACTTGTAGGTGATGCCTTCGCTTTCCTTGACCCGGTATTTTCTTCTGGAGTCTTTTTGGCGTTAAAGAGCGGGGAAATGGCTGCAGACGCAGTGGATAAAGCACTGGATGACAATGATTTCAGTGCTGCGCAGTTTAGTGATTACGGCAGAGAATTATGTCGAGGCATTGAAGCAATGAGAGCCTTGGTTTATGCTTTCTACGACCACCGATTCAGTTTTGCCGATCTTATCAAGTCTTATCCTGCAGTGCGGGGTGATCTCACTGATTGTTTGATCGGCGACCTGTCAAAGGATTTCAGTGATCTGTTTGAAGCTGTTTCGAAATTCGCAAAGCTGCCGCCTGAACTTGCATACGGTGAAGTTTTAAGTTGAACTCTGCCGGTCAATCATTCCAGGAAGAAACACCTGCTGTGACAGGGAAGGCCGTGTTTTGCAATGCTTTGTATAGTCAGGCTAATGTCATTAGCATTTTAGTTGCCTAAGAGAGGATGTGCCTTTCATTATGTGCGGGCGCTCTGCTTCTTTATGGCTTATCGATTCATTTACCGGCGCACTGTTGCTTTTTCAGATACCGATTTGGCCGGGATTGTGCATTTTGCCCAATTCTTTACATACATGGAGGATTGTGAGCATGCCTTTTATCGGTCACTGGATTATTCGGTCCACCGAATGAACGATGGAGAGGACGGATGGGTTGGCTGGCCAAGGATCCACGCTTCGTGTGACTACCGTAAGCCTTTACGCTTTGAGGATGAGATTGAGGTCGAATTGATAGTTGCTGAAGTTGGCAATAAAACCATCGAATACAGGTTCCAGTTTAGGCAGGCTCAAGGAGAAACTGTTGTCATTGCCGCTGAGGGGAAAATCATTGTGGCATGTGTGCGCTTTGTTGAAGGGGCAATGGAGTCAGTTAAGATACCGCAAGCTATTCGTGACAATATAGAGCAGGCTCCCGAAGAGGTGCGAAAGAGCTTCGTTGACTAGGGCTGCATGACGAAGCCAGAACAGAACAATACAAATAAGAAAAAAGGCATGACCTGGCTGCTATTCGCATTAATGACAGTTGGTGCCTGGGGCGTATACGGCATCCTCCTGCACGAAGGCGCACTAGGAATGAAGGATCCTGAGTTTGGCCGCTATAAGGCATTTTTGTGGGTGGGCATTGCCTATTTTGTGACAGCCGTAATGGCTCCTGTGGTGTTGCTTATTTTCTCTGGAGCGGGCTGGAACATGTCATTTAAGGGATCCGTGTACTCGTTTATCGCCGGAATTGTTGGTGCGATTGGAGCCTTCGGGGTGTTGCTTGCTTTTGGAGCTAAAGGTCACCCGGCTGTTGTTATGGCCATTATTTTCGCAGGCGCACCAGTAGTGAATGCCCTCGTTGCCATAGGGTTGCATCCGCCCGTGGGCGGCTGGGCTTCCGTGTCGCCCTTGTTTTGGATTGGCATTGGCTTCGCTGTAATTGGCGGCTTCCTAGTAACGCTGAAAAAGCCAGGCCCGCCCAAAAAGCCTGCCGTGGAAATCTCGAGCGGAGGTCCACTGCCCGGGACCGTTGACGAATCATCCTCGGAAAACTACAAGGGTGGCAGAAGGGAATGACCCGCAGGACAATGGCTGTTGATGAGGTAATTACAGCGCTGCGCCAGCTGCTAAAAGCGATTATTGGATCGCAAAACTCGTTTTATGCCGAAAAATTACGAGCAGCCGGTCTGGAAAAGTTCGATGATCTGACAATTGACGACTTTACCAGCAGGTGTCCATTTACCAGCAAGGAGGAGATTGCCGCCGATCACATTGCCAATCCGCCCTTTGGCAGCAACCTAGGCAGGCCAATTGGGGAATACAGCCGTATTTGTAAAACAAGCGGAACGACAGGAGAGAAAATCCTGTGGGCTGACACGGCGCGGGGATGGGATGCAATGCTTGATCTATGGCGGCAGGTTTATCACTTTGCCGGGGTAAAGCCGGGGGTTGACCGAATCTATTTTGCATTTTCTTTCGGCCCTTTTATTGGGTTCTGGACTGCATTCGAAGCCGCAGCGAAGATTGGCTGCATGGCGTTCCCGGGTGGCGGTTCTGGCTCAAGTGCACGGATTGAGGAGATTATTGACTCGGAAATTTCCGTATTATGCTGCACTCCCACTTACGCTCAGCGATTGGGAGAACTGATGAACCGCTGTAACGTCAAGCACATGGTGAGCAAAGTTATTGTTGCCGGTGAACCCGGCGGGAGCGTCCCCGAGGTCAGGGAAAGAATTTCAAGGTTGTGGAATGACGCGATGGTATTTGACCATCACGGGATGACTGAAGTTGGCCCGGTATCCCTTGAGCCCCCCGATAACCCAGGCAACCTGTGCCTTGTTCCCGGTTTTCACTTTGCCGAGGTCCTTGACCTTGAGAGCGGGCTTGAAGTCGGGGAAGGCGAGAAGGGTGAGTTAATCCTGACCACGCTTCGTCGTGTAGACAGCCCGGTTCTCAGGTATCGCACCGGAGATCTTGTGCGCAAACGCTACTACGAACTCGGGGGAGAACAGGTGCTTGGCTTTGAGGGGGGGATACTCGGTCGAATTGATGATATGGTGTTAATCCGCGGGGTTAACCTTTACCCGGCTGCAATTGAAGCTGCTGTTTGCAGTTTTGAGGAGATCGAAAACTACCAGGTGGTGATAAGTTCGGACCGTTCAATGAATGAACTTACTCTGAATGTTGAATTGTGTTCAGAATGTTGCGCTGATGAAGTGGTAAAACTGATAAGTAACTCACTGCGGAATGCCTTTGCACTGCGCTTGCCTGTCAGAATTGTTCCTTCGGGCAGCCTTCCCTGCTTCGAATTCAAGGCAAGAAGATGGGTTCGGCAATGATTATTGAGTTAGACAACGTGAGCAAGGCCTATTGTGATGCTGATGATGGGCGTAAACGTGAAATCCTTCGCGAGGTCAGTTTTTCAGTCAATCCCGGTGAACGAATCTCTGTCATTGGTCCTTCCGGATGCGGAAAAAGCACGTTGCTAAATCTGATGGGCACGCTGGATTTCCCGGATTCCGGCGAGATCTGTATCAAGGGAAAAAACACTGCTGATTTATCCGAGAGGGAGATTGCCGGACTGCGGGCAAGCGAAATCGGTTTTGTTTTTCAACTGCACCATCTATTGCCCCAGGCCACTCTTCTTGAGAACGTAATGCTGCCGAACCTTGCCCAGCCTGAAAGGCTGGATCCTCCTTCGGTGAAATCTCGAGCGATGGAACTGCTTGCGAAGGTAAAACTTGAAGAGCATGTAAATAAACTTCCTGCGAAATTATCCGGGGGAGAGCGTCAGCGTGCAGCGGTTGTCCGCGCATTGATTAACAAACCCTCGTTACTACTGGCAGATGAACCCACCGGTGCGCTTGATTCGGAGCATGCAGATGAGCTTGTCGATCTCTTGCTTGAACTTAATCACAGTGAAGGAGTTGCTCTCGTAATTGTTACCCACAACAACGAGATTGCATCGCAGATGGACAGGACACTGAGCTTTAGCGACGGGCAGGTTCTTGATTTGTGAAAATGATGATTCGGTTGGCCTTACAGGGGCTCAGATACTACTGGAAACTTTCGTTCTGTCTCTTTTGCGGAGTCTTTCTTTCATCTGCTATCCTTACAGGGGCATTGTTGGTAGGAGATTCAGTGAGGGAGACATTACGGCATGCATCAGAGCAGCGAATTGGCGCGGTGGAAGAAGTTCTTGTTACGGGCGAAAGGTTTGTTACTCAAGCCCTGGCGGAACGAATTTCCAAGCGTGCGCCGCATGCAATTATTGCCCCTGTCCTGTTTGCGCCCGGGACAATCAGTACGCCTGGCAAGAAGAAGCGAGCCAATGGCATTTGGATTTACGGAGTTGACAAGTCTTTCTGGAAACTGGCGGGGCTTGTTGCTCCTGAGGGTGATTTCTTTGCAATTGGTGAACCTTTGGCAAGGCGGCTGATTCTTGAAACTGGGGATTCCGTGATAACACGGATGGAAACTCCAGGGCGTGTGTCTCGAGATGCCCCGCTTTCAGGTGAGACCGAGATGATTGCTGCTGTCAACGGAGCAGTCACGCATGTTATTGCTGCTGATAAGCTCGGTGCGTTCAGCCTGTTGGCAGAGCAAAGCGCCGCCCTTAACGTCTTTGTCCCGATAAAGCTTCTTCAGGAAAAGCTCGACAAGCCAAAACGCATCAACCTTTTGCTTTGCGCTGCATTAAATGGCCTGGGATCAATGGTGCAGGAATGCTGGTCCCTGGCCGATGCCGAGTTGGCATTGCGCCCTTTAATGCACGAGGAAACTGCCCTTGTAAGCAACCGGATATTTATCAGCACGGTTGAGCAACGGGCAATTTTCGCGGCATGGCCGGCATCGGAAGGGGTTTTGTCTTATCTGATTAATGATTTTCACCACGGGACATCCACCACACCCTATTCTGTGGCCACCGGCATCGGGCCGCGGGCAGCAAACAGGCTTGGGGTCAAGTTGCCCGGTGCGGATGAAGTTGTGATAAACGACTGGCTGGCTGGCTCCTCCGAGCAGGGCGGGCTTAGCGCCGGTATTGGAGATGAAATCGGGGTTTCCTTCTTTGCGGTGAAGAATTCGCGGAAATTCATTGTCGTGGGTGACGGGAAGAATCCTGACGGGAGCATTGACACTGATGATCTCAGGACATTCAAGGTATCCGGTTTGGTGGCACAGGAGTCCGGTGAATTAGGAAATGGCTGGACTCCTGAATTTCCCGGCCTGGAAACTGCCCAAACTCTTTCAAGCTGGAAAAGTGGGCTGCCCATTGACACAAAAAAGATCCGCAAGGCAGACGAGCTGTTTTGGCAGCGCTACAGGGCAACGCCGAAGGCATTTATAGCCCTTTCGCGCGCGCAGGAGTTGTGGGGTAATCGTTTTGGACAATTATCGGGGATCCATCTAGGCCATGAAGTGACTGACGAGGATGCATTTACCGCGAGATTGCGCAACGAATTGCTTTTAACGGACCTTGGTATGACTGTTCGCAGGCCTGCTGAAGAGTCACGGCAAGCAGTTGATGGAGCACTTGATTTCGGGATCTTGTTTGCTTCATTGAGCGGCTTCTTGATTGCCTCGGCACTTCTTCTGGTGTCTCTTCTATGTGTTTTTGGCATGGAGTCGCGGGCTTCACAGTTAGGACTTCTGGCTGCTGTCGGCTTTAGCCGACGCGTTGTGCATTGTCTTTTTGTTTATGAGGCAGGATTCGTTTGCCTGGCCGGCGCCTGCCTTGGGGCATGTGGAGGGATCGTTTACACGAAGTTTTCTCTATGGGCTCTCGGTGGTGTTTGGAGCGGGGCATCCGCGGGGATGTCATTCATTTTCCACGCACGAGCTGTATCGGTATTTTCTGGCGCTTTGATCATCTTTGCTGCAGCGATTCTGGCAATCTGGGTTGGCGGACGAAAAATCACTTCAGTGGCTCCCCGCATACTTCTCAGCGGCGATGTGTCAACAGGGATCGGATCCGAGCGTAAGGCTTCCAGGAGGAAGCTTGGTATTGTCAGTGTGGTTCTGGGACTTGCTGCCGGAGGACTGCTAGTCTTCATTGGCACATCAATGGAGGGGGAGAAACTGGCAGGGGCATTTTTTGGTGCCGGGGCCATCCTGCTGGCAGTGGGTGTTGGGGTTTTCATGCTTGTCATGGATCGTAAGAAAGGGGCGAAAAGGAGCAACGAGGGCAATCTCTACGAGTTGGGGCGTCGCAACGTGTTGAGGAAAAAAGGACGGTCAATTACGGTTGTAGCAATGGTTGCGGCCGGGGTGTTCCTGATTGCGGCAGTTAACGCTTTCCGATTGCAGAATGATCCGTCTTCCGATCAAAGGGATACCGGCACAGGCGGATTTGACTACATTGCGACAACCACTTTGCCGGTTTACGAGGATTTGAATGCTGATGACGTCAGAGACCGGTTCGGTCTTGAAAAATACAGTCTGGATGAAGTCAAGTTTGTGCAATTGCGTGTCGGGCGTGGCGGGGAGGAAGCCAGTTGCTTGAATCTCAATCATGCCGTTCGTCCTCGTCTGGTCGGAGTTAATCCCGCAGAGTTCGCTGATCGACAGGCGTTTCGTTTTGCCGCGGTGCAGCAAGGAATGAAGTTTAAGAATTCCCCATGGGAATTGCTTGTCGCGGGCACAGAGGGAAATGTGATTCCGGTAATAGGGGACAAGGCCTCAGTAATGTGGGCACTGCAAAAGAATCTTGGTGACAGCATTATCTACCCTGACGGGAATGGAGGGGAAGTTGAACTGCGCATTGTGGCACTTCTTGAAAACTCCATATTGCAGGGGAATCTGCTGATGTCTGGTGATGCCTTCATGAAAGTTTTCCCCAACTCGGGCGGACATCGCCTTTTCCTTGTTGATGTTGATTCGACTGCCGATGCCGCTGAGATTGCGGGCAACGTTACAAGGTCACTTGAACATCAGGGAATGGCCCTGGAACGCACCGAGGTGAGGCTTGCCGCTTATGCACGCGTTCAGAACACCTATATTTCAATATTCAGTGCCCTTGGGGGTCTTGGTATTTTGCTTGGGACCGCAGGGGTTGGACTTGTGATCGCCAGAAATGTCATTGAACGGCGGAGCGAGTTTGCCTTGATGACTGCCCTTGGATTCCGCCGTAAGGCCTTGGTTAAAATGTTGTTAAGTGAGCATTTTACGCTGCTCTCAGCGGGTATATTAATCGGCGTAATGGCTGCGTTAATCACTGTTAGCCCCAACCTTTTGGGACATGCCGCCGGCATTCCTCTTGGAATTATCAGTTTCCTTACTGCGCTTATAGCCCTTGGCGGCCTGTTTTTCTGCTTGATTGCTGCGCGGCTTGCACTCCGGGGATCTTTCTTGGATGATATCACCAGCGAATGATTCAAATGAAGATATTCACCGGCTTGGTTTTTCTGGCCTCTGTTATTGCAATTAGCGGACAGGGTAAATTACCGGCAAGGGCACCATACAGCAATGATTTTCAAAGCGCTGCCATCGGCAACTTGCCAGATGACATTATGGAGATTGACGGGATCTTCAAGGTCGTCAAGGGCGAAGGAGGCGTCAAATATCTGGAGATGCAAGCTGAACCGCTAGCTGAGAATGCCGTGATACTGGGGCCCTCAGTAAAGGGGGCGGCAAGTGTAACGGCTAAGATACGCAGCTTTAGGAAACGTCGCAGTTATCCCCGGTTTGCCATTGGCCTTCATGGGATATCAGGATTCCGGCTTCGCATGGTGCCTTCCAAGGGCGTCATTGAACTGGTTAAGAATGAACAACCGGTCAAGTCCGTTGCCTTTAAGTGGAAGGCAGATAAGTGGAGCAACCTGCAGTTGGTGATAATTCCAGATGGCAAAGGTTGGAGTGTGGAGGGACGCGCCTGGAATGAGGGTGATGACATGCCGGCACAGCCAACAATTTCACTGAAACATGAAGGATCCCCCGGTCAGGGAAAGGCATCGCTGTGGGGCACGGCGTATTCCGGCAGGGAGGTGCAGTTTGACGACATTAGGATACTGCCAGAAGCCTCCGGTTCATGAGCCAATCCCGATATATAATGATTGGCGGCTTTCTCGGTGCAGGAAAGACCACGTCAATACTGCAGTTTGCCAGGCATCTGTCGGCACAGGGGCGTCGGGTGGGATTGATTACAAATGATCAGGGATCAGGACTTGTCGATACCGCGGTGGTACGCTCGGAGGAGTTTCCCGCCGAGGAAATACCCGGCGGATGTTTCTGTTGCCGGTTCAATTCCCTTGTCGATGCCGCGCGCAAGCTCACCGCGAAGGAGCGCCCTGATGTGTTCCTTGCAGAACCTGTTGGCAGTTGTACTGACCTTGTTGCGACAGTAGGCTTGCCGCTGCAGAACATCTACGGCGACTCCTTCCGTGTTGCCGCGATGAGCGTTGTCGTCGACCCTGTCCGGGCACTGCGTATTTTCAGTGCCGATGAGGGTGGCAGAAAATTTTCTGAGCATGTCTGCTATATCTATCGAAAACAACTTGAGGAGGCGGAGATGATTGTCATCAACAAGACAGACCTGGTTGATGCAAAGCGACTTGAACGTCTTAATGAGTTGCTATCCTCGCAGTTTCCCGAAACAAGGATATTCAACGTTTCCGCCCGTAGCGGGGCCGGTCTTGAGCCGTGGTTTAATTTCGTGTATGAAAGTGAAATTGCCAGTGACAAATTGATGGACATTGATTATGAGCGCTATGGAAAGGGGGAGAGCCTGCTTGGCTGGCTTAACGGCAGTATTTCCTTTAACGGCAGTAAAGAAGTCGACGGCAACCAGCTGCTTGCAGTGTTAGCGGCGCGCCTTGGGCAGGCTGTCGATCAGGCGGGTGCCGAGATTGCGCACATGAAGATGACGATTAATCCCGTTGGCAACCCTTATGATATTGCATCGCTTAGCCTTGTCAGGGGAGGTGAGGAAGCGGAATTCTCACACCGGCTCGTTGAGCCGCTTGAGGATGGCGAGATTCTTCTCAATATGCGCGCCGAATCACCACCGGAGTTGCTTCGTGAAACTGCCACTTCCGCATTCAAGGAAGTTCTCGGGAAGGAATTAGGACTCGACTATAGTGTTGATCACCTTGAACATTTTCGTCCGGGGCAGCCCGTGCCCACATATAGGGTGACAGCAGGGTAGCAGTTGCGCTTGTCATGATCATTCCACAAATACTCTACAGAACCCTCACAAGTGCCGATTCGCAATGCGTGAAGAAGGTGGTTTGGAACTTTGGCTTTGGCGCTGCCCGCAGCGTTAGCAAGTTCAAGAAACGAATGAAACGGGGAAATTTCTTTCCACCGTTCCTCTATATTTCAATTCTCAACAGCTGTAATTTGCGCTGTCAGGGCTGCTGGGTGGATGTGGACAAACCGCGTGAAGCCATTGCCCTTGATGACCTCAATCGCATTATCAATGATGCGCGTGAACACGGGAACCGTTTTTTCGGTATCCTCGGGGGTGAGCCCTTTATGCATCCGCAGCTTATTGAACTGATTGCGCAGCATCCGGATTGTTATTTTCAGATCTTCACCAACGGTCAGCTGATTACCGATAAGAAAGCCAGACAATTGCGTGAACTCGGCAACGCAACCCCCCTAGTCAGTATTGAAGGCACTGAAATTGTCAGCAATGAACGCCGTGGAGGCAAGGATGTCCTGACGCGTACTTTACGCGGGCTTGACACCTGCCTGAAGCACGGCTTGCTAACCGGTGTTGCAACCAGCCTGTGCCAATCAAATATTGATGATCTCCTGAGAGAAGACTGGCTGCGCAAACTTATTGAGCGCGGGGTTCATTATGCCTGGTATCATACCTACCGGCCGGTAGGCCCCGAAATCAACGCGCAACTTGCACTCAACACGGAACAGGTCCGCAAAGTGCGGCAATTTGTTGTCGATATGCGTGCCAAGCTGCCATTAGTTTTAATCGATGCCTATTACGACGATAAAGGGCATGCGCTGTGCCCGATGGCGACCGGGATCAGTCACCACATCAGCCCCACAGGGGCAGTTGAACCATGCCCGATCATACAATTTTCAAGTGACAGCGCCCTTGATTCGCGTGGCATTTACCGGACCATGACCCAATCCAGTTTCCTGCGTGACTTCAGGGAGACTGCAGCCAGGAATACCAGGGGCTGCATTGTGCTCGAGCGCCCCGACCTAGTAAAGGCACTTGTCGAGAAGCACCACGCCAAAGATTCTACCATTCGCAAAACCGCAATGCTTGAACTTGAATCAATGGAGCCTCGTCCAAGCCAGTTCACCCCTGGTGAGGAAATTCCCGAGAAACACTGGATGTATCGGTTGGCCAAAAAAATATTTTTTAATGACTTCGGCGTTTACTCGGATCTTGATCCTGCCGCATCCGACCGAGCTCCGGGCAGGTTAAGAAATAAAGCCGACGGTGAACCCACATCATCTTCCAAGAACGCAGCGACCTGAAATCAACAATGTCAGAATCTCCAGGTATCCTCTACTGCCGTTGCGCTTATGCACAAATTGTTGCCGATGAGGTAAAGGATGGTGTTATTGAGGGGCTTTGTTCTTCAGGACGCAGCTTTGATGCGGTTTCAGACCTCTGTGAAATGTCTGCCAGAAAGGACTCAAGGTTAAAGGCGATCGCACAGCAGGGCAATGTCCGTATTGCTGCCTGCCACCCGAGGGCAGTAAAATGGCTGTTTCACGCTGCAGGTGCTCCGCTGGACGATGACAGGGCGGAAATCGTAAACATGCGAGAGGAAAACGCAGCCACTGCCACGGCAAAACTCCTGCGAGATGATGACTGCTAGCGAAGTTCGTCCATTGAGGGTTGTTCTTTATGAGGGGGAAGGGGCAATGTCTCTTGACGCGGGGACCCGCTCAGTGGTTTTGGCGACGCTGCTTGACAAGGGATACGCTACAACTGTGGCAGGAAAGGACGCCATTGTGCGCGGCACTGATGTCGAGCGACTGCTGGTAATCGGCTGTTTTACTGCACGCAGCGCGCCGGGCTTGAAGGATGCTGCTGGAAAAATCGAGATTTTGACGCGTGATATCACGGGAATGGATGAGGTGAAGGTTCTCGAAGCGGTGGAAAGGGCAAGGGACGGCAGGGCAATGAATCAACCTGGTTCATGGAAACCGTGGTTCCCTGTAATCGACTATGATCGTTGCACCAATTGCATGCAGTGTCTCAGTTTCTGCCTGTTCGATGTCTATGGTGTCGACGGCGATGACAGGATTCAGGTGCAGAATAACGACAACTGTAAAACCAATTGTCCCGCCTGTTCCAGAGTATGCCCGGAAGTGGCAATCATGTTTCCGAAGTATTCAGGAGGCCCGATCAACGGTGAGCCCGTCAGCGACTCCGATTTGGAACGGGAAAAGATGAAGGTTGATATTTCATCGTTGCTGGGTGGCGATATTTATGCGCGCCTGCGTGATCGCAGTGAGGGGGCTAAATCACGATTTTCGAAAGAACGGGATTCTGATAAAGCTCTCGGAGAGAGGAAGAAATGCCTTACCAAGCTGGCTGCGCAGGGCGATATTCCCATGGAAGTCCTTGCCAGTTTGCCCTCGCCTGAAGAAATCGCCATCAAGGCAGAGGAGGCTGCCCGAAAGGCAAAGGAGGCACTGGCCAAATCTCAACAGTGACATTAGAATCCCAATATAACATGACGACAGCAACGAGTATTGATAAAACAAAGTTGCCTTCACCCATCCCGGTGACGCAAACGCGATTCCGTGCACCGAAAAAGAACATTCCCCAGACCAAGCCAGAAAGGGATGAACTGTTGTCGAAAATCAGGGCCTATAACGAACGTGTTGCACCTGTCGCCCCCATGCCTCTTGACGAAATTGAGGTTCACGCCCGTAAAATCCTTGAAGAAACAGGAACGCCCGAGCTGTATCTTCATTACACCGCTGTTTTGCTCAACAACGAAATGTGGCGTGAGACTCTGGCGACAATCCCATACGAGCGCCGGCTTTTATTGATGCCAAAGTGTCTTCGTGTTGAGGATAAATGCCCCGCTCCCTTTGATGAATTTGGACTGCTGTGCAAGCAGTGCGGCTTATGCACTATTGAGGACTTTCAGAATGAGGCTGAACGGCTGGGCTATGCCGTTCTTGTTGCTGAAGGATCAGCAGTTGTCATGTCATTGATCCAGACCGGAAAGATCGAGGCCATTGTGGGAATTTCCTGCCTGCCTGTTCTGGAAAGAACTTTCCCCTATGTTGAAGCCGCGGCAATTCCATCGGTTGCCGTGCCACTGCTCCAGGATGATTGTATTGACACCACCGTTGACATTGACTGGGTCTGGGATGTTATACATCTCACCAGTGAGGACAAGACGAGGAGATTGAATCTAAACGATCTGCAGCAGGATGTCCGCGACTGGTTCACGCTCGATGAACTTGAAAATGTCATGGGCGCTGCCGATGGGGTTGCCGAGAGGATCGGCCGTGATTGGCTTTCACGTGATGGCAAGCGTTGGCGCCCCTTCCTGACTGTCGCTGCCTTTCAGGCATTGCGTAAAGATCGTGATGAACCTGTTCCTGAGGATCTCCGGAAAATTGCTGTTGCCGTGGAATGTTTCCATAAAGCATCACTCATCCATGATGACATTCAGGATGAGGATTCGGTGCGCTACGGACGGCCAACCATGCATGAGGATCATGGGGTCGCCGTTGCCATCAACGTGGGAGACCTCCTCATAGGGGAGGGTTACAGGTTAATAGCTGAATGTGAAGCGCCGGAGGCAGCCAAGGCTCAAATGCTGAAAGTGGCTGCTAACGGACAGCGTCAACTCTGCAGAGGACAGGGGGAGGAACTGAACTGGGCGATGAACCCAAAACCGCTTAATCACAAGCAAGTCCTCCAAATTCATCGCTTCAAAACCGCGCCTGCATTCGAAGTGGCGCTCAAACTCGGGGCTGCATATTCAGGAAGCCTCAGCGAGGTTGACGAAGTGATTGAAACCTATAGTGAAAACCTTGGAGTGGCATACCAGATTCGTGATGACATGGATGACCTGTCGGATGATGCCCTTACAGACACTGCAGTGAGCTTCCGCCCCAATGTATTGCTGGCTCTCGCCCGAGAGAAATCAAGTGCAGATGACAGAACCTTGATGGAAGCCATGTGGAACTCCGAGTTGCATCCCGGGTCTAATGACTTCAGGAAAATCCGCGAAATAGCCCACCGCAGCGGAGCCGATGAGCGTTGCCTCACGCTACTGGAGATGTACAAGGAGGCAGCTATCCGCTCGCTGGTTGAAGTTGAAAACGAAAACCTCAAGGGTCTGTTGCGGCGGGTTCTCGGCAAGATATTCAACGAGCTTGAAATCAAGGGATGGTGCAGTGAATACGAGGTGAAAAATGGCGTTCGTGAGGAAAACGCGCCTGTGGATGTCGTCAGCGCCTAGTGGCGAGTTCAAGTGTCATTACGTCTGGAAATGCTGCAGATTGCCCGGCTTGCGCCGGGGATGCTCAATGAATCAGCAGAATTGGTGGAGGCCTTTATCCTCAATCACCAGAATGCTGACGGTGGATTCAGGAACAGGGAGGGAATTAGTGACCTCTACTATACCGTGTTTGCCATTGACGGGCTAAGCGCCCTTCAATCCGAACTGCCACAGTCATCCCTCGGGCGTTACCTTGCAACCTTCGGCAATGGATTGGAGCTGGACTTTGTGCACCGGTGTTGTCTTGCCAGGGCTTGCGCCGCACTCCGTCATGATATTACTGATATAGGGGAGTTATTGCTTAAGCTTGAACAATTCAGGACTCCTGATGGCGGTTATAACCAGAAACCCGGAGCAAACAATTCAACAGCCTATGGCTGCCTGCTTGCTTACGGCGCCTACGCGGACCATGGGCTGGATGTTCCTGAAAAGGAACAGTTCGCTGATTGCTTGAATTCCCTGCAAACACCTGATGGCGGTTGGAGCAATGAGCCGGGAATGGCCCAGGGCACCGCGAGCGCGTCAGCTGCAGCTATCGTTGTTTCCCGCTGCCTGCAACTGCCGATTCCATTGACGGCCGCGGCATGGCTCATTGAATGCGCACATCCGGACGGCGGCTTCAGGGCATTTCCGCAAGCTCCCATTCCGGACCTGCTGTCCACCGCGGTGAGTCTGCATGCCCTGGAGGCTCTACAGGCAGATTATTCCCATTTAAAGGAAACCTGCCTGGATTTTGTTGATTCACTGTGGGTCAATGACGGTGGCTTTCACGGGCACTGGGCGGATGATGACCTGGATCTTGAGTATACCTATTACGGCTTGCTTGCCCTCGGCCACCTAAGCTTGTGAAGATTGCAGGATTGGACCGGAGCCTGAAAAATGCACGGGATGCATTACTGGCAGAACGAAACGCCGAAGGGCACTGGAGAGGGAAGCTCTCCAGTAGTGCCTTGTCCACCGCGACGGCAGTGCAGGCATTGTATCTTGCAGATCACGATGGCAACGAGAAGCTCATACTCGGAGGCCTGCGCTGGCTTGTCATTAACCAGAACCCGGACGGCGGCTGGGGCGACACCACAAAAAGCTTCAGCAACCTCTCAACAACTCTCCTGGCATGGTCGGTTCTCGGATTTGTGGGCCGTTCGGCCATGGACAGTGCCCGCCTTCAGGAGGCGGAAAGATCCGCTCAAGAGTGGATTAAAACAACTGTCGGAAGCCTTGATCCAGACAGGATCGCTGATGCCGCAAGCGCCCGTTATGGAAAGGATCGAACATTTTCCGCCCCGATACTGATGATGTGCGCGATAGCGGGAAAACTTGGCCATGGACCACGGGCTTGGCGGAGGGTTCCGGCGTTACCCTTTGAGATTGCCGCGTTGCCACGCTCGGTTTTTGGCATTTTGCGCCTGCCGGTTGTCAGCTATGCTCTTCCCGCGCTTATTGCCATCGGCTTTGCCCGTTTCCATCACCTGCCGCCGCTGGTACCGATCAGACTGCTAAGGAAAAAATCCTGGCCAAGGGCTTCGCAGGTTCTGCTGCAGGTTCAGCCTCCCAATGGTGGTTTCCTTGAGGCAACACCCCTTACCAGTTTTGTCACAATGGCACTCTCGGCCTCGGGTCAGAAATCCCACCCGGTTGTTGCAAAGGCAGTTGATTTCCTGCGGGAATCGGTAAATGAGGATGGCAGTTGGGCAATTGACACCGACCTGTCCACGTGGGTTACAACCCTTTCTGTAAAGGCACTCGGAGCCAATACCACAGGTGCGAATCAGGCCGTCATAAAAGATTCTCATAAGATTATTACGTGGCTGTTGTCCCAGCAATACCAACAGGTGCACCCCTACACTAACGCACCCGCAGGAGGCTGGGCATGGACCAATCTTCCCGGCGGGGTTCCTGATGCAGATGATAGCGCCGGTGCACTTTTGGCCTTGTCCATGCTAGGTGGAAAAACTCCCAATGACCGGGTTATTCAATCCGTTGAGAAAGGTATTCTCTGGCTTTTGCAACTACAGAACCGTGACGGCGGAGTGCCCACCTTCTGCCGCGGCTGGGGAGCAATGCCTTTTGACCGCAGCAGCCCTGACATTACTTCCCATTGTCTAAGGGCATGGGATGAATGGCATGATTTCATTGATCCCGTAATTGCATCACGATTGGAAATGGCAACAGAACGAGCTATTTCTTATTTAAGGAGAAAACAGCTCTTTGAGGGGGCATGGTCGCCACTTTGGTTCGGCAATCAGCACCTTACACAAGAAAATAACCTTACTTACGGAACCTCTCAGGTGGTTACTGCGCTGTTCGAGCTGAGCAAACGCAACAAGGGCATGGCAGCTGGAATTTTAGAGCGTGGAATTCAATGGCTTGAAGGCACGCAGAATGCCGACGGAGGATGGGGAGGGGGGGGTGCCACCTCACCCTCCTCAATCGAGGAAACGGCACTCGCGACCGACAGCCTGCTGGCAGCAGACGGATCCCGTCAGGTAACGGCACGCGGAATACAATGGCTTATCAGTGCAACTTCTGGCGGAAGAAGATTTTCGCCTACCCCTATAGGATTCTATTTCGCCAAGTTATGGTATCATGAGAGGCTCTACCCGCTAATCTGGACAGTCTCGGCACTCACAAAAGCCCAGCGTGCCTGTTGGAAAACCCCGAGTTCATAGTTCACTGCTGCCGTCGCGTTGCTGGAGCATGATTAGTTGTTTCTTCACGATCTCCAGTTCCACTGTTATTTGGTGCAGGGAATGTAAAACTGTAGCCTGAAGGGTTTCTTCCGCTAGGCTTGCTACGGCGGGGTGCATTTGCATAAGTTGCAGCGCAATTTGCTTTGCTGCCTGCTGAATCTGCTCAATGGCTTGCTCGCGTTCCATACTGGTGATTCTATATTTCCGGCACTGCCTGGCAAACACCAAATTCAGATTTGCTTCGCTACTGCTGGTCTATCCAGACAAGTTGTCCGCTCTATGAGTTCCAATTATTGGTCAATGATGATTTCATCTTGTCCGAGCCCCTGAACCGCCCTTTTGTAGTAAACATCAGATTCATGCCGACCCCTGAACTCCGCCCAAGAAGCAGTCCTTACGACCTCAATTCCCTCGCTTGCGGAGATTTTGCTCTTGCGCAACTCTCTGAGGGCAGTTTCATCGTAGGTAGCGCTCCGTTTCTAAGTTCAGCAGAACCGGCCCCTGAAGGAGCTTCTTTTTACATTAATGATTTCACCTTATCAGAGTCCCGCCCATGGCGGATTCCTTATCAATGGGCAAAATTTCATTCTATCACTGAATTTCCCGGCTATTGTCCGCAAGCACCTGAGCTGGATTGGGTGGAACCTGATTTTTCTGCCTTTGCGGGCGTGTTTAAGTCTCTCAAGCAAGAGCTTAAACGAGGGGAACTGGTGAAAACTGTTCCTGTGGTTTCGGCGCGTTGCCAGATTTCTGAAAGCAGTCACCTCGCTCAAATGCTTGTCAGTGCGGCTTTACCTGCAGATGAATCATCCTCACTCTATGCTTTCCAGGACAACGGCAATGGTTTTGCGGGATTAACGCCAGAGAGATTGTTCCGTGTCGACGGGAAAACTCTACAGACAATGGCGCTGGCAGGCACTTCCCCATCTGACAGCAGTGAAGCCTTTGCGCGGGATGCCAAGGAAAAATACGAGCACCGGCTCGTTGTTGAAACCCTGCGACATCGGCTAGCTGGGTTTGGCGAGGTAATTGAGGGTGACCGGGAGATTCTTGATGTCGGTGGAATGGTGCATTTCGTCACGCACTTTCATGTAATCCTTGACACCGCTCCGGTGATTAATGAAGTCATCAAGGCTCTTCACCCAACTCCTGCAGTGGGAGTTGTCCCGGGGAATTCGAAATTCATGCAGGAGCTTTGTCAGCAACGAACCTTATCCGGCATCCCGGTTGCCTTTGGTGCCCCGTTTGGGGTCAAGGTGGGAGAATGCTTTGAGTCATTCGTTCTTATTCGCGGGATTTTCTGGGACGGGGGCAATGCCTTCCTGCCGAGCGGTTGCGGTATTGTTGGCGCAAGTCGGCTGCAGGGGGAGTGGCAGGAACTCACCCTCAAGCGCAATTGGGTTAAAGAAGCGTTTTCTCTGGTATAGCTGGACAAATATGGACATTACCGGTTCAAATCCCGCCCGCATGGCAATTACCACATGCATTGCTCTCGGGGTAAGGGAATTCATTGTTTGTTCCGGGACGAGAAACGCAGCGCTGATCGCCTGCATCACCTCTATCCCGGAAGTTTCGCTCTATAATCATCCTGAGGAGCGCTCTGCGGCCTTCTTTGCCCTAGGAAGGGCGATAAAAAGCCAACTTCCAGTCGCCGTTGTCACCACTTCAGGAACCGCCGCCTCTGAACTTTTGCCAGCTGCGATCGAGGCTCATTATCAGGCTGTCCCGCTGGTTTTTTTAACAGCGGATCGTCCCCACCGCTTCCGCGGGAAGGGAGCCCCCCAGGCAATTGATCAGCCGGGTCTTTATGGTAACTACGTCAGTGACTCTGTCAGTGACTGGAAGAAAGACCGTCCCCTGCACATCAATATTCCCCTGGAGGAACCAGTAGCAGCAGAGTTGGTACAAGTTAAGCCATGGGACAGCATTGCCATGATGGAATCGGGTATCTGCAGAACGATGGAAGCCGATACCCTCGCTCTGCAGGACTTCCTGCATCAAAGCAAGAGAATCCTTGTTGTTTTGGGCTGTTTACGGGCCACGTGGCGTGCTCCAATCAAAGAGTTTCTGCTTCGACTCAAGGCACCGGTCATGGCAGAGGCCACCTCAGGATTAAGGGAGGATTTTCCCCCGGTCCCCAGTAAACTTGAAGCAGGAGGAATCCTTCGTATCGGGGGCGTTCCGACATGCTGTTTATGGAGAGAGCTTGAGGACAATGAGCAGGTGCCGGTGTTCTCGGTTACGCCTAATGGCTTGCCGGGACTTTCCAGGAAATCATGTGTAATCCGCTCCGCAAAATGGAGTGAGCTACAAATTCCCGAAGATGTGCAGGCAATCCCCGCTATCGAGGAACCTTCTGATGCACTGCTTGGGCAATATTCGCTCAGTGAACCGGCATGGATTCGGCGGATATCGGAAGTCATTCCCAAGGGAAGCCTGGTTTTTCTTGGCAACAGCCAGCCTGTCAGGGAGTGGAACCTTGCTGCCACGCGCCGGCAGCGCGGCCTGCAGTGTTTTGCAAACCGTGGAGCCAATGGCATAGAAGGTAGCGTTTCCACTTTCTTGGCGCTTTCAGAAGGTGAAAATGAAGCGTGGGCCCTTGTTGGGGATCTCACGGCTATTTATGACCTGGCGGCTCCCTGGATTCTCAATCAGCTGCATGATGCAAATCGGCGTATTGTAATAATCAACAATGGCGGTGGAGGTATTTTCCGCCGACTGCCTGCTCTGGAAGGATTCAGTGACGCGCAAATGAACCTGGTGGAGAATTCCCACTCCCTGAACTTCAAGGGATGGGCTGCGATGTGGAACATCCCGTATAGAAGAGTCATTCAGGCCTCAGACCTTGTCGACTTGCCCGATGGCGCTGTAATCATTGAATTAATTCCCGACTCTGACCAATCTGAGGCGTTCTGGAACCACTTTGAATCAATATGATTCATTTACTGCATGGTGCTGCAGGCACGCCCGGGGATTGGGATGAATTCATCCCGCTTCTGCACAGGGAGGATGTAAGGGCTGTGGATCTATGTGAGAAAAAGGAAACCGGCCTTGATGGCTTTGCTGCCTCATTTAACTCTTCCGCATCGCAAGGTGATGCAATAATCGGATATTCGATGGGGGGAAGACTCGCTCTCCATGCAATTCTTGCCGACACGCACCCATGGTCCTGCGCGGTCATAATATCAGCACATAGCGGAATCCTCAATACCAATGACAGGGAGAAGAGGGCTAAATCCGACCTGAGATGGGCGGAACTGGCAAGCAGGGACTGGGAAGAATTTATTGTGGAGTGGGCATCCCAGCGGATTTTTGGCGGCAAGGCACTCCCCTGGAACCGTTCTGACGAGAGTAAAATTGACAGGCGTATCCAGCGATGTTTCACCTCCTGGTCACTTGGTCGCCAGAGACCGCTCCTCCCGGAGCTTGAATTCCTTCAAATCCCGATCCTGTGGATTGCCGGGGCCCAGGATTCCATGTTCTCAGCCATCGCGGAAACTGCTGTCGCACGCATTCCGCAAGCGCAATTGGCCTTAATCGCAAATGCCGGGCATCGCTGCCCGTGGGATCAACCGGAATTAACGGCCGATGTCATCCGTGGTTTCCTTTCGCAGTGAAAGGTGTATTCATGAGGATCATGTGGACAGTCATTGCTGAATTTAAGGATATCCGCTTCGAGAAAACCGACGATGGGATTGCCAAGATAACCATCAACCGGCCGGAAGTGAGGAATGCCTTTCGCCCTGAGACAGTAAAGGAACTCCTTACTGCCCTTGAGATGGCCCGTGAAGACGGCGATGTCGGTGTTGTAATCCTCACTGGCGAGGGAGATCAGGCCTTTTGTTCTGGTGGCGACCAGAAAGTTCGCGGGCATGCCGGGTATGTGGGGGAGGATGGAGTGCCCCGCCTCAATATCCTGGATGTCCAAAAGCAGATTCGTGCACTCCCAAAGCCAGTGATTGCGATGGTTGCCGGTTACGCAATCGGCGGCGGTAATGTGTTGCATGTGGTTTGCGACCTGACCGTCGCCGCAGAGAATGCCCGCTTCGGGCAAAGCGGACCCAGGGTAGGTTCCTTCGACGGAGGATTGGGATCGAGTTATTTAGCGCGTATTGTCGGGCAAAAGAAAGCCCGGGAGATCTGGTATTTATGCCGGCAGTATGATGCCGGCGAAGCCCTGCAAATGGGACTGGTCAATACCGTGGTGCCGCTTGCAAGACTCGAGGAGGAAACCCTTGTCTGGGCGCGGGAGATACTCCAGCATTCGCCGCTTGCCATTCGCTGCCTTAAGTCTGCACTTAATGCCGACTGTGACGGACAACTTGGATTGCAGGACCTTGCCGGGAATGCGACGCTTCTTTACTACATGTCGGAAGAGGCTAAGGAAGGAAGGGATGCGTTCAACGAGAAACGCCCCCCTGACTTCTCCAAATTTCCCAGATTACCGTGATTTCAAAGTGCACGGGGACATCGTTGCTGATGTCATTGTTTTTAGCCGCCAGGCCGAAAACCCTTTTAGCGTGCGTAGCACCTGTTTGTCTGGGGGGAGTGCTGGCTTACACGAGGCTTGATGAGTTCAATGCATTTCTCTTTTTATTTACCATGTTTCCCGCCCTCGCCATCCAGGTCGCAACGAACCTCTTTAATGATGCCATCGATTTCCGGAAAGGGGCGGACACAGCACGGCGATTGGGACCGCCAAGGATGGCAGGTTCAGGCAAAGTTCCCCCGGAGGCCCTGTTAATTGCCGGCATCAGCATGGCAATGATTGCTCTGACCCTGTCGCTGGTTCTTGTTGCTGCCCGGGGATGGATAATTGTCGCAATCGGACTGCCGTCCCTGGTCTTTTCATTTGCCTATACCGGCGGGCCGTGGCCGCTTGCCTATCGCGGGCTCGGTGAGATCTTTGTTTTCCTGTTCTTTGGATTAATTGCCGTTTCCGGCACTGTGTTTATCCAGTCCGGAAAGTGGTTACCGGAATCATTCCTTCTCGGGACGCAGGTGGGGCTTCTGGCAACCGTTCTTATTGCAATAAACAATGCCCGCGACATTGAGGAGGACCGGGCAGTCGGGAAATGCACCTTGGCAGTGAGGTTCGGGATCAGATTCGCCAGGATAGAGGTCGCATTGCTGAGTGTTTTTCCTTACCTTGCAGGAGTTTTATGGTGGACTTTGTTCGATCTGCCGGAAGCCGCATTGATACCGTTGCCGGGATTGGTATTATCCGGACTTGTGGCTGTCCTTCTTATCCGCTCTGACCCGAGTCGGAAATACAACCGATATCTCGGTCTTTCCGTAATCGGACTTCTAAATTTTTCAATCCTGATGGGAGTTGCCTTAAATTCCGGATGAAATCTTCCATCAAAATCTACCGCTACAGAACTTCTCTCGATTCTGCCCCAAATGCTTTAAGCACATCAGGTGGCATAACCGGGGTAGTTGTCGAGGTGGATGGCGGCTATGGCTGCCTTCAGGCATGGCCTGAACTGGGTGATTCCCCCCTGGAAAGTCATTTATCCGCCCTCCGGGAGGGACGACCAACGCCACTTGGGACTGCATGCCTGCGCTCCTGTCGGCTGGATTCAGCAGCGAGAAAATCCGGGGTCAACCTTTTCAACGGGCTAGTCATCCCTGACAGTCACTATTTATTCACAGGTCCGGTGTCAGGGGAGGGATTCGAGGAGCAGCTGGAGTTCGCAAAAAGTCGCGGCATTGCGAAGATTAAAGGCAGTCCTGAACTGGAATGCACTTTGTTCGCAGTCGAAGAGATCAGTCAAGTCGCCCGTGTCAGGGTTGATTTCAATTCCAGCTTGGATTGTTCAGGTTTTGAAAATTTCGCCCGTTCATTAAGCCGTCAAGCTCGTGAGCAGATTGAATTCATTGAAGATCCCGTGCCCTATGACGCACCCACCTGGGAATGCCTTGCCGAGAGCAGCGGCTTAACATTGGCACTGGATTGGGGGCCATTTGACGCTGAGTCCGGATTTGGCGTGAGGATTTGGAAACCGGCCAGGCAGTTGCATCCGCCTCCTGGAAAGCAATACTGCATCACTCACAATATGGATCACGGGATTGGGCGTCGATATGCCGCCTACCGGGCCGCGACTTTTAAGGGGCAACTGCTGCAATGCGGTCTGGACACCAGCGAGGCTCTGGATAATGAAACCGGGCTGGGCCTGGACAGGGAACTTGCTGCGATACACTGGGAGCCACTCTAATGGGTACCTGTATTGAGAATTTCTGGGGCGGGCGCGACACGCTTGTGCTTGGCAACCCTGCCACAAAATTTGAACCTGGCAGTATTACCAATGCCTGCGAACAGCTTGATGTCTTCGGCAATGTTATCCTTCAGACTTCGGGGACCACTGGGAAAAGCAGATGGGTGATACTCTCACGCGAGGCAATCAGGGGATCGGCGCGGGCGGTGAACTCACACCTCGGCATTACCCATGATGACATCTGGTTTTGCGCCCTGCCGGTATTTCACGCCGGAGGCCTTGCTATTCATGTAAGAGCGAGAGAATCAGGCTCAAGTGTTGTTTCTTACGCAGGCCATTGGGATCCGCGCCTATTCACGGAGCAATGCCGCACATCCGGCGCAACGATCTGCTCATTGGTCCCCACTCAGGTCTATGATCTTGCATCAAACTCACTGACTGCGCCAGAAACATTGCGTATAGCGCTGGTTGGAGGAGCCCCGCTTGATTCCAAGCTCCGTGATAAGGCCCGCTCTCTTGGCTGGCCTGTCCGTGAAACCTATGGCATGACGGAAACGGCATCGCAGGTTGCCACACAGCTCAGCGATGATGTCGGAATGGAAATTCTCGAGTGCTGGGATGTGCGCATTGGCAGTGATTCACAGCTTGAGGTTCGTGGGGAAAATCTTTTTTCGGGCTATTTACACGAGGAGTCAGGATCATGGGGATTGCTCCGGGGAAAAGATGAAAACGGATGGTTTGTGACCGGGGACCGCATGTTTCATAGCGGGCGAACGCTTCAATTCAGGGGAAGAAATGACACCCTGCTCAAAATACTGGGTGAAAGGGTCGAACTCGATGGACTGCAGGCGCGTATTGAGTCACTCGCCGGGGAATCCTTCGCAATCACAGCCATTCCAGATGAGCGTTGCGGGTGGAGGATAATTCTCGTTGCCGGTGATGGAGCGCCAGTGGATGATGTCCTGCGACTTTATAACAACAGTTCACTGTCTATTGAAAGAGCGTCAGGCTCAGCACGGGTTGATAAAATCCCCCGTACCGCCCTTGGTAAATTATGCAGGGGAAAACTGGGTCAACTGCTCGGGGATGAGGAGCATGAGTAAATGCCCATCAAGTGCAATTCATTCGTGAACCGTTGTAAACCAATGATACCAGGAAACATTCATCATGGAGCACAATCTTCACGATGAGAGCTTTGCCAAGAGTCCATCCTGGTGAAATCACAGATCTTGATTTTGATGAAATCATTGATGTCAGGTCGCCTTCCGAGTTCATCGAGGATCATATCCCGGGAGCTCTGAACCTGCCGGTACTTAGTGATTCTGAACGGGTCCAGGTAGGGACTGTATACAAGAATGCGAGCCCTTTTGAGGCACGTCGGCTGGGAGCCGGGCTGGTTTCAGCGAACATAGCATGTCATCTCAACGGTCATCTTGCCTCCAAGGGCAGGGATTTCCAGCCTTTGCTTTACTGCTGGCGCGGCGGGGAGCGTTCTGGGGCTATGGCAACCGTCCTGGCGGCCGTCGGCTGGCACCCGCATTTGCTCGATGGCGGTTACAAGGCATACCGCAACTTCGTGCGGGAATCCCTTGCCGGACTCGTTAAAGGGAAACCTCCTTTCCGGGTGATTGCCGGCCTCACCGGATCGGGCAAGACCTGGCTGCTTGAACGACTTGAGGAATTAGGAGAACAGGTTCTTGACCTTGAGGCAATTGCCGCTCACCGCGGATCAGCGCTCGGTGAGGAGCCCGAGCAAGGGCAGCCAGCACAAAAACGCTTTGAGACTCTCCTGCTTGAGCGCCTTTGCGGGCTTGATCGTAACAGGCCCGTTTACATCGAATCAGAGAGCAGCCGCATTGGTTGCCTACAGATCCCTGATACACTCTGGTCACTGATGAAGGAGGCGCCTGTCATAGAGATAAGCGTTCCCCGACAGGCTCGTGCCGCCTACCTGCTCAATGCCTACCCGCACTTCACTGCCAATGCCAATCTTCTCCGGGAAAAGCTGGAACCCGTCAAGCGCCTTCAGCCAAGGGCTGTATTTGCTCAATGGGAGGAGTCGATTAGTTGCGGAGATTTCCTTGAATTTGTCCAGTCAATGCTCGAGCACCACTATGATCCTGCTTACCGGAGGTCGAGGGAGAAAACATACATGGCATCGCAGGCTGAACTGACAATGGACAGGGTTAGCAGATCTGCCCTCGACGCCCTGGCGCGGGATGTCATTCAACTTGAGCTCAGTACATCAATGGGCTGCGGGGCCGGGAATTGACAGCCCATCAGCTGGCTCCACCCTTGGTCTGCCCGTCACCACGGACAAGGTACTTATAGGATGTCAGCTCCCGCAGGGCCATTGGACCGCGGGCATGGAGCTTGTCTGTGCTGATGCCGATCTCTGCCCCGAAGCCGAACTCTTCGCCGTCACTGAAGCGCGTTGAGGTGTTCCAGAAGACCGTCGCTGAGTCAACTTCTGCCAGGAATCGCTCAGCACGCGGTTCCTTTGACGTCACGATACAATCACTGTGGTGCGAACCATATTCATTGATATGGGCTATGGCATCCGCAAGAGCATCAACCACTTTTACTGAAAGGATTAAATCAAGGTATTCAGTGCGCCAGTCGCTTTCAACCGCCTGCTTCACGCTCTCCCCGAGAATCTCCCTTGCCTTGCCGTCGCAGCGCAGTTCAACATTTCTCTCCTGTAATGCGACTGCCGCTTCAGGCAAAAAATCCCCGGCAATGTCGCTATGGACAAGCAAGGTCTCCATAGCATTGCAGACACCGGGTTTTTGCGTTTTTGCGTCGACTGTGATTGCAGTTGCCATGTCGAGATTGGCCTCACTGTCGACATACACGTGGCAGATGCCGTCGTAATGCTTGATGACCGGCATCCGGGCAAGGGAAACCACGGTCTCAATCAGCCCGGCTCCACCGCGCGGAATGATCAGGTCAAGGAACTGATCCATCTCAGCAAGGTGTCGAACGCTCTCACGGTCTGTAAAGGGGATCAACTGGATGCTGTTGGCAGGAAGACCCGCGCCTTCACCGCCTGCCTGCAAAGCGGAAGCAATGGCACGGTTTGAATTGATGGCTTCGCTGCCGCCGCGCAGGATTGTGGCGTTGCCGGCCTTCAGGCAAAGTACTGCCGCATCACTTGTCACGTTCGGGCGGGACTCAAAGATGATGCCAATCACGCCGATAGGCACCCTGATCTGCTCAATGTCAATTCCGTTTGGCCGCTGCCACTGTGAGATCACCTCGCCAACGGGGTTGGGCAGTGCCGCGACCTGGCGAATGCCGTTTGCAATGGCAGAGAGACGCTTCTGATCAAGGTGCAGCCGGTCAATCATCGCGCTGGTCAGGCCGTTCTGCTTAGCTGCTGATATATCAAGGGAATTGGCAGCAAGGATATCCGCCCCGGATGCTTCCAGGCAATCTGCCATGACCAGCAGGATACTGTCCTTGCTCTCACTTGGGAGCGTGGAAAGGGCCCGGGAAGCTGCAAGTGCCTTGGCGCCCATTGCAAGGATCTGTTCCTTTATCTCCATGTTTTCTTACTGTGCCTGAATTCTTGTCCCCAGACCTGAACCTGCAATAAGTTGAGAAAGCTGCCCCGGGTTATCTCCATTGGCAATGATTGCGGGAATGCCTGCAGCGGTTGCGATCCGTGCCGCCTCGAGTTTCGTTGCCATTCCTCCGACAGAGAACTGTCCTGTCTTGGGGTGGACATGGCAGGTTACCGAGTCAATATCCGCAACCTCCTCCACCAGTGAACCCTGATCATCCTTCAGGCCGTCAACCCCGGTAAGGAGAATCAGCAGGGATGCGTCAACAAGGCAGGCAATTTCCGCGGAAAGGGTGTCATTATCACCGAATTTCAGCTCCTCAACGGCAACTGAATCATTCTCGTTGATAATTGGAATGACTCCGCCCAGTGCAATGAGCTGCTGCAGGGTATTGAGGACATTCTCACGCCTCTGCGGGGTAGAGAAGTCCTCATTGGCCAGGAGCAGTTGCGCGACATTCAGCTCAAAGCTCCGGAACATCGTCCCATAAAGCTGCATCAAGCGCGTTTGCCCAACCGCGCAGCAAGCCTGCAAGGTGGAAAGCTCCACCGGGCGCTCATTAAACCCAAATTCCATCATCCCGGCAGCCGCGGCACCACTTGAAACGATAATGGGCTGCTTGCCGGATGCATGAACACCGCCAACCGCAGACACGAGAGACTCGATGCGGGTATCATCCAGCGCCATGCCGTCAGGCCTGGTGAGGATGCCTGATCCAAACTTGATGACGACAATGTCAGTGGATTTGTCCATGATTGAAGGGGCGCTCACTATTTGCCTGCTATTACGTGCTGTAAAGCACACACATCGAATGATTAGCGGGGCGGGCACGAACACTTGCGCGTAAAAGACAGGACTGGTATCGTGAAAGCTGACACCAAGGCACCCATAGTATAATGGATAGTACGGCGGTTTCCGGAACCGCAGATGAAGGTTCGATTCCTTCTGGGTGTATCTCTTTTATAGTAAATAAGTTACATTGACTCTCCGCGCCCTGTAATTCATTGGCATTTGCGCGTCATGTAAAAGTCATGTAAAGGGAGGTATGAAGAAGCGCAAAGCAAAGCGAAAGACATGGGTGATCGAGCGCAACAGCATCCGGGTGAAACTTCGGGAAGCGATGAACAAGGGAAAGATCCGCTACCAGGTTGAATGGTATAGCGAGGAGGGACTGCAAAGAGCATCGCGCTCAACTGAAGATGAAGCGGAACGCTTTGCAGATGAAGTTATAAACAGCATCAATGACGGCGACCGGGAAGCCACCACGTTTTCGGGAAAGGATAGGAAAGAATATCAGCGCTGCATGGCGAGGCTTGAGGGAACCAGCTACACCCTATATCCGGCGGTTGATCAGTTTGTGAAGCATTTGGAGAAGATCGGCGACAAAGGATCCATTAATGAAGCCGTCGCGTTTTACCTTAAGAACTGCCCGGATGATCACAAGACCGTGAACGTGACCGTGCCTGAAGCGGTTGAATTGCTTCTAAAGGAAAAGCAAAGTGATGTGGGTGATCGGCACATGAAGGATCTGAGGCGGGTATTGTTGCCATTCGCTGAAACCTTTAAGTCCCTTAACCTTGAGGACGTTACCGCTGAGCAGATCCGCAAATACATCGAGGGTTTAAGGATTAAAAAGACAGCCAGAGGAAGAGGAGAAAAGGGTGA
>JAYGGE010000126.1:0-3805 GCA_046581505.1 Verrucomicrobiales bacterium | reverse complement strand
CATGAGAGGCTCACCTACCGTTACCAGGGCCGTTACTTCCGACTCACTGACGTGTACGGCAGGGTCGTGCACGACATCCTTGGCTGATTCAGCGCAGGGTGCACCGGGTAACCCGTGCATATTGTCGGGTTCTCATGGTGTGGCCGGCATGTAGGCCTTTGCAGGGGAAGAAGTCCAAGCCTCCAAGATACATATAATAGATCAATGATATAATTCAGATAATCTATTTTAATGATTGTATGATCTTACTTAGGATGCATGTGATGAAACCGTCGAAGAAATTAAACGGTTTGCTCTCACCCTGAAATTCAGGGGAGAAAGATACAGGGCAACGCAACCAAGGAACCCTTCATTTTGTCATGGAAGAACTATTCATTCTCTTTTTCATACTCCTGGTTATTTATGTCCTGGTGACCCCTGCTATTGCCCTGAGCAGGTCTGTTCGTTCAAGGCGTGATGCCGAGGAAGCGCTGCGTAAGGCGGAGGAAGCGTTTCGTAAGGCGGAGGAAGCGTTGCAGATCTTGCGGAGTGTTGACCCGGCATTGCCCGGGGAGCCTGCTGTCCCGGTGAAAATTGCGGAGGTGACACTTCCGCAAGTGGAAGAAACCCTTGAGGAGGCAGGACAGGGAATTGCCACGGCACTGCCGTCACGGATTATCTATGCGCAGTCGCTGGCCTTTACCCTGTGGGTCAGGGATCGTAAGCAATTGTCTTTGTCGTGGACTGAGCTTGCTGCAGTTCAGAAGGATGAAGTGCCGGTGATCCCGGAAGGAAAATTGGTTGCAGAGGATTCCGGGGAGAAAGCGCTGCCGGTTGTCCTGGGGGCTCCGCTTAAAGATTCCCGCAAGCAGGTGCCTGTTGAGGTTGGGACGAGCGAAGTGAAGCCGGCAACCGGGGAGCCTGTAAAGAGGGAAGCCGAGGTGGTGAAACCTGCTTCCGAATCCATCGAGATGCAGTTGGGAACCTACTGGTTTGTGCGTATCGGCGTCATGCTGCTTTTGACCGGGGCGGGAATCCTGGCCTTCTACAAGCGCGATTTTTTCTTTGACCTTTCACCCGCGGTCAAGGTGGGCGGGCTTTACCTGCTCAGCGGGTTGTTGGCAGGAGTGGGGTTTTGGTTGCAGCGTACCAGGGATACACTGCGAAACTATGGCCAGGTATTGATTGCCGGTGGTTTTTCCGGGGTGTATTTCATCACCTACGCGGCGCACATCTTTGAGCCGGTTAAGGTCATCACGGACCCGACCGTGGCCCTGTTGCTGCTGCTGGCCTGGGGAGGGTTCATGGCGTGGGCGGCCAACCGGTTAAGATCGGAGACGGTGGCACTCTTTGCGGTCGGCGCCTCCTATTATGCAACCTATGTGCCACTGATCCATGTTGATTCCGGGGGGGTTTCCCACTGGGTCATTCTCGCCTCCAATGTCATCCTGGCGATCGTTGCGGTTGCCTTTATGCTGCGCAATCGCTGGGTAAAGATGCCGCTGTTGAGCATGTCGGCAGCCTATGCCGGCTTTGTCCTCTGGCGGGTCCGCGTGGAGGACCCGGCACCGCTTGCAATCGTGCTGCTCTTTGCCGCCTCACTGTGGATAATCTACAGCGCAGCGGTGTTCCTGTCGCGTCACGATGACTTCAATGACCACAAGCGGGCGGCTTTCCTCACTGCAAACAATGCCGCACTGTTCGGGTTTTTGACCTGGGACGTGCTGCGCGATCACTCGCATCAGTTCTGGATATTGCCCCTGTCATTAGGCGTGGTGCTCCTGGTTGGCGCATTGGCTGCCAGGCGCCTGCTCGGCGATCAACCGCTCTCGTGCAAATCCTTCCTGACCCAGGGCCTGACCCTGGTGACCCTCGGGCTGATGACCACCCAGCTTTCCGAATCCATCAAGGGGCCAATCCTTGCCGCCGAGAGCGTGGTGTTGTTGTTCATGGCGATTCGCCGGGATAACAAAATCCTGGAATTTGCCGCGCTCGCGGCAGGGGTGATAGCGATTTGCTTCGGTATTTATGACATCAATGTCGGTAACCCTGATTACCTTATCGGCTGCCTGTCGATTATGGCATTCCTGTTGTTTGGCGGATGGCTTTGCCACCGTCGACTGGAGGGAAAGAGTGAAGCGATCCTGCGCCCCCGCGTGAGTTTCTTCTCGGTATTGGGCATTGGCATTGGCCTGCTGGCCTTTCTGTCAGCGAGCCAGGCAGGTGATACGCTGCCGGTCATCCTGGTCGGTGCGACTCTCTTGTTTACCGCATCGTTTTACCTGCTCCGGGTTCGGGAGTTTGTGCTGATCGGGCAGGTTCCGGCATTGGCCGGGCTGTGCTATTCATGGCTCTTTATTGCGGAGGGGAAGTCACTTACCCTGTCGCTATTGCTGGTGATGATCGCCACCCTTGGCCTGGCCCACTGGTGGCGCTGGCAGCGGGATTGTTTAACCAAGGAGTGGGTCAACCGGAAAACCGCCCGCATGGTGCCACTGTGCGCAGAGGGAATCTTTTCCGCAGGGTTGATTATCCAGTTACTCAGCTGGCTTTGCCTCGGTCGTGAACTGCAACAACAGTGGCTGTGGCTTGGCCCACTGCTGGCACTGGCGCTCATGGGCTATGGGGCATTGACCAGGGCAGCTTTCCTCACCGCGCTCGGCCAGGTGTTCCTGTTTATCGGTTGTTTTTGGTCGCTCAGTGTTTTCCTTCCCCACATTTACGGTGACGTTGATGGCGGGGAAGTTCCGATGCTTTCGACACTGGCACCGATTGGGGGGCTGTTATTGACCAGCCCGGCAATTATCGCCGCATTACGCATAGAGCAGGTCGGTGCGGTAGTGGTAAGGTTGATTGCCGGGCTGCAGGTTTGTTACCGGTGGGCTGCCGCTGCCCTTGGCATGCTCTGGATTCACCATTTTATTCCGGACGCATACCGGGTGCTCTTTGCCTTTGGCGTTGCGGTTCTGTTCCTGCTTGGCTGTTTCCTTGGGAGCAAGGGTGTCAAGGGGCAATGGCAGGGAGCGGCACTGGCTTATGCGCTGGTCGGGGGACTGTTCCTGGTCATGCAGTTTGCGCAGCAGCAGGCCTTTTGGCAGAGCCTGGTGGTGATTGTAACTGTCCTCATCCTGCAATTGTGGATGCGTATCAGGGACAAGCAGTTTGAGGTGGCCGATTGGATGCACAACGCTCTCATTGCCACGGGAGGAGCGGCATTGTTCCTGTGGGTAACGATCAGGGTATCGGGCATGGAAGGCGATGGCATTGAGGGGTTGCTCTCGCTTTCATGGAGTGGCCTGGGATTGCTTTTCTTTGTCCTCGGGTTGATGTTCAGGGAGCGCTGGCACGGCACGATGGGACTGGTCATTCTCGGTATTACCCTGTTGTCCATGCTTCCGCAATTTGCGCAGCAGCATGCCTTATGGCAGAGCCTGGCGGCGATTGTAATCGTTCTCGGCGTGCAGCGTTCGGCGCGTATCATGGGGGAGCGCTTTCATGTTGCTGATGGGGTGCACAAGGCCATCATTGCCGCGGCGGGAGCGGCATTGTTTTTATGGGTCACGACCAGGGTATCGGGCATGAAAGGCGAGGGCATCGAGGGGTTGCGTTCAATCTCATGGAGTGGCCTGGGACTGCTTTTCTTTGTCCTCGGGCTGACGTTGAAGGAGCGCTGGTACAGGTTGATGGGATTGACGGTTCTCGGAATCACCCTGCTTTCCCTGGTGCCGATTATCTGGGGTTTCTCCACCGAGTGGAAGATCGCCAGCTTCTTCGTGCTGGGCCTGGTGTTTGTCGTGCTGGGCTTTGTCTACAACCGCTACAGGGA
>JAYGGE010000115.1:0-8036 GCA_046581505.1 Verrucomicrobiales bacterium | reverse complement strand
GCGACGGAAGACGACACGCACATCACAATAGACATCGAAGAGGATTTCTACGGGGAGGGAATCGACCGCGTCGAGGTTCATCTTCTTGATGCCCTCGCGCCGGACGGCAAATTCATTCTCCGCCTCAGGGCATCGCCCTGAGGCAAAGTCGGCGGTAATATTCAATAGCCGGGACATCCGGTCTGCTGATCAAACTTGCCATACTCTGTTGATTAATAGATTGTAACTGACATTATTAACTGCAGTCCTGCTGATGATGATCAGCTGACTTCATTCAGAGAATATCCATGCCGTCATTGAACCGACGAAATTTTCTTCACGGGGTCGGGGTCTCCATTGCCCTTCCTGCACTCGAGTCGCTCCGCGCCGCACCGGCTGAACCTGCAGCCGCCAAACGATTTGTCTGTGTTTCACCCAACTACGGGATGAATCCCGGGGGCTTCTTCCCCGGGCAGACCGGTGCGAATTACACCCTGCCAACCCTGCTCAAGCCCCTCGAGAAACATCGTCGCAACCTTACGGTATTTACCAATCTGGATCACCCGAAAGTTGGCGGAGGCCACGGTTGTTCCAATACACTGCTCAACGGGGTCGAACTCAGGGATACCAAGGACAGGCCCCAGCGTTTGCTGTCCCTGGACCAGTTTCTGGCTGAAAAAATCGGGCAGAAAACCCGTTTCCCCTCGTTGCGGATGGGTTCAGGAGGTATTTCCTGGTCCCGGGCGGGAATAATCCTTCCCAGTGATGGAAACCCCGGTCAAATCTTTGCCCGGCTCTTTCTCGATGATAATCCCAAGGCCAAAGCAAAAACCCGGGGACACCTCCATGAAGATGCAAGCATCCTTGACGTTGTGCGTGAAGACGCCCGGCGCCTGAACACCCGTCTTTCCAAAACCGACCAGGCCAAGCTGGACGAATACCTCACTGCCATTCGCGAGGTCGAGCGCAAGCTGCAACGAAGAGAGGAATGGATTGACGTCCCCAAGCCCAAAGCCAGCGATGCGGTCATCAGGGGTGATAATGAGATGGTGGTGGATTTGAGTTATCCTTTTAACACGTCGGTGATGTACGACCTTATTATCCTGGCCCTACAGGCCAATGTCACCAACGTTGTTACATTTGGACACCCCGGCGGGAATCGATTGTTTCCTTTTGAGGGAATTACCCTTGGTTATCACTCGCTTACACACCACGGCCAGCGCCCTGATCTGCTCAGGGAACTCACGATCATCGAGACCTATTATTCGCAGCAGTTTGCCCGTTTCCTGGACCGGCTCAGGGAAACGCGGGATGCGGAAGAGCGTCCGCTCCTTGATTCCACTGTCGTGATGTTCGGCAGTGGCATGGGCAATGCCAGTTCCCACTCAAGTCGCAACCTGCCGATCATGGTTGCCGGTGGTGGTTTCAAGAACGGCAACCACCACCGCTTTGAACGACACGGCCGGGACGGACGGCCACTCTGTGATCTCTACGTCACCATCCTGCAGCAGCTTGGCGTTGAAACTGACCGCTTCTCCACCAGCAGCGCCAACCTGAATCATCTCCTGACATGAGGGCATTTGTCTTCCTTGTCTTATCGGTTCTGTTCACCCTTGGCGCGCATGCGCTCGGTAACCCGGACCTGCTTCAAGCTTTCCTCAAGACCTATTGCATCCAGTGTCATGGCCCGGAAAAACAAAAGGGTGACCGCCGCTTCGACAAGCTTGCCGGGGACTTCACCCAACTCAAAGAGGCTGAAACATTTCAGGAGATCCTCGACCAGCTTAACCTCGCGGAAATGCCGCCGGAGGAAAAGAAGCAGCCTCCGGGAGCTGAGATCAAGCGGATCGTTGCGCACCTGACAAAAACTTTATCCCGGGCACGCGAGGCAGCGCGTCAGGACAGCGGTAAGGTGGTCCTGCGCCGGTTGAACCGCGTGGAATATCTAAACACGGTCCGGGACCTGTTCGAGTTGCAGATGATCGACTTTGATCCCACCACCACCTTTCCCCCGGATGATCCGCTTGATGGGTTTGATAACGTCGGTGAAGGCTTGGTCGCCTCGGGTCACCTCCTGCAGAATTACCTGGAAGCAGCCCGTAAAGTGGCAGACAAGGCGATTCGTCCCGGCGCACGGCCAAAGATGATTCGCTATCAAACCAGGGGTGCGGTGGGACCCAACCCCGCCCAGCAAATCATAAATGGTGAGGTTACTGACAAGGCAGGGCGCAGAGACGCCGGGCGTTTGTTTATCAAGTTTCGCCAACCGTTGGGGTTGCCTCTGCTCGACAAGAAACGAGGAGTGCCGGCAGATGGCGAGTATGTCATTCGTCTTTCTGCCCGGGGTATCCGCAGAAACTCCCGCTACAAGGATGCGGATTTGCGCTATAATTCCAAGGAGCCGATGCGGCTCTCGATTTCCATCGATTCACGCGAACTTGGAAAAACCGCCCACCGGATAATCGGTGAATACGAAATCCCCGATGACAGGGTGATTGAAATTGAACACCGGGTTTGGCTGGAGAAGGGCTTCACCTTTCACGTGCATTGGGCCAATGGGCCCAACGGGTCATTCAAGCGCATCCTGCGCAAGGTCCTGCCCAAGTATAACAAGGACGCTCTTTATCCCATTCGCAACCCGCCTGAAATGTACATTGGCTCAGGGCCTGAACTTCACGTACATACCCTGGGGATCGAAGGCCCTTTCTATGAAGAGTGGCCACTGCCCGGTTTTGCCCGGTATTTTCCGAACCCTCCGCAAAGACCGAAACCCGAATACCTGCGTGCCAGTCTTACGCGATTGGCGAGCGAAGCTTTTCGCCGGCCGGTGGCCCGGCAGGAACTCACCCCTTATCTGGATCTGGCCGAGAAGTATCTTCTGGAGAAGAAAGATTTCTGGGCTGCTGCCCATTATGGGGTGCGGGCGATACTGACTTCACCCCGTTTTTTGTATCTCACTGAAACGACCCCGGAACAAGGTGCGGATCAACTCGACAGTCATGAGCTGGCCGCGCGATTGTCCTATTTTCTCTGGAGTTCAATGCCTGATGATCCCCTGCGCGAGGCGGCAAATTCGGGTAAGCTCAAGACCCAGGAAGAATTGCGCTCGCAGGTGGAGCGCATGTTGAAAGACCCCAGGGCGGGTGCCTTGACCGAGAATTTTGTCGGGCAATGGCTGCACCTGCGCAAGCTCGGTGAAATGCCGCCTGATCCGGAAAAGAGCAGGGCGTATTACGCGGATAATCTAGAGGATGCCATGCGCGAGGAAACCCGTCGTTACTTCCAGCATGTGCTGTCCAATGACCGCAGCATCCTGGATTTTGTTGATTCAGACTATACCTTCCTCAACGCAGCCCTTGCCCGCCATTACAATATTCCCGGCGTGGAGCATGAGGGGTTTCTGAAAGTTTCACTCAAGCCCGAGCATCACCGGGGCGGTTTGCTTGGACATGGAAGCATCCTCACTGCAACCTCAAACGGAGTGGAAACCCAGCCGGTGGTGCGCGGGGTATGGATTCTCGAGAACCTGCTGGGGACTCCTCCGAGTCCGCCGCCTCCGGATGTCGACCCGATTGAGCCGGACACACGGGGCGTCACCACAATTCGTGCGCTGATGGAAAAACACCGCAACAACCCAACCTGCTTCGAGTGCCACCGCAAGATTGATCCCCTTGGGCTTTCAATGGAGCATTATGACTACATCGGTATGTGGCGTGATCGTTATACCAAGCGCCTGGCTATTGACGGTTCCGGGAAAATGCCTGATGGCACCGCGATCAACGGGCCCAAGGGGATTAAGCAATACCTCAAGGCCCGTCCGGATCAGTTCACCCGTTGCCTGACCGAGAAACTGTTTATCTATGCGCTGGGCCGAAGGATCAGCTTCACGGACCGCGATGATATTGACCGGATCGTTGCCGCCATGCCCGGGCACAACTACGGCCTGCGCGAGTTAATCCAGCAGGTGGTGGCCGGAGAACCTTTCCGCACAAAATGAAGAAACTGCTTCTGTTGCTGGTGCTGGCTGGTTTTGTCGATGCAGCTGAGCGCCCGAATATGATCTTCATCATGGTCGATGACATGGGTCGGGACTGGGTCAGCTGCTACGGGGCAAAACACCAGACTCCGAATATTGACCGCTTGGCCAGGGAGGGGGTGCGTTACCAGACTGCCTGGTGTACACCCATCTGCACGCCCACCAGGGTGACCTTGCTTACCGGGCAGTATCCCTGTCACCACGGCTGGGTTCAGCATTACGATGTGCCGCGCTGGGGCGGGGCGGGATTACAGCCGGAGCGTTTCACAACATTTGCCCGGCTGTTGCGTGATGCGGGCTATGCCACGGTCATCGGCGGCAAGTGGCAGATCAATCATCTGGGAAAAGAACCCGATGCCTTGAAAAAGCACGGCTTTGATGAACACTGTGTCTGGCCGGGCGCGGAAGCGGGAAATCCTGAAACCGGGGAACGCTTCTGGAACGGCCTCTTGGTAACCAACGGCAAACGCGGAAAGGTTCCCTATGGCCCGGACACAATCAACGACTTCCTGATTGATTATATGAAGCGCCACAAGGATGACCCTTTCCTGGTTTATTACCCGATGCTCTTGACCCACGGCCCGCACACCACCACGCCAATGAATAAAGCCAATGCCCGGAAGGAAAGCCGGCCCTGTATGCGGGTAACGTCACCTACATGGATCACCTGGTGGGCAAACTGGTTGCCGCAGTGGACAAGCTGGGGTTGAAGGAGCGCACCGCAATTATATTTACCGGGGACAATGGTTCGGCTTCACCAGGCACACTCAATGGCGAGCCTTATCCCAAAGGCAAGGGCCGCGAGGCAGACTGGGGAGCGCATGTGCCCTTTATTGTCCGGGCTCCATTTCTCAACAGGGGCGGTACTGTATCGCGGGACCTGATCGACTTCACCGACCTCTACCCGACCTTTCTTGATCTGGCCGGTATTACCCCTCCGAAGACTCTCAAGCTGGACGGCAAATCCTTTGTGCCCGGTTTGCGCGGGGATGAGGATCCTTTTAAAAAGCGCAGCTGGATTTATTCCCAGATCGGCGACTTTCGCATGATTCGTGACTGGTATCATATCGTCGATAACAAGGGCACGTTCCATGACCTGCTCAAGGATCCGCGCCAGGAACGCAAGGTGAATCCCCTGGACAAAATTGCCCCGGGCAGGCGCCAGCGTCTGCAGATGATCCTTGATCGTTTCCCGGAGAATGCACCCGCCCCTTTTCCGAAGTTTAAGGCCAGGCATCCTTGAATGTGCAGCAGTAAAACACGGTACACTCGAGCAGCATACCGGAAAAAAAAGACTGAACTCCGTTACCCCCGGTCCACTGAGATCTCATCCCGCAACGCCACGAAAGAGGTTCTCAAGTAACTGTTGACCACTGCCGCATCCCCGGGTTGCAAGTTGCTCCCTTGTCGAGCGCAGTATTTTCTTTAAGGGGCGTATATAAGGATGGGGTGAGAACAGGTGTCCGGCCACCGAGTGTGACTCAAGGCATTGGCGTACCGCCTGGAAATTGCCATCAAGGCAATAGTCGCCCACCGGGTCATTATTGACAAAAACACCACGGACATTGCCGCCATCACCCAGCGCCTCGAGCTTGAGAACGTCCAGTCCCGCCTTAACCGCAACCGCTGCCAGGGTGATCGTGTTGAAATTGTATAGATGGCCGATGTGCCACTTGGCGGCAGGAAAGCACCTGTTATACATCACGTTGGGAACCTCGATGATGAACTTGCCGCCCGGCTTGAGAAACCCCCTCAGTCGCTGGATTTCCAGGACCGGGTTCTCCAGGTGCTCAAGGACATGGAAAAGCACAATGGCATCAAAGGATTCCGGCTCCAGGCTGGCGTCCTCAAAGAAACAAACATCGAGGTTCAGGCCATATTGTTCACGGGCATATTCCGCATAGCCGATATTGGGTTCAATGCCATGGACTTGGTGCCCGCAATGCCGCAAGAGGCACATCAATTCCCCGCCCCCGGCACCCGCATCCAACACCCTGCCTCCGGACGGCAGGTAATCCCGAATCCCCTGCCATCGTGACAAGGCAACTCTCCCGGCCCGGTAAATGTGCTTCATCTTCGGTATGCTCGAGCCCTTGTATTCGCTGCGGTAGTCTTCCCTGTAGAACTGCTTGACCGATTCATGGGACGGGCGGGGATCAGTATAGACGAGGCCGGAGCGACGACTGATCACCGTGCGCAGCGGTTGACCGTGTCGATCCCGCTCACACACAACAGCTGCCTCATGTTCTCCGCTGATGATGCAGGGGATTTCAGCTTGAATAACTTCCATTAGAAAAACGCACTCCGGCAGCGGTTCACTAGTGCAGTTGCCTCAGGGTGTCAATGCCACCATCAGGCAACTGATTTTGTTCCTTCCCAGTATCCAAAAAGCTTTCCTGCTCATACATAAGGCAATACAATAACTGTCCGCTACCTTTCAAAAACAGACATGCAGAGATTGGGAATGAATCACGTTCAAGCGACAACCCGTCGCGGCTTTATAGCCGCCGCCTCCCTTGCTGCCGGGGCTCCCTTTATCAGCCGCCTCTCGTGGGCGGCAGGGTCTCCCATGCAGAAACTTCAGTACGCAGCCATTGGGGCCGGTGGCCGGGGTGGGGCTGATATCAATTCGATTTCCGGGCACAAGAAAGTCCAGCTTGTTGCTGCCGCAGATGTCGATTCCGGTGAATGCAAAAAGCTGACGGCAAAGGCGGTCGGAGTGAAAACCTTCTCCGATTGGCGGGAGATGTTGCAGGCAGGCGACATTGATATCCTCAGTGTATCCACACCTGACCACATGCATGGCATCATGGCGCTCAGTGCCATGAACATGGGCAAGCACGTGTATGTCCAGAAACCCCTGGCGCAAACCATTGGAGAATGCCGGGCCATGCAGGAAGCCGCCAGCCGCAACAAGGTCATTGTCCAGATGGGCACCCAGGGGGCATCAAGCTTCAATGACAGGATGGCGGTTGAACTGGTGCAAGGCCAATTCATTGGCAAGGTCACTGAGGCGTGGGTTTTCTGCGGAAAAAGCTGGGGAGACTCGAAACCACTCCCGGATCATCAGGACCCGGTTCCCGCAGGGCTGAACTGGGACGGGTGGCTTGGCGTAGCAGAGAAACGCCCCTACTTAGAAAAGTATTATCACCCCAAGAACTGGCGCAGACGACAAGGTTTTGGAACGGGAACCCTGGGGGACATGGGTTGTCATATTTTTAATGCCATGTACCGGGGACTGGCTCTCACTGCCCCGAAAAGGGTGCGTTCCAGGACGCGTGTTCCCAATCAATACAACTGGACTAGCAATGAACGCGTCGAGTATGACTTTCCCGGGAGCAAATATACAGATGGCGACCTGAAGGTTTTCTGGTTAAGCGGCAAACAACGTCCACCAAAGGAACTTACCGCACTTATCCCCGGGGAAATCAAATACCGGTTCGGGTGTTTGCTGAAAGGAGAAAAGGGTGTGCTCCTTTTAAGGCATGGGAGCAGTCCGGTGCTGTTGCCGGCAGAAAAATACGCAAGTGTCAGGCCGGGAAAACTCGAGCCCATCGGTCATCATGATGCCTTCATTAATGCCGTCCTTGACGGCAACCGGGAACACCTGTTGTCGCCAATTGATTATGCAGCGCCAATGACTGAGTTTATCCTGCTGGGCAATATCGCCATGCAGCACTCTCCCAATTGGCTCGAGTGGGATGCTGCTAACCTTGGCTTCACCAACAACGATAAAGCCAATGCAAGCGTTCAGCGAACCTATCGCAGCGGTTGGGAGATCATGGGCGTATGAAAATCACTATACTTTGCATCCTAACCGTGGCCGCATTCGGCGCCTTCGCAGCCGACGCCGGAAATGACGAAAGCGACTTCGTGTCTGTTTTCGACGGCAAATCCATGACCGGCTGGGTCGGCAACGTTGACGGCTACGAAGCCAAAGAAGGCATCCTCAGTTGCCTCCCGGGAAAGGGAAAAGGCGGCAACGTTTTTCACGAAAAGGAGTACGATAACTTCGTTCTAC
>JAYGGE010000067.1:0-19687 GCA_046581505.1 Verrucomicrobiales bacterium | reverse complement strand
ATTGCCACCGCAACCCAGTTTCATGCGAACCCGGAGAACTATAACTACACGAAAAGTGCGACACTTGTTGAGACAGCGAAAACACAACTCGGAGAACCTGCTTACAAGGAGCTCGAAAGTGCCGATTTAAAACAGAACCTTAAGGCAATCTACACTGCGATGCCGGGGCAAAAAAAGGCCAAGGCCACACTGGAACTCATGGAGGTACGCCCCAGTCAGTGGGAACTCGCCCGGTCGCTGGCACCACTGGCCGGCGCTGCCATCGCCCAGTATGTCTTCGGCTTCGGCGTTCTCGCCATGGCTCTCTCAACCATCGTCATTCTCATGCTCATCAACGGCTTTGCCCTATGCGAAGCCCTGAACCGGCCAAATGATGAAAAACTCAGGCGAATAGGCTGCCTCATTGCCGGTATTGTCGGGTTCTTCGGGCCAATCGCGTGGGGCAAACTCAGCGCCTACCTGGTAATCCCGACCTCGGTATTTGGCTTTACACTCCTGCCTATTGCCTACATCACCTTCCTGCTGATGATGAACTCAAAAAGCCTGATGGGCGACAACCGCCCGGAAGGCGCTGCGCGCATTCGGTGGAACATTCTGATGATCACCGCAACCCTCGTGGCCACACTCGGCGCAGGATGGGCCTCATACGGGAAAATCGGCTGGTGGGGACCGGGACTGATTCTCACCTTCGGTGTCGCCGCGTTGCTGACGAAACGCAGTGGAAACCCCGGCGCCACTTGAAGCTAAACTTAAACCTGCTGCCGGTCCGGAAAGCACCTTCAGCTGCTTTAAGCCGGCGTGACTGACAAGGCTACCTGAAAGCCTTATAGCGTTCTGCAAAATAGGAGCGCCCAGGCATCTCTCCTGCACCCACCAGGTAACGGTATCGCAGGTGCAGCGATTCACCCTTGGCAATTTTCTTCACAAAGTAGGCACCAAAGCGCCCGTAGTCACGGTAAGCGGAATACGTGTTGCCCTTGGGGATCGAGGAATGGCTCATGTGCTGGGCAAAATAGGCCTTGTCCCCAAGTTTGAAGCTCAGCGCCGCCCAAGGCAAATCCTTGTCCTTCTTCAAGTTCAGCCCGTCCTTGTGGAACAGGTATTTAGCCGACTTGTTCTTCGACACCTCATTACTGGGGCGAAACTGACACCCGGCATGTTCAGGGTCACCGTTAAGTTCAACTTCAGCATTCGCAGCCTTGAGCACCGTGTCAAAGTCAACCTGAAGGTAAGCTCCCTCTCCTGCGAGGGAGAATCCCAACCTGTCTGTTGCTCTCCGAAAAACCTGCGTGCGCTCCTCCTCAATAAACACTGTCCCCTCAGTGGTCACCCAGTGCACCAGGATGGTAAGCGATGCACTGTCCTCACCACTCTCCGCCTTAAGGATCTTCTGGTAAACCTGGTCACAGCCCTTCATGTGCCAGGAGTCCACCTGCTTGCCACCAAGCCTCGTCTTTGACCAGCCAATAAAAATTCCGCGGTGATGTGTGTATTGCCCGCCTGCGCCCTTGGTGATGGGAGCCTTGCCTGCTTCATCAAAGACATGGGTATAAACCTTGTAGGTCTCGTGCCGGCTCTCCTTGCTTGAAGTGTCATGGGCGGTCATCACGCGCGCCACGGGTTTGCCGCCGTTGAGAACGTCGATATGGCTGCCGGGCAATTCCTTAATCTCGAAGGCTCCATGAACCAGTGAGCCTGTAAGGACAAAAAATGTAACTGCTGCTGTTTTCATCATCTATTCAAAAAATCACTTACCTTTATCTGTTATTCCACATAGCCACCACCAAAGTGGCCGGATAACAATGCCCAAGTAAACCTGTTCGCGCAAGACCGCATCCAAGCCGGAATTACGGCAGCTTAAAAAGCAACTTTTTGTCGGCCGCCGTCCAGACCCGCAACAGGCTGTCTTCACCGCCGGCGGCAATGATTGTGCCATCGCTGCTGCTCTCAGCGGCATGAATAAAGGTCCCGGCATCGGGAAGCGGCTGGTTTGACAGGCGCACCGATTTGTCACCGCTGCCGGTGAGCAAGGTCTCGCCGGTTCCCACGAAGCCAACAGAAGTCACAGCCTTGCTGTGGCCCTTGACTGTTTGCTTCTGGGTTCCCGCCTCAAAATCCCAAACCTTAACCACGTTGTCCGCCCCGGCACTGGCAAGGGTCAGTCCATCCGCGCTCCAACTCACATCAAGCACATGGCTGGTATGCCCCTCAAAAGCCCGCTCAAGGGTGGCGTCAGCAGTATTGAAAACCTTTACAAAACGATCTGTTGCACTGGTCGCAATGCGACTGCCGTCAGGACTGAAGGTGATTGCCGATATCGTGTCACTGTGGGACTCGGTGTTTTTAGAGATCTCTTTACCGTCCTTAACCTGCCATACATTCACCACACCACTGCGTGAAGGCACTCCACCACCACTTGCAAGTAGGCTGCCATCAGGACTGAACGCAATACTGTTTACTCTGTCGACAATCAGCTTGGCATTATTAATGGCGCCGATTGTTCGCTCAAGGACCCAATCAGGATTCAGGTTCCATAACCTTACCGCTTTGTCACCAGCGACTGTCAACACGGTGTCTCCAGCAAGACACATCGCCACCGCCGCTCCGGACTTGGCAGCAATAACGCGCGAAGGAATCCCTGTCTTGGCTGCCCACGAATAAATAGAGCCGTCCTCAGTTGCCGCCAGGACACGAGTGCCGTCTTTCGAGAACTCAACCGAGCGCAACGCACTGCCCGCCTCGGCACTCGCCTTCTTGGCTGCTTCACTTTCGACCTTACTGACATCAAGTGCTTTTTTCGCCTCCTTCAGTTTCGTCTCAGCAACGCCCTTCACCTCTTCCGCTCGCTTCATAAAACGCTCGGCAACTTCACGATTGCGCACTGCCTCAAGGTGCTTGCGTTCCACTTCATCAAATTCCTTCTTCTTTTTTGCGTGCTCTTCACCTGCCTTCTTTGCCTTGTCCTGAGCCGCCTTAAGCTCTTTCTCCCTCGCTGCCAATTCCGCCCTTGCTTTCTTTTCCTCCTCCGCCCGCACCTTCACTTCCGCCTCAACCTTCATTTTAGCCTCCACCGCTGCCTTGACTCTGGCTTCCGCCATTAATTTCGCCTCAGCCTCTGTCGCAGCTTTGACTTCCGCCTGTGCCTTGGTTTCTGCCTCTTGTCTCAGCTTCAGCTCTGCCTGTGCCTTAAGTTTCACCTCCTCTTTCGTCTTCACCTCAGCTTCAACCTTGAGCTTCGCCTCTCCTTTGAGCTTTACCTCAGTCTCCGCATTGGCCCTACTCTCTTCCGAAGCCTTGAACTCCGGCATCTTCTTGCCCTGCTCCTCAACGGCAGCCTTCTCGGCCTGTTGCGCCTTCTTCACAGCCTCACCGTCGTCCTTGAGCTTCTTTTCCGCCGCATCAAACTGCTTCTTGCGCTCATCACTTAGCTTGGCAGCCACCGAAACACCGGATGCCGCAATTTTCTCGGCCCTTGCTTTACGCCAACCGGTCTTCACGTCTGCTGTCAATTTGCCAGTCGAGCCATCCCAAAGCCTGAGGGTGTCATTGCCGGACACAGAAGCAAACCGCATGCCGTCAGCCGATACCGCAACTGCACCCGGTGCAGTCCCATTGCCAACCTGCCTCACCTGCTCTCCCCCGCCATTTCCAAGTTTCCAGTGTCTCAGGGTGCTGTCCGCGCCGCCCGAGAGCAATTGATTGGCCTCAGCCCCAAAAGAACGCAGGGAAACAACCGCTCCCTGATGACCCTTTAGCTCAATAAACCCGGCTGCAGGATTCACTGGCTGCTCCTGATCTGCATTAGAAGCAACCGCAGGATCCAAATCCACCAGACGAATAATGCCATCCTCACAGCCGCATGCCGCCAACATTCCGCCACTGACAATAGCCATGCTGTGGATTGCCGCCGGGAATTCAATCACCCGTGCTTCACCTTCCCCCGAACCGGCGCGAATCTTCAGCGTCTTGTCAAGCGAAGCTGTAACCACAACCCCTGTTTCACCGAACCCGACTCCCGTCACCGGAGCGTCATGATCCTTAAATGTTCTTACAGCCTTGTCAGCAATCGAGTATAGCTTCACCTGCCCTGTCTCGTCACCCACCAATGCCCGCTTGCCGTCACTGCTTGTCGCCGCAGATCGCGGCACCCCTGCAGTGGCTTCAAGCTCATTGACCAATAATCCTTCGGGGCGACGCCAAAACTTGATGGTGCGAAAACCCCCGGAAGCCAGTAACCCGTCACGACTGAAGGCAAGACACCCCACAATATCCAAATGCGCAGCTGCACCTTTATCAGCAATTCCAGGATCTGAAAGCTCACCTGTCAGTTGCCCGGTAGACAGGTCATAGACAAAGATACGGTTTCCCCGTCCAGCTGCCACATATTGATTGTCCGGTGACAGTGCCACCGAATAAATTGCCTTTACCCGCCCGCTCATCAGCGAGAATTTCACCTCACGCTCAGCAGCAAGCATGTCGTCATCCTTCGCCCCCTGGTCAATCCACAACTTCAGCAAGGCAAGTTGTTCCGGATTGAGGTTAGGAGCATTCGATTTATTCTTCGGCGGCGGCATGAACTCCTCCTCACGGTGTGCCGCAACGAGAAAAAGCAGGCTTTCATCCGCTTTGCCCGGGACAATCACCTTCCCCTCAGAAGATCCCTTTAACATCGATGAGACATTCTCCAGGTTCAGTTTTACCTTGGCCTTGCTGGCATTGTGACACGCTACGCAGCTCTTCTTGAAAACCGGGGCAATCTCCTTGGCGTAACTGACGGGCTCAGCGCGGGTCAGAGAAGCAACCTCCAGGGGGGCTCCCTGCAGAGCCACTGACAAAAAAAGAAAACAAGCAGTTAAGACAGGGAAAGTGAACTTCTTCACGGGACGTGAGCAGGATCTGGCGGAGCAGGTGCCGGCTCCGTAATGTTCAATTCAACAGGAGTTTTCGTCTGCAGGTCGATTCCGTTGAACTTGAGCTTGGCAATCACCTCAAGACGCGAAACCCCTGCCGGGGCATCAGCTTTAGCCTCAATAACAATTTTTGCCTGCGTTTGATCCTTGGCAATCGTGACCTCCGGGGCTGCAAGCCCCTTAATGCCGTCGGCAAATTTTACCTGCAGCTTAATTGCCTCAGCAAAGCCATAACGCCGCTCAATATTCACGGTTACCTCCCCCTTACTCTCCTTCTGGAGCTCTGCCGGCGGCTGAACGGTAATGATCCTCACGGGAGCCTCTTCAATCTTAACCATCAAGGGCATTGAGTAGCCGGTAAACTGCAGATCCTTGGGCTTGGAACGCTCAGCAGCCTGCTTGGCCCGGTTCTCTGCATCCTTCCTGGCTGTCTCCGCCTTCTTTGCCCCCTCTTCAACCGCTTTGAATTCAGCTTCCGCGTCATTGAACTTGATCTCAGCCTGCGCTACCCGCTTTGCTTTCTCCTCATTAGTCTCGCCATTGCCGGCACGCGCTTTATCCAGTTCTTTTTTAGCCGTGTCACGGGCACTTTTTGCCGGATCGATCGCCTTGCGGCTTGCTTCGGCATCCACAATGGCTCTTTTCTTTTCCTCTTCCGCCCTGTTTGCCCCTTCCACATCACGGCGATAACCAAGTTTTGCCGATGCCTGCAGGACAAACCGGTGCGTGCCAGGCTTAAACTTGTTGCCATCCCGGTTGTTGAGGAACGAAATCGCCAGTGTTCCCTCCGTCTTGCCCTTGTCAATCTGCACCTGTGGAGGCTTCTTGCCCATTCCCGGGAAATCTATCGCCCGGACTGTGATCTTATCCTTGATTTCCGCATTCGCGGTAAGTTTAACCGGGATATCAATCTTTGCTCCAAGTGCAGTCTCCCAGATTTTATTCTCCGCAGGTGCAATTATCAGCGGCGCCTTCTCTTCAACTGAACCAACGCTAAGGGCATCGCCAACACGGGAGGAAACTCGCTCCTTGTCATAATCATTTACCGTCCAGTTAATCGATGCCGACTCCGCTTGCTTGCGCACCTCACGCCCACCAATCCTGGCACTGCCCACGACACGCACCAGTCCACTCCACGCGGGTGCACCCGGCCGGATCCTGAAGGACAAGTCAATTTTGGTTGCACCTGAGGCCAGAGTTGACGGAGAAGTTTCAACGCCATCAGGAAAACCTTCAAGTTTAAGGGCGATCGGTCCGTCAAAACCATCACGACGCAAGGCATAAACTTCAATTCTTCCAACCTGACCCCGTCTTATTGCAATACCTCCACGCGCCACTTTCTTGCTCTTAGTGTTGCTGTCAGGCGGTGACGGTAATGACATAAACAGATCAAAGCCGGGCTGTGGCACACGGGCAATCAGCCTGAAAGGATTACCGGTTCCAAAATTGTCACGCACTCTTACCCGCACCTTCGCGTCGGCATCTGCTCTAAAAAGGTAAACCGGATCACGATGGCTTGTAGGAAACCGCCTTCCGCCAATATTCTTTTTCTCATCATCCGCTTCACCGATTTTCGCCACAATCTCCTTGCCTTCCTTGTCAGCAGTCACCTTCTCGACAGTAATTACCGGATCACACGCTCCGCTCAGGCGCTGGGCGATGACTTCCACAACATATGACTGTCCCTTCTTGACATCAAAGCTGAACCACGAACCTGATTTGGGATTAAATCTTCCGCCAACTTCACACGGGAACGGTATATGCTGGGCATCACTGACGGCGACATTGGATCCCGCATCAATCACCACCGGCAGTTTCGAATGCGCAATAAAAACGGCGTTGGACGCACCGCTTCCGCTTCCGATCCGGTAATTAAATCCCTTCATTCCCGTATTCACCGGTTTCAGCAGGGACGTTCTGTTGCGTTCCGGCAAAGCAGGAACATCCACGTTGATCTCAATCCGCTCAAGACCATCAACCGAAGGCACTCCTCCAGGCAAGTTTCTGCCGTAGATCTGGAAAGACTGCTTTTTCCCGGGTTCCGCCGAGAGAGGCAGCACAAAATCCACCTGCGCCCCCTTGCGCACCAGCAGTCGGTAATAATAGCTGCCACCCCCTCTGGTAAGAAAATCCGAAACCCTCAGCAGGTAATCACCATCGGTTTTCGCAGTAAATTCAAGCAGAGGATCACCGCCAACTGATTCCCGCGCCCGCCCTACCTCAACGCCCTCCGGATCCGTTAACATCAGGAGAGCATCCATGCGGGAGGCAATCCGCTCTGCAAAACAGTCAATAAACATTCGCTCTCCTGCCTTGGCGATGATCTTGAAATATTGTGCCTTGCCACTTTCTGCCCGGCCGTTCATTACAGAATCAGGATTTATAACCGCCGCCTTGGAGCGATCGCTGGCCTCACTTGGAACCTGCACCTCCTCGCGATCACTGACAGAGAATACCAGTGAAGAGCTAACCCCGTAGTGCCCCCAAAAACACACCTCGTAGTTCCCTATCTCTACATCAGCATCAGCCGTCACCTTAAATCGTATGCCGTCAATCAACTCCCCCCTTATTCCGGAATGATTAAAAATCAGGCTGCCGGGCGCATCTAGTTCAGCGCCTGTCAGGGAAACCTCAACAGAGGATCCGGCCTTTACCCCGGCGGGGAATATTGTATCAAGCCGGGCTGTCGGCAGTTGCGCACCAACAGGCCCGGTTAAAACAATCAGAGCGGCAAATAAAACAAGCCGCACTCTTCCCGAATCTGCTATATGCAATATATAGTCCTTTCCCGCTAATGATTGAATAAGAACTCCTTGGTGTTTAATAATGCCCAAACGAGATCCTCGTAGGCCATCCTGTTAGCCACCTTGACATCCTCACTCTTTTCTCCAGCCTCCGCCCGCTTCTTTGTCAGGTAGTTAATCGACACTTCCAGCTCATCGTTGACCGGATCACGGGAAAATGCCCTCCTGTAGAGCTCGGTTACCCTTTCCCCGTCGCTGCGGTCAGCCTGCCCGGAAATCCTTGCCGCACTTCCTCCGTCGGCGGCAAGTTTGTCCTGGATGCTTTTTGAATTCAGAAGGTGCAGGGTTTGCGCAAGGCTGGCGCCCTGAGCCCGCTCGCATTCACAAGAGCTATCCATCTCAGGACGGCCGAAGACGGTCAGGAAATACGAACTGGAATTGTAGCTGTCATCCGGAAGCGCCACTGCATGAGTTCCTGGAAGCTGCCCCCCAAAGCTGGTCGTTGAACCAGTGATATTGTCAATGGAATCAAGTAACACCTCAGCAGTTAAGCGTTTCGGAAAATAACGCGAATAATTCTGCTGATCCCCTGAATTGTACTCATTGGGAATAGCCGTCAACTGGTAGCTCGTCGAGTTGCAAATCAAACGCACCAGATCCTTGAGGTCATAACCGGAATTGATAAAGTGCCGCGCAAGTGCCTCAAGCAGAGCCGGGTTGGTTGGCGGATTGGTAACCCTCATGTCATCTTCTGGCTCAACCAATGCGCGATTGAAGAAGTGCTTCCAGTAGCGATTGACCAGCATGGGAGCGAAAAACGGGTTATCTCCTCTTGTCATCCAGTCCGCAAGGGCATCGCGCGGATCATCTTCTGCAGCAATCTCCAGTGCCTCGGCTCCCAGTGGAGTAGGCTTGACGGTCACCCCGCTCTTCGGGTTCTTTGAACTGGCAAGCCCCACGTTGTGGAACACCGCATCCTCGCCGGGAATATCTGATTTCTTTTTCCCTATGCGGGAAAAGAACGCCGAGAATCCGTAGTAGTCATTCTGGCTCCATTTTTCATAGGGATGATGATGGCATTCCGCACACTGTAGGCGAACCCCGAGAAACATCTGGGAGACATCCTGAAGCTGCTCCTTCTGTTGGGAGACATTGCGAAACCAGGCAACCGCAGGATTGTGTCCGATTTCTCCCTTTGCCGTCAGCAACTCGCTCACCAAAAGGTTATAAGGCTTATTGGAGTGCAGACTGCCGCGAATCCACTCGTGGAAAGCCTGGGTTCCCCGGGCATAGGTATCCCCTTTTCGTTTATTGCGCAGGATTGCAGTCCATTTGTTGGCGAAATAATCAGCGTAATCAGTGCCTCTCAAAAGCTTGTCAATCCATTTTGCCCGTTTATCAGGGAATTGATCATCCATGAATGCATCCACTTCCTCAAGGGTGGGCAGCCTGCCGGCAATATCGATGGCAACCCGCCGCACAAATGTCGCGTCATCACAAATTCCGGAAGCCGGAAGCCCGAGAATCCTTAACTTGGCAAATACGTGCTCATCAATAAAATTGGCAACCGGCGGTAAATTGTCTGTCGGCACACCAAGCGGAATGGTGGCCTGAAAAATGCTCACCTGTTCCTGAAAGCGAATCATCACTCCGGCATCGCCCGTTTGTCCGCTTGCCATGGTAACCAACCCGGAATGATCGACCTCAGCCATCTCCTTCTGGTTGGACTCATAGGTTGCAATTCCGGTAATGTCGCGGAGCGAACCGTCACTGTAGCTGGCGGTCACGGAAAGCTGCTGCCGTGACCCCGGTTTAATAATCCGGGAAGCGGGGAAAACCGAGATCTCCTCAACCTTGGGATCCTCCGCTCCACCGTAGGGCATACCCTGCTCCATCCACCTCACAATTGCCATGTAGTCCAATGATTCCTTGTCAAAAAGGGAACCGCCGCCATGTGGCAGTTCTCCTGACCCTTTACGCAGCAACAGGCTGTGATCCGGAGCAGCAGGGAACAAGCGCCGCCCACGCACCTCCTTCACTAGAAATTCATAGTCTTCAGAAGGCTCAAAGCCCAACAGAGAAAGGCGAAACCCGTTCTGTCCCTCAGACTTGCCATGGCACCCTCCGCTGTTACAGCCGTGCTTGGTGAAAAGAGGCACAATCTCATTCGCAAAATTGATCGGCTGGGATGTTTCAAACTGTTCAACTAAAACCTCTATCCGAACAGTATCTTCACCCTGCATCCCCGCGCTTACTGTTGCCACGCCATTTGCCAATGGCGTAATATGACCATCCGCAGACACCTCCAACAAGCCGGGAGGCTCAACTTTATACTGCACCTGCCGGGTGGCATCCGTTCCATCCCCCGCGGTGACCACCAATTGCAGCCTCGCGTCAGGCCCCTTGAGCCTGGCCCGGTCATTGGGCTGGGAAACAGAGTGTATCTCCAGGGCAACAGCTGATGAACAACCAAGGATTAACACTGCGACTATATTAAAAAAACGGGAAGCTCTCATAATTAAAGTATCTGGAATACCGGCACCCATCCCTACTGCTAGATGAGTTCAGGCATCGGCTTATAACGCTGATCAACGAGATAACGGGGACGCCCGCCAAGGTCGGTGACAGTCGCTTTACTGACATCAATGCCGACATTGTGATAAAGGGTGGCAAAAACCTCCTCGAAGGTAACCGGTCGATCATCCGCCTCACCGCCATCCCGAGTAGTTGAGCCAATAACCTGCCCGGTGTTCATTCCTCCTCCGGCAAGCAAGGCGCAGGAAACCTTCGGCCAGTGATCCCGTCCGCCTTTATCGTTAATGACTGGAGTTCGCCCAAATTCCCCCCAGACCACCACCGACACATCCTTATCGAGGCCACGCTGATGCAGGTCACTGACCAACGTGCTGACTCCCTGGTCGAGCATGGGAAAATCCTCACGAGCCCTCTTGAAATTACCCCCGTGCCAGTCCCAGCGACTGAATCCAAGCGTTACACAACGGGCTCCCGCCTCCACCAGGCGGCGAGCCAGCAGGAACTGGTCCAGTCGCTTCCACGGGCCATCCGCCGTCAACTTCTCAGTACCCTTGCCGTAAGCCTCGACAAGTTTGGGATTCTCTTTCGACAGGTCAAATGCCTCACCAAGTTTACTTGAGGTGAGGACCCCATATGCCTGCTGACCAAAGGTGTCGAGGCTCTCCATTATTCCGGAGGCATCCACGTCACGCCTGAACCCATCAACACTTTTAAGCAACGCACGCCGGTCACCAAGCCTTTCAATGCTGATCCCCTTGAGCCTCACATCTTCAGAACCACCGCCGCGGTTCGGTGTAAATGCTGTATGCGCCGGTCCGCAGAACCCGGGCTGTCCCGGATCACCCCACTCATCATGGCCACACTTGGGAGAAAGTCCGACAAAAGGCGGCACCGCCGCACTGAGCGTCCCCTGCAGCCTGGACATGACCGCACCAATCGAGGGCCACCCGCCGGGCGGGGCAGTGCGCGGCGACTTCCCGGTAAGGCATTGCTGGGCATCGTGCCCGCCATGCGCGCCAACAATTGACCGGATAAAGGCAAACTTGTCAGCCATAGCGGCAATCCTGGGAAACAACTCACCAATCTCAATGCCCGGCACACTGGTCTTGATGGCGTTGAACTCACCCCGGATGTTGGCAGGGGCATCACGCTTGATGTCCCACATATCCTGATGCGGCGGGCCACCCGCCAGAAAAATCATGATCACCGCCTTGTGGCCAAGGCCCCTGCCGGAAGGGTTTGACTGAGTCTCCGCACTCAGCAACTGCGGTAACGACACCCCACCCAGGGACAGGCCCCCGATCCTCAGGAATCCCCTGCGCGACAATCCGTCGCAAAATCGTCCAGAATTCCTTGAATAGATTGAAAGCATCTTAGGTGATTGAAACTACGTTCGATCTAAAAGCAGTGAATAATTTCGTCATTCTCTTAACAATGAACAGCAAAAAATACTGAAATCTGATGCAATATTTTCCCCCTCGCTGTGTTGCACAGGGACAATGTGGCAAGCAATTCAATACGAACCAACTTTAAATTTTAACCTTCTGGGAAGAAAAAATTAAAATTTTTCGCCGGATTCGCCAAACATCCACAAATACATCCCATATCTTACTGCACAGGAACCTTTCCACCAGCCAACAGCAATCCTCCCAGCCCTCAAGGTATTCGCAGAGTTTCCTTGCCGTTCTTTCTGCGAATCCAGTTCAATGATCGGTTCACTGCACCAACCCGCAGCAACCTGGATTGAAATCCTCTTTTACCGGGAAAATTCAGAAATCCCAAACCGAGCAATATGGTCAGCAATCCCTGACCCGGTATAAACAGCATCGCTACACCAATGAACAATAAAAATAACCCAAGTAAATTTTTTCCGAAGAAAACAAGCCCCCGTAGCAGCGGATGTCTGCGGGTGAAGGGAGATTGCCGCTCCCGCACAAAGTAATCCCTGTCCATGCGGGCAACAAACACCGGGATCAGGATCAACGTTGCCACAAAGGCAACAAGAGATGAAATTCCCAACCAAAGGATCAACGCCTCGTGCCCTTTAAGCCGCTCCCAGATCACCTGAGTGAAGGAACCTTGTTACTGACCCGGTAGAGAGCCTTGTCGGTCCGCAGAAACAACGCGTCGCCGGCAACCGCTGCAGAAGCCATCAATTTGCCATCGAGCGAACTCTCCGCAATCACCTTGAATTCACGCCCCGCCTTGATCACTGTCGTCACACCTTCCTCACTGTGGAAATAGATCCTGCCGGCTGCGGCAAGCGGTGCTGCCCAGTATTTGCCACTGGCGATACGCTCACTCCACACCAGCTTTCCTGACTTCGCCTCAAGGCATGTAACAAGCCCGCCTGAATCCCCGACAAAAAACAACAACCCATCAACATAGACAGGTGACGGAGAACTAGGTACTGATTTCCTGTAGCGCCAGACAATTTCAGGCTGCCCCTTGAGGCTGATCCCCAGCATCTCGGCGCGCATGAAACAGGTTGACAGGAACAGCATGCCCTCGCCGCTGACCGGCCGGGCAACATTTGAGAATCCCAGCCTCTCGTAATCCACCCTCCACTTCTCCTCGCCCGTCACAGGGTCATATCCATAAACCCAGTTTGCCCCCGCGGAAATCAATTCAGTGGCATTACCCCGGCGCATTACTAAAGGAGTACTATAAGCCTTCTTTAACTGCGGATTGCTGTGCAACTTGCCGCTGCGCCTAGTGCGCCAGGCAAGCTTGCCGTCCTTCTTGTTGAGTGCCGCCACGTACTGCTCATCACTGCCATCCATATGGAAAAAAAGGACATTCTCGGCAATGACCGGCGAGCCCCCCGGGCCGTTCTCATGCATGCAGTGCAACTCAAGATTACTCCAAAGCACTTTACCCCTGGAGCTATCGACACAGGCAGTACCGTAAGTTCCAAAGTGACAATAAACACGGCCATCCTCAATGACCGGAGTCGGTGAAGCGTAACTGTTAAAGCGATGAACCCACTGTGGCTCATCGACAGAAAAGAGTTCCACGTTATGCAGGATCTTACCACTGTCTATGTGAATGCAAATGGCATGAAAGCGGGCTTTCTCAAGGACAACAAGAGGCTGGCTGCCGGTATTGCTCTTCAGCCGCCTCCTGCTCGCCTCCTCACTGGCGAGAGTCTCATGCGCTGCCGTCACCCAAATGCGATCACCCTCAATCACCGGTGATGACCAGCCCCGACCCGGCAGCGCCGTCTTCCATGCAATGTTCTTTTTCTCAGACCACTGTGTCGGCAACGACTTGGCCTGGGAGATTCCCACACCGGAAGGTCCTCGCCACTGGTTCCAGTCAGCCGCGAGTGCGCTTGCCGACAGCAGGGTTAAAATGATACAGCAAGGTAATGGGTTATGTTTCATGGACAGGTAATATATCCCCAGTTAACTGTCCTTCATGGCAAAGGCAATGATACTTTTCGCCACCACGACAGTGCTGAGTGGAACTTTATGCTGGCTTACCCGTGGCGTCTATGATCGCCATTTCATGATGGAGGGAACCTTTCATGTCGTTAGTCACTGCACAGAAGCTCACGAGGTCCTGTTAAAGTTCCCCTCAGGCAAAACAAAAACATTTAAACTGGGACCGGGTGCCGTGACCGACTTCAGGCTCAAGGGGACAGGCGAAGGCTCTATCGCGGTAAACCTTGACGGAGAAGCCCGCGATCTGGTTGGGTATGTCACTTCGATGAACAGCATTGTTGTCCTTGTCATCGGTGAGAAAACCACCAACTTCTCACAAATCTTCCCGGGGCATGCGGAGACCCTTGCTAAAACAGCAAGTAACTGACATTTCAACCCGGAGCAAACCTCCTCATCCAATGACGTTGAACACCTTCGTTATCTTTTTGGCCCTTATCACAGTTCTCAGCATACCACTAAACTGCCCGGCAAATGAAGCATCTGCACCCGAAGGAGAAGATCAGCCAGTTCGCCTTGAGACTGTAAGCGGCGACGGCATCTGGGTCTCCCCGATTCCCGGCGGGACAACCAATCCTACGCGCCCGCTTGTGGTGAAAACGTGGTTTGATCAGCAACTCCTTGGTGACGGAACAGCGTATCGGCGCCGTGCCGGGGAATTCACCTCCTCCAAGCGCCGCCCCCTCAGGGAACGGGTGATCTCCGCGCTGAAAAAAGCCAGCATCAAGTCGCATGCTGCTGCTGAAAGACAACTCAAGGCACTTCTTGCAAGTGGCACCATCAGCAACCTGCAGCGCCACTGGATCATCAACGGTTTCACCTGTTCAAGCACTGCCGCGGACATCGATGCCCTTAAGAGGATTCCGGGCGTGAAGAAGATTTTTCTGAGTCCCGGACGCATCAGAGCGCCGCAGGCTGCAGGCGATGCAGCTCAAAAAAACCTCAACTCTCCCCAGTTGCCATTTAATCCGCACCTCTACAAACATCCCTGGTATGTACACTCACTTTTAGCAGACAGGGTCTGGAAAGAATTTGGTGTCACCGGCAAAGGCACACTCAGCATTATCCACGACAACAACTTTCTTTTCCCGCAAAACCTCACGCAAAACCTCTACACCAACCCGAATGAGACAGCGGGCAATGACACCGACGACGACCGTAATGGCCTGATCGACGACTGCCACGGCTACAACTTCCAGCTTAACTCAACACAACTAACTACCCGGCCGGCGCAGGGCAGCAACCCGTCAACACTGCACGGCACCATGTGTGCGGCAATTGTATGCGGCAGGGGTACCGAGGCCAGTCCTTATGCGTTTGGCATTGCCCCTGAGGGGCACTGGGCAGGGGTAATCGCCGGGAACAGGATCGAGTCAGCAGTGCAATGGGCCATCGAGCAGGGAGCCGACACCTACAGCATGAGCTTCTCCATCCCCAACCTTGGGCAGATGCGCTCGCACTGGCGCAAGATCATGGAACACGGTTCCTTCTGCGGGCTCTACTTTGTTTCAGGAGCTGGCAACTTCGCACAAAGCGAAAAGCTGCCAAAGCAGATGCGCACCCCGGAGGATATCCCCGAGGCGGTCTTTGCTGCCGCCGGCGTGCAGCGCGATTTTTCCCGCACGTCATTTTCCAGCAAGGGCCCGGTGCAATGGGACACCGAGCACTATGCCGAGGGAAAAGTCCGGAAACCCGAGGTCTGTGCCTTCAACCGCAGCCTGCCGCTACTGCTACCCGATGGTTCCGTGGTTCCGGCTGCCATCAGCGGCAACTCGTTTGCCGGACCGATGTTTTGCGGCGCAATCGCCCTCATGCTCTCAGCCGATCCGGACCTGCTTCCCTGGAACCTCAAGGAAATCATCACCAGCACCGCAACGGACATTGGACCTCCGGGAATCGACAACGAAACCGGCCACGGCCTGATCAACTGTTACCGGGCGGTAAAGGAGGTACTGCGCCGCAAAGCCGTGCGTGAGGGGAAAAATCCGCTGTCCTATACCGGGCGCTCGCCGGGCGATGCCGTCAACATTGCCAAGATCATGAGCAAACTGGGCAAAAAACAACTGGTGTTTACCAGGCTGAGGGAAGGCGGCAACGCCGACAAGGCGGGCATTAAGGCCGGGGATGTCCTGCTCAATGCCAACGGGGACCCCGTCGAGAGTCTCGCAAAACTGCAGACAATCCTGAGAAACCCCCAGGGCACTGCCACACACCTGCTGATAGAGCGTGGGGGCAAACAACTCTCTATTCGACTTGCAAAAGGGCCACCCGGAATTGCCGGCATGCAGAAACTTTTCACCGCGCCGGTATTCGAGTAATTGATGAAGGCTCACCCGATCCACCCGAAATCGGCTGTCGTACAATTCTTTGATCGCAATCGAATGGCAAACCGATAATGGTACTATAGTGAAAGCGACTTATCCTCTCATCGCCGCCGGGCTCATGCTCGCTGCCTGCACGCATGCAGATGCACGCAAACCCAATGTCATCATCATCTTCACTGATGACCAGGGCAGTGTCGATGCCGGCTGCTACGGTACCAAGGACATCCAGACTCCGCACATTGACTCACTTGCCGGGCGCGGCATTCGCTTCAGCCAGTTCTACGCAGCAGCACCGGTCTGCTCCCCATCCCGCGCAGGATTGCTCACCGGACGCTATCCGATTCGCGCCGGAGTCCCCGGAAACACCACCTCCATCAAGGGCAAGCCGGGCATGCCCGGCGAACAAATAACCGTTGCCGAACATTTCAAGGAAGCAGGATACAAAACCGCACACATTGGTAAATGGCACCTTGGTTACATTGCCGGGCACATGCCCAACGCCCAGGGTTTTGACTACTCTTTCGGCCACATGGGCGGATGCATCGACAACTACTCGCATTTCTTCTACTGGCAGGGGCCAAACCGCCATGACCTGCATCGCAACGGCAAGGAGATCTTCGAGGACGGCAAGTTTTTCCCGGACCTGATGGTAACTGAAGCCTGTAAATTCATTAAAGAAAACCAGGCAGACCCCTTCTTCATCTACTTCGCAATGAACACCCCCCACTACCCCTACCAGGGCGAGGCGCACTGGCTGAAGACCTACGTAAAGCTCGCCCATCCGCGCAGGCTCTACAATGCCTTCGTCTCCACCCTCGATGCACGCATCGGTGACCTGTTGGCCTACCTCGACGAGTTGGGCCTGCGCGAGGACACCATTGTGGTCTTCCAGTCCGACCATGGACACTCCACCGAGGAACGCGCACACTTTGGCGGCGGCAACTCCGGCCCCTATCGCGGTGCAAAGTTCAGTCTCTTTGAAGGCGGTATCCGCGTGCCGGCCATCATCTCCTGGCCCGGGACACTGCCGCAGGGCAAGCTCATCACCGAAATCGCCCACTCCTGTGACTGGCTGCCCACCGTTGCAGAACTTGCGGAGATCAAGCTCATTAAAAACAACATCGACGGCAAGAGCCTTGCTCCGCTGCTGCTTGGCAAGGTCGCCGAAGGCCCGCACGGGATCCTGCACTGGCAGGTTGGCACCGGCGGCAGGGCGCAGTGGGCAGTTCGTGACGGCGACTGGAAGCTTATCGGCAATGTCCGGGACACCAGCAACCCGAAACCCGCCGGGGCTGCCGCCGTAACCAAGCTGTTTCTCTCAAATACCGGCAAGGATCCCGGTGAATTGAAAAACCATGCCGGTGATCACCCGGAAATCGTCACCCGCCTGAAAGCTGCGCACGATTCCTTTTAAAGGAAGACTTAATCAGCGGCCGGCAACAAACACCGCCCTGCCTCTGGAACCATCGACATCAAACAACTCAACGTGCAATCCCCCCCCGGCACGGGCGACACGATCAACGATGATAACCACCTCGTGACGGCCAATGGCAAGTTCTGTTTCTGACACCTTGCCGGCTGCAGCCACACCATTCAAGCTCACCTGAAGACCCTGAGGATTGTCAATACGCAAACCAATCCTGCCGGCGACGGAAACCTCAATCTCGAAGCTGGCAAAACTCACATCACCATTAACGCCCTTGTTGACCCCCATCCCGGCAAGGGGCAGCTCACCGGACACCATGCTGTAGGCAGGGCGCCATGGCAGTTGATTGCTATTTGCCAAAAGTGCCTGTACCCCCACCAGGCGAACCTGCCGGCTGACCTCCTTGTCAAAAGGAAGCACCCGCCAACGACGCACAACACGACCCGGGGAAACCTTGAAATCACCTTCTTTCCCGAGCTCTGAAAGAAACCTTACAAGATCAACAAGTTCATCCTTGCGCAGCATCGCCGTCAAACCCGGGGGCATCATTGAGACGGGAACAATTTCCTTTTTTGATATGGCTGCAACAGGCACTGATCTTTGACTGCCGTCAACCATCCGCAATATCAACTCGCCGCCGGATTCACGAATCAACCCGCCGGTCACTACGTTGCCGGACTTCGTGGTTACCACTGTCGTGTGATAGCCCTCCTTGATCTTCTTTGCAGGTTCCAGCAGGGACTCTACAATATAATCAACCGGCGCGCTGGAACCGATACTCACCAGATCCGGGCCAATTAAACCCCCACCTCCGCCAATGGCATGACAGCTCTGGCATAACAGCTGCGCGCGCCGATAAATCACCTCCCCGCGTGCCGCATCGCCGCGCTTAAACACATCATTAACAAGAGATCTCATTTCCCCGGATGACAATGCACGCGCTATCGGCTCAAGTCCTCCTGACTTGGATAAGGCCGCGATCAACGCCGAGGTTTTGCCACCACTTGATTCAGACTGCTTCACGCCTGCCGCAGCCACACTGGAATCGATCATTTTGCCGGCAATCGCCTTGGCAAGAACATCGGCTCCCCCCACCCTTGTTAAAAAAGCATCAAAGATCGGTCTTAACCCCGCAGCGGATTTCGCTTCACCCAATACAGTGGCTGCCAGATTGGCCCCGGCATTAAGGTCAATGACAGTGACTGCCGCCACGCCAGCCGCCCGCAAAATCATCGCCCGTCCACCATCACGGGCAAGGGATTCAAGTGGCGCCAGGCTATCTGCCCCAAGGCCAGCCAAAGCTTCTGCTGCCACTACCGTCCTGCCGTCATCAGCCAACCATTGCTGCAGATCCTCCCGTGCCGCAGCAATACCCCAGGCACCGCAGAGGCGCGCGGCCATCTGATCCCCGTTTCTCAGCAGTTGCAACAGATCCCCGGGCCGAAGATCCTTCGGCCTCACATTTCGATCCAGCGCAGCCCTCGACAACTCTGCTAGCGCAAAACCACGCAAATCCGCATCCCGTCCATTCTCCATGGCTGATGAATAAAGAACTGCCAGGTCATCAGCTGCCCCGATCTCCGCAAAAAGGGATGACAGTTCACGAAATCCCCCGGGCTGAATATCCTTAGAAACCAGGGATTTGCGTAATAATCGCAAAGCCTGCGGTTTTTCAATCGCCTTGAGGACAAAGTCCAATGCCGGCAATTTCCCGCGAAAGCTCAACTTCCCTTTCTCCAGTGCCGGCAGCCAATCATCCTGCATCTCACGCGCCGCCAACCACAGGGCAAAGTCAAGGTTCTTGTCCTTCTCCATGGAAAATACCGGTAGAATTGCCCTGAACGCCCCCAACCCACCAGCCTGCCTCAATGCCGAAACCGCTTCCAGGCGCACCTGCGGATGTTCATCTTTCGCCGCTCTTCCAAGCAGGTGAAGAGAATCTGTCAACCGCTCATGCCAATGGTATACCATGCGCACTGCCGCCGCACGAATGCGATGATCCTTGTCGCCAAGTAGTTCCCTCAGCAGTTCCTCATGCAGGTAATTAATCGACTGGCATGCCCACAGAATCTCCAGCTTGTCCTCACTGGAAAGTCCCCCCGCCTGTTCAAGCGCATTGAGCGCTGCCTTTACCCTGACCTTATCCTCCAAGCGCAACTGGCGCTTGGCAAAATGACGGGTGAAGCCATTTTCTGAGCGCAACTCGTTTACAATGACAGCAAGATCCTCACCCACCAGCCTGGGCCTCTTGGCAAGCTCACGCCCCTTATAAGTCACACGCCATATCCGGCCGTGAACATGGTCA
>JAYGGE010000033.1:0-27738 GCA_046581505.1 Verrucomicrobiales bacterium | reverse complement strand
TTCTTCATGGCAAGTGCAGTGCAGGATTCTGGGCTCTCCGAGAAGACCACAGGACCTCACAATTCAAGGTTGCGCAAGCCACTTGGGACACCGCGGGCAATTTCCCGTCGCAAGATCTCCAGAAATCCTGATTAATTGCTAGGAATTTGCTTTTTGCGTGAGGCGCTTGAGGGCGCCGTTGAAGGGATCGGAGATGGGGAGAAAGGGGGTTGCGGGGGAAAGAGGGGTGAACTGATCGGAGAATGACGGGTGAGCAGTGGTCTGGTTCTTCCTCTGGGAGATGGCAGCGATGTTGCCAAACGCGTCCATCGCGCCGTGGCTCTCGTTCATGTTCTCAAAAAAATCACTCATGGAGGTAATGCTATGCTATACGGACTAACGGGACGTGACAAGTCAGTCAAAAACCACCGAATCCCTCGAAGCCCTCACTGATCTCAGAAGTATCTTCGCTGATGTCAGCCGTGTCCTGACTGATCTGGTTGAGCTTCATGAGGGCGGCCGCGCCACCAAGTAAAGCCACGTTCTTCGCTGCATTGGATCCCTTGGCCGCACTCCCTGATGGCTTGTTGCCGACTGCGATGTTCAGTTTATTCAGGAGTTCGGTTTGCTCCGCTGGGTGACCGCGTTCCGCATGCGGTATAGTGCCGTGTTGGTCAGCACAAAGAGGTCATTACCATAGACCTCGAGGTCATACAGCCAAGAATCCTTGGGAAAACGGAACAACTCCTGGCACGGTCCGAAGCCGCCTTCCGCGGTCGGTTCGTAAACATACAATGCCTCGCGGCAACCGACGAACAGGCGCCCGGACAAGTCCATCGTTTGGCTGATGAAGAACTCCTTCTCATCACTGTCGAGAAACTCAACGCCCAACGATTTGTCGGCCAGGTGGATACCGGGCACCTCGCCCGATGCCGTGAGGGCGAGAAGGCAAAGGCAAAGAGAACACGAAAAACGGCGCATTATGGGCCGATTATTACCCCTGGCCTCGTTGGAGGCGAGAAAAGAGCGCAGCGGCAGCAGGAGGCGTGACAGCGGCGGCCTAGCTACCATCTCGATTTCCGCTCCACGGAGGGCAGGCGGTTGGCTGCATGCGCTTGTTAGGATTAGTTGGGCTGGGTGGCAACAATCCGAAGCACGATCCCAGCAAGAAGAAGCAGTCCGACACCCGCCCTGACGATACTCATTCTCTCCCTTCCAGATCGAAGGGCGAGCGTGATTACTACAGACAGTGCGCCGAGCAAGAAAAACAAAATGGCCAACGCCGTCACAAAGGAGCCCGCAAATCCAAGTTCGTAGGTCACCGAGAAGCCTCCATCAGAAGTCTCGACCTCGTCGCTACTACGGGGACCTATCGGCACGACTGTGGCCAGAGCGATTACTGACACCACGGAAAGCAGAGGTGAAACGACCGCAATCCAAGAAAACTGCACGCCAGCGCTTACCTTTTTGGTCGCGGCCTCCATTATCTTTTTGTGATCCTAACGTCCCGCATCAGCTACCGACTGCCGGGAGCTGACTCGGACTTCCCTGAACCCTAGCCGCTGGCGGGGGCTCCTGCCAAGAGCGAAGCGGCAGCAGGAGGCGTGACAGCGGCGGCATAGCCAGGTTCAGATTGCCGCCCACCAAGGGCAGGCGGTTGGCTGCATGCGCTTGTTATCTCCGTGTTCAGCTAACTCAACCAACTCAGCAAAAGTCAACGTAGGGTTACTCCCACACCCACCCAGCACCGCAGCAAGTCCCAGGACACACAAAAACCGTTTCATGCCGCAACCCTAACACCACCACCCCACAGCGCACAAGGGCGCGTGGCTTGGGGTTCATGGGGGTTATGGTTCAGGGTGACCACTCACTCCCCACGATGCAGGTCGCTTGATTGGGGGGATCGCTAAGGCTTCTCGCTGATCAGCTTGACCGGCCTGCCAGCCCAAGTCTCCCCCCAGCCCTTTGCTTCGGGTTTGCGGTAGATGGTGGAGGTTGCGCCGGCGAAAACGTCGTGATGCGGTTGCTCTTTAGGAGCATCCCCAAGAAATGTCACTGCGGTCAGGCTGCGGCACACAACGAAGGCGTAGTCCCCTAAACTGGTAACGCTGGCGGGGATCGTGACGCTCATCAGGCTGGTGTAGCGTGCGAAGGCACTCCACCCGATACTGGTGACGCCATGAGGAATTGCGATATTCGTCAGGCTGGTGCAGTCAGAGAAGGCGCTCTTCCCGATGCTGGTAACGCCATCAGGGATCAAGATGTCCGTGAGGCTGGTGCAGCCTAAGAAGGCGAAGTCCCTGATGCTGGTAACGCCATCAGGAATCGTGGTGCTCGTCAGACTGCTGCATTTATAGAAGGCCCTTACCCCGATGCTGGTGACGCTATCAGGGATCGTGATGCTCGTCAGGCCGGAGCAGTAGGCAAAGGCTTTATCCCCGATGCTGGTGACGGGCTTACCTTCGATAGTCGCAGGTATGGTTAGCGCTCCCGATGCCTTTCTATCACAGCCTGTGATTGTGACCGTATCACCTGCGATCTTATACTTTATCGGATTAACAGGTGCTGCTTTTACTGGCTTAGCTTGAGCGACAGGTTTTTCAGGCTGAACTTCCTCTTTAACCTCCTGCTGCTGTTGCCCTTCGCTTTCCGTTTCGACAACAGGTGCCTTGCTGCACCCACCCAGGACAATGAGCAGTGGAAGCAGTAGCGGCAAGAACGTCTTCATGCCGCAACCCTAACACCACCACCCCACAGCGCACAAGGGCGCGTGGCTTGGGGTTGGGGGATCATGGATCAGTTGACCGACTTACCTTATTCGTGCCGTTGAGGATGCTCACATCGATATTCATATGAGCACCCCCAGAATCCCTTTTAGATATGTATGAATAAAGGTTGGAACGATCCGTCTACTCATGTAGGATTTGTCCCATTGGAAATACCATGAAAAGTATTCTTGCCACTTTGACACTCATTCTCGCTACGACTTGGAACACCTATGCTGAGCCATTAAAGGTCGGCGATGCCGCTCCTGAATTCAGAATCAAGGACACTAACGGCAAGGAAATCAACCTCGCCAAACTGGCCAATAATGGACCGGTATTGGTGCGGCTTACCTGCGGTTGCCTCGGTTGCGATCGTGAGTTGCCCTATTTCCAAGCACTACATGAAGCATACAAGAAAGACGGCATTAAGCTCGTCGCCGTTTTTGCTGAGCCGGATAATAAATTCGCGACGTATGTGAAAACAAAAAAACTAAACATGCAGTATGCATTGGATCCGAGAAAAGATAGCTGGAAGATTTTTGACACCAAGACCATGCCCAGTAATTTCCTTATCGAAAAGGGCGGCAAAATCGCCGCCATCAGCAAAGGCTGTGATCCCAGCGGTCTGATTGCCCGCAATCTGGGCGACAAGGTCGCCAAGCTGGTAAAAACCACGCAGGTTGACATCAAGGCTCAGGTTGACAAAAACAGGAAACCAACCACGCCGAAGAAGTAATTTTGCTTTATCCCATAGCACCGCGATCATGGCAATCGTGCGCACTGCCAAGGATACAGCCGATCACTGACTCACTCCCCACCCCACAGCGCACAAGGGCGCGTGGCTATTGGGTGGGGGTTTGGGGTGTTTGGGGGTTTGGGGTGACTACTCACTCCCCACGATGCAGGTCGCTTGATTGGTGGATGGGGGACTACTCGCCCAGCGCAATGCGCATGAACTTGTTGCCTGGTTCAAGGGGAACGGCAACACGGTTCAACGCAGCTTCCCCGCCGGCGGTGCAACATGGTTCCTGCGGGCGAGTGAGGAGTAGGAGTCACCACCACCCCACAGCGCACAAGGGCGCGTGGCTCATGGTTGGGGGTGGGGTTACTCAGGCTCCCCACGATACAGGTCGCTTGATTGGGGATCAGTGACCTTTGGTGAGAACTGATCTATTATTAAGAAACATGATCTCGTTCTTAATGAAATTTAAATCTAGCTGAATCTAGAATCACGGGCCTTAATTTCATTACCAGTCGAAGTAGCAATTTGCCCATAGAGCTCAGGCCTACGACCACGCATCCATCGGCGCCCGGAACTAGTAGGAATAAGTTTCATATCCAAGTCAGCAACGACCATTTCATCAGCTGCTTTCCACGTCTCCACAAGGATTCTACCGTAGGGATCTATAATCATGGCATTGCCAGTTCGCACCTCATCATCATCAACGCCTACCCCATTACTAAAAATAACAAAGAGACCATTATCATGAGCTCGGGAAGGAAGCCATCGCATAAGCCAGCCACGACCATTGGGACCACGGAATTCATCTTCAATGCTTTTCGGATCCTTATTTCTGTTTTCCCAAAGCCCCCTATCTATAACCTTCATTCCATACGGACTCTTTGATCCGCACCCTCCGGTCTGATGAGGTGCTAGCAAAATTTCAGCTCCCTCTAGCGCTGTTACCCGTACGTTTTCTATTATATTGTTATCGTAACATGTCAAAATTCCAATCCGGTGACCAAGATGAGAATCAAAGACCGTATAAGAATCCCCATCACTCATGTGCTCACTGATGAAACAATGAATTTTCCGATGGCAGTTCACCTGACCATCTGGATGCACTACCACATAAGAATTATAAAGTTTCCCATCTCCAGATTCCTCAATGAGTCCGGCACCAATAATGAGCTGATACTGATCAGCTATCTCTTTTAACATATTAACCGAATGACCGTTAGATATATTCTCGGACAGGGACTGAATTGATTCTCTACTCAAATTCCGAACATGCCAATAGCCTGTTATACACATTTCCGGAAAAGCTATGATCTGAACTGCTGATCGTGCAGCTTCGACACAAAATCCACGAATGGTATCCAGGTTAGATTCCTTGTCTCCAGGTGCATGGTTAAATTGAACAGACGCGACCTTAATCATTGTATTAACTTATTGAAAAAGAAACTTAACTTCATGCTTTTATTTAAAACTGAAAGAGTAGAGCTTTGCGTTCAGAGTTCATCCTTACATCTTACCACTCACTCACACCGCACGCCCATTACAAAAGCACAGCAACTTTACACCACCCCACAGCGCACAAGGGCACAAGGGCGGGTGGCTCTTGGTTGGGGGTGACCACTCACTCCCCACGATGCAGGTCGCTTGATTGGGGGATCCTTACGGCTTCTCGCTGATCAGCTTGATCGGCCGCCCACCCCATGTGTTACCCCAGCCCTTGGCTTCGGGTTTGCGGTAGATGGTGGGGGTGGTTTTTAATAAAACGCTGGCCCCAACTTTAGGTGCATCTCCAAGAAATGTTACAGTGGTCAGGCTAGTGCATTCATAAAAGGCCCTATCCCCGATGCTGGTGACGCTATCAGGAATCGTGATGCTCGTCAGGCTGCTGCAGTTTGCGAAGGCGTAACGCCCGATGCTGGTAACGCTGTCAGGGATCGTGATGCTCGTCAGGCTTTGGCACCCATTGAAGGCACCCCACCCGATGCTGGTGACGCCCTCAGGAATGGTGATGCTCGTCAGGCCGCAGCCTTGGAAGGCCTCATTCCCGATCCTGGTGACGCTGTCAGGGATCGTGATGCTCGTCAGGCTTTGGCAACCATTGAAGGCACCCCACCCGATACTGGTGACACTATCAGGGATCGTGATGCTCGTCAGGCTGCTGCAGTTTGCGAAGGCACTCCACCCGATACTGGTGACGCTGTCACCAATCGTGATGCTCGTCAGGCCGGTGCAGTCACGGAAGGTATTAGCCCCGATGCTGGTAACGCTATCAGGAATCGTGATGCTCGTCAGGCTCGTGCAGGAACGAAAGGCAGTTGACCCGATGCTGGTAACGCTATCAGGAAGCGTGATGCTCGTCAGGCTGGTGCATTTTTCAAAGGCACTCTGCCCGATACTGGTGACGCTAGCAGGTATCGTGATGGTCGTCAGGCTGCTGCATGTAGAGAAGGCGTAATCCCCGATGCTGGTGACAGGATTACCTTCAATTGTCGCAGGAATGGTTAGCGCTCCCGATGCCTTTTTGTCACAGCCAGTGATAGTGACCGCACCACCTTTAATCTGATACTTTAAAACAGGCGCTTCTTCTGTAGGCTTACCCTCCTGCTGTTTTTCTTCTAAAGGCTTAACCTCAGCAACAGGCTCTTTCTTCCCACACCCCCCAAGAAGCAGGGGCAGTGACACAAGAACAACTAATTGAGTGACGGCACTGAGCGTCTTCATCCCGCAACCCTAACACCACCACCCCACAGCGCACAAGGGCCCGTGGCTCTTGGTTGGGGGGTGCTACTCACTCCCCCCGCGGAGGTCTCCGATAGGGTAATGGGAGGGTGTGGAATTTTCCATTTTTAGTGGGATGCCACTGCTTGGCTATGTTTGGATGAAGGGTTTTAAGGTTATTGTTTGCACCGACTTTTTTTCCTGAGCAATAAGGACAACCATTACCTGCTGTCCTATCTTTTATGTTTGCTTCCCAAAGACGGCACTTGTCATAAGGCCTTATTTTTATTAAGAATACTCACAGGACTTTAATCCCGCGGGGAAAAATACAGCAACCCTCACTTTTTTTAAAAAAAAAAGCCTGAATGCCACTTACCTCATGAAAGCAAAAGGTCCCACACTCTTCTCGTCCATCGTAATAATCACAGCGAGCATTCTGCTGCCCCAACAAATGCTGAAAGCACAGGCGATACCAGAGCCTTTGCTTTATCTGGATTTTGAGGGTGCCTCTATTGAAGACAGAAGTGCCAATGCACAGGCCCTGACCTTTCATGGAACCATCAACGCGGGTTCCAACACCGCAGCGGGTGCACCTAACGGAGCCACCCCGGGAAAAGGCCTGCAGTTGTCGGGAGGGGGTGTGATCAAGACCCCCATCGCTGTCCAGAGCCAACTGGAAAGCTACACCCTTTCCGCCTGGATCAGGCCAACCTCTGCCTCACTGAGTGGCAACAGGTTTTTCTGGGGACAGGAAACCCAGGGTATCCACAACGGCCTGCGGGGCAACGGCAGGCTGCACGAGGCACACTGGGGCAACGACTGGTATGCCAATACCATCAACACCGCTGACCAGTGGATCCATGCGGTGTTCACATACGACGGACTCCAGGACAACAACGATGCTACCGGCACCGGCCGCATCTACCTCAACGGCAATTTTGATGGCGAGAAGGCCGGTAACCATGGCAGACCGAACAACGCCAGCAACCTGCTCATTGGCGGACGCTTTGGGAGCAGGGGCGGCGGCAACGGTGAACACCATTTCTTCGGTGATGTCGATGAGATGGCAGTCTGGAACACAGTCCTGACTGAGCCACAGATAGCCTCCCTTGCTGCCGGAGTCAGCCCGGTTGATGTGGTAGATGACGATGATGACAATCTCCCGGACTGGTGGGAAAACAATTATGCCAACGATCTGACCACCCTTAACGGCCTTGATGACACTGACTTTGATGAGGATGGATTAACCGACTACGATGAGTATGAAAAGGGTACCGATCCCACCGAGGAGGATACCGACAATGACGGGCTTGCGGACGGAGCGGAAACGGATACCGGCACCTTTGTCAGTGCCTCCGACACCGGCACCAATCCTGCAAATGCCGACACTGACAATGACGGTCTCAATGACGGGGCGGAGATCCTCACCCACAATACCAACCCGCACATTGCTGACAGTGACGGTGACGGCTTCTCAGACGGCACCGAGATTGCCAATGGCACCGACCCGAACGACGAAGATTCAAACCCAGGAATTATATCCATTGATTTGAGTTTCCCTCCCTTGGTGGGTGGACCCGGAGCAGGTGCAAATGCATACCTGCCGAACCTGGCTGAGCCGGGACTGACCATGCAGGAGAATCACTACAACGCAGGAATTGTCTTCAACAACCAAGCTGAGCAGAACTACAACCGGGTTGCCCTCAACGCAACTGACTGGCCGCCTACAAGGACCTCTAAACAAACTCAGCCTTACTTCGACCACGGCAACGGCGGCTTCATTACTCCATCGGGAGGTAATCTCCCATATATCGATGGCGGCGGGGACAACTTCTCTATCCGTATTAATGGCTATGTTCTCTTTAAAAATACCGGGCAATACACAATCTACCTCCGGGCAGATGATACAAACTACTTCATTATTGACACTCCGGATGGACGTCAGTCAGCCAATCATAACTGGATTGGCGGCGCGGATCTACCCCTCACTTTCACCGTCTCCTCTCCCGGCTATTATCCGTTTGATAACGTGATGGTGGAACAGGGTGGCGGGGACTGGGGAGATGTCAGTATCACCGGTCCCGGTATCCCTCAGCGCGCCGCTCTCGGCGACGTGACGGCCGGAAGCCCCGCAATCTACACGATCCAGCTCGATCCTGTCGACAGCGACAGCGACCTGCTCCCTGACTGGTGGGAGACAAAATACGGCCTTTCCCCAACCGACGACGGATCCGTTGATCCTGACAATGGCCCGGACGGCGACCCGGATGAGGATGGTGTCAGCAACGAGGACGAGTTCGCCAACCGAACTGATCCCGGCAAGGCGGATACTGATGGCGATGGACTCGAGGATGGCGTCGAGACCAATACAGGTACATTTGTAAGTGCCAGTGATACCGGCACCAACCCGAACAAATCCGACAGTGACGATGACGGGCTGACAGACGATGTCGAGTCAAACAGCGGGGTCTTTGCCGGGGTAGCCGACACCGGCACCAACCCGAACAGCAGAGACAGTGATAATGACGGGTTTTTTGATGGCGACGAGGTCAGTTTTGGCAGCAGCCCTTTGAATCCAAACGACTCCCCTGACTCGCTTTTGCTTTACTACGATTTTGAGGGGGATGCCGGGACCACGGTCACAGACAAGGGGGATTTTGGCAATGATGGAACCCTCAATAACAGCGTGGTTCTTAGCACTGAGGGAGCTCCTTCCGGCCCGAGTCCCGGGGGAAGTGCACAGTTCTCAGGTGGCTTTATCAACGTGCCGGGTATCGACATGAACTCCATGATCCGCGACTTTGGCGATGGCAACTACACCATGACCGCCTGGCTGAAGCCAACGGACATCTCTGGTCAGAAATTCATTTTCGGGCAGACCAGTCAGGGAATTCACAACGGCATCCGCAATAACAGTTTCCTGCACCAGGCGCACTGGGGAGCTGATACCAACGGCTCAACCCAACTCGCCCCCTACCTTGCGGCGGATGCCGACGGCTGGATCCACGCAGCCTTCGTTTATGATGGCACGGCAGACCAGGGAACCATTTACCTGGACGGAGTCGTAGACTGGACTGGCGGGAAGAGGACCCCGAACGGTGGCGGCAACCTGATCATTGGGGCCAGGAATAACGGCCAACACCCTTACCAGGGGCTCATTGACGAGGTGGCTATCTGGAGAAGTGCGCTCAGTGCCGAGGAAATCCTGGCCCTGGCGGAGGGAGACAGCCCGACAGGCGGCTCCCAGACGCCTCTCAACATCACCACCATCACCGCAACCTTCTCCCCGGGAGCCAGCCCGGTGGTCACCATCTCCTTCAACACCAAGTCCGGCAAGGTATACGCTGTGGACCGTTCCATAGGCCTCCTTGTCTGGGAGGAACTCGACGATGGGGTGGAGGGACAGGCGGAATCAACCGATTTTACCGACAATTTCTCGCCTGCAGACAGCACAGTCATGTTCTACCGGGTGCGTGAGATCGAATAACCTGGCAGCCGCCAACCGGCCCGGTATATCGACATTTCAACCACTTATCCAGGGCACCGGGTATCGCACCAGGTAAAGACATTCCGGGCGTGACCACCGGCTGCTGGCAATCCTGTTAGAGGGTTGCTGCGTTGGATCATTTCAACAGGGTCCGCTTTGCCCCACATTGCCTGCTGATCCTTTAATGTATCCCCTCGATGGGGTGGGATAGGGGGATTGTTAGGGGTTATTCAACTCCGGGGCCCTTGAGAGCTTTGTGCGTGTCTGCATCTCCCTGCTCCGCTGCCTTGCGAAACCATTTAAATGCCTCCACCTCATCCTTGGCAACTCCCCGGCCATTGTAATCCGTAGGTCGCTGGTTCGAATCCAGCAGGGGGCACCAGCTTAAATTTTAAACACTCAGTGAGTTACTGGGGATCATTGGTTGTTGAGTGAGAAAATCATGAAATGACAATTTCATGCTCATTAAAATCCCAGCTATCCCGTCATTTGAGCCGTTTTAAAACTTCAATATTCAAGGATTCATAGGCCGCGGCCTTAACTATGCCACTGGGAGGAAATAGCGGGATGGGGTAGCCATCAATAGGCACGCAGGCATCACCGAAGGCCAGACCCAAGTCAACCCGGTCAGGATAATCCAGATGGGCAGAAAATTCAGGGAGAGGATTTTCTGCAGTCATAAGGAGAACACGATTCTTCTTGGCCTTGAACAAGGCATCAACTTTGCGACTGAGGCCAAAGTAGCCCAAGCGGAGGACGAGCCCGTCTTGGGGAGCTTTCTTCTTAAAATTGTTGAGTTGAGATTCCACGTTCTCGTGCACCTCGACGTTGTCGGCCCAGGCGGAGTCGGAAAACTTTCCAACGTAATGCATCACCATGTGGCCGCTGGATGCTACCACCGTGCGCCGCCCGGCCTTGGTCTCGGCGACAATGGCGTCAGCGAAGCGACGTATGGCTGGCAACTGGGTGTTCTCCAAGGCCAGTATCTGGGAACGTATCCGGTGCAGGAATGCCTTGCCTAGAACCCCCTTGGCAATGGGCGCGACGGAAAGGTCCTTGTGGTATTTCGTCTTGCGGAAGAAGCGGTCGGACCAGTCGCGACCATCCTCCATGGCCCAACTCTTCCACATCGGGGGCATTCGCCCCTTGCGGGTGTGGGCGGCGATGCATTCAGCCATCCAGACCCAACCTGACACGGCATTGACAACGTGGTTGAGCTTGCCGGGATCGAGGTCTTTCGGATCCGTGTCGGCGTCCACCCATGCATCGCAGAGCTTGACATGCTCGGCAAGCAGAGGATTACGCTTGGACCCGAAGCCAAGAAGGTATTGCCTTGCGTCCCTGAACTGTTGCAGGCGTTTTAGGTCATTGGGCTTGGGATCAGCGTCCCACGCAACCACCGCCAAATCATGGGTCTTCTCCGCGTCGGCGCGCAGTTTCGTGTCCTTCCACGGACGGTCGAACCCGATGTGCATGAGCCCTCCGCTGCGGCCGACCAGTTCCTGTTCCAGGGTGGCTCCCAGCCAATGGAAGCCGACCAAGCCGCCCTGATCGTAACGCTCCGCCGCCAGTTCCCCCAAGGCGGTCAACTGGGGAAGGTTCTTCTCGATCCGGTTCAAGTGCCGGTGAATCGACTGGAGGTATTTCTCGGCGGGACCGGGAGGCGGCACTTCCTGACGGAAAGCATCGATCTTGAGCAGGGTGAAAGGGTAAATAATGGTGGCATACAGGGTGTTGTCGCGAGTGGCGACCAGTGCCATGTGGTTGTGCAATGGGGTCATGATACCGTCGGGCAAGGTATGATAACCGTGGCTCCATGGAGGCTTCTTGCCGCCAGCCGGCTTGAAGTCGAAGAAATCGGGGTTCTTAACCGCCAAGACTCCGAGGTCCTCGTGACGCCGTTTGTCGGGATCGAAGCAGCAGAGGTGATGCAGCTTGCCCTTACCGAACCCGGTCGTGTTATGCACACTGATGAGGGTGTATATTTTGCCGTCCGGGGCGATGGTGAGGGCGCTGCGGGAATCGGGACGCTCCCCCTCCAGCATGAGGCCGTGATTGACTCCCTTGACCTTGCTTTCACTGGAGGAGAGGTCGATGGAAATGAGGTCGGCATCATTCATCAGGATCAGCCAGGCGGTGCGTCCATCGGCCGCCAGGTTCCAGGTCGGTATGGCGGCCGTGTTGGCACGCACGAAGGGCTTTCCGCCAATCTCAATCGGTCGCCGAATGACTTTCTTGGTGGCAGGATCGTAAGTAGCCAACTGAAAATCCTTGGTCAGGGCGTGACCCTTGCCTTGGGCATCCACCAAGGTGGTGGCATATGGGGTCAGCATGGGACCCAACTCGGTGAACTTCTTGGTCCTGACGTCGTAACGCATCCAGTGCTGGTCCTCGCAGGTGACGATGTAGATCAAGCCGCGTTCCTCGTCAGCCACCACGTCAGCGATGCCCTGTTTCCTGTAGGGCATGCCGAGGTTGCTGGCCTTATCGTTGCGAGGATCGTAAGTTATAAGATAGCCCCCGGGGTATTCCGACTTGTCACCCTGGTTTCGGTATCCCTGTTTGGTGCCGACGTAGATGACCCCGCTTGGTCCAACAAAGTTACGGGTGTGAATCTTCGCCTGGGCAGCGTAACCTTTTGCTCTCAGACCGCAAACCTTGTGCGCATCGATCACAATACGCTGGTTCGTGGTGAGCGGATCGAATTCCACCAAGTAAGCGTTATCGCTGTATTTTGCCGTGCCAACGTAGATGCGACCGTCATTGCCTTCACAGAGAGAAAAATAACCTGATTCGTCGGAATGCGTCCCGGGCAGAATATGATGAGCGGTCCCCCAAACATATTCAAAGGGCGCCTTCTCAACAGCAAATGTTGTAGTGAAAAAAAATCCAACCGAAAAAAAGCAGCTAAAAATACACTTCACGCTCATGCCTTTGTTCCCTCTCATTGTACTGGTCTAACTATAAAATATGGTTGTTTAAGCAGTGGCGCCCGCTGGCCTTAAGGTTTCTCGCTGATCAGCTTAACCGCCCGCCCGCCCCCAAGTCTCACCCCAGCCCTTAGCCTCAGGTCTGCGGCAGATGATTACTCTAGCAGGAAAAACCCGTCCAACTTCTTCAGGAGCATCTCCAAGAAAAGTTACAGAAGTTAGTCGGCTGCACAAATGGAAAGAGTCTTTCCCTATGCGCTTGATGCTTTTGGGAATCGTTATGTCTCTAACATAGGTATTTGCAAAAGCTTCCTTCCCAATGGAGCTCACACCTTCATGAATCGTAATATTTGCCAGAGTCCTACAACTTAAAAAAGCCTCTTCTCCAATGTTTACAACACGACTAGGAATCGTGATGCTTTTCAGAGGCATGGAGAAAGCAAAAGCCGCTTTGCCGATATTGGTAACGTTTTTGCCAATTTTAACCTCCTTTAAACCGTAGCAGCTTGCGAACGCTTGTTCTTCAATGCCGGTGACGGTGTCGGGAATAATGAAAACTGCCTGATTACAACCCGCATACGCTTTAGGCCCGATACTGGTAACCGGTTTGCCATCAATTCTCTCAGGGAGCCTGAATCCAGGATTACTCAAACCCGCCAACCCTGATCTATTCTCTATGATCCTTACTGTTCCATCTTCAACCACATACCATAAATCAGAGTCAACCAATGGCTTCCTCAGCCCCGCCATCCTCGATTTATCTGCCCTTAGCTCACTGGGTGAAGTGTGTATCCACTGCACTGTTCCATCCTCAATGACATACCACAAATTAGGGTTTCCGATGACTTTGCCTGACTGCTTGGGACTTGGTTCTACATTTTGATTTTCCTCTACGGCTTCCTGAAGTGATCCTTCAACAGGATTAGTTTCGACAACAGGTGCCTTACTGCACCCACCCAGCACTGCAGCAAGGCCCAGGACACATAAGAAACTTTTCATCCCAAAACCCTAACACCAACCCCCCGCATATTGTTACGATTTTCTCAAATGCAGGCCTTTGGGCTGACAGAAAGCGAATAGACCGTGTTGGGACAGTGTGGACCCCAGACCTGAATGACCGCGGCCAGACCAGGGCAGGAAAGCCGATACGCGATCACAACAGTTGAGATAGCCGGTCCCTGAATTGACACAGCGCAGCAACTCCCTGCCAAGCTTTTCGTCGCCTGTGTAAATGGCAGCAGTCAATCCGTAATCTGTATCATTCATGAGCCTGAGCGCTTCCTCGTCACCCTTAACTTTCATCACCGATGCGATCGGGCCGAATGTCTCTTCACGCATGACGAGCATGTCGTGGGTGACGTCCGTGAGCACCGTGGCTTCGAAGAATGAGCCCCTGCCTTCCACGATTCTCCCACCGGTCAGAAGGCGGGCCCCATTGGCGATTGCATCGTCCACCTGTTCCTTCAAGAACACGAGGTGGGTCTTTCTGGTAATGGCACCCTGGTCTGTATCAGGACTTGTGGGGTCGCCGGTTTTTTGGGAGGAGGCAAATTCCGTCAAGTGCTCCACAAATTCATCGTGGATCTTTTCATCGACATAAATTCTCTCAACAGAGCAACAACTCTGCCCGTTGTTGTAGAGGGCACCGTCACCGATAGAGACGGCTGCAGCCTTGACGCTTGGCACATCGGCGCGGACATAGGCGGGATCTTTGCCTCCGAGTTCGAGCCCAACAGGAACCAGTTTGTGAGCGACCTCGCCATTGATTTTTTTGCCGGTTGCATAGGAACCGGTAAAAAAATACCCGTCGAAGTCCATGCTGAGCAATTGGGCTCCGACAGAACCATCCCCGACAATAACATGGAAAACGTCCTTGGGGACTCCTGCCTGCCAGAGAAGGTTGCCAATTGCAATGCCAGTAAGAGTGGCGAACTCTGAGGGTTTGTAGAATACGCCATTGCCACAGATCAGCGCCGGCACGAAGATGTTGATGCCAACCAGCCAGGGATAATTCCAGGCCGAGATATTGGCAATGACCCCCAGTGGATCGTAATCAATGATCTCTTCTGTATTGCCATCGACATTGACATGATCCTGCTGCAGAAGCCGCTCGCTCTGTTGGACAAAAAAACTGTTTTTGCCCACGGCACCATTCAACTCATTGATGGACTGGTTGATCGGCTTGCCTGTTTCACTGGTCATGAGCGCGGCCAGTCGATGCATATTCTCATGGATTAGTCCTGAAAACCTTTCAATGCAGGTGATGCGTTCAGCGATCGGTTTGGATCCCCATGCAAGCTGGGCCTCTCGACACCCGGCCAGTTTCCTGACAATGAGCTCATCAGTATCGGGTTCGATTCTTTCGATAACCTCATCAGTTGCAGGATTGACGATGTTCATCACGATTTTTTGCTCCTGACAACTTCAAGAAAATGATCAAGCAACGGCGCCGGATCCTCGATCCTGTCACCGAGCGTCGAGGAGAATTCAGGATGCCATTGCACAGCCAGGACATACTGGTCGTCCATGTCTTCGCTGGTGAAGGCCTCGATAAGGTCGTCATCGGGACAGCGTGCTTCGACGACCAGTCCCCTGCCAAGAGCTTTAACGCCTTGGTGGTGGACTGAGTTGACCTGAAGGTTGGTTTTTTTGTAAATGCCGTTGATTACGCCACCTGCGACGCAGTTGACGGAGTGGTTGATCCTGTCGTACTCCTCAGCACAGCGATGAACACGCGTGGTCCCGGTCTGGGTCGCCAGGTCCTGGTAAAGCGAACCCCCGTACCAGACGTTGATCAACTGGAAGCCTCGACAGATACCGAAAACGGGAAGTTTGCGTTCGGAGACGCCGTCCATGACATTGAGATCGTACTTGTCACGGTAACGGTCTCCTGGCCAGCGGTTGCTGTCGATTGCCTGCTCCTTGTAACTCTCAGGAGCGAGATCCGAACCTCCGTGAACGACAACCCCGTCAACTTCATCCAGGTAATGGTCGAGCAACTCACCACTCACATCAGGAATCATTACCGTCAAGGTCTCCTCTCTCGCGAAGTAATTAATCATGTCATTTTCCACAAACGTCAATGACCTGTGGCCGAAATCACTGCGCGAAGGATCGGGATACATGAAACAGGCGGTCAATCCGATCCTAATCATGAGGTCAACGCTTTCTTGTAGATGCTCTTAAAATCGGCCAATTCGACTGTTCTCGGATTACATTGGTGACAAACGTCGGCCAAGGCCAGTGCAGCCAGATCGTCAACATGGGATTCATTGACATCCAGAGCTGAGAGGGATGTTGGCATGCCAAGCTTTCCGTTGTATTCACGCAACCACTCCACCAAGTCAGCCTCTCGCGGGAGCCCCAGGGCTTCATTGATATCACGGATGCGTTCCGCAACCTCCACGCGGTTGAATTCAATCCCGTAGGAAAGCATAATCGCGTTTGCCAGGCCGTGGTGAGCATTAAACATGGTTGAAAGAGGATGTGCCAGTGAGTGCACAATTCCCAGGCCTTTCTGAAAGGCGGTCGCACCCATCAACGCCGCCATCATCATCTTGCTGCGGGACTCGATGTCAGGATTGTTGGTGGCGGTTTCAAGCGCGTCGGCGACGAGGCGGATGCCTTCAAGTGCAATACCCTCACACATGGGGTTGAATCCCCTGGAGAGATACGCTTCCACGTTGTGACAAAGGGCGTCCATCCCGGTTGCCGCTGTAATATGGGGCGGAAGCGCCACCGTCAGGCCGGGATCAGCAAAGACTCGCGAGGCCATGATTCGCGGTGAAAAAAGAACCCGTTTTTTATGGGTGTCATCTTCTGCAATGACAGTGGAGCGTCCGACTTCGCTGCCCGTTCCACTGGTCGTGGGCACAGTGACAAAATAAGGGATCTGTTCAGTGACATGCCTGTCACCGCCAAGAGCGTCATCAAAATCGAACAGATCACGGTCATGATGCGCGGCCAAGGCGATGGCCCGGGCTACATCCATCGAGGCACCACCGCCGAAACCGATGATCGAGTCACATTTGCCCTGGTGGTAAGCCTCCTTCCCGTCGATAACATTCTGTTTCACTGGATTTGAATCGAGCTTGGTGAAAAGCCCAACCTCAAGCCCATCGCTCTTAAACTGCTCAACCACGACCTTAAAGAAAGTGAGTCCGGCCAGCCCGGGATCGGTAACAAGAAGGGGTCGCTCTTTTCCTTCTCTTTTGAAGTGAGGAACGAGTTCGTCCACCACTCCATTGCCGAAGCGAATGATGGTTGGAAAATTGAAGGTGTAGCGATCGTTCCAGTCCACAGACCATTCAGATGATTTCAAAATAGCGTTTCAATTCCCAGTCCGTCACCTTGGACTGGAACTGACGCCACTCCCATTCACGGGAATTGCAAAAATGGGCAACAAAGTCCTCGCCGAACATTTCTCGTGCGACCTTGCTCTTCCTCATTACATCGGTTGCCTCCATCAGGTTACGCGGCAGGACACCATTGGATTTGTTTTCATAGCCATTACCCACGGTTTCCGCGACATCAAGCTGCAAATTATTGCGGATACCGTAGAGCCCCGAAGCCAAGCTGGCCGCGTGAGCCAGGTACGGATTGGAGTCTGAGCCGGTCACACGCAATTCAATTCGGCTGGATTTTTCACCGCCGGGAAGTGCGCGGACGGCAACCGTGCGGTTGTCCACCGCCCAGGTCAGCGTGGTGGGGGCCCAGGCACCTTCAACCAGGCGCTTATAGGAATTAATGGTCGGTGCATACATGGGCAGAAACCGGGGTAGACAATGGAGCAGACCGGCGACATAGCTCTCCATGATCTTGCTCATGCCCTTGTGCCCGTTCGGGTCGTGAAAGACATTCGTGCCATTCTTCCAGAGGCTCTGGTGCAGGTGCCCGCTGCAACCGGGATAGTCATCATGCCATTTCGCCATGAAGGTGGGCATGATTCCGTGAAGATGACCGATCTCTTTTGTTCCAGACTTGAACAGGACAGCACGGTCAGCCGATTCAAGAATGTCATCATGGACAATAGCGGCTTCATATACTCCCGGACCCGTTTCAGTGTGCAGGCCTTCAAGCGGTACATTGAAAGCTTTTAGTAAATCAAAAAGGTCGTGGAAGAACTCCTTGTTCTGACTGGCACGCAAAACGCTGTAGCCAAACATGCCCCTTGTAATTGGCTTGGGCCGAACAAATCCGGCATCGTGAAGATCATTGGGATTTTCACGAAAGTTAAACCATTCGAACTCCTGAGCGAATAGCGGCTTAAAGCCTTCCTTCTTGGCTTCCCCTCTGATTTTTTTCAGAATTCCCCTGGGGCAGATCGAAAGTGCCTTGCCTTCCTTGTCGCTGAAGTCAGCAAGGAAAAAGGGGATATCCCCTTCCCACGGAACTTTACGGAAAGTTGCAAGGTCGACCCTGGCATTGGTATCCGGGTACCCGGAATGCCAACCGGTTATTACAGCGTTGTCATAACAGGCATCAGTCGCGTCCCAACCGAAAACGACGTCACAAAATCCAAAGCCATCGTTCACAATGGAAAGGAATTTGTCGATGTTCATCACCTTCCCGCGCAGGACACCGTCAATGTCGGTGATCGCCACCTTGACCTTCCCGCCGGGGAAGTTTTTTAATTCATCGAGGATTTCTTCTTTAGACATATCGTTCACGGGTCTCACGGGGATTCCCATGACGTTGCTTGTTGTTTAATGTCATCATTGATGCAGAATCTAAACCAGAAAAATGAGAGTAGCATGATGCATATAAAAATGAGTGCGAGTCCCCAATTGCATGGAGTCAGTGGCACTTGCATCGCGGATTGACCAAAAGGGCCCGCAAGTCGTCCGGCACCGCAGCAAGGCCATGGCAACCGGTGGGGAATTGTTGCGCGATTGTCGCTTCGGGTGATATCATGGCTGATTCGATTTTTCCTCCGCCATCAGTTCAGCGATGTCGCGAACTTGCACGCTGTCATCCTTTGCCGCGAAGCTATCGGACATCATTGTTAAACAAAACGGGCATGAGACCGCAACGGTTTTGGCGGCAGCGGGATCAATGAACTCCGTCTCCAGCCCAGCCTCATCGGCAACGACCTTCATCCCTTCAAATTCCTGCACACGCTCATCATTGAGCGCCACGCGCAGCGAGCCAACCTGCCTCCAGCCCGGATTGGCTGTGTCATCAGCCTGCAGTTCACTGAATGTCCGCACCGATCACATCGCAAGCTGTGTGCACTCCACGCTGTTGCGCACCTGCCCCACCAGCCCAGCCGCTTGTCCGGTCGTGGCAGCGGCAAGCGTCGGTTCCTTTTCCAGAAGCACGACATCCTCCACCCCGGCCTTTACCAACGAATACGCCACTCCACATCCAACGGCGCCGCCCCCGATGATAACGATGTTCGCTGTTTTCGGATGTTCACTCATTTCACCAATGTCTCCAAATACCAACGAACAAAGGCATCAACGTTGTACTCCTTGTGGATGGAGTAAGGGCCGGGCCTGTAGGCACTTGAACTGATGCCGGTCTGCGCAGATTCGCAAAGTTCCCAATCCTGCTCGCTGGTTAGCTGCCAGAATGGCATGAGTTTATCCAAATGATAGTCACTCCCCTCCTCGGCCTCAGGGTGCACCAGCCACATAACACGCGCCTGCGTGCGGTTAGCGGCGAGGGGCAGCAGGCGCGTGCTCACCACGTGGTCGCAACTGGCATGATTCCACATGTTCGGCATCGTGCGACAGCGCATCGTGCCCACGTCGGCATCTTTATAGTCACCCATCAACGGGTCCGCTCCAATCGTGACCGTAAAAAACTCTCCTGGCTCCGAGATCTGGCACGAGTGCCCCACAAACACCCATTGTCGTTTAAAAATGCACTCCAGATCTAACTCAAAAACCGAAGAATCGATGTAAAACTCCTGGGGAAGGCTGTTACCGGGAAGGCGTGATCCACACCAGTGCATTGAGATCGAGTTTACTGATCAAATCGCCCATTATTGCGTCCTTAAACTGGGATAGCGTAGGCAAAACTGGCAAGAGACTCACCTAAATTATTCTCGGGGGCAAAACCTGTTTCATCCTGACGCAACGCATCTGCGTAAGAAGAATTGCAAAGACCTTAAAAGTGAAGGTGAAAGGCCCGAAATGGCGAGGTTTGATCAGGAATGCCCTTTTCCGGTAAATGCTGCCCCTAACTATACTCATTACTCCATGCCTCATGGGGTTTATTGCCCAAACAACTAAGATCCGCGATCATGGCAACCGCTTGCACCACCAAACACTCACCCGGTCACTGATCCCCACACCCTGACACCAACCCGCCAAGGACAGGGGCACTGGCACTATGAACCGATCATCTGCCTCGATCTGGCAGTGAACGTCCTGGGAAAAGCGCAGGCCGAATTTGACTTTATTTGAAATATGTAACAGTTTTCAAAAATACATGACTAGAGGCGGAAAAAGAAAGGGCGCAGGAAGGCCAAAAGGCGGCGGTCCATATGGAGAAAAGACGAAACCTGTCCGCATTCCCCTGAGCCAGGTGGAGCGTGTGCTTCGCTTCGTTCGCAACAGGGAATATGCGCTACCGCTCTTTGCCTGTCGCGTGTCTGCCGGATTTCCTTCTCCCGCAGACGATTATCTCGAAGGTTCTCTCGACTTGAACGAGTACCTGGTGCGTGAACCCGCCGCGACCTTCTTCGTGCGAGCCAGGGGTGACTCCATGATGGGAGCCGGTATCCACGACGGCGATTTGCTGGTTGTGGACAGGAGCATGAAGGCTAAGAACGGAAGCGTGGTCATCGCCTCCGTGAACGGGGAGCTCTCAGTGAAACGATACCTCCGCTCCAACGGTGAGGTCAGGCTCGTTCCCGAAAACCCTGCCTACCAACCGATTCCTCTCAATGAGGATGATGATGCCCGGTTGTGGGGAGTTGTAACCAATGTCGTCCACCGCTTGTGATAGCGCTGGCGGACTGCAACAACTTCTACGTGTCCTGCGAAAGAGTTTTCCAACCGTCGCTGGAAAAGCGTCCCGTGATCGTTCTCTCGAACAATGATGGTTGTGCCATAGCCCGTTCCAACGAGGCTAAGCAGCTGGGCATCCCGATGGGAGCCCCGTATTATCAGGTGAAGAGACTCTGCGATCACCATCGCGTAACCGTCTTCTCCTCCAATTACGAACTGTACGGGGACATGTCCCGCCGGATCGTTTCCGTCCTGCTCCGCTTCGCTCCCGAAATGGAAGTTTATTCCATCGACGAATCCTTCCTTAACCTGGACAGCGTAAAAACTCCTGCGGCACTTGCGTGGGAAATGCGGGAAACGGTCAACAACTGGACGGGCATTCCGATTTCCATCGGGTTGGGCTCTACCAAGACCCTGGCCAAGCTCGCCAACCACCTCGCCAAGAAACGTAATGTGGGATGCCTGACTGTGCAGGCGACAGACAAGAACCCCTTAACCTCAGTTGCAGTGGAAGACGTTTGGGGAATCGGACGCAGATTGGGAGCTCGTTTGCGGAGAATAGGCATCCTCACTGCCCTTGAGTTGGCCGAAGCTCCTTCTGCGGCAGTCAGAGGCGTGGGCGGCGTCACCTTGGAACGGACGCACAGAGAATTGACAGGCTTGCGGTGCATCGGGATGCAGGAAACCCCGCAACCCAAAAAGAATGTCTGCTGCTCACGATCCTTCGGTCACCCCGTTAGAAAACTGGAAGACTTGGAAGAAGCCGTAGCCAACTATGCAGTCAAAGCCACCTACAGGATCAGGAGGGAAGGATCTCTTGCCCGCGGGCTACAGGTTTTTGTGATGACCAGTCGTTTCCGGAAAGACCTGCCCCAATACTTCAATACTCGAACCATGATCTTCGGTGAACCAACCGACGACCCCATCCTCATCCTCTCTAACGCCAAGACCCTCCTAAGAGATATCTACCGCAAGGGATACGCCTACAAAAAGGCCGGCGTTCTCCTGCTTGATTTGGATTCAGGCAATCAGCGACAAACTCACCTCTTTAAGGAACACGGAAGCGAGAAACGCAGACGGTTAGTGCAAGCCATGGAGGAAGTGACCGCCGCTTATGGTCCCAACGCCGCCTTTCTCGCCGCTCAAGGCATTAACCGCTCATGGAGCATGAAACGAGGAAGACGCACTCCCCGCTACACGACCAATTGGCAGGAATTGCCTGTGGTCGCCCTTTCCTGATTTAACTCCTTGCGACAAATGTTGCCAGCTTCTTCAAGCGTGGAGTTTCAGGCAGGAGGTATATTCGTTGAGAATGAGCCTCCGCAACCGGGGAACAAGCCGGGGGGCTCACCTTGAACTCCCCGGTTAACATGTCACCCTCCGCCCGCGATCGGAACTCAACCCTTATTGCGAACCCTGCTTAATTTGCAATGCCCGCAACTGCAGTTCCAGAGCCTTGTCCTTGCGTTCAGTCTGCTCGTAGAGCGCGGCGAGGTTGTTCATGGTGCTCACCAGGCCGGGATGATCCTTACCGAGGGTTTTCTCCTTGATCTCGAGCGCGCGCATGTAGAGCGGCTCGGCCTTCGCGTAATTTTCCTGTCCATCGTAGAGGACGGCAAGGTTGTTGAGTGAGCTGGCCACATGCGGATGATTCTTGCCAAGCGCCTTTTCATAGATGGCAATGGCCCTCTTGTAGAGCGGCTCCGCCAGTTCGGGTTTGCCCTGTCCACTGTAGAGAACGGCAAGGTTATTGAGTGAACCCGCGACTCCCGGGTGATCCCTGCCGAGTGCATTTTCATAAATGCCAAGCGCCCTCTTGTAGAGCGGCTCCGCCTTGTCGTATTGCTCCTTCTTGGAATAAATGCGCGCAAAATTGTTCAACGCGACCGCCACATCGGTATGACCATCTCCGGCGGTCTGCTCGGCAATTTTAAGGGCTTCTTCACCGACCGTGAGGGCACGATCATAGTCACCGCTCTCTGTAAGGCGCAGAGTCTTCTCGTTTAACCTCTCCCAATCAAGGCCCGCTCCCTTGAGCTTTGCCTTCACTTGTGGCACCGCCCGCGGTGTCCGCGTTTCCTGCCGGTTTTCCTGCGCAGGCACTGCATCCTGTCTCCCTGCCGGACCCTGCTTTATCACCCGGTGCCGCTGTTCGCTCCCGGCTGCCACAGAAGAATCGCCACCATCACACCCGGCGAAGGCGAGATACGCGGTCAGGATCAACGGGGCTGCTTTCATTATTCAACACGATTGAAGAATACCCACAGTTAAACACCACACCCCCGAGCAAGGCAAGCCCGGTGATTTCAGTTGCCAAAGAGAATCCTACAAACCAAACAGCATGGCCAATACAATCACCACCCGCACATGCCAACCATAGCATTTACTTGCCGCGAAAAACGAGCTCAATATCATCGGTTCTGCTAACCAGAACCCCGGCTTATGACCATCTTGGCTTGCCCGGGCTGATGGCTGTGCTCGGACTCGGCGCCATCAGGCCACCTAACCTTGATATTCTTGATCTCACCACCGGCACCAAGCCCAAAGAACAATTCGGGGCTTGACTGGGAAATGTAGCTCCCCCCCGCCCGAACCTCGTCAGTCTGTATGGATCCGTCAGCAAGTTTGACACGGACCATGGCCCCCACCGCCGTCGGGTTACCGGGCCTGTCGGCCAGTTTGATGCCAAGTGTCTTGAATCCAGCGCGATGAATTCCCCGGTTCTCAAAGATCTTCATCTTGCCGTTATTGATCCCCACGGCAAAATCAACCCGGCCGTCACTGTTCCAGTCGCATGCGGAGAGTCCCCTGGCATCTTCAGGTACCGTCAACCCGCTCTTATTCGGCCAGATTTCCTGAAACGAGCCCGACCCGTCCCCTAACAACAAAACACTCATTCCTCCAGCCATTTTCCCCGTCTCACGTTGTGGATGATAAAAATTTTGAACCACATAAATGTCAGCATGCCCGTCACCATCAACTTCCGTCGCAACCACCCCGAAACACGGAGCAGTCTGGGCCAGGAAGGGAAGCGGATTGACCTTGAATTTGCCACTCCCGTCGTTGATCAGAATTGAGCTCTCAAGATAATTCACCTCAAATGCATTTGCCTTCTGCAATGCGGTTTCCGAATAAATCTCCTTGAGGCTGGCCGAAGCGAAAGCGTGATAGGTGGGGAACTTTTTCTGCACGAAGGGCATCGCGTTCTGAGAGCAACTCTTTCCCCTGACGGGCAAAACACGATCAGTAACAACCTTGGCCTCAACAATTGACGGCCTGGACTCGTCGCCAAAAGTTCCGTAGTAAATACGGACAGGATGATCGGGACTGGGGTGATATTTCGTGTTAAGCCCGAAATTAGTGGCCACATAATCGATGTCCCCGTCTCCGTCTAGGTCCCTTCCTGCTAAGCCGTTCCACCACCCCTTGTAACCGGCAAGCCCCGAACCGGCGGTGGCTTCCTTGAGTTTGCCCTCATGGTTAAGATAAAGCCTGATCGATCCCCACTCCTCACTCACGAGTAAATCAACCCATCCGTCACCGTTAGCGTCAGACCAAAGCGCACTCGTTACCATACCGCAGTTGCTAATCTCCGGGGCAACAAGTTTTGTCCGGTCAACAAAAAGAACCTCTCCCGCTTCGCTTGACTCGTTGCGCAGCAGACTGCTCTCAGGAGCCAGGGGATATTCACCACGCTTCAGCCTTCCGCCAACAAAAAGATCCAAGTCCCCGTCGCGGTCAAAATCCGCAGCGCAAACAGCACCACCGCTGGACAGAATGTCAGGCAAAGAGCCCGCAGGAGCCTTAACAAAGGAGCCTCCGCCGTTGTTTAGGTATAGCCTGTCGCGTAACTGCTCTGAATCCGCCTCGGCTTCAACTCCTCCGCTGACCACGTAAAGGTCAAGATCCCCGTCACGGTCCGCGTCAAACAGAAGGGGACCGAGATCCTCGCAGTTCCTGTCATCGGCTGCTGCCGGGATAAACCGCCAATTAATGACAGCGTCCCGGTTCAAGTGCAAATGGGGTGCCTCTGTCCGGGCTGAACTCACCACAAAATCATCGCTTCCGTTCCCGTCGATGTCACCCACGGCAATGCCGGGACCGAACCGTGAGAGCTTGTTGGGAAGCAGCGGCTGAAGAACAAAATCATTGAACGGAGTCTCACTGTGTCGCGCGGCATTGAGAGACTCCACAGCGGCAAACATCGGGGACGATCCTCTATTTTCAATGGCGACATCCCCTGGCAAATCCCCGGCACTCTCGGCAATGATGTAATGTGAGCCGGCATCAAGGTCATTGAACACCTGCCGCCTCCCGCCCGGCCAGTTTACCTCAAGACGGTCAATTTTCTCTGCATCGCCAATTCCAAAGTGCACAATGGGTTCATTGCAGGAAGAAAACCCGGTCATCGGGTTCAACAAGCTGATCCGCTTTTCACTGCCCCATTCAGCACGAATGACAGCTCCAAGCCCATAACGATTAGAGGACGACCCACGAAGAGAAAATGTTGCCCGGTTGCGGGTGCTGTCGTTGCGGTAAATCTGCACAGGTTCATCCAGGTTGGCTACCACAAGATCGATATCGCCGTCACGGTCAAGGTCTCCGCTAGCTGCCGAATAGCTGGCCCCCAGGTGATCAAGCCCCCAATTTTTGGCGCTTTTTTCAAAGCGAAGATTGCCTAAGTTGCGAAACGCCTGATTCCTCTCCCTTTGCAACCCGCCATCCTTCCACAACTGCCATTCCTCCCTGCCTCTCAACATTGACAGCGAAAAAGGGACATCAGGGTTGCGAATATTTGCACTCATCCCGTTGGTGATAAAAACATCAGTGTGACCATCATCATCAAAATCCGACAGTTTCACCGCCCATGACCAGTCAGAAGCAGCCAGGCCGCTAAGCCAGGCACCCTCAAGGAATCGTGGAGTTCCGCTGTTGATGAAAAAGGAATTGCGCATTATTTGACGCGGATCGGAGTAATCCATGAAGTCTTTAAATTTCGCCATGCCCCCCATCGCAACCTTGGCCTTGTAGTGCGTTGTCGCGGCCATATCCAGGACGAAAAGATCCATCAACCCGTCATTATTCATGTCCGCAACGTCACTTCCCATCGAGAACCAGGTCGTATGCGGCACCGCCACCTTGATCATGTTGCTAAACGAGCCATCCCCATTGTTGCGATACAGGCAATCAGGATCCTGGAAATCATTCGCCACATAAAGATCAACAAACCCATCCGCATCGTAATCAAACCATACCGCGGACAACCCGTAATAAAGTCCTGAGATGCCGGCTTCGCTGGTCACATCGCGGAAATTCCCCCTGCCGTCATTCTCAAATAAACGATCCGGGCGCCCAACTGTTCGGATCGTGAAATTCCCGCCCCCCTTGTCATAAATCGCGTAATACGGTTCAAACTCCGGTAGAAGGACGGGTTTACCCTTCGCTCCAGTGGTCGTCATCTCTTCTTTTGGCAACCCTCCCTTGCGAATCAACCGGTTTATAACCAGGTAATAATCCAGGTCACCATCCCTGTCATAGTCGGCAAAATGCGCTGACAAGCTTCCATCCTTTACAGCAATCCCCGCAGACTCGCCGACCTCAGTGAATTGACCTCTGCCATCGTTAAGATAAAGCAGATTGGGAGCATCGTAGTTACAGACATGAATATCCAGGTCGCCATCGTTGTCGACATCCACGAGTTGCGAAGAGGGAGACCATAAACCGTGACTGGCAAGGCCGGATCTCCGGGTAACGTCTTCGAACTTCAGGTTACCCACCTGCTTATAGAGGACACTGTCCCGAGGCCCTCCGCTGCAGTAGATATCATCCCAACCGTCAGCGTCAACATCCCCGATCGAGACACCACCGCAAGCATAGCCAATGATATACACCCGGCTCATCGGATGCTCATTATCAACCTCGTTTACAAAAGTAATTCCGCTCTCTTCAGCTTTCAGCGCGTGGAAGAGTTGTTTGTCCCCGGACGAACCTTGCGAAGCCTCACGATGAGGATAGAACTTGCGCAACTCTCCGGGCTCAAGCTTGACTTGCTGGACAGAAGGCCCGGACGTGTCCAGATCTTCACAGGATCCGCAAGAAAAAACCACCAGACAGGCACACGCACCAGTCAGTGCGGACGTCAGCAGATTTCGCGGGGATTTCATCATTCGACTCAACTCAAAGCCTAAACCCATTGATTGCCGAGAGGTAATGCTAACAATGTGAGGCCTTCAAGGCAATCGCCAATTACACGGAAAGATGACCAGTGAATTGCCCGACTGATAAACCAAACACATCGGACAAATCAATTCGTCCTCCGGCAGCGGCAACGTTCTTCTTTCTACGTTTGCTTACCGGCGGCGGCGCAAAAGAAGGATGCCGCCGAGTAATGCCAAAAGTCCCGTGCCCGGTTCGGGGATCGGGTTAATCGGCGTGAAATCCGCCGCGGCAACAAACAAGGCAACATGGCCTGTCTCGTCAAGTCCGTCAAAAGCACCATTCTGGATCAGGTAATCCGCAGTTTGAAAGCCGCCCTGCTGTGAGGATGGGTTTGTATTGGGTAAACGCAGCGCAAACCCGTCCTTATACTCCCAGTCCTCGTCAGTGCCGTCAACATCGGGGTCACCATAGATATCAAACACGCTTCCATCCTGGAACAGTTCAATGGCATCATCTCCGGAAACCGCAAAATCATTGTCTATAAAATAGATGAATGGGTCGCTGAAATTGTTTTCGAAGAACGCCTGTGAGTTGGCATTGGCCGCAATAACGAACACGTCACCGACTTCTGCCGAAATTGCCGGGAAGGTAAACTCCTGCCCGTCTGTGCCTCCGCCATTGTTGGCAATGCCAACACCCCAGAGACTCAAGTCCGGGATCGCGGTTGCCGCCTGAATAAAAACAGCCTTGGGCTGTCCGCCGGTAAGGTCCCCGTCACTTACTCCCGCGATGACAAGCACCGCATGGCTTTTGCCGAGGGGCAAAAGGGCAAATGCTGCTGCCACAAGGACTTGGACAACAATGCACGGCTTGGATCTCATTTAAGACTTCTTAATCAACAACAACAGTTAACTATTATTGGAAGTAATCGCCGAAATGCAAATCGTTTTCCTGATAAAAAACAAGCCCCCCGCCTCTAAGTATTTATAAAAATTTTACCGGA
>JAYGGE010000024.1:0-14560 GCA_046581505.1 Verrucomicrobiales bacterium | reverse complement strand
AGCAATTCACGTGCCAATTCACGTGCCAATTCGCGAAACGGATTCAAAATCGGAACATGGTGTTTTGCAGGGCGTAGACCCGCGATATGCCTGTCCCCATTACCCCTGGCCGGGAATCCTGCTCTTATCCAGCGCAAAGCGGTAGAACTTCTTGCCGTCGGGAATGGGAATGGTGCGCGTGAGTTCCCCCTCAATCGGCGTCCAGTCAATGAGATCGCCACTCTGCTCAATGGTAAGACCGAGGGTTACCGTGCCGCCCTCAGGATCCACCTCAAGGACAACGGAGCCATCACGTCCGTCCTGCACCTCCTGCAGAGTCGGGCGCTCTGAGAGTTCAGCAATCTGCGCGTCCTTCTCCACCACGGACGCCTGTAAGTCGAGCATCTTGGCATTGAGGGTCTGCAGTTGATCCCTGATCTGCTTGAGGACTTCAAGCTGGGTGTTTTGTGCCTCGTCCCTGCCATTGTCCCTGATCTCCTTCAGGACATCGAGCTGGGCTTTCTGTGTCTGGTAGTTGAGAGGATCAAAGCGTCCATCCTGGTAAGCCCTTAGCCCACCAAAAGGATTGGCATATCCAGTTGCAAAAGAAGGATACATGACCAAGGCAGTTACTCCCTCAAAGGAATCATCGCCCAGCGTTGGTGCATCCCCAAGAAATGTAATATCGGTCAGGTCGGTGCATCCTCGGAATGCCCAAAGCCCGATGCTGGTGACGCCATCAGGAATCGTGATGCTCGTCAGGCTGGTGCAGTCGCGGAAGGCACCTTCCCCGATGCTGGTGACGCTGTCAGGAATGGTGATGTTCGTCAGGCTGGTGCAGTTGTAGAAGGCCGCCTCCCCGATGCTGGTGACGCCATCAGGAATCGTGATGCTCGTCAGGCTGTTGCAGTTGTAGAAGGCAAAATCCCCGATGCTGGTGACAGGCTTGCCCTCGATTTTAGCGGGAATCACCAGTTCCCCGGCGGCGGCCTCGTCACAGTCAGTGATGACGACAGAGGCCCCACTGGCATCATAGCTCAGGTCATCGACGTCAGCGCCATAAAGTGGCAGGGCTGCAAGGGTTAAGAAAAGAGTGAATACGGCAATAGGTTTAATGAGTGCTTTCATGCCCACAGTTCTATCGCAGAGGGCAGGCGGCGACAAGGTTCAGGAACCCGTTAACACTCAGTATCCGGATAACTGCCGAGAATCTTCATGAAGCTGCAGTGATCCTCAAGCTTACCGAGTGCCTCCGCAAGATCCGGGTCCAGACAATGCCCTACAATATCAACAAAGAAATAATACTCCCAGTCACGCCGTTTCGAAGGCCTGCTCTCGATCTTGGACATGTTGATCTTGAATGAATTAAATGGCTGCAGTGCATCAAAGAGCGAGCCGGGCTTATCGCGCACTGAAAACATGACCGAGGTCCGGTCATTACCGGTGGATGGACAGGTATTGTGGCTCAAGACCAAAAACCGGGTGGTGTTTGTCGCACGGTCCTGGATCGCATCCTCAAGAATCTTAAGCCCGTTTAAGGTAGCCGCCAGTTTCCCTCCCAGGGCAGCCGCCCCGGGCTCCTGCGTCACGATCGCAGCCGCACGGGTCGTGCTGGACACCTCAATCAGTTCAGCCGCCGGAAAATGCTTATGGATCCAGTCACGACACTGGCCGAATACCTGGGGGTGTGAATAAAGCCTGGTAATGTCACTGCGGGGAATATTCGCCATCAGGGCATTCTCAATGGGCAACAGAACCTGTGCACAGATCTTCAGTGGCGAATCAGCAAACATGTCAAGCGTGTGATTCACCGCGCCCTCGGTCGAGTTCTCAATGGGCACCACGCCATAATCCGCCCGCTTTCTGGCAACCTGGTCAAATACATCCGACAGGCTGCCCTGTTCAACGTAGGTAACGCTGTGACCAAACTTATTAACCGCCGCCTGATGCGTCCAGGTGCCTTCCGGGCCCAGGTAGGCAATCTTCAGGTTCTCCTCAAGGGCAAGCGCTGCCGACATGATCTCGCGATAGATCGCGCGAATCGACTTCTCCGGAAGCCGCCCCTCACTCTTGGTCACCAGTGCCTGCAGGAGACTCTCCTCACGTTCCGGGGCATAAATCTCCAGGCCGTCCTTCTTCTTGATCTCTCCAACCTGATGCACAAGGTCAGCACGCTGGTTAAGCAGGCGCAGCAACTCGCCGTCAAGCGCATCGATGTTTTTCCGGATGTCCTCAAGCGACATTATGAGCGATAGTTGGCTGGATTCTCGAAATCGGCTAGGCAGTTGATTGAGATTGATCCCGGTTACCTGGAGATTCTTCGGCAGGGGCACCCTTGTCCACCAATACATCCTGCACACTTGCAGCAGTTGCATCACTGGAATCCCGTCCCGATGGGCCAGCGCCCCCGGGATTCACCCCGGCATCAGCTTCGGCAAGGGGCAGTTGAACCTCCAGAATCTCTGGTTTCTCCCTGGGTTGCGGCAGTTGAACCTGACGCAATTCAACGGCATTGGGAAGTTCGTTTACCCCCTTGATACCGAAATGTTCCAGGAAAACACTTGAAGTTTCATAAAGCAGGGGACGGCCGGGAAGATCAGCCCGCCCGCGGATGCTCACCAGGCCCCGGTCAACAAGTGTCTGCATCACCCCGTCAACATTAACCCCGCGCACCGCCTCGATAGCAGCTCGGGTGATTGGTTGCCTGTAAGCAATGATGGCAAGTGTCTCGAGGGCAGGGAGACTCAATCGCGGGGGTTTCTGCCCGGGATAAAGTTCACGAACATACCCGCCGTATTCTGAGCGGGTGTAAAGTTTCCACCCGGTGGAACGTTCCTCCGCAACAAACGGTGATCCATTCTTTCCATACTCCTCGTTTATCTCCGCAAGTGCAGCCTCCACATCTTTTGCCTTCGCCCCCTGCAATTGCCCGGCAGCATCCTCGCGACCTGCAATTCTGCGCACTATCTTCGCAATGGCTTTACTGGTTAAGGGATCCTGTGAAGCAAAAATAAGTGCCTCGACGATCTTATTAAGTGTCATCAGGTGTGAATTTATTGGTGCAAGCCGTCCCCGCCCGCGGGGTTCTCCCAGGTAACGCGTTTTGGCCGCATCAAGAATAGGAGGAGAAGACGGGAATTCAAGTGACTTGAGACACGCCGATTAAAACCCCCGGCAATCCGGATAACACCTTGCATGGGATAGGCTGATCTTCAGGAAACCTACTTGGCCGCAGCATTGAGCTTGGTGATCATTTCCGCGCTGAAATCACGTGCATCCTTGGAATAGAGTAAAAACAGGATCCCCTTTATGCCCCGGGCAGATTTATCCAGGACCAGGTCGAAACCCGCCGCGCTGGCATGCTTTGTAACCTCCTCCCGAATTTCGGTGAGCAACACATCACGCTGCCGATTAAACATCTCCAGCAGTTGCAGTTCCCGGCGGCGGGCAAACTCCAACAATTCACCACGCAAAGCCTGCGCCTCTTTGAGTGTCTGCTCGGCCTGCTTCTGTCGTGCACTCTTGGCTGCCACACTAACGCCAGGATCATTAATCGACTTTCTCAAGTCCTCCAGTTTCCCAAGCAGTTTTTTAAATTCCTCCTCCTGGTCCGCCACTTCCTTGCGGGCATCATTCTTGCGGCTGGCGAGGCTCTTCTCGGCATCCTTCGTCTTGTAATATTCACCAAAGATGCGGGCCATATCGAGAACTCCCACCTTGATCTCCTGACCATGGGCTGCCGGGAAAACCGGCATCAAAAATGCTGCAACGAAAAGAACTGCAAAGTATTTTTTCACGATGAAAACTCTACCGGGCATAAGGCCCGAGTCAAAACAGAAACGGCAGAATTAAAGCTGAATGCCGCCTGATTACTACAGCCGCGACTCCGGCTACTACAAAAATTATCCGGCAAATTCAATAATAAAACCACGGGACTTTAATAATACGTCCAAGCTAATGGTAAATTCCCGTTTCCCTGACGTAAACCTCACGCTAAAATACCATTATGCCCTCTATTGGATACCTTCAGGGATCAGGACGCATCATCGCTCTGGCGGTTATGCTGTTGACTTTGGCACTGCGCCCCTGCTCCCGCTCTGAAGAGCAAGCGCCGGAAAAACCGGTAACCCCGCCGGAACCAACCAGGGAAGAAATCCTTCAGGCAATCAATGCACTGAAATCAGATGATTTTAAAATTCGGGAGACTGCCACCAAACGAATCTGGCAAATGGGGCGCACTGCTGAACCGTATCTCAGGCAAGCGGTGGCTGAGGATGCTGCAGAACTCCATTATCGGGGAAACAAAATCCTGAGTGAATTCAAGCTTGGGCTCTACCCTGATACTCCGGAAAACGTCCGCAAACTTGTGCAGGATTACCGCAAGGGAAATCAAGCCGCACGGGAACTGGCGATCTATAATCTCGCCAAGATGGGAGAAACGGAAATTCTCATCAAGCTCGTCAAACGGGAAAATGACCCCAACCTGCGTGCCTCTGTAGCCCAACTGGTAGCACGCAACGTCGATGAGGATGCACCCGCACTCATCTTCAACGATGAACTCGAGAAAGCCGGTGATCTCCTTGAGCTCGCGGCACTGAACTCGCGGGGCATGCGCAGTTACGCTGCCTTCCTGCTGCATACAGGAAACCTGGATGGCGCGATTAAAAAGCAGCGTAAACTTGCCGATGATACCAGGGTCGATGCCGAACTGCTGGCTTGGATGTTGCGTGTTCGCGGTGACTTCACCGAGGCTGAAAAAACATTCACCAAACTCGGTGACGTCACCCAGGCCCGCCACACCCGTGTAGCAGGAGGTGACCTGCTCGCTTATGCAGAAACGTTCACCGATCCCAGTCGTCCACCCACCACGGACACGCTTGGGTTTTCCGCCGCCGCCGCCCGCCTGTCAGGAGACATGGCCGGGTTTGAACGCATCACCGCCGACATTGAGCAATACGCGAAGGCAATGCCTGACGAGTTGGATCGTTGTCTCAATGCTCTGATTATCAACGGCGATATCACCCGCGCATACCGCCTGGCCGCTACGCTCAACCGGTCAGAACTCGTTAACATGGAAATGTGGCGATACCGCTTTGATGCCGCATTCAAGGCCCTCGGAATCACTGAAGAAACTGCCCCCTACGACAACTGGCTGCGCGAGTTCAACAAGAACTTCAAGGTCAAAGCGGAAACCGAAATCGATGCCGCAATCCTGCCGGCAGTGAAGGTGGCAGAGAGTTGCGTCCTTACCGGGCAAACAGTAGAGGCGGAGCGAATCATGCATTCAACGGCTCAAGTGCTGAAAGCCCGGAATGCCAGTCTTTTGCCGCTTATTTTCCGGGAAACCCAGCTCGGCCTCGACAGGCTGGCGCGCACACACGCAATCGATGCAATGAAACTCGAGATTGAAGGTGACGTGATCGAGACTCTCTTCCCGCTAGGGGATGAGGCAAGGGTGCGCAAATGCTGGGAATACATTCGCAGGGAGTTCGCGGATGAAACTGTGGAAATGAAACTCAAGAGAATGTCCGCGCTCTTTGACATCAAAAGCACGGGGCGCGCAAAGCAAAATCCAGAAGACACCATCAGTGCCATGGTGGCTTCAGCCGAGGAAACCAAACAACCCGAGACCGGCAAAGAGCTCTGGCAAACAGTGGCATTTCTGGCACGTCTTCATGAGAGATGGGATTTGGCTGTCAAGGCCACCGGTAAATGGCTGCAATTACTCGATGCCGAGGCGCTGTGGTATAATTTTATGGGGTATGGTGATACCCTGATGAGTGCCGGCAAGCCCGAACTTGCAGCCGAACAGTATGGCAAAGCCTGGGGTATCGAACCCTCCAACCCCTCGTTGCTCTACCTCAAGGCTGCAGCACTCGATGCAGCGGGCAAAGACGACCTTGCAACTGAGCTCAAGCAAAAGGCCTCACTCATGGCCACCGGCGATATCAGCAAGCGTCATTATCTCGCCTACTACATGTGGCTCCACGATGATCATGACATGGCCAGAGAGCAGGACAAGCTGATACTAAGGCTCGCCAACCCCCGCGAGGGTGTACATCCGGAAGCACTCAAACGCAGGTATGCTGATCTGAAATTAAATGGCAATCCCGCCGATGCCGCAAACGCGCTTGAGTTTTATATGCTTTCAAAGATCCAGCCGGTGAACGGGAAAAATGTCATCACCCGCAAGGCTGCCCTGAGCTATTGGGTTGATCTCGGGACACTTAAGGCAAAAAACTCACTTAAAAAAGGATCTGCTGACAGCGCGGTTGCAATGATAGCGCAACTCCAGCAGCTCAACTCCTCAGACAGTTCAATGCTTGAGGACATCCATCAACTGCTTGTAGATGCCGGCAAAGACAAGGAGGCCAACAAACTATTCGAAACCACTTACGCCACTTCCAGATCAGCGGCTGATCGCTTCCCTGATCGTGCACAGCATCATAACAACCTGGCATGGTTGCTCTCACGCTGCTCAAAAAGATCCGATGACGCCCTGCTGCACGCAGAACGTGCCGTAAAGATGGAACCGGACAATGGTGCTTTCCTTGACACCCTGGCCGAAGTCCATTTCCAGCGGGGAGATCGCGTGAAGGCCATCAGTTTTTCCGAAAAGGCAGTTGCACTGCTGGGAGACGATGTGCAGGTAAAACGCCAGCTTAACCGCTTCAGAACAGGAAAACCAACTGACCGGTGAAGAAATCATTCTAAGAATCCCATTCCCAGCATGCGCAAACGGAATCCTTTATGCATGCGGAATGCGAGCGGGTTCTGAAACGGCTAAGTTGAAATGTGCCGATGGATCGCAAGTGTGGGGCGCAATGAAAGATTTTCTTGCCCAAAGGCAATACCGACACCTAAATGTTCAGGTTCTTGTCGGTAACCGCGCCTTCAGAAGCGGAAGTCACCGTGCTTGCGTATTTGGCAAGGACGCCCCGCGTATAACGAGGCTCAGGCTGCTGCCATTCCTTGAGCCGCTTGTCGATTTCCGTCTTCGACACATCGAGGTGAACTTCGCTCTTGTTCGCATCAATGGTAATCTTGTCGCCGTCTTTAATAACTGCAATCGGTCCCCCGCAATAAGCCTCGGGCGTGATGTGCCCAACCACAAACCCACGCGTACCGCCACTGAAACGACCATCGGTAATCAGTGCCACTTCATTGCCCAGACCCCGACCCATGATTGCCGCTGTGGGGCCAAGCATTTCACGCATTCCCGGGCCGCCTTTCGGCCCCTCGTAGCGTATGATAACCACATCTCCGGCAACAATCTTGCCGGTAAGAATCGCCTTCTGGGCCACCTCCTCAGAGTCAAAGACCCGGGCAGTGCCCTTGAAGCGGTTTCCCTCGTGGCCGCTGATTTTCGCCACCGCACCCCCGGGTGCAATATTGCCGCGCATAATCACCAAGTGGCTGGTCTTCTTGATAGGCTCCTTGAAATTACTGATAATGTCCTGCCCGGCCGGGTATTTGAGCTCAGAACGGTTGATATTCTGCTTCAATGTCTTGCCGGTCACAGTCAGGCAGCCGCCGTGTAACAGACCCTCCTTAAGGAGCACACGCATCAGCGGCACGGTGCCTCCGATATGCACCAAATCAGCCATTGCGTGCTTGCCACTGGGCTTGAGATCGGCAAGCACAGGGGTCTTCTTGCCGACACGGGTGAAATCCTCAAGGCTCAAGGGCACATTTGCCGCATCGGCCATCGCCAACAAATGCAACACTGCATTCGTTGATCCCCCGAGTGCTATCACCACGGTAATGGCATTCTCAAAAGCTTCCTTGCAAAGGATATCCGAGGGACGAATTCCCTTTTGTAAAAGAAAATTCACCGCAGCGCCAGCCTCCATGGCATCCCGCATCTTGTCGCTGTGGATGGCTGCCTGCGCCGAGCTGTTGGGCAGGCTCATCCCCATCGCCTCAATGGCGCTGGCCATGGTGTTGGCAGTATACATACCGCCACAAGAACCCGCTCCGGGAATAGCACACTCCTCGATAGCCTCAAGTTGTAGACGATTGATCTCCCCCCCGGCATGCCTGCCTACCGCTTCAAACACTGAGACAATATCAACGTCCTCGCCCCTGTGGTCGCCGGGCATGATTGTTCCGCCATAGACGAAAACCGCAGGCCGGTCGAGACGGGCCGCCGCCATCATGCAGCCGGGCATATTCTTGTCACACCCGCCAATCATTACCAACCCGTCAAACCCCTGCGCACATGCGACAGTCTCTATCGAGTCAGCGATCACCTCACGTGAGACAAGGGAGTATTTCATCCCTTCAGTCCCCATAGATATCCCATCAGAAACAGTAATGGTGTTAAATATCACACCCTTGCCTCCGGTTGCATTAACCCCCTTCTCCGCTTCGCGGGCAAGTTTGTCGATATGCATGTTGCACGGCGTCAGGTTTGCCCAGGTGGAGGCCACGCCAACATGTGACCGGGTGAAATCATCCTTTCGAAAACCCACGGCATGCAACATCGCCCGACTCGGCGCACGATCGTCACCGTCGACAACTGCTGCAGAAAACTCGCGCGGCTTGTATTTTGCTTTTTTCCTCTTCGTGGCAGGCGCTTTTTTCTTCGCGGCAGGCGCTGTTTTCTTCGCGGCAGGCGTTTTTTTCTTCGCGGTAGTATTTTTCGGCATGAAGGCGGGCATTTTGACGTTCATCGACCGAAGGTCAAGAGAAGATGATTGCTTCCAAGCCTTATTTTTAGGGAATTAAGCATAACTTACAGCCAGTAAGGATAATGCCCGCCTCAATTGACAAGCAGTCCACACCCCCCTATTGATGCCGCCCATGACCAAGCACAAGGTTCTCATTGCCGATCCGATCGCTGATGCAGGAATCAATGAATTGCAGGCGGATCAGGCACTCGATGTTGATGTTCGCATTGGAATTTCTCCTGATGACCTGCTGGCTGATGCTGCCGCCTATGAAGCAATTATAGTCCGCTCACGGAGCAAGATCTCGGCCGATGTGCTTAACGCGGCGAAAAACCTGAAGATTGTCGGGCGTGCCGGGGTCGGTGTTGACAACATTGATGTCCCCGCCGCGACAAAAAACGGGGTAATTGTGGTAAACACCCCTGCCGGAAATACCATTTCCACAGCAGAACACGCCTTCAGCATGATGGCGGCTCTCGCACGCCATATTCCCCAGGCACATGCCACTGTAAGCGCCGGAGGCTGGGGCAGGAAAGACTACAATGGAGTCGAATTAAACAAGAAAACTCTCACTATACTCGGCATGGGTCGTATCGGTACCGAGTTTGCCCGCCGGGCAATCGCCTTCGGGATGCGCGTAGTTGTCTACGATCCTTACCTGTCTCCAAGCCGGGCCCGTGCACTCCAGGTGGAACTCTTCCAGGAGTTAGAGGACGCTGTTGAAAATGCCGATTTCATCACTCTGCACATGCCGCTAACTGATGACACCAGACACATCATCAACACCGATCTGCTCAAGGCATGCAAGCCCGGAGTCCGTATTATCAACTGTGCCCGCGGAGGATTGATCGACGAACAGGCCCTGCTCAAGGCAATCAATTCAGGCCATATTGCCGGTGCCGCTCTCGATGTCTATGAACAAAGCGAGCCTCCACCTGCAGGTTATCCCCTGCTGCAATCGAATAAAATTATATTCACCCCTCACCTTGGAGCCTCCACCGCGGAAGCACAGGAGAACGTGGGAATAGAAATCTCGCGCAACATCCGTAATTTCCTCATTGAAGGAACAATCGTGAACTCTATTAATACGCCAAGTATCGACGGCAAGACCGCTGAATTGCTCGGCCCATATCTTGATCTCGCTGAGGCCATGGGAAAAATGCTCTCGCAACTGGCTCCCGGGGGGGTGGAGTTTTTAACCATTTCTTATTCCGGAAAAATGGCCGAACTGGATACCGCCCTTGTCACCCGGGCAGCACTCAAAGGATACCTTGAACGTGCTTGTGGCGGAGAATCCGTAAATCATATCAATGCCCCGGGGGTTGCTGAAAAGCGCGGCCTGACTGTCAGCGAAACCCGGCCGTCTGACGCAGGTGAATTTACCGAGATGATCGAGATTATTGCCGATGCCGCGGAAGAAAAAGCTTCCGTTTCGGGAACCTTTTTCGGCACCTCCCCGCGCATCGTTAAAATCAACGAGTACAGGGTCGAGGCAGATGCCGTGGGACACGTGCTCATTGTCAGCAACACCGATGTCCCCGGGGTAATCGGAACGATCGGAACTGTAATCGCAAACCACAAGGCAAACATAGCCGGCATGTCGCTCAGCCGAAACCAGGTCGGCAAACGCGCTTTAACAGTAATTAACCTTGATGCTGAACTCACCTCCTCAGCTCGCGATGAATTACTCGCCGATGAGAATATCCACAGTGCAAAGTTGCTCTGTCTCTAGCAGCACACTGCTATTCTCATGACCCCATGCAGATGGGTCGAGTTGGAAAGCTAGCCCGGGTTACCGCTTCCCAGACGCTCAACGGCAGCAACTAGATGATCAATCCTGAAGGGTTTGGTCAGCACGCCGCAAAATCCGTGCTCAAGATAATTCACCAATACTGAATCATCCACATAACCGGTAGTCACGATAGCCCGTACTTCAGGATGCCCGGCCCGGATGCGTGCCAGGGTCTGGTTGCCACCCATTCCTCCACGAATATCAAGATCAAAAAGCAATACGTCAAAAGGCTTTCCGAAATCCTCAGCTTTTTCAAATGCGCTCAAAGCCAATTCCCCGGTCGCCGCACAGAACACGTCATGCCCTGCCCGCGTAAGAGCTTTTTCCAGGACTGCACGAATATGCGGTTCATCGTCAAGAACCAATACCCGCATCGGCTTCACGCCAGCTTGTCTAGCTGCCGGTAATTGTGCCGCATCTTCTGCTGCCGGGAGATAAATATCAAAACAAGAACCCTCGCCTAATTTTGAACTGGCCTGGATATGCCCGGCATGTGAACGGACAATAGCTGCTGCCTGGCTCAACCCGATTCCCCTGCCGCCCCCGTTACGGCTGAAATAAGGATCAAATACCCTCCGCAAATCCGTTTCGGAAAGACCGGGGCCATTATCCTTAAATGCCAGGTGGACATATAATCCCGCCTGCAGGGGAAAACCGCTTTCACTCCCGATGCTGATTTGCGAAATCTCAACCCGAAGCTGACCGGAATCCGAACCGGTCTTGGTCAGGATCTCCCCTGCATTCTTTGCCACAGCGGCAACCAGACGGCTAATCTGTCTATCATCACCGATTACAGAGGGTAGTGATTCCTGTATCTTGAACAGGGGACGTACTCCCTCAAAATCAAACAGCGCAAATTGCACTACCTTCTCAACCAGACGCGGAAGTTCAATTCTCTCGCTCCTCGGAGCACGCGAACTTCCCGCAAGGGCAGCAATCTCCACCGTGAGTTCCCGCCCCCGCTCACAGGCATGCTGCGCGCGCGTGATGATTTCACGTGCCTCCTCGTTGAGGAATGGAGCTGATTCAAGAAGTGTCAGATTACCTCCAAGTGAGGTCAACAAGTCACCAAATTCTCCCGAAACCCCACCTGCAAAACACTCAAGCGCCCTATCCTTCGAACTTTGGATACGCTCGCCCTCGGATCCCTCGCGGCTTCCCACATCACGACATACCATCATCACCGCATAACCCCTGTCCCAGGGTACAGTTGACATCATTATGTCCAGATAACTGCTGCCGCCATCCGGTCGGCGATAGGCAACCGCCTGTAGCACAGTTGCACCACTCAAGACATCCCCGCGCGAGGCCTGCCCGTCCCGGCCGAAAATATCGGGAAACACCAGTGACATGTATTTACCGAGCAGTGATTTGCCGTCATAGCCAAGGATTGATTTCACCGCCCTGTTCACACCTATAACTTTGCCCTGACGATTCTTGAGGACAATGATAGCATCCGGAGATTCAAGAAAAAGATTCTCATAGCGACCCTGTGCCCGCCGCAGCCTGGCCAGTTGCTGATGCCTGCGTTCCTGCTCAAGAACCCGGCACTCCATGACCGCAAGGCGAGCCTTTAACAACTCGGAATTAACAGGCTTAAGCAAAAGGTCATCAATTCCACCACGCAGAAGATCCGTTAATTCTCCGGACACTTCAGTATCAATAACGGCAATGACATAAGGCTTCTTCTCGCCAAGCGATTCCAGCCAGGCGACAAACTCTTCAAGTGGCTCTCTGTATAATTGTTCGTCAAATACCACCCCGGAAAAGGGTGTGGCGTTAATCAGTTGCTTTGCCTCCGCCGGAGTGGAGCATGACGTTACGTCAAAGCCGCATTCCCCGGCCACACTGGCGAGTTGCTCCCTCTGGCGACCGTCCCATTCAACAATAAGCAGCCGCGACAGTTCAATCCCTCCACTCCCCTTGGTTGATTCGGACAGGTTGCTCCGATTTCCAGGCTCTTGGTTGATCACAATCGTTTCAAAAGGAGAAATTAAAAAAAGTTTCCTAAAATGGTATCAAGAAGCCCGGATAAGGTGCTGAGCAACGTTAAATTTACAAAGTTTTGCTTAGTTTTCCAATAATTTAATATAATTACTGCCCCACTCAGGTAAAACAGGAGCCATAGCCCTCACTACTGCCAGTGCTTAATTGCTCCCCTCTCGCGTTGCCCCCTTCAATCCTCACGGGTAATCTACCCTCCACATTTATGACCACCCGCGAATCCATCGCCGACACGCTGGAAAACATAGCCCTGTTACTTGAACTCAAGGGTGAAAATCCGTTCAAGGTGAGGGCATACCGTACCGGTGCAGAAATCGTGGCGACCTACAGCGGCGACATTATTCGAAAAGCGAAGGACAACGACCTTGGCGACACCAAGGGCATTGGCAAGGCCCTCGCCGAAAAACTGAATGAAATTGCCACCACCGGAAAACTTGGCTACTACGAAAAACTCCGGGCTGAATTTCCTGAAACAATCTTTGACCTTTTCGAAATTTCCGGCCTTGGCCCAAAAAAGATCAAGGCCCTTTATGATAAGCTAAACGTCGTTTCAATTGCTGATCTCGAGAAAGTCTGCAAGTCGGGCGATGCCGCACAGTTGCCGGGCTTCGGAGCCAAATCTTCCCAGAAGATTCTTGATGCAATTGATTTTCGCCGGCAACACGCTGATCAGTTCCGGTATGGGGATGTAGCCGATAGTGCCGAACGCATACTCGCCGCCCTGCACGAGCACCCGGACACCATGAAAGCCGCCATTGCCGGCAGTTACCGGCGCGGCAAGGAAGTGCTCCATGATCTTGACTTTATCGTTTCCACAGAACATCCCGAAGCGATCATGTCATTGTTCGTGGAGATGCCTGAAGTCGCCAGAATCAGTGTGCAGGGATCAACAAAATCAACTGTATTTCTCGACTCCGGTCTGCAGTGCGACCTGCGCACGATATCGGCTGAAGAATACCCCTTCGCGTTGAACTACTTTACCGGCAGCAAGGAGCACAACATCGCAATGCGCTCACGGGCATTGAAACTTGGATACACTCTCAATGAGTATCGGCTGACACCCGCCGGCGACAAGAAGCCACAACCACTGCACCGCAAACCCATACGTACCGAGGAAGACCTCTACGCCGCCCTTTCACTGGATTTAATTCCACCGGCTTTGCGGGAAAATACCGGTGAAATTGAAGTGTCTGAAAAAGGTGAACTCCCCTCCCTGGTGAAACTTGAAGACCTGCGGGGAACATTCCACAACCACACTACCGCCAGTGATGGCAAATGTTCATTGCAGGAAATGGCGGATGCCGCCCGCGAACTGGGTCTGGAGTATCTCGGGATTTCCGACCATTCAAAGAGTTCCTTCCAGGCCAACGGGCTCGATGCCGGACAACTGCTGGCCCAGGCCGAGGAGATCAGGCGGCTCAATGACACCTTTGGCAAGGAATTCAAACTCTTTACCGGGGTTGAATGTGATATCCTCAAGGACGGCTCCCTTGACTACCCGGATGAGGTTCTCGGCCAACTTGATTACGTTGTGGCATCAGTACACAACGCGTTTACGCTACCGGAAGACGAAATGACTGCCCGTATCATCAGTGCGGTGGAGAATCCCCACATCACCATGCTCGGCCACCTCACCGGCCGTCTGCTGTTGACCCGTGAGCCCTACGCTGTGGACGTTACCAAAGTAATCGATGCCTGTGCCGCCAACGCAACAATCATTGAAATTAACGCAAACCCCAGACGTCTCGATATGGATTGGCGATGGTGGAAGCATGCCCGTGAAAAAGGAGTTAAATGTTCAATCAACCCTGATGCCCACCATACCGCACATCTTCAGTTCCTTAAGTTCGGAGTGAACATTGCACAGAAAGGCTGGCTTACTTCCGGGGACATTATCAATTGCCTGCCGCTGAACGAGGTCAGAAAAGCCCTGAACGCATAGCCTTAACCAACCTGGAATTTTGGAAGAACCCTACATCACTATACTCATCTGCATGGCAGGATCCTACCTTATAGGCTCACTGCCGTTTGGATTCTGGATTTCAAAGATGCACGGAATTGATATCCGCCAGCACGGCAGCGGAAACATCGGGGCAACAAATATCTTCCGAAC
>JAYGGE010000023.1:0-4936 GCA_046581505.1 Verrucomicrobiales bacterium | reverse complement strand
TCAGGGAATCCTGCCATCTCGTATCTTGACGTCACCAACAGCGCCCTGAAATTCGCCCGTTGGCCCGGTCTGCTACCAGTAGGTGACCCAGTCTACCACACCGTCACCCAACCTGCGATCGATCCGAACGCGGACACCGATGGGGATGGCCTCCTCGATATCCATGAAACGGGTACCGGTATCTTTGTCAGTGCCACCGACACCGGCACCGACCCGCGTAATGCCGACAGTGACGGCGATGGCTGGAATGACGGTGATGAGGTCAAGTTGAGCTTTTCACCGGCGAGCGCTCAAAGCACCCCGCGCTTCAGGCTTAACATTAGTGTGACTCCGCAACATACGGCACCCGTTAAGCAGGTGGTGCTGAGCTTCCCCACCAAGAGCGGCAAAAGCTACACGATCGAGGAATCAGCCGACATGAGAAGGTGGCGGACACGTGAATCAGGAATCACCGGCAACGGCGACAGGGTTCAACGCAGCTTCCCCGCCGGCGGTGCAACATGGTTCCTGCGGGCTATTGAGGAGTAGCGAGTCACCACCACCCCACAGCGCACAAGGGCGCGTGGCTCAGGGTTCAGGGTGGCTACTCACTCCCCACGATGCAGGTCGCTTGATTGGGGTTCAGTGACTACTCACCCAGCGCAATACGCATGAACCTTTTATCCCCTGCAAGGGCAAGGGTCAGTGTAAGGCTTCTCGCTGATCAACTTGACCGGCCATGAGGTCGATCATCGCGCTCGAAGAATTGGAAAATCTCAAGAGCAAGGAGTTGACCCGTCTAGCGGAGCGCGATTCGAACTCTTGCGAAGTGGATCGGAGCTGTGCTAGGAGGAAGAGGGGCTTGATATGAGAGTGTGGCGGTGCCATCGCCATTGTTGTCGCGGGAGATAAGGTCTATTCCGGGCGCCACCGTCCAGGTGACCATGTCCATGGAGTATTCCACAATGATCTCCGCATCGTCGGCGGCGAGGATTTGATCGAGCGTCAGCACGAACGTGTCGGCGGCAATTCCGACGATGATATCAGAGGAGAGGGCGTAGGACAGGATGTCGGCAGGGGCGCCACTGAAAGCGATAGTATCGCTGGAACCTGGATTTCCTCCAAGGGCAGTGCTTGGTCGCCAATTGAGTGGAATGGTCGGGTCGCCGCCTGCGAGGATCATGCTGTAGCCGGGACCGTCTGCGCTTTCCGGCCATGGAAAATCATCGCCATATGTGAAGTCGGCAATGGGCGAGGCGTCGGCCGCCTCAAGGCGGATGTGTTCGCCGCTATTGCGGAGGTTTCCGGCGTAGTCTCCGACTATGGTGGCTGTGGTCGCCCCGTATCGGAACTCGATGGCCGCCTGGTTGGCGACGGCGATAAGGCTAGAACCCGCAGCGAGCGTCGTCCCGTTGGAAAAGCCAAAGAGGATACCGTCGGTAAACCTCACGCTTGATAAGTCGATCGTGTTCTCACCAATATTGGTAATCTCAACGAACTCAAAGAAGTCAGCATCGATGAACCCGGCGTTGATTTCGACTGAACTGGGATCGGCGGGGTGGTAATGAAGTTCGCTGATGATCGTGTTGGTGGAGTCGGCCAATTCGGTGGTGCTGGTATTGGTTACTGTAATGGCGTCAGTCCCAACGTCCTCGCCCTGGTGGTTCACTGCGCTGAGTGCCAGGGCGTTGGGGCCACTTGATAGCAGCACTGTGATCTCCCAGGTAGTGTCATCGATCCAGTTGAGCGCAGTAGGCTGACCATTAACTTTAATGTTGGCGACATCTATCCAGCCGTTCCCCCGAAGGACCGTGCTCGTTCCTGGAACAGAAAAGCCCGCCCCGCCACTGGTGGTGATGGTGAAGGGTATGGAAGCTGGAAGTTGCGACATGGCAAAGCTTGCCCGGCTGTTTACAAAACTGAGATAGCCGCCGGCACTGGATCCGGTTACCGATCCGAGGTGGCTTGCCCAGGAGGAGGCATAACTGTTATTGAATGTCGTTTCCACCAAATCCAGGATATGTCCATAAAAGCGACGCCGGTTCTGCGGAAAATTCAGTAGCTTGGCGACGTTGTTGCCTCCGATGAGCGAGGCACTCGTGGAGAGTTGGAAAGCACGATCGAGATCCCAAGGGAGCACGATGAGGCGGTTGTCTGTTGGGCGGGCATAGTATCTCAGATTGTGCTCCCAAATCCTGCTGTAAGTGTCGTCATTACCAATAAGCGACATGGCGGCAAAGGCGCGTGTCCACTGGTCGATATCCACATGCGGTTCGGCGGCGTCTTGCAGTGCCTGACCCGAAAGCGACATGGCCCGGTTTGCGCCGACAATGGAAGAGTAGTCGTCGCGGTCTCTCTGGCTTCGAATTTGAAATCCCCACCGGTATGGTTCCTGATCGGGTCCACGGTCTCGCAGGTCGTAGCGGCCGCCGGTGTGATTGTAGGGATTGTTGATCTTGAAGCCTTCCGCACCACCAGTAGTTCCATTTGGGTTGTAGAGCAGTTCATGATTAAAAAGCGTTCCCTCATCGGAGTTGTCCCCGAACAGTCCTTCGAAAAACTCAGAAGTTTGACGGGCCATCGCAAAGAGACAGGTTCCCGTCGCACTTGGAGCAATTAGCCGGCCGACGTCATTGAGCGCACTGAATCCCGGAGTGCCGGTTCGAGTTAACAGATGGTTAGCAAAGATTTCCTTGATCGGATTCGAGCGTTCAACAGAGATGGTTCCGTGGACGCCACGAAAGAGGTTGTCCGGGTCGAACTCGATATTAAAGCCGAAGTGGCCGCCATTGAACCGTCCAAAGGCGCTGCCTTTGAGGCGAACCCGGACATTGTAATACACGGTTTTTTCATCATAGACGACAGTGGCGCCAAGCCGGTCATTGCTCATGCGGTTGGTGTTCTGGAAGAGGAATGAGGTGTCCGAACTCAACATGATGATTCTAAGATTGTGGAGCTGAGCGAGCCGGGCCTGATTGTCGTTCACCTGGATTAGAGCCCGCGAGTTTTCGGCTGCCGCCGGAAAATGGGAAACCCCTCCGGCGAAGTCCTGCCCTCTGACATAAAACTGAATCACCTGACCTCTGGCTTGTCCTGGAATGGTCCCGCTGTAGCGGTCATTACCTATCGAGGTCATCGCCGACGAAGTGAAGGCCCCTCCGTTTACAGAGTAGAACAAGGCAAGCGTTCCAATGCCGTCGGTATCGAATGCCGTGAGCGACACCGTGACGGGTTCACCTGCATCGGGAACGGCGGGCTCGTGTTGCATTTCCGAGTAAGCAGGTCCGAGGTTGGTGACAGTTGCAGAGTTGGCCGCTCCGGGAGTCCCCCAGGTTCCAGGGACGTCGAGCGGCGTCGTCTTTTGGGCGTAGCTGAAATAGAGCCTGGTGTTGACCAAATTATTTCCGCTCAACCACTTAGCACGAAATCTGATCTCGTATTCGCGCCCGGCGACGACCTGTTCGCCGCTGGCAAAAGTGGTCTCGATTTTGTTGTGTTTGTCTCCGGTGGGGCCGGTGGCGACGACGTGGAGGCAGCGATTTCCCGGTGAGTCCGGGTCGTTGACGACGACTGTGCGGTCGTGGCTTCCGTGTGTGCCAACGCAACGCCATTTGTTGGCATTACCACCAACGGCATCACCTTGGAAACTGCCGTTCTGAATGAACTGAACGGCGGCACTGTCCGGGTTTTCGATGACGCTGACGTCGTCGAGCAGCAGCTCTCCGGCGTTGAGTAGTCCCAGGAGAAACTCGTGGTAGACATTGTTTCCCTGGCCATCGCTCTCGGCCACCGTGCGATATGTGTATGTCTGCCAGGATGACAGGCTACCGGTGTCGTGTGGCGCCCACGACTCCGGATAGCGGTTGTCCGCATCTGAGTCGCGCAACTCCAGGCTCGAGCCGCCGCCATCCGCAATTTCAGGCCACTTGCCTCCATCACGATAAAAGACTTCATCAACGGGATTGCCCAACGCATCAGCAAGCACTACTTGCTCGCCACTATTGGAAAGGCCGCCGGAAAACTGGCCGGCAATTGTGATGGCGGGGAACTTCGCTGCCAGTGTTGTGGCATTTTCGGCGACCACCAGATAGCCTCCCACAGGGATACTGCTGCCCGCCGGGAATGTATAGCTGACGCCACCCTCCAGGCCCCAACCGGCAAGGTCGACTGCCTGGTCGCTCCGGTTGTGCAGTTCGATCCATTCCTCGGGATCGGGCTGCCAGGGAATGCCGGGAATTAGTGGTGTTAATTGTTGCCGGTTCACCAACTCAGCGCCAAAGACCACGTCGCTGCTGGTAGCGCTAATTTGATGCACTTCGACTGAGAGACGGTTCGTGCCGTTGACCAAGCTACTGCTGGAGATGGAACTCTCAACAATTGCGGCATTGCTGACACCGGGAGATGCCAGCGTGGCGGGAGTAACCACTCCTCCAGAAAGATTGAAACGCTCAACCTCCACGCCATTGAGATAGAAAATGGCGCCATCATCGATAAAGTGACGCAAGCTCAACTCGGACTGAGCGGGATCATCCGTATATTCGAACTCGATTTCAAAGTAGTAAGTAATCTGTGGCTGGGAAACCGTGAGGGTTGTCCGGATAGGCTCGGTCAAAGCGGAGGTTTCTCTACCAAGAAGCGCTTGACCCGAGAACCAGTTGATGTTGTCCACGGTGTGAGAACTAAGTTGCCAACCTGAGGCCAGACCTCCGCCTGCGCTGTTCTCATTGTATCGCCAACTGGCGTCGATGGGCAGGAGGATTTCGTCCCCAAAAGTCGGCGGCGTGTCCGTAGTGCCGGGATTGGGATAGGCGTGGTAGAGTATTTCGTTGATGACCAGGGAGTCGTCCAGAGCAATGGAGTTGGGCATACCAAAAGTGGCCACATCCGGTCGAAGCCAGCGTCCGGTGTATTCTCCAGGCGACTCCATGCATCCCCGCAGGGAGTTGGACGCTTGCTG